>NZ_JBITDP010000009.1:39660-89900 GCF_044454405.1 Streptomyces sp. NPDC051555 | reverse complement strand
GGGGTCTTGTTCCCCCGTGGGGGGCCCGCCCCGCCCCCCCCCCCCCGCCCCCGGGGGCCCCCGGCGGGCCCTCAAACGCCGGACGGGCTGAATCTGGCCCGGCCCACGTGAAGGCAGCGCCGGACCGGCTGAATCTGGCCCGGCAGGAATCGACCCCGGCCCGCGTGGACGCAAGGCCGGGGCACGGGGCGCGGAGGGTGTGGACGCGAGGCCGGGGCGCGGGCCCCGAGGGCGTGGTCAGGGACCGGTGGTCACCGGGAGGGGGCCGGGGGCGCCCCACTCGCTCCACGACCCGTCGTACACCCCCGGATCGGCGTACCCCGCCAACACCGCCCCCAGCGCGAGCACACAGGCCGTGACCCCCGAACCGCAGCTGACGAACAGCCGCTCCCGATCCCCCGCCACCCCCCGCAAGGCGGCCCGCAACTCCGCCTCCGGCAGCATCGCACCGCCCCGCTGGAGCTCACCGAACGGCAGGTTGAGCGCGCCCGGCATGTGCCCGCCGCGCAGCCCGGCCCGGGGTTCGGGGGCCGTGCCGGCGAAGCGTTCGCGCGTACGGGCGTCCAGGACCGCCGCACCCGCCGGATCCGCGAGGGCCGCGGCGACGGCGGCGCTGTCCACGATCAGCCCGGGCCGGGGCCGGGCGGTGAAGGTCCCCCGGGGCCCGTCGTACCCCGCGGGCAGCTCCTCGACCGGCAGCCCGGCCGCCTCCCAGGCGGGCAGTCCGCCGTCGAGCACCGCGGCCCGGTCGAAGCCCATCGCCCGCAGCATCCACCAGGCGCGGGCGCTGGAGTGGATCCCCGCGCCGTCGTAGACCACCACGGCGCTGGTGTCGTCGATCCCGAGGGCCCGGACGGCCCCGGCGAAGGCCTCGGGGCCGGGCATGGCGTGCGGCGCGGGGGCGGTGTGGTCGGAAAGGGCGCCGTCGAGGTCGAAGGGCCGCGCCCCGGCGATCCGCCGGGGCGCCCCGCGGTGGGCCCCGACGGAGGCGTCCAGCACGACGAGCCCGTCCTCCCCGAGGAGTTCGGCGAGCCGTCGCACGCCGATCAGCGGGTGGTCGAAGGGGGAACTGACCGTCACTTCAAGCCTCCTGGGTACGGCGGGGTCCCCCATCCTGCCCAACCGGCTCCCGAGGTGGCTACGAACAGCCGCCCGGGCGGGCGAAGACGGCCAGGCGGGCGCCGTGGACGGGGACGATCCGGCACAGGTCGAAGTGCGTGGCCAGGGCCTGCCGCTTCACCGCCTCCCGCGGGTACGGGTCCACCGGTTCGCCCACCGGGTCGAGGACCGCGAGGACCCGGGGGGCCGCGAGCAGCCGGGCGCGCAGCTGCGCCGCCGGCAGTTCGGTGCCCCACAGGGTGCGCGAGGTCGCCGGGGACCGGTCGAGGGCCACGTCGTCCAGCGCCCCGTACACCCCGGGCGAGGACAGCAGCCATTCGCGCCGCCGCGCCGGCATGAAGAGCACCGCGTCCCCCGGGCGGGCCTCGGCCCGGACGGCCGCCGCGACGGCGAGGACGTCGTCCTTGCGGCTCTCGGGCGTCCGCAGCCACGCCGACCAGAAACCGAACGACACCAGCAGCGCGGCCGCCACCACCCAGGCGACCAGGCCCCCCGCCGCCAGCCGTGCCCCCGCGAGCAGGGCGAGACCGGCGAGGGCGTAGAGCACGTACCGGTCGACGTACAGCGGGTGCACCAGCGAGACGACGAGCAGCAGTCCGGGCGGTACGAGCGTCAGGGGCAGCGCGACCCGCACGAGCGCGCGGTCCGGGATCCCCCGCGCGAGCAGCAGCGCCGCGCCCGCGACCACGGCGTACGCCGCCCAGTCGGCCGGTTTCGGGCGGCCGAGCCAGCCGAGCTGCTGCTGCGCCTGCCCCGCGCTCAGCAGCACCAGCGGGGCGAGCGAGAGCGCCACGGCCAGGGCGCTCCACCGCCAGGCCCGCGAGCGCCACGCCACGAAGCCGTGCGCGAGCAGGGCCAGTACGGCGAACTCGTGCAGCCAGCAGCCGAGCGCGAGCACCACGGCGTAGGCGACCCAGCGCTCGCGCACCAGGAAGTACGTCGCCCAGATCACGGCGGCCGCGACCAGCGCGTACGAGCGGCCCTCCTGGGCGTACATCTGCACCGGGGGCGCCACGGCGTAGGCCGCTCCCGCGAGCAGCGCGGCCCGCTCCCCGGCCAGCCGGTGCGCGAGCGCCGCGACGCCGGCGGCGGCGAGCGCGGTGGCGGCGACGGAGGGCAGCCGCAGCGCCCACGACCCGCCGTCCCACAGCGCGAAGACGCCGTGCATCAGCAGGTAGTACACGCCGTGGACGGCGTCGACCTGCCCGAGCAGGCCGGTGAGCTGCCCGAAGGTCCGGTGGGCGACCTGGTACGTCACCGACTCGTCGCGCCACATGGAGCCGCCGCGCGGCAGCTCCCACAGGCCGAGGGCGAGCGCGAGCAGCGGAGGCAGCCAGCGCCACGCTCCGGGCCACGGCCGGAACCAGGCGGTGTTGCGGCTGATGGTGTGCCTCCGGGTGACGTGCGGGCGCGGGACCTCCATACTCGGGGGCGACCCGAGTCCTCACGGAGGTGGGGTGTGCGAACGTACCGAACGACGGCCGCATCGGCCGTCGGCGCGCTGACCGTCGTACTCGTGCTCGCCCTCGGCGGCTGCACGTCCACCGGACCGGCCGGACCCGCCCCCGGGCCGGGGTCCAGCAGCGCCGCCCCCACCCCCATCCCCACCCCCACCCCCACCGCCGCTCCCGGCACCACCGGCTCCGGCAGCGCGGCACCGACCGCCCCCGGCACCCCCACCGGCCACGTCACCCCGAGCCGGGCCGCGCAGCAGCTGCTGCGCGTCACCCGCAGCGGGGGCTTCGCCGGGCACCGGAGCAGCCTGGACGTTCTGGACGACGGGTCGTGGACCCTGCTGGACGGCTCGGCGAAGCCGGTGGGCACGGGGAAGCTGACGGCCGCCCGCCTCGACGGGTTGCGCGCCGCCGTCCGGCAGGTCGACTTCGCCCACCCGCCGCCTTCGGCCACGGGCGGAGCGACGGTGTACGACGGCTTCACCTACGCCTTCACCCACGACGGCCACGAGGTGGTCGCGGCCGACGGCGCGATCCCGCCGTCCCTGCGGAAGGTCCTGGAGGCACTACCGTCCTTCGACCCGTCCAGCCCGCCCGGCGATTGAGGGCCCGCCCGGCCCCGCCCGCCCGGCGATCGAGGGCCCGCCCGCTCCAGCCGCTGCCTAGGCCCGGGCGTCCGGGACGTACGGCGCCAGGCCCGTGCCCGCGGCCGAGATGCCGCGCAGCAGCCGGTCCAGGAAGGCGTGCAGCAGGACGGGCATGTCCACGGCCGCGGGTGCCAGGATCCACTGGATCTGGAGGCCGTCCATGACGGCCAGGGTCTCGCGGCCGGCCGCCTCGCAGTCGGTGTCGGCCCGCAGCTCCCCGCACGCGACACCCGCTTCCAGCAGGGCGACGGTCCGGCCGAGCACCCGGGCGTAGCGCTCGGTGAAGTACGCGTGTGCGGGGTGGCCCGGGTTGCCGGATTCGCCGACGAGGGTCTGGAACATCCGGACGATGCCGGGCCGCCGGGCGTTGTCCGCGGCGAGGGCGACGACGGTGGCGAAGTAACGGGCCACCGCCCCCTCGTCCGCGGGGACGGCGCCCCCGTCACGGCCGCCGGGCGGGTCCGTGAAGAGCCGTTCCACGTCGTGCAGCTCGCTCTGGGCGAGGACGCGGAGCAGCAGGTCCTCCTTGCCGCGGAAGTGGTGCAGCAGCCCGCCCTGGGTGATCCCGCAGTCGTCGGCGATGCGGGCGAGGGAGGAGGCGTGGAAGCCCCACCGCGCGAAGTGGTCCACGGCGGTGTCGAGGATCTTCTGGCGCCGGGCGTCGCCCACGGCGTAGGTGCCCCGGGCCGCGGCGGCCCCGCCCGCGCCCTTGCGGGCCGTGCGCCCCTGCTCCCGTGCTGCTGCTGCCATGCGGACCACCCTAGTGCGGGGCCTCCCAGGGCCCGGGAGGCCGGTGACCCAGGTCACTTCCGAATACCTAGTGGGTACAAGGTTTTTGCGCTTGGCTGGACGCGTCCGCCCGCCTCCCAGCCCACGCCGGAGTACCCCGTGCCGCTCCCCCAGGACCCCCAGGACCCCCAGCACCCGTACCGGGACGCCGGCCTGCCCGTCGAGCGGCGCGTCGAGGACCTGCTCTCCCGGATGACCCTGGAGGAGAAGGCGGGCCAGCTGTTCCACTCGATGCTGATGATGAACGCCGACGGCACGCCCGTCACGGACACCGACGGCTCGATGCTCCCGCACGCCACGCCCGAGCTGATCGGCGAGCGGCTGCTGACCCACTTCAACCTGCTGGGCACCTACGGCGCCCGCGAGATGGCGCTGTGGCAGAACTCCGTCCAGGAGATGGCCGCGGCCACCCGCCTCGGCATCCCGGTCACCCTCTCCACCGACCCGCGGCACGCCTTCACCGACAACATCGGCGCCTCCTTCAATTCCGGCGCCTTCTCCGCCTGGCCCGAAGCCCTCGGCCTCGCCGCGATCGGCGATCCCGAGCTGGTGCGCGCCTTCGCCGACACCGTGCGGCGCGAGTACCTCTCCGTGGGCTTCCGGGTCGCCCTGCACCCGCAGATCGACCTGGCCACCGAGCCCCGCTGGGCCCGCCAGACGGGCACCTTCGGCTCGGACGCCGAGCTGACCGGCGAGTTGGTGCGGGCGTACGTGGGCGGCCTCCAGGGCGAGCGCCTGGGGCCGGAGTCGGTCTCCGCGATGGTCAAGCACTTCCCCGGCGGCGGCCCGCAGAAGGACGGCGAGGACCCGCACTTCGCCCACGGCAAGGAGCAGGTCTACCCGGGCGGGATGCGCGAGCACCACCTGGAGCCCTTCAAGGCGGCGATCGCGGCCGGGTGCGCGCAGATGATGCCGTACTACGGCCAGCCGATCGGGACGGACTGGGAGGAGGTGGGCTTCGGCTTCAACAAGGGCGTCGTCACCGGCCTGCTGCGCGAGGAGCTCGGCTTCGAGGGGATCGTCTGCACCGACTGGGGGCTGCTCACGGACTCGGTGATCTTCGGCGAGGTCCACCCGGCGCGCGCCTGGGGGCTGGAGCACCTGTCCGTCGCCGAGCGGGCGGCGCGGGCCCTGGACGCGGGCGCGGACCAGTTCGGCGGCGAGCAGTGCCCCGAGGTCGTCGTGGAGCTGGTGCGCTCCGGGCGGATCACCGAGTCCCGGATCGACGCCTCCGTACGGCGCCTGCTGCGGGAGAAGTTCGTCCTCGGCCTGTTCGAGAACCCGTACGTCGACCCCGACCTCGCCGAGGCCACGGTCGGCCGGGCCGACTTCACGGCGCTCGGCGCGGCGGCCCAGCGGCGCTCCCTGACCGTCCTGACCAACCGGGACTCCTTCCTGCCGCTGTCCGGTCGGCCGAAGCTGTACGTCGAGAACGTGGACCCGGCGGTGGCGGCGGCGTACGGGGACGTGGTCGCCGACCCGGCCGGGGCGGACCTGGCGGTGCTGCGGCTGCGCACGCCGTACGAACCCCGCGAGAACGTGTTCGAGTCCTTCTTCCACTCCGGCTCGCTGGCCTTCCCGGAGCCGGAGCTGGCCGGGATCCTCGGCCTGCTCGACACCGTGCCCACGCTGGTGTGCGTCAACCTGGAGCGGGCCGCCGTACTCCCGGAGATCGCGGAGCGGGCGGCAGCGCTGATCGCGGACTACGGCGCGGCCGACGCGGCGCTGCTGGACGTGGCCTTCGGGCGGGCCGAGGCGCGGGGGCGGCTGCCGTTCGAACTGCCGCGGTCGATGGCCGCCGTGGCCGCGTCCCGCCCGGACGTACCGAACGACACGCTGGACCCCGTCTTCCCCGCGGGCCACGGCCTGCGCCTGCCGGACGCACCCCCCGCCGGGGGGTGACCGCCGCGGGTCGCCCCCGACGGACCGCCGAACCCGACGAACCTGACGGACCGGCCCCGGACCTGACGGAGATGACGGACCTGACGAACCTGACGAACCGTGCCCCGCCGGTGGAACCCCCGCCGGCGGGGCTTCGTTGTGGGGTCGAGTGACCGCCCGGTCACGGAGAGGATCCGCCCGTGTCAGCCTTCGTCTCCTCCGCCTCCCCCGCCTCCCCCGCCTCCTCCGTCTCCCCCACCGGCCCCGCCGCGCCCGACACCGCCCCCGTCACGATCGACCGCCGCCAGGGCCCGTACGGCGAGGTCATCCTGCGCCGCCGCGGCGGGACGTACGAGATCATCGCCAACGGCTGCTTCCTCATGGACACCTCCGACGGGCGCTCCGAGCGCCTGCTCGTCGACGCCGCCCGACTCGCCCTGACCGGCTCCTCCGGGGCGACCGGGGAGACCGGGGAGACTGGGGCGACCGATGGCGCGGCACCGGCAGCGCGCCCGGCCCTGCTCATCGGCGGGCTCGGGGTCGGCTTCTCGCTGGCCCACGCGTCCGCCCGGGGCGACTGGGGGCGGATCAGCGTGGTCGAGCGGGAGGAGGCGGTCATCGACTGGCACCGCGGCGGGCCGCTCGACGCGATCTCGGGCCCGGCCCTGGCGGACCCGCGCGTCGAGATCGTCCGGGCGGATCTGATCGCACACCTGCTCGATCCCGCCTCCGGGCCCTACGACGCCCTCTGTCTGGACATCGACAACGGCCCCGATTGGACCGTGACCGAGGACAACCGCGGCCTCTACGCTCCGGCCGGACTGGCGGCCTGCCGGGCCCGGTTGACCCCGGGCGGGGTGCTCGCCGTATGGTCCGCACAACCGTCCGCACTGTTCGAGCACGCGTTGCGGAATGCCGGATTCAGCTCGGTACGGACGGAAGAGGTGCCGGTTGCCCGAGGTGTCCCGGACGTCGTCCACCTCGCCCTGAACCCCTCGTAGCCGCGGCCCTGCGCCTCCTCTACGCTGCACCCCAACACGCGGGATCTTCACGGGTCCCCCGTCGGACTATCCGGGGCGGGACATGGATCAGACACACACCACCCACAACGGGGCCGCGGCGTCACCCGCCACCCCCGGCGCACAGCGGCGGGTACTCGTCGTCGAGGACGACCGCACGATCGCCGAGGCCATCGCCGCCCGGCTGCGCGCCGAGGGGTTCCAGGTGCAGACCGCGGCGGACGGGCCCTCCGCCGTCGCGGCCGCCGAGAGCTGGTTGCCGGAGCTGCTCGTGCTCGACGTGATGCTGCCCGGCTTCGACGGGCTGGAGGTCTGCCGGCGGGTCCAGGCCCAGCGGCCGGTACCGGTCCTGATGCTCACCGCGCGCGACGACGAGACGGACCTGCTGGTCGGCCTCGGGGTCGGCGCCGACGACTACATGACCAAGCCGTTCTCGATGCGCGAGCTGGCCGCCCGGGCGCACGTCCTGCTGCGCCGCGTGGAGCGGGCGACGATCGCCGCCCACGCCCCGCGCGGCTCCACGCTGCGCCTCGGCGACCTGGAGATCGACCACGCGCAGCGCAGGGTCCGGGTCCAGGCGGAGGACGTGCACCTGACGCCGACCGAGTTCGACCTGCTGGTCTGCCTCGCGGGCACCCCGCGCGCGGTGCTCTCGCGGGAACAGCTGCTGGCGGAGGTCTGGGACTGGGCGGACGCCTCCGGGACCCGCACGGTCGACAGCCACATCAAGGCCCTGCGCCGCAAGATCGGCGCCGAGCGGATCCGTACGGTCCACGGCGTCGGGTACGCCCTGGAGACCCCGGCGCAGCCGTGAGCGGGCGGCTGCCGGGGCCCGGGCTCAGGCCCTACTCGCCGTTCTCGATCAAGACCAAGCTGGGCACCCTGGTGGTGGTCTCGGTCTTCATCACCACGGGCCTGCTGATGGTGGCCATGCGCACGGCGACCGAGGTCCGCTTCATCACGGTCTTCTCGGTGATCGCCTCGATGCTGATCACCCAGTTCGTGGCGCACAGCCTGACCGCGCCGCTGGACGAGATGACCACCGTGGCCAAGGCGATCTCCCACGGCGACTTCACCCGCCGGGTGCGCGGCTCGGGCCGGCGCGACGAGCTGGGCGACCTCGCCGCGACGATCAATCTGATGGCCGACGACCTGGAGGCGGTGGACCGGCACCGCAAGGAGCTCGTCGCGAACGTCTCCCACGAGCTGCGCACCCCCATCGCGGCCCTGCGCGCGGTGCTGGAGAACGTGGTGGACGGGGTCTCGGCCGCGGACCCCGAGACGATGCGCACGGCGCTCAAGCAGACGGAGCGGCTCGGGCGGCTCGTGGAGACCCTGCTGGACCTGTCCCGGGTGGACAACGGTGTGGTCCCGCTCAAGGCCCGCAGCTTCGAGGTGTGGCCGTACCTGTCGGGCGTCCTGAAGGAATCGGGCCTGGCGGCGGCCGGGCGACCCGGGCTGAGCACCGGCTCCGGCGGGCACACCCGCAACGACGTCCACCTGCACCTGGACGTCTTCCCGCCCGAGCTGGCGGCCCACGCGGACGCGGAGCGCCTCCACCAGGTCGTGGCGAACCTGATCGACAACGCGGTCAAGCACAGCCCGCCGCACGGCCGGGTCACGGTCCGGGCACGGTCCGCGGAGGGGGCGGGGAGCCTGGCGCTGGAGGTGATCGACGAGGGCCCGGGCATTCCGGAGTCGGAGCGGCTGCGGGTCTTCGAGCGCTTCAACCGGGGCAGCGCCCGGGGCGGTGACGGCGGCACGGGACTCGGCCTGGCGATCGCCCGCTGGGCCGTCGGCCTGCACGGAGGCCACATCGGCGTGGCCGAATCTCCTCGTGGTTGCCGGATCCTTGTCACACTTCCGGGCAGCTCGTAGGGAGCGTGTTGACGTAGGGTTCGAGTGGGAAGGACATGATCTCGGCCACATCGGTCCGGGGTCCGTCAGGGGTGCGAAGCCAGGGGGCCGCAACCTCGGTGACCCCTACCCGAACCACGCTTGTTTCCCGCCATTCCTACCGGCGAAACCCGCCGTTCGATGTGACCTGCACGACGGAAGTCCCGCCCGGTCTGCATCAGACCGTCGGGGAGGCGTAGCCTTTATTCCCGCTGTCCATACCTTGTGAAGCGGAAGAGGGCGGTTGCCGCCGTGTCGCCACAGTCCCCCAGTAACTCGAGCACCACGACCGAATCAGCAGAGAGCGGGAAGACCCCTGCCTCAGGCTTCGGCGCGAATGAGTGGCTCGTCGACGAGATCTATCAGCAGTACCTCCAGGACCCGAATTCGGTAGACCGGGCCTGGTGGGACTTCTTCGCCGACTACAAGCCGGGTGGCGTTGCCGCCGCGGCCAAGGCGGAAGAGCCCCAGAAGTCCCCGACGACGGACGGCGCCTCCGCACAGGCCGCCCCCGCCGCCGTGGCCCCGCAGGCCGCCGACGCCGCCACGGGGGCGGCGCTCGCCGCGCCGACCCCCGCCGCCGCGCCCACGCCCGTGTCAGCTCCTGCCCCTGCTCCTGCCACCCCCTCTGGTGCCCCTGCTGTGACTGTCACCTCCCCGGCCCCGGCCGCCGCACCGGCCGCGCCCTCCGCTCAGGCACCGGCTCCGGCCGCCGCCCCCTCCGCTCCCGCCGCCGCCAAGGCCGCGCCCGCCGCCGAGGCCCCCGCGGGCCCCGAGCTGGTGACGCTCCGCGGCCCCGCCGCGGCGGTGGTCAAGAACATGAACGCCTCGCTGGAGGTGCCGACGGCCACGTCCGTCCGCGCCGTCCCGGTGAAGCTGCTGTTCGACAACCGCATCGTCATCAACAACCACCTGAAGCGCGCCCGGGGCGGGAAGATCTCCTTCACCCACCTCATCGGCTACGCGATGGTGCAGGCCATCAAGGCCATGCCGTCGATGAACTACTCCTTCACGGAGAAGGACGGCAAGCCGACCCTGGTCAAGCCGGAGCACATCAACTTCGGCCTCGCGATCGACCTGGTGAAGCCGAACGGCGACCGCCAGCTCGTCGTCGCCGGCATCAAGAAGGCCGAGACCCTCAACTTCTTCGAGTTCTGGCAGGCGTACGAGGACATCGTCCGCCGCGCCCGCGTCGGCAAGCTGACGATGGACGACTTCACCGGCGTCACCGTCTCGCTGACCAACCCCGGCGGCCTGGGCACCGTCCACTCCGTGCCCCGCCTGATGCCCGGACAGTCGGTCATCATGGGCGTCGGCTCGATGGACTACCCCGCCGAGTTCCAGGGCACCTCGCAGGACACCCTGAACAAGCTGGGCATCTCCAAGGTCATGACCCTGACCTCGACCTACGACCACCGCACCATCCAGGGCGCGGCCTCGGGCGAGTTTCTGCGCGTCGTCGCGAACATGCTGCTCGGCGAGAGCGGCTTCTACGACGACGTCTTCGAGGCGCTGCGGATCCCGTACGAGCCGGTCCGCTGGCTCCGGGACATCGACGCCTCGCACGACGACGACGTCACGAAGGCCGCCCGCGTCTTCGAGCTGATCCACTCCTACCGGGTCCGCGGCCACGTCATGGCCGACACCGACCCGCTGGAGTACAAGCAGCGCAAGCACCCCGACCTCGACATCACCGAGCACGGCCTCACCCTGTGGGACCTGGAGCGCGAGTTCGCGGTCGGCGGTTTCTCGGGCAAGTCGATGATGAAGCTCCGCGACATCCTCGGCGTGCTGCGCGACTCGTACTGCCGCACCACCGGCGTCGAGTTCATGCACATCCAGGACCCGAAGCAGCGCCGCTGGATCCAGGACCGCATCGAGCGCCCGCACACCAAGCCGGAGCGCGAGGAGCAGCTGCGCATCCTGCGCCGGCTGAATGCCGCCGAGGCCTTCGAGACCTTCCTGCAGACGAAGTACGTCGGCCAGAAGCGCTTCTCCCTGGAGGGCGGCGAGTCGGTCATCCCGCTGCTCGACGCCGTCATCGACTCGGCCGCCGAGGCCCGCCTCGAAGAGGTCGCGATCGGCATGGCCCACCGCGGCCGCCTGAACGTCCTCGCGAACATCGTGGGCAAGTCGTACGCGCAGATCTTCCGCGAGTTCGAGGGCAACCTCGACCCGAAGTCGATGCACGGCTCCGGCGACGTCAAGTACCACCTGGGCGCCAACGGCACCTTCACCGGCCTGGACGGCGAGCAGATCAAGGTCTCGCTGGTCGCCAACCCCTCGCACCTGGAGGCGGTGGACCCGGTCCTGGAGGGCGTCGTCCGCGCCAAGCAGGACATCATCAACAAGGGCGGCACGGACTTCACCGTCCTGCCCGTCGCCCTGCACGGCGACGCGGCCTTCGCGGGCCAGGGCGTCGTCGCCGAGACGCTGAACATGTCGCAGCTGCGCGGATACCGCACCGGCGGCACCGTTCACGTCGTGATCAACAACCAGGTCGGCTTCACCGCCGCCCCGGAGTCCTCGCGCTCGTCGATGTACGCGACCGACGTGGCCCGCATGATCGAGGCGCCGATCTTCCACGTGAACGGCGACGACCCGGAAGCCGTGGTCCGCATCGGACGCCTGGCCTTCGAGTTCCGTCAGGCGTTCAACAAGGACGTGGTCATCGACCTCATCTGCTACCGCCGCCGCGGGCACAACGAGTCCGACAACCCGGCCTTCACGCAGCCGCTGATGTACGACCTGATCGACAAGAAGCGCTCGGTGCGCAAGCTGTACACCGAGTCCCTCATCGGTCGCGGCGACATCACCCTGGAAGAGGCCGAGCAGGCGCTCCAGGACTTCCAGGGCCAGCTGGAGAAGGTCTTCGCGGAGGTCCGCGAGGCCGCCACGCAGCCCGCACTGGCCGCTCCGGCGCCGGTGGCTCCGCAGGCCGGCTTCCCGGTGACCGTCAACACGGCCATCTCCCAGGAGGTCGTCAAGCGGATCGCCGAGTCGCAGGTCACCATCCCCGAGGGCGTCACCGTCCACCCGCGTCTGCTGCCGCAGCTCCAGCGCCGCGCGGCGATGATCGACGAGGGCACCATCGACTGGGGCATGGGCGAGACCCTGGCCTTCGGTTCGCTGCTGATGGAGGGCACCCCGGTCCGGCTGTCCGGCCAGGACTCGCGCCGCGGCACCTTCGGTCAGCGGCACGCGGTCCTGATCGATCGGGAGACCGGCGAGGACTACACCCCGCTGCTCTACCTCTCGGACGACCAGGCCCGCTACAACGTCTACGACTCGCTGCTCTCCGAGTACGCGGCCATGGGCTTCGAATACGGCTACTCGCTGGCCCGTCCGGACGCGCTGGTCCTCTGGGAGGCCCAGTTCGGTGACTTCGTCAACGGCGCGCAGACCGTCGTCGACGAGTTCATCTCCTCGGCGGAGCAGAAGTGGGGCCAGACGTCCGGCGTCACGCTGCTCCTCCCGCACGGCTACGAGGGCCAGGGCCCGGACCACTCGTCCGCGCGCCCCGAGCGCTTCCTCCAGATGTGCGCGCAGGACAACATGACGGTGGCCATGCCCACCCTCCCCTCCAACTACTTCCACCTGCTGCGCTGGCAGGTCCACAACCCGCACCACAAGCCGCTCATCGTCTTCACCCCGAAGTCGATGCTGCGCCTGAAGGCTGCGGCGTCGAAGGCGGAGGAGTTCACCACCGGCGGGTTCCGTCCGGTCATCGGCGACTCCACCGTGGACCCGAGCGCGGTCCGCAAGGTCGTCTTCTGCGCGGGCAAGGTCTACTACGACCTGGAGGCCGAGCGGGAGAAGCGCGGCATCACCGACACCGCGATCATCCGCATCGAGCGGCTGTACCCGCTGGCGGGTGCCGAGATCCAGGCCGAGATCGCCAAGTTCCCGAACGCGGCGAAGTACCTCTGGGCGCAGGAGGAGCCGGCGAACCAGGGTGCGTGGCCGTTCATCGCGCTGAACCTGATCGACCACCTGGACCTGGCCGTCGGCGCCGAGGTCCCGGCCGGTGAGCGCCTGCGCCGCATCTCGCGTCCGCACGGCTCGTCCCCGGCCGTCGGCTCCGCCAAGCGCCACCAGGCGGAGCAGCAGCTCCTGATGAACGAGGTCTTCGAGGCCTAGTCGCTGCCGCTGAGCCGAGTCAGCCAAGGAAGGCCCGACCCCCGAGGGGGCCGGGCCTTCCGGCGTCCTGCCCGACCTGCGGTCGGGCCTGGCCGTCTCTAGTTCGCGTGGTTCAGGACGTTGCCGTTGGTGCAGTGGTTGAATGTGTTGCCGTTCCACGCGCCGCCGACGGGGACGACGGCCAGCTCCTGGAAGCAGACGGCGGCGGCGGTGAAGTTCCAGTTGTTGGCCGCGTTGACCCCGCCGCCGAAGTTCGATTCGTTGTCGGCGTGGGCGGGCGCGGCGAGGGCGACGCCCGCGAGGACCAGGGCCGCGGTGGTGATCATCTTCTTCATGCCCACCCAACGACCCGCGCCCCCGACCGTCACGGCCCGTCACCCTGACCAGGGCGGCGGGTGCGAGGTCTCTCGTCGTCCGGTTGCCCTCTTGTGCGGCCCAGCCGGAGGGACGAAGCTCGTGCACAGCTGTGCAACCGACCTCGGTACAGGAGCGCCCAATGGCCCTGAAGTTCCTAGGCATTTGACCCAACACCCCCGATGACGGCTCTCCCACGATCTGGCTGGACGACACGACCGGAGACCTGATCATCCAGTCGTGGAAGGCGGATGAGCTGACCATCCGGCAGGCTCAGGAAGTCGGCTCGGTGCCCGGCCACTCAACCGATGTACCGGACCACGAGACCGTGATCCGACTGCCTGCCAACATGCTCCAGTTCATCCCCCGCCCGGACAGTGAGGACAACGGTGGCAACAGCGGTACGTGAAGCACTCGCAAAGGCGCAGCGGTCAGCCATGCACCTTGAAATGCGAGACAGCTACATGCGGGACGACCCGGAGTTCGTACGTTGGCAAGGGGGACACCGGTACGACCCTGCCGACCGTGATTCGTGGTGGCGGTCGTGGCTGGACGTGGTGGCCCAGACGACCGGCCGAGGCGTGGTCATGCGTCGACTGCGCGTTGTCTCCGAACCGCTGAGTGACTACGTGCGGTACGAGTACGACGGCACGTTCTCGAACGTCGCAGCGGACGAGGACGTGCGTTGGCTGCCTCGCTCCCGGGGGCGCGATCTGTTGCTCCCCGTGCTGGACGGATGGGTCATGGACGGGGAGACCGTGATCTTGCACCACTTCAGCGGCGAGGGTCAGTGGACCGGCCCGCGCATGGAAGTCCGCCACGACTCGGAGTTGGCGGCGCAGTACGCAGCGGCGTACGAGGTGGCATGGGAGCGGGCCATCCCGCATGCGGAGTACCGGCCGAGCTGACTGCGCACCATGGCCCTCTCTGATTCTTCCAGTGCCCAGCAGGCCCGGCAGGCGCTCGCGGATCGACTCGGGGAGCTCTGCCGGGATGCCGGGCTGACCGGACTCGACCTCGCAGCGCTCTGCGGGTGGAGCCCGTCCAAGTCGTCCCGCATCATGAACGGCCGTACGCCCCCGTCCGCCGACGACATCCGGGCGTGGTGCCAGGCATGCGGAGCCGAGGATCAGGCCGAAGACCTGATTGCCTCGCTGCGGACGGCCGAAGGCATGTGGGTGGGTTGGCGGCGTATGGAGCGTGCCGGACTCAAGCAGGCGCAAGAGGCCCGCCTACCGCTGTACCAGCGGACCCGCCGATTCCGCTCGTACTCGTCGTGGCTCGTGCCGGGCATGATCCAGACGCGCCCGTACACAACAGCAGCGCTGCAAGCGATCCAACGACGGCGAGGCCTGGTGGATGATGTGACCGAGGCGGTCGCGGTCCGCATGGAGCGTCAGAAGGTCCTCTACGAGGGTGACCGGCGATTCGCCTTCCTCGTCGAGGAATCCGTCTTGCGGACCGGGATCGGGGGCGCTGAGGTGATGTCCGGACAGCTCGGCCACCTGGTCTCGGTTGCCTCGCTTCCCAACGTGAGCGTGGGGGTTGTGCCCATGGCGCCGGATCGCGAGCGCTGGCCGGCCGAGGGGTTCTGGCTCTACGACTCGGCACAGGTCAACGTCGAGCTGATCTCTGGATACCTCACCTTGACCCAGCCCAGCGAAATAGCCATGTACGCCGAGGCATTCACGGAACTGGCCGAGCTGGCCGTCTACGGCGCGCCCGCTCGTGCGCTGATCACTTCCGCCATGGAAGCACTCGGTAACTGCTGTGCAACCTCGTGCAATCACCTGTGAGTTGAGGCGCTCCTCCCCCTAGCGTTGCCATCGTCCGGCAGGCGACACGGAGGTGTGCGGGATGACGACGGCAACGCAGCAGGAGGCCGGATGGGCTGGTCCGCGCGAACCGGTGCCCGTGCCGGGGTGCGGGGTGTGTGACGCGCTCGACAGCGATCGAGAGATCGCGTGGGCGGTCGGGAACATGTCGGCCGTGGCCGTGCAGAACGCGGAGCTGGGGAACCACCCGCACAACCGACCCGCCCAGGTTGCCGTGGTCGTGACGGGCATCGGATTCACGGAGTGAAAAGGGAGAAGATCATGGGTGGTCAGCACGGTGGCGGCACCGGATCCGGTCAGGGTGGCAGTCAGCAGGACGACGGCAGCAGCGGCCGCGGGCACGGCGGCGGCGGTACGGACACGGGGAGCGGCGGTAACACCTCCGACGGCTCCGGCCCCGCGAAGAAGTAGCGCCGGATGACCGTGCGCGAAGAGGAGGCGGGCCCTTCGGGGCTCGCCTGCGCGCTCGTCGCCTCGGGCGCCTTGCGATCCGACTGGTTGCCGACGTACAGGGCGGTGCCGCGGGAGGTGTTCGTACCCGCCCGGGTGTGGCCCGGTATCCCGTCCGGCACGGAACAGAACCCCTTGGTCGACCGTGCGGCGGACCCCGAGGGGTGGCTCGCAGCGGTGTACTCGGACATTGCGCTGACGACGCAATGGGACGACGGAAAGCACAGTGGGGACGGCCTCGGGCGGACCCCGAGCAGCTCCAATTCGCAGCCGAGCATGGTGTTCGGCATGCTGGCCGATCTCGACGTCCAGGGCGGCGACAAGGTCCTGGAGATCGGTGCGGGCACCGGCTGGAACGCCGGGCTCCTCGCCCACAGGCTGGGCTCCGAGAACGTCGTTTCGATCGAGTTCGACCCCGAGGTGGCCCGGGGCGCGAGAGTGAACCTTCGCGCCGCGGAGCTGTCCCCCCTCGTGATCGTCGGGGACGGCCGGGCCGGATACGCCGGAGGAGCACCGTACGACCGGGTGATCGCCACGTGCGCCGTCGGTGAGGTCCCGTACCCGTGGGTGGAGCAGACGGTCACGGGCGGGCTGATCGTCGCTCCGTGGGGAACGGAGTACGGCGGCGAGGCCATCGTCCGGTTGACCGTGGGCGAGGACGGTACCGCCGGCGGACGCTTCACCCGTTCCAGTGCCTTCATGCGGCTACGGCAGCAGCGAACCGACCGGCCGACCCACGCAGACCACTTCCACGGCCGACGGTGGCCCGCGGGCGGCCGCAGGACCGTCACCCGCCTCTCTCCCGCCGACATCGGCGGGTGGGTGGAACAGTTCGCGATCGGGCTACGGGTGCCCGGTGCTTTCTGGAGCACCGAGCCGTACGGGGACGGCGGCTACACGCTGTGGACGTACAGCCTGGACGCCCGGTCGTGGGCGACGGCCGATTTCGAGCCGGGAGCCACGGAGTACGAGGTGGTCCAGTCCGGTCCACGCCGGTTGTGGGACGAGACGGAAGCGGCCCACCGGTGGTGGACGGATCGGGGCCGACCCGGGTTCGAGCGGTTCGGGCTCACCGTGGACAGCGCCGGGGAACGCGCCTGGCTGGACCGCCCGGAGGACCTGATCCGCCCCGGGTAGGAACGACCCGGCCTACGGTTGGGGTTCGAAGTCCCAGTAGGGGCGTACTCGTTGGCGGGCCGAGACCGTGTGGACGTGTTGGGTGCCCAGGGTGCGGGTCAGGGCCTTGAGGGCGTCGTCCTCGTTCTTGCGGGACTCGTCCGTCTGCTGGAGCGCCCGCAGGTCGGCCGCCAACGCGATCTGTGCGCTCAGCGCCATCGGATGGTCCGGCCCCAGCACCCGCTCCGCCGTCCGCAGCGTGTCCCGGCTCAGCCGCACGGCGTCGTCGAGCCGCCCGGTGATGTTGCGGCAGCCCGCCGCGTTCAGCGCACTGCCCAGGGTCCACGGGTGCCGCTCCCCGAGCGCGCCCCGCATCCCGACGAGGGCCTGCTCGCACAGGCTCAGGGCCTCCTCCCGCTCACCCTGGGCCCGTAGCACCAGCCCCAGGTTGCCGACCGTACCGATGCTGTACGGGTGGGCCAGCCCCAGCTGTGACTGGTAGCCCCGGACCACCGCCTCGGAGATCCGCCGGGACTCCTCGATGTCCCCGTACTCGCGCAGGTAGGTGGCGTAGTCGGAGGCGACCATCAGGGTCCAGGGATAGTCGGCGCCGAAGACCCGGGTGGCGCGTTCCCAGACGGTCCGCAGCCGGGTGCCGGCTCCGGGGATGTCCCCCGAACGGCGCAGGCACAGGCCGAGGTTGTGCTCCGCGCGCAGGGTCTGCGGGTGGTTGACGCCCAGGATCTGCTTGTTGAGCTTGACCCCCTGTTCCTGCCGGGTCTGGGCCTCCCGGTAGCGGCCCATCAGCCGCAGGCCCATGGCGCAGGCGATGCCGGAGGAGAGGGTGGAGATGTGGTGCGAGCGCAGCACCCGCTCGCGGCGTCGCAGGGTCTCCAGGTCGAGGTCGTAGGCCTCCTGGTAGCGGCCCAGCAGCCGGTAGGTGGCGGCCAGGTTGTTCTGGGCGTTGAGCGTGGTGGAGTCGTCCTCGCCGAGGAGCTCGCGGTAGGTGGTCAGGCAGTGTTCGAAGAGGGCGCGGGCCGGTTCGAACTTGGCGATGCACAGCAGGACGCCGCCGTAGGCGCTGGTGGCCCGCAGGGTCTCCAGGTCGCGGTCGCCCCGCTCGTCGACGAGCCGGTCCGAGACGGCCTTGGTGAGGGTCTCGGCGCGCCGGAACAGGCCGAGGTTGCGCAGGGCTCCGCCGTATTGGTAGCTCAGCTCGCGCACCCGGTCGTGGTCCTCGCCGAGCATGGACCGCCAGGCCAGGTCGGTCTGTTCGCACAGGCGCAGGCAGCTGCGGTACTCCCCCGCCAGGATCAGGTAGCGCAGGCAGCGCAGCAGGAAGGACTGGATCCGCGGGTTGGTGCTGGTGAGCACTCCGGCGGTCTCCAGGTGCGGGATGAGCTCGGCGTACCTCGGCCAGAGCCGGGAATCGGAGGGCCGCCCGGGGTCGGCGGCGGCCAGGACCTGGCGGACGGCGCGGGAGAGCGGTTCGGCCTCGTCCTCGGAGAGGTTCTCGCGGACGATGCCGTGCACCATCCGGTGCAGCTGGACGGTCTCCAGGCCGCCGCCGCCCTCCTCGACGGGCAGGTCGGAGTACTCCAGGCGGACGACGGAGAACTGCACGAGCTTGTTGAGGGCCGCGTTCCACCGGATCTGGTCGTTGATCAGCCCGGCGAGCTGCTCGGGCACGTCGTCCGCGGGGAACTCGCCGAGCAGGCGCAGCGGGACCGGGCCCGGCGCGAAGAACACGAACAGCCGCAGCAGGGCCAGGGCGTCGGGGAAGTTCTCGCGGACGTTGTTGAGGAGTATGGCGAGCGCGGTCGGGAAGGGCAGCGGGTAGTCGTCGGAGACGGCGACCGCCTCCCGGGAGTCCAGCCTGCGCCGCAGCAGCGCGAGGTAATCGCCCACGCTCAGCGGCGAGTCGGCGAGCCAGCCCGCGGTCTGGTCGAGGGCGAGCGGGTAGTCCTCCAGCGCCTCGGCGAGCTGGTCGGCCTCGTCCCCGGTGAGGCGGCGGGCGCGGCGGCGGATGAAGGTGATGGACTCGGGGCGGGCGTAGAGCGGGACTTCGACCAGGTTGGTGTGCCGGTTGCCCCACTCGCGGTTGCGCGAGGTGATGATGACGTCGCCCGCGCCGCCGGGCAGCAGGTCGGTCAGGTCGTCGGGGTTGTCGCACCCGTCGAAGACCATCAGCCAGCGGTTGAAGGGGGAGCCGCGGCGCAGCGCTTCGAGGACGGCCCGGATCTGCTCGCCGTAACTGCCCGCGCCGCGCGGCAGCCCGAGGGCGGGCGCGAGGTCGGCGAGCCGCTCGCGCAGGGTGGGCCGGTCCTCGGCGGGCACCCACCACACCACGTCGTACTCGGAGGCGAAGCGGTAGGCGTACTCGGTGGCGACCTGCGTCTTGCCCACGCCGGACAGTCCGAGCAGGGTGACGGTGGCGGCGCCGGGGGGCGCCTCGGTCAGGGCGGCGCGGAGTTTGCCGATGACGTCGTTGCGGCCGGTGAAGCGGGGGTTGCGGCGCGGTACGCGGCCCCAGATCTCGGGCGGGTCGTTGGGGAAGCGGGGGCCGCGGCGGCCGGTCTCGGTGCCGATCCGGTCGGTGGGCAGCTCCAGCCTGCGCAGCACCCGGTACTCGGCCTCGTAGGCGTCCAACCCCCACAGGTCGGTCTTCTCCAGCGCGGCGACGGCGCTGGGCAGCGGGGCGTCGGTGAGGCAGACGGCGGCGAACCGGTCGGGGTGGGCGGCGGTGACCGTGCGCAGCGCCGTGTTCCATTCCTCGTCCGTGTGGGTGCCCGCGGAGAAGTACCGCTCGCTGAGGACGACCAGGACCCGGCTGCCGCCGCGGGCGAGGTCGTCGAGGGCCTCGTCGAGGCCGGGGCTGTTCTGCGGGTCCCAGCGCTGGAGGGCCACGCGGTGGCCGTGCTCCTCCAGCCGGTGGGCGATCCACACGGCCCAGGGGCGGTTGAACCCCGCGAAGCTGATGACGAAGCGCTGTGGCTGCGCCGCTGTGTCGCGGTCGTGGCGACTACCGGTGGTCATGCGGCCGTCTCCCTGGAATCCGGGCGGTGGACGGGGTTGAAAAGGTACCGCAGGTGACGGGGGCTCAGCCCTCCTCAGGACGCGGCGAATGCGGCGAGTTCGGGGTGGTCCTCGCACCAGGCGCGACGGTCGTGGTCGATCGCCCGGCGCGCGACGGCCTGCTGGTCACCCGGCGGTGCCAGGTCGTCCATGGCGGCTTCCGCGGCGGCCATCCCGGCCGTGAACTCCCGGCCGGTGACCGTGAGTTCGCGGGCGCCCTGGAGGACGGGGAGGACCGCGGCCACCTGGGCCCGGTAGCGGGCGTGCCGGGCCCAGGCCCCGCGGGCGCCGTAGAGGGCGGCGCGCTGCCAGTAGCCGGCCAGGGCCAGGTGGGCGTACGCGCCGTGCAGCAGTCCCTCCAACGGGCGGGGGTCGGCGCGCCAGGGGGCCCAGTAGCAGGGGGTGCGGTCGGCGGTGTGCAGCGTGAGGACGTCCGCGAGGGCGGTCAGCTTCCCGTGCTGGACCTCGTGGACGAGGGTGGCGGCGAGCGCGGGCGGGGCCTGGCCGCGGACCAGGACGGATCCGGCGGCGGCCGGCAGGGTGGCGCCGGTGGAACGGGCCCCGCCGGCCAGCGGGACCAGGGTGCGCAGGAGTTCGCCGATCTCGCCGGCCCGGGTGGAGTCGTAGCGCTCCAGGAGGGTGAGGGCGCCGGTCCACTGGATGTCCCAGCGCCGGTGCCCCTTGGGGGTGAGCCGGCGGGCGGGGCGTACGGACGCGGAGTGGCCCAGGGCCCGGTACGGGTCGAGGTCGTCCAGGGCGGTGCGGCCGCCCGGAAGGCCGTGCAGGGCCAGGACGGCGGGGTCGGCCGGGTCCCAGGAGCGTTCGGTGAGCGCGACGGGCCCGGGGCGGGCGGGGCGCAGCAGGCCGAGGGTGGGCAGGACGAGGCGGCCGTGCAGCGGGCGCAGGGTGAGCTTGAAGTCGACTCCGGCGCGCAGGGCCGCCGCGGCGGCGAGGGCCCCGAGGTGCGCGAGGTCGGGGGCGGGCCCGTGGGGCGCGTGCAGCCGGCGCAGGGTCTCCTCGGCCCACGCCCCGGTCGCCGGGTAGTGCAGTACGTCGCGCACCGCGCCGGGGTCGTGCCGCTCGGCCTCCTCCAGCAGCGCCCAGTGCTGGCCGGTCTCCCCTTCGGCTCCGCCGGGGGCGGCGTCGAGCACCCCGCGCAGCAGGACCAGGCGCTTGGAGCGGCGGATGTCGCGGACCAGCCGGGTGCCCTCGGCGCCGGGTTCGGTGGAGGAGAGGGCGCGCAGCAGGTGGGAGGTGACGGAGAAGCCGGGGAGCGGGTCGGGGGCGGCGGGCGCGGCGCCGGGGGCGGGGCGGGTCACGAAGCGGCCCGCTCGGGGCCGCCCGCGGTGGCGGCGGTCGGCGCCGCGGTGGCGGCTGTGACGGCTGTGGCTGCTGTGGCGGCGTGGTGCAGGGCCGCCGCGATGTGCCGGATGAGCACCTGGAGGTCCTCGCAGTACACGGAGGGGTGTCGGAAGCCCCGGCCGGGCCGGTAGCGGTGCGGGTAGTGGCCGCCCCCGCACACCTCGACGAGTTCGCAGGAGCGGCAGCCGGGGGCGAGTGCGGCCCGGCCGAGCTGGCGGGCGGCCAGCCCGGGGTGGTCGAGGAGTTCGTCGAAGCTGTGGCTGTCCAGGGTCATCCCGGTGGCGGCGGCGCCCTCGTAGGCGGACTTGAGGGAGTCGGCCTGTTCGATGCTGCCGTCGGTCTCGATGACGGCGGTGGTGACCGGGGCCAGGCCCAGGGATTCGTTGGCGGCGGGCAGCCCGAGCAGCAGGGCGATGATCTCCTCGAAGAGCCGGATGCGGGTCCGGCGCACCCCGTCGTGCCACCAGCGCTCGAAGACGGCGGTCAGCCAGTCGGCGTACGGGGTGGTGCCCGGGGCCGCGCCGGGCGGCGGGTCGGCCCAGTTGGCCAGGGGTAACAACAGCCCGATGGTGGGCGGCGCGAAGGCGAGCAGCGAGGCGTACGTCTCCACCGGATCCTGGTCCACGTCCACCACGCACAGCACCCCGGCGTAGCTCTCCGGATGCCGGGCCAGCAGGCGCAGACCGCGCGCGGCGGCGGCGAAGCCGGGGCGCCCGGCGTGGTCCACGCGCCGGGCGTTGTGCGCCGGGAGCCCCCCGTCGAGGCTGACGCCGACCCGGATCCCGGCGGCCGCGAGCGCCTGGAGCCTGCCCCGGGTGAGCAGGGTGGCGTTGGTCTGCACGGTGGCGGTGACCCGGGTGCGCGGGGAGCGGCGGGCGAGGGCCGCCCGGACCGCCTCGACGGGCGCGGCGAGGCCGGCGGGCGGGGTGAGCAGCGGCTCGCCGCCGTGCAGGACGAGGTCGACCCGGGTCAGGGCGTGGGCGGCGGCGTGTTCGGCGATCCGGTCGGCGGCGCGGGCGGCGGTGGCGGCGGGCATCGCCGCGGGTTGGGCGCGCCAGCCCTGGTCGGCCATGGAGTAGACGTAGCAATAGGTGCAGGCGAGGTTGCAGCGGCTGCGCGTCTTGAGGACGAACTGGCGCAGGGGATAGGGACGGTGGCCCGCGGCGCGCAGCGCGGGGACGTCGAGCCGGGTGTAGGGCCAGGGCGCGTGGACGCGGTGCGCGGGCAGCACGGCGTCGCGCGTGGTCGTCTGCCTCATTCGACTGTTCCTCCCGCTGCGGACGGTCCATCCCTGCCCGGTGGATGTGTACGGCTAACGGCGGAAAGTGGTCAACCAGGGGGCGTTTTCTGCCGGTTCGGACCGGCCGGTGGTCGGCCGGGAGCCGGCAGGGAGCCGGTCGGATCAGTCGACGCCGGAGTCGAAGGCGTTCAATATCTCCGCCGGGTGGGTGACGCGCTCCACCATGCCCTCGACCACGTCCGCCAGCACCGGGTGGTCGATGCCCCGCAGCGCGGCCAGATCGAGCCCGGAGAGGTCCGGCAGCTGTCCCGGACACCGGCGTACGACCACTTCCTGATGCTTTGTCACCATGGCTTTTCCGTCCCCCTGTTGCGTCGTGTGTTCGATGGGTCCACTCCCCTTTCCCGGTGCCCGGGGAGCGGAAACAGTCACGGGAGGGGCGCCCCGAGGCACGTCAGAGTGCCGCCTCCAGCGCACGCACCCGCGCGCGCACCGCCTCGCGCCGATCGTCGGGGCCGCCGCCGGACCCGGCCGCGGCCGCGGACCCGGTCGCCGCCGCCGACCCGGACCCGGCCCCTTCGAGGCGCTGCCACAGCTCCAGGGCCCCCCGGTAGGCGTCCAGCGCGGCCCGCGGTCGGGCCAGGCGCTCCAGCACCTGACCGCGCAACATCTGTACGCGGGCGGCCAGTTCGACCGCGGCCTCCTGGCGGTCCGTGCGGTCGGCCTCCATCGCGGCGCGCCATGCCCGCCGGTAGGAGTCGGCCGCGCGGTCGAGCCGGTCGACGGCCCGGGTCTGGGCGTGGATCTCCTGCTGCACGTCGCCGTGCTCGCGCCAGGCGTTCGCCCGTTCCAGGGGGCCGCGGGCGTGCCGGACCGCCAGCTCCAACAGGTACTCGGCCTCGCGCAGGTCGACCAGGTCGCCCTCGTAGGAGTGCCGCAGCCGCAGGCCCGCGGCGAGCCGGTGCAGCCGGTGCGGGGCCCGCGGATCGTTCTGCGGCACGGCGGCGCGGCTGTCCCGCAGCACCCGGACCGCCGTCGAGACGAACCGCTGCCCGTCGCTCGCGCGGGCCCGCTCCAGGAGTACGTCGCCCCACTCGGGCAGCAACTCCCCGTAGGCCTCCCCGTCCCGGGGGATCAGCCGCCGGGCCCGGCCGTAGGCGTCGGCCGCGGCTTCGAGGTCCGCGGGGTCCGCGTCCCGCGCGTACCGCTCCCGGTGCACCCGGGCCAGGCACACCAGCGCCGCCAGCCGCAGCTCCGGCTCCCCGGCGGCGTCGGCCAGCGCGGCCGTCAGCACCCCGGGCGCCTCGTCGAGCCGCTCCGGGACGTAGCGCAGCGCCCGGGCGAGCTCCACCCGTACCCAGCCCCGCTCCCCCGCGGCCCCGCCGTCCGGCGGCGCGGCCCCGGCCCCCGGCCCCGCGGCCCGCTCCTCGTCCGGCGCCGCCCCCCGCGCCCCCGGGCCCGTGCGGGCGCGCAGCAGCGGAGCCAGGCCCGCCGCCAGGCGGGTGGCGGCGCGGTCGGCGAGCAGGGTCCGCGCGGCCGGGTCCGGCTCGCGGTCCGCCAGGGCCAGCAGGACCCGACCCAGGGCCAGTTGGAGCCCCCCGTCCGGCTTGCCGCCGAGCTCCCGCTCCGCACGGTCGAAGACCTCCAGCGCGCCCAGGGCCTCGCGCAGCGCCGCCGGGTCGTCGTGCAGTTCGCAGAGCCGCATCAGGGTCCGGGCCCGCCGGATCGCGCAGTCCAGGCGCAGCTCCCGTTCCAGCTCGGGCACGGCCCCGACGGCCGCGAACTCGCGCTCGGCGGCGGCCAGCAGCTCGGCCGCCTCGGGCCCGGAGCCCGGCAGGGCGGCGACGGCCCGTTCGTAGAGCACCCGGCCGAGCAGCGCGCGGGCCCGGACCATGCCGGGCAGCGCGCTCACCGCGCGCGCCGTGCGCTCGGCCTCGGTCAGCAGGTCGAAGTCCCGCTGCACCTCCCAGAGCCGCAGCAGCGCCCCGGCCAGCTCGAACTCGGCCTCGCCCGCCGGGTCCCCCGGTCCGGGCGGCGCCGTCACGGCGCGCCGCAGCACGGCGACGGCCTCGTACAGGGCGCGCTGGCCGCCGTCCCGGTCGCGGTCGAAGACGGCGAGCCGCGTCCGGGCGGTGCGCACGGCCCAGGCCCGGCCGGGCACGGGGGCCGCCCCGCCCGGGGGCGGTTCCTCGACCCCGGGCGGGGTGTCCTGCGGCCCGGGCAGGTAGCGGCGCACGACCTTGGCGGAGACCTGGGCGAAGGCCTGCGGCAGCTGCGGCAACCGCGGGACCGGCACCCGCCCCGGCTCCTCCCCGGCCCCGACACCGGCCCCGATACCGACACCGCCCCCGGTGCCCGGACCGATCCCCGCCGCCACCGCGGCGCCGGTGTCCGCTTCCGGCTCCCCGACCGGCGCCGCACCGGCCGGCGCGGCGCCGGTGAGCTGCGAGACCGCGAGCGCGGGGAAGTTGCGCACGCCCCGCCCGAAGTGGGCCAGTACGTACTCCGAGCAGTGCTTGAGCACCAGCGCGGCCTCGTCCCGGCCCAGCGGCCCGAGCAGTACGTCCTGCACCCCGGGCACGAACTCGTACCACTGCCCCGGCGTCGGACCGCTGCGCCGCAGCAGCCCGCTGAGCAGCACCTCCGCGAGGTCGGACGGTTCCGAGTCGGGCAGCATCGTGCGCTGCACCAGCCGCATCACCGGAAGCGCGAGCGGGGTCGCCGACAGGTACACGGCGAGCTGCACGGCGCGCGGCGAGGCCGAGGAGCGGAAGCGGCGCACCAGTTCGCGCGGCGGCCGGGCGGCCCGCGGCAGCGGGGCGGGCGCCGCGGGATGGTCGGCCAGCACCCGCCCGACCTCGGCCGGTACGGCCCCGCTGCCCAGCCCGGCCACCAACCGGGCCCAGGCCCCGAGCGCGGGCGCGCTGGGCGGCAGCACGGGCACGGTGAGCCCGCCGACCGGTCGACCCGGCCGCGGCGGCCGGTCGGGGCGGAACTCCAGGTGGGGCTCGCCGCCGTCGCGCCGGGCCAGCGTGCCCCGCTCGGTCGGCAGCCAGCTGCGGCCCCACAGCCGCTGCGGCAGCGGCTGGACGACCACGCAGGGCGTGCACTGGGCCCAGCGGTGCAGCAGGCGCTGCGCCTCGCCCTCGCGCCACAGCGGCCCGGCGCAGTCGGAGACCACCATGGTCAGCCCGCGCCCGGTCGGATCGCGCAACACGTCCGCGGACCGCATCCGCACTTCCGGTTCCGCTCCGGCTCCGATCGCGGGTCGGCCGTCGGCGAGCCGGTGGAGGTAGTGCACCTGGACGTCCCGGAAGGCCCCCAGCCGCTCGCACACCGCCCGTAACTCGTCGAACATGTCGTGCCAGACGGCCATCGACGGGGACGCGTCCAGGACCAGCCGCATCGTGCTCTCGCGCCGGGTCTCGGGCCGCATCACGGGGATGACCAGGCCCAGCGCCCGGGCACTGGCCTCGGCGGTCGCCGGCTCGTCCAGCACGCTGCGGGCCCGGGGCGCGGGTGGCCGGCGGCGCTGGAGCGCGCGCAGGGCCCGCTGGATGTCCAGGATCCGGGGCAGCGCGGCCGCCGTCGGCACCCGGACCCGGATCCCGGCGCCGCCCTCCGGTTCCGCTTCCGCTCCGGCTTCCCCCGGACGGTACGGGCCCCCGCGCCCGGGGACGTACAGGTCGAGGCGGTCCTCCTCGTGCGGGCCCGCACGCCCCGGCTCCGGGTCGGGCGCCCCGACCCCCGCGCCGGTGGTCGCGTCCGTACCCTCCGTCCCCTCCGTGCCGTCCCTGCCGTCCGTCTCCTGTGCCCCGGGGTCGCCCACCGCGCGGGTCCCGGTCCCGTCGACCGCGCCCGCCCCGGTCGCCGCCGCGGACCCCGCGCCCCGGGCCGCCCGGGTGTGCCCGGCCAGCCAGAGCGCGTCGGCCAGCTCCTCGACGGAGGGGTCGAGGCCGGCGGCGCGCAGCAGCGCGGTCAGGTCACGGATTCCGGGCGGCGGTCCGGCGGCGGCGGTCACGGGCCCTCACCTCGAACGGTCGAGCCGCTGGATGAGCAGGTCGGCGAGGTCCTCCCGGGTGGGCGGCGCCGCGTGGTGGGTGAGGTAGATGGCGTTGAGGAGCTGGTCGGCGGCGACGAGCTCGCTCTGGGAGCGGCTGAGGAACTCCCGGATGAGGTCGGCGCCGAGCGCGGCCGCCTCCTCGCCCAGGTGGGCCCGGACCATGGTGGCGAGCCGCTTCTCGCCGGGCGGGCCGAGCTTGAGCTGGATGCAGCGGCGCAGCAGGGCGGCGGGGAAGTCCCGTTCGCCGTTGCTGGTCAGGATGATGAAGGGGAAGGCCCGGCAGCGGATCCGGCCGCCCCGGACGCTCACCTTCGCGCCGTCGTCGGTGAGGACCTGGACCTCGGGTTCGCGGTCGGCGACCCGCTCCAGCTCGGGGAGCGCGAACTCGCCCTCCTCCAGCACGTTCAGCAGGTCGTTGGGCAGGTCGATGTCGCTCTTGTCCAGCTCGTCGATGAGCAGGACCCGCGGTCGGTCGGTGGGCAGCAGCGCGGTCCCGAGCGGCCCGAGCCGGATGTACTTCCCGATGCCGGGCGTCCCGCCGGGATCGCCGCCCCCGGCGGCGATCTGCACGTCCTGGAGGCGGGCGATGGCGTCGTAGCGGTAGAGGCCCTCCTGGAGGACGGTCCGGGAGACCACGGGCCAGCGCAGGACGCGGCCGAGCTTCAGCTCGTGCGCGACGGCGTGCGCGAGGGTGGACTTGCCGGTGCCGGGGTAGCCGGTCACCAGCAGGGGCCGGCGCAGGTACAGCGCGGCGTTGATGACGTCGAGTTCCTCCGGTTCGGGCCGGTGCATCTCGGCGGCGTGCCGGTGGGCGCCGAGCCGCCGGGTGGCGGCGCCGTCGACGGCGCCGGCCGCCTCACCGGGCTCGATGACCGGGCCGCCGTCGAAGTCCCGCCACGGCGGCGGGGGCGGCAGGGCGTCGATGCCGTCGTGGGGCTCGCCGACCCCGCGGTAGATGAGCCACTCGTCGTTCATGGTCGCTCCCCCTTCGTGGCGGCCGCCCGTATCCCGATCCCGATCCCGCGGTGCGGCCCGGCGGGCCCCGCCCCGGCACGGCTGCGGCTCACAGGTCCCCCTGCAACGGTTCGTCGTCCGGCAGCGGGCGCCCGGGGTCGTCCCAGACCAGGCCCAGCCCGGCGGCCCAGTACGCGTCGGGGTCGTGCCCGTGGGCCCGCCCCCGCAGGGACTGGAGCCGCAGGGCCAGCACGCCGCCGCGGCCCGCGTCGGCGAGTTCCTCGCGCAGGGCGCGGTGGAAGGGCGCGCACGGCAGCGTCGGGTCCGCCGGGGGGCGCCGGCACAGCACCACCCCGTAGCCGGCGCGGTGGGCGGAGTGCAGCGATCCGAGGGTGGGGTCGGCGTCCGCGGCCCGACAGTGGACGGGCACGGTGTTGTCGGGCTGGCCGTCGAGCCAGGCGTACGTCGGGGTGCGCCGGCGTCCCCGGTCGCAGTCGGCCCGTTCGTCGAGCAGCGGTCCGGCCTGGACCCGGGCCCAGCGGTCGGCGCGGCGGTGGCCGTCGTCCGTGGCGGGCGGCTCCGGCTCGGGCGGGTGGCGGAAGACCACGGGCCGCTGGGTGCCGACCGGGGCCGCGCCCGCCACCACCCACTCGTCCACGGGCAGGGTGAAGAGGTCGGGTGCGACGGCGGCCTCCAGCAGCGCGGCCCCCTCGTGCGTGTCGCAGCGCCGGAAGGCCTCGGCGAGCGGGGCCCGCAGCACCTCGGGCAGCGCGGCGAGGGTGGCCCGCTCCCCCGCGTCGACGGGGGTCAGGTGCTCGGGGCCGAGGAGGACGGACACCCGCCAGTCGTAGACCCGCTCCCAGCTGTGCGCCCACACCTCCAGCAGGACCGAGGGGCCGGGCGGGAGGATCTCGGCGGCGCGGGCGGGTCCGATCCGGACGGCTTGCCCGGCGGCGGCCAGCCTGCGCTCCTCGCGCGCCCGCTCGCGTTCGAGCAGGCCCCGCTCGTGCCGCTCGCCCAGCTCCCGGCGCAGGGGTCGCCACAGCCGCTCGGCGGTGGCCCGCACCCAGTCCCAGAGCTCCTCGTCGGCGCCGGGCGCGGGCGGCTCGCGGTGTTCGGCGACGCTGACGTCGGTGGCGTAGCGCAGCATGGCGGCGGCTTCGCTGACCCCGCCGGGCGGGTCGTAGAGCAGGCCGAGCCCGTCGCGCCAGCTCAGCGGGGCCAACGGGCCGGGGTCCGGCTCCTCGCCGCGGGCCGCCTCGACCAGCGTCCGTACGGCCTCGGAGGAGCCGGGCGGGGGCAGCTCGGCCAGCAGCCCGCACAGGATGGTCCGCTCGCCGGGGGTGAGGCGCTGGCGGCCGCCGTAGGGGTCGGGCTCGGGGCGCGGGAGTTCGTCGTGCGCGTCGGTCCAGGTGCGGCGGTTGTCGACGTCGCTGAGGTGCTGGTCGTAGTGGTGCAGGTCGTGGGCCTGCATGACGCGGCGGTAGAGCCCGATCCGGCTCTTGGCGGAGATCGGCAGGGTGCGCAGCTGGACGACGGAGACGGCGAGCCCGCCGCCGCCGCGCGCGCGGGCCTTGACCACGCCGACGACCTCGCCGCGGGCCAGGTCGACGACCGGGCCGCCGGACATGCCGTGCTCGATCTCGTCCTCGGCGCCGAGCCGGATGGCGGCGCCGTTGCCCGCGGTGCCGCGCAACCGGGTGGTGCGGCCGGTGATCTCGGGGGCGCCCAGGTCCTCGGTGCAACCGAAGTACGCGACCTCGTCGAAGCGGGGCCTGGCCCGGTCGGTGAGCCAGACGCAGGCGTGCGAGACGGGGGCCAGGACGCGCACGAGCGCCAGGTCGGGCAGCTCCCACAGGCCGGGCCCGCCCGGCCGCCGCTGCTCCAGCCGCTCGGGCAGGACGCATTCCACGCGTCCGGCGACGGTTCCGGTGGCGCCGTCCCCGCCGGAGGAAAAGGTGATGCCGACCTCCCGTCCGACCAGCCGCATCCCACCGCCCCCTTCGCCCACCACGTGCGCGCACGTCAGGACCCAGCCGGGAGCGATGAAGAACCCACTGCCCCAGGTGGCTCCGGTCCCAGGGTCCTCATACCCGTTCGGCGGGGCGTGGACGCGTACGGTCGCGGCCTGGACGAGGGGTTCCAGGAGCTCGAAGGCGCGCGCGGAGTCGCCCGTGCGCCCGTCCGCCATCCCCCGCCCCCGGTCCCGGTGAATCAGCACCCAGCAGCAACCAACGACTGCGTCCGCCAAGCGTGTTGAGGCCATCCAGGCTAGCCCTGCCCGGTGCCCGGCGGGAGGTGTCCGGCCGACGCGGATTATCCTGGCCGGGAAACACCCCCCTCACGCACGGAGCCTGTCTTGTACTTCACCGATCGCGGCATCGAGGAGCTGGAGAAGCGGCGCGGCGCGGAGGAGGTCACCTTCGAGTGGCTCGCCGAGCAGCTCCGCACCTTCGTGGACCTGAACCCCGACTTCGAGGTCCCGGTCGAGCGGCTGGCCACCTGGCTGGCCCGGCTCGACGACGAGGACGAGGACGACGAGTAGTCGCCCCCTTCCCGTCCGGATGCGCCGAAGGCCCCGCCGCAGTGATGCGGCGGGGCCTTCGGCGTACTGGGTACTGCGCCTTGCTGCGGGCGGCTCGCTCAGGCGAGGCGCGCCACGCCGTCCGCGCGGGCCGCGGCGGCGACGGCCGCGGTGACGGCCGCGGCGACGCGCTCGTCGAAGGGCGACGGGATCACGTAGTCGGCGGCCAGCTCGTCACCGACGACGCCGGCGATGGCGTCGGCGGCGGCGATCTTCATGTTCTCGGTGATCCGGGAGGCCCGGACCTTGAGGGCGCCCGCGAAGATGCCGGGGAACGCCAGCACGTTGTTGATCTGGTTCGGGAAGTCCGAGCGGCCCGTGGCCACGACCGCCGCGTACTTGTGCGCGACGTCGGGGTGGACCTCCGGGTTCGGGTTGGCCATGGCGAAGACGAAGCAGTCCTTCGCCATCGTCGCCACCGCGGCCTCGGGGACCGTACCGCCGGAGACGCCGATGAAGACGTCGGCGCCGACGAGGGCGTCCTCCAGGGAGCCGGTCAGACCGGTCTTGTTGGTGAGGCCCGCGATCTCCGCCTTGACGTCCGTGAGGTCGGAGCGGTCGGCGGAGACGACGCCCTTGCGGTCGGTGACGCAGACGTCACCGATGCCGGCGTCCACCAGGATCTTGGCGATGGCGATGCCGGCCGCGCCCGCGCCCGAGATCACGGCGCGCAGGTCCGCGAGGGTGCGGCCGGTGAGCTTGGCGGCGTTGCGCAGGGCGGCCAGCGACACGATGGCGGTGCCGTGCTGGTCGTCGTGGAAGATCGGGATGTCCACGCGCTCCTGGAGGCGGCGCTCGATCTCGAAGCAGCGGGGCGCCGAGATGTCCTCCAGGTTGACCCCGCCGAAGGAGGGGGCGAGCCGGACGATGGTCTCGATGATCTCGTCCGTGTCCTTGGTGGCGAGCGCGATCGGAACCGCGTCGACACCGCCGAACTGCTTGAAGAGAATGGCCTTGCCCTCCATGACGGGGAGCGAGGCCTCCGGCCCGATGTCACCGAGTCCGAGCACGGCGGTACCGTCGGTGACGACGGCGACCACGTTGGACTTCCAGGTGTACTCGTGGACCAGCTCGGGCTGCTCCGCGATGGCGGTGCAGACCTTGGCCACGCCGGGCGTGTATGCGAGGGACAGGTCGTCCTTGTCCCGGACGGGAACGGTGGCCACGATGGCCATCTTTCCGCCGCGGTGAAGCGCGAACACCGCATCCGGGTTGTTGTCCGTAACGCTGTCGCTGCGAGGATTGACGATCTCCGCTGCCACTTTCTTAACCCCTTAAGTCTTTAATTCGTTGAGGGTGACCACTCCTGGTTAAGGGGTGGGCGGGCACCGCGTCCGTACTCCGCGTCGACGGGTTGGTTGATCCGTCTCCGCGAAGGGGAGGTTCGTACGCGCGGGCGCGCCGCACGCGCGCCCTGAGCCCCGGATGAGGGGTGTAAGGATCCGTTCTACCCGAAGAACGCTCACCCAGACGAGTCGATTCCTGCTCGACCATAAGCCTCTTGTCCTAGTTTCGGCGAAAAGTCCAAGAGTCTGTGTCCAGCACCCGAGACGGGCCGCAAAAACTCCGGTAAAGAAGGCCTCGGACGGTGCATACTCCGGCCGCGACAGCCCATCCCCGCAGCGATGTTGGGTTACCGGGGTCGCCCGTTATGCGATTTTGACCTGATGGGCATCCTGAATGCGCCAGTCCGAATGGCAAGATGCCGTAATCACACAAGGTCGCGACACTCGAAGGTGCGTGCCCGACCGCCATCGGATGCTTTCCACCCCTGTCGGAGGAACCAGCTCATGACCGCAAGCACCACCCGCCGCACGACTGCCGCCCGGTCCCGGATCGCCGCGGTCGGCGCGATCGCGGTCGCCGGCGCCCTGATCCTCACCGGGTGTGGCGACCAGACCGACAAGAGCTCCGACACGGGCGGCAAGACGAGCAGCGCCCCGCTGTTCTCGAAGCTCCCGAAGAAGATCCAGGACGCCGGCGTGATCAAGGTCGGCACCGACGCCACCTACGCCCCGATGGAGTTCAAGGAGGGCGAGAAGATCGTCGGTGTCGACCCCGACATCGCCGCCGCCCTCAGCAAGCAGCTCGGCGTGAAGTTCGAGTTCACCTCCGGCACCTTCGCCACCCTGCTGGGCGGTCTGCCCACCGGTCGCACCGACGTCGTCATGTCCTCCATGAGCGACACCAAGGCCCGCCAGCAGGGCCTTGACGACAAGGGCCAGAAGACCGGTAACGGCGTCGACTTCGTCGACTACTTCACCGCGTCGACCGGCATCCTGGTCAAGAAGGGCAACCCGGAGGGCATCAAGACCCTCGACGACCTGTGCGGCAAGAAGCTCGCCGTCCAGCGCGGCACGACGTACGAGCAGTCCGCCAAGGACCAGAGCGCCAAGTGCGAGAAGGACGGCAAGGCGAAGCTCTCCATCGAGGCCTTCGACACCGACGCCGAGGCGCAGACCCGTGTGAAGGCCGGCGGCGCCGTCGCCGACCTGAACGACTCCCCGGTCGCCGCGTACATCGCGCAGACCGCGGGCGGCGGCAACGACTTCGAGGCCGTCGCCAACCCGGGTGACGCCGGCCTCTTCGGCATCGCCATCGACAAGAAGAACACCGAGCTGCGCGACGCCCTGGCCGCGGCCATCGACGCGACGATCAAGGACGGCAGCTACAAGGCCGCCCTGGACAAGTGGAACGCGGCCTCCGGCGCCGTTACCAAGGCCCAGGTCAACGCAGGTCAGTGACCCCCACGCAGCACTGAAGGGCAGTCACTGTGACTGACAAGCTCGAAAAGGTCCCCGGACCGGCGGACACCCCGCCGGCCGGGTCCGTCCCGCCCGAAATGATCCGCGCCATCCCCGTCCGGCACTACGGACGCTGGATCAGCGGGGTGATCGCGCTCGTCCTGTTCGGCGCGATCATCTACGCCTTCTCCCAGGGCAACGTGCGCTGGCAGACCGTTCCCGAGAAGCTGTTCGACGCGAGCATCCTCAGCGGCCTGTGGCACACGGTCCTGATCAGCGTCGCGGCGATGGCGCTCGGCCTGGTCCTCGGCGTCGCCTTCGCCGTGATGCGGCTGTCGAAGAACCCGGTGACCAGCACCATCTCCTGGTTCTACATCTGGTTCTTCCGCGGCACCCCGGTCTACGTCCAGCTGCTCATCTGGTTCAACCTCGCCCTGATCTTCCCGATCCTGAACCTCGGGTTCTACAAGGACGAGATGACCCAGGTCATGACCCCCTTCCTGGCCGCCCTGCTGGGTCTCGGCCTCAACGAGGGCGCGTACATGGCGGAGATCGTCCGGGCCGGCATCCAGTCGGTCGACGAAGGGCAGTCGGAGGCGTCCCACGCACTGGGCATGACCCGCACGCAGACGATGCGCCGGGTCGTGCTCCCGCAGGCGATGCGCGTGATCGTGCCGCCGACGGGCAACGAGTTCATCAACATGCTCAAGACCTCGTCGCTGGTCGTCGCCGTGCAGTACGCGGACCTGCTGCGGGCCGCTCAGGACATCGCGGCCACCTCGTTCGCGGTGATGGAGATGTTCATCGTCGCGTCGATCTGGTACCTCGCCCTGACCAGCGTGTTCAGCGTCGGCCAGTACTACCTGGAGCGCCGTTTCGCGCGCGGCTCGCTGCGCAGCCTGCCGCCGACCCCGCTCCAGCGACTGCGCGCCAACCTGAACATGTTCCGCCGTACGGAGGTGGCGAAGTGACCGCCCAGCCGATGGTCAAAGCCGAGGCCGTGCACAAGTCCTACGGCGCCGCCCACATCCTGCGGGGCATCGACCTCGAGGTCGCGCCGCGCGAGGTGTTCTGCCTGGTCGGCCCGTCCGGCTCCGGCAAGTCCACCTTCCTGCGGTGCATCAACCACCTGGAGCAGGTCAACGCCGGCCGCCTCTACGTGGACGGCCAGCTGGTCGGGTACCGCCAGAAGGGCGACAAGCTCCACGAGCTGAAGGACAGCGAGGTCGCGGCCCAGCGCCGGGACATCGGCATGGTCTTCCAGCGGTTCAACCTGTTCCCGCACATGACGGCCATAGAGAACGTCATGGAAGCCCCGGTCATGGTCAAGGGCGAGAGCAAGGCGGTCGCGCGGGCGCGCGCCGTCAAGCTCCTCGACCGCGTCGGCCTGGGCGACAAGGGCGGGAACTACCCCTCGCAGCTCTCCGGCGGCCAGCAGCAGCGCGTGGCGATCGCCCGCGCGCTCGCCATGGAGCCGAAGCTGATGCTCTTCGACGAGCCCACGTCGGCGCTCGACCCGGAGCTCGTCGGCGACGTCCTCGACGTCATGCGGGACCTGGCCGAATCGGGCATGACCATGATCGTGGTCACGCACGAGATGGGCTTCGCCCGCGAGGTCGGCGACAGCCTGGTGTTCATGGACGGCGGCGTGGTCGTCGAGGCGGGCAACCCGCGCGACGTCCTGGGCAACCCGCAGCACGACCGGACGAAGGCGTTCCTGTCCAAGGTGTTGTAACCCCGCGCACGCGGTGCGAAGAGGGGCGGTACGGACGATGTCCGTACCGCCCCTCTTCGTCGCTCCGCCGGCCTGCGGCCCGAATCCCCTACTTGAGTCCTAGGACCAGCGCGTCCGACGGCGAGCGCCAGACGGTACGGGCCTCCGCGAACCCCGCCTCGCGCAGGGTGCGGGCGTGCCACGCCTCGTCCGGGGTGTCCCCGTCGGCGTGCTCGCCGTAGATCTCGTACCGCTTCTTCGTGGGCTCGGCGAGCACCGGGTCGGCCGCGGCCACGGCCCACCACTCGGCCCAGTCGAGCACGCCCTCGGCGCGGGCCCGGTCCATGCCCGCGTGGCGGTGGGCGCGCTCGGCGGCATTGAGGAGCGGGGTCGCCGGGTCGGGCATGTGGTCGGCGTTCATGAAGACGCCGCCGGGGCGCACCAGGGGCGCCAGCTGCCCGTAGAGCACGGCGAGCTGCGGGCTGTGCAGCCAGTGCAGGGCGGTGGCGGTGAGCACCGCGTCGTAGCCGTCGTGCGGGAGCCGCGCGACCCAGTCGGGGTCCTTGAGGTCCGCGGTGACGAAGGTGACCCGCGGGTCGCCCGCGAAGTGACCCTCGGCGATGGTCAACAGGGCGGGGTCGAGGTCGACGCCCGTACTGGTGGCGTTCGGGAACCGTTTGAGGACGCGGTCCGTGATACTTCCCGTACCGCACGCCAGATCCAGCACCCGGGGCGCCGTGCCGACGACCGCCTCGACCATGTCCAGCATGACCCGGAACCGCTCCTCGCGGTCCGGGAGGTACCACTCCTGCTGGCGGTCCCAGCTGTCCTGCCAGGCCTGCCAGTCCGTTCCGGTCGCTGCGTCCGTCATCTCGAACCCCTCCACCCGTAATACCCTAGAAGGCATAGTGGCCGTTACCCGAACGGCACACCCGCACACTAATCCTCATCCGTAAGGACTACAAGTGGAACTGGCCCATTACTCGGACTATGCCGTGCGCCTGGTCAACACCGAGGAGCCGGCCCGTGGCAAGGATGCGCTGACGTCGGCGGAGACGGCCCGGGCCCTGTTCGGGCCCAGCCTCCAGGACGCCCGCCGGGTCACCGACGCCGACGTCACCCGCTTCCGCAACGTCCGCGCGCGGCTGCGCGCGATCTTCGAGGCGGCCGACTCGGGCGACCACGTCCTGGCGGTGGACCTGCTGAACTCGCTCCTGATGGAGTTCCCCGTGAGCCCGCAGATCTCCGGGCACGAGACGCCCGGCCCGGACGGCGAGCCCAACTGGCACATGCACCTCGCCGACCACCCCTCCAACGCCTCGGCCGGGTACGCCGCGATCGCCTCCATGGGCCTGGCGTTCCACCTGACGTCCTACGGCGCGGACCGGTTGGGCCTGTGCCAGGCGCCGCCGTGCCGCAACGCCTACCTCGACACCTCCACCAACCGGTCCCGGCGCTACTGCTCGGACCGCTGCGCCACCCGGGCCAACGTGGCCGCCTACCGGGCCCGCAAGCGCGAGGAGGCGCTCGGGTCCGGGAACAGCGGACGCACCGCGCGGGCCAGCCAGGACGCCCGGGCCGCCAGCGAGGTCTGACCGGCGGCGGGCGGCCGCAGGCGCAGCCGCCCGACGCCCAGCACGAGCTCGTCGGGCACCACGCCGTAGTCCTCGCTGTCCCCGCTCTCGTTGAAGCCGTTGTCCCCGAGCACCCACCAGCCACCCCCGCGCCGCTCGGCGGCCCGCTTGACGACCAGCAGGTCCTGCTGGAGGGGGTGGCGCAGCACCACGACGTCACCGGGGCGCACGCGCCCGCCGTAGTGGACGAGCAGCTGATCGCCGGAGTCCAGGGTGGGGGCCATCGAGGGCCCGTACACCTCCACCATCCCGATCGGCACGTGCATGTGACACCTTCCCGGTTCCGTCCGTACGTTCGCTCACCGCCCCCATCGTGACGCTGGACTTTTGTCCTAAGCCCACGGGGCCGCCCGCGAATTCCGCTTTCTCACGGAGTAATCTCCCCCTTGAGAAGACGATCACGAGGAGGACCCACCCCCATGCTTTCCCGCTTCTTCGCTCCCAAGGTCACGGTCAGCGCGCACTGCGACCTGCCGTGCGGCGTCTACGACCCCGCCCAGGCCCGTATCGAGGCCGAGTCCGTCAAGGCCGTGCAGGAGAAGTACCAGGCCAACGACGACGCGGACTTCCGTGCCCGCGCCATCACCATCAAGGAGCAGCGCGCAGAGCTCGCGAAGCACCACGTCTCGGTGCTGTGGAGCGACTACTTCAAGCCGCCGCACTTCGAGAAGTACCCGCAGCTGCACTCCCTGGTCAACGACACCCTGAAGGCCCTCTCGGCCGCCAAGGCGTCGAACGACCCGGCGACGGGCCAGAAGGCCCTCGAACTGATCGCGGAGATCGACCGCATCTTCTGGGAGACCAAGGCCGCCTGATCCCGGGCGCGCACGCGGAGGGGCCCGGTCGCTGTGATGCGACCGGGCCCCTCTGCGCACATCCCTCCCGGCCCCCGTGCCGGGAGGGCTGCCTGGTGGCGCCTGGCCAGAATCGTACCCTGGTTCCTGGCTTGCCCATGACGTTCCGGTTAACCCCATGGAACACACAAGGGCGCTGCCCATACAGGTATTTGACGATCGAACAAAGATTCCGCTCTGCGGTACGACCGGGGGTCCGAAGGCCCGTTCCGGTAGGCCCGAAGGCCCGTGCCGCGGGACCGACCGCCGGACCGGCCGACGTGATCCGAAAGACAGGCCGGGTGTGCCGGGAACCCTGGCGGCGGCCCCCTACCGGGCGGTAGCGTCTGGCCGCATGTTCGCTGCCTACGCCGCCCGAATCGACCGTGACCAGCCGCTGAGCGGCCTCGAACTGGGCGAGCGCCCGGCGCCCGAGGCACGCCCCGGCTGGGTGACCGTGAACGTCAGGGCCGCCTCCCTCAACCACCACGACCTGTGGTCGCTGCGCGGGGTGGGTCTCGGCCGGGAGAAGCTCCCGATGATCCTGGGCTGCGACGCGGCCGGGACCGACCAGGACGGCAACGAGGTCGTCCTGCACTCCGTGATCGGCCAGAGCGGCCACGGGGTCGGGCCGGACGAGCCGCGCTCGATCCTGACCGAGCGCTACCAGGGCACCTTCGCCGAACAGGTCACCGTGCCGGCCTGGAACGTTCTGCGCAAGCCCGCGGAGCTGTCCTTCGAGGAGGCCGCCTGCCTGCCGACCGCCTGGCTCACCGCCTACCGGATGCTCTTCACCAATGCCGGCGTGCGCCCCGGGGACTCGGTCCTGGTCCAGGGCGCGGGCGGCGGGGTCGCGACCGCCGCGATCGTGCTCGGCAAGGCCGCCGGGCTGCGGATGTACGCGACGAGCCGCGACGCGGCCAAACGCGAGCGCGCGGTGGAGCTGGGCGCGCAGGAGGCGTACGAGCCCGGCGCGCGGCTGCCCCGGCGCGTGGACGCGGTGATCGAGACGGTGGGCGCGGCGACCTGGTCGCACTCGGTGAAGTCCCTGCGCCCGGGCGGCACCCTGGTGATCTCGGGCGCCACGAGCGGCGACCGGCCCGCGCACGCGGAACTGACCCGGATCTTCTTCCTGGAGCTGAAGGTCGTCGGATCGACCATGGGCACGAAGGAGGAGCTGGAGGACCTGCTGTCCTTCTGCGCGACCACGGGGGTGCGGCCGGTCATCGACGAGGTGCTGCCGCTGGACCGGGCCCGGGAAGGCTTCGCCAAGCTGGAGTCGGGCGACCTCTTCGGCAAGGTGGTGCTGACGGTCTGACGGCCCGGCCCTCCCGCACGCCTCCCCCGTCCGCACCGCGCCCGCGGCACTCCCCGTCTGTCAATTCGGGTTGACACGGCTCACCCGTCAACCTAAATTGACAGCATGACGGAAGCAACCGATCTCGCCGAACGGGCCGGTGACCGCGACCCGCGCGTGGGCCTGCGTGCCGTGGCCGCCCTCCGCAGGCTGCTGGAGCAGCTGGAGGCGGTACAGGTGCGCAGCGCCCGCAACCAGGGCTGGTCCTGGCAGGACATCGCCGCCGAGCTGGGCGTCAGCCGGCAGGCCGTACACAAGAAGCACGGGAGGCTCTGATGTTCGAAAAGTTCACGGCCGGGGCGCGCGACACGGTCACGGGCGCGGTCGACGAGGCCCGCCGCACCGGCGCCGCCCGGGTCACCGAGGACCACCTGCTGCTCGCCCTGCTGGAGCTGGGCGCGCTCGACCGGCTCGGCGTGGACCGGGGGGCGACCGCGGCCGCCCTGACCGAGGCCCGGCGCCGGGGCGGGATGTCGAAGGCCGACGAGGAGGCCCTGGCGGGCCTGGGCATCGACCTCGCCGAGATCGTCGCCCGCGTCGAGGAGAGCCACGGCGAGGGCGCGCTCGCCGCGGCCGGGGCCCGCCCGCAGCGCGGCCGCCCGCAGAGCGCCCGCGTCCGCTTCGCGCCGGGCGCGAAGAAGACCCTGACGCAGTCGCTCCGGATCGCCGTGGGCCGCCGCGAGAGGACCATCACGCAGACCCATCTCCTCCTGGCCCTGCTCGTCGACCCGGGCCCGGTGGCTGACGTGCTGGCCGCGCAGGGCGTGACCTACGCCCGTGTCGCGGCCACCGCCCCGGCCGCCGCCTGATCGGGGCGCCCGGGGCCGCGGCGCGTCAGCGCGGTGCGCGGACCGTGGTGGTGATGCGGGCCGCGGCCGTCGCCAGGTCGGCGCGGATCTCCTCCAGCCGGGCGGCGGTGACGCCGTGGTCGCGGGCCGCGTCGCGCACCTCGTCACGGAAGCGGTCCAGCAGCCGGTCGAGGTCGCGCGCCGGGTCCTCGGTCGGATTCAGGTCCTCGGCCCATCCGGACTCCGCCGCCCGGGCCTTGGCCCCGTCGTGGGTCGCGGTGGAACCCAGCCAGACGCCCGCCAGGGTGCCGATCTTGTCGGTGAAGTCCGACAGCCCCTCGCGGACCCCGGACTTCGTGAACTGCTCCTGGAGCTGGCTCGCGATGCGCTGGACCTCCTCGCGGGCCCGGTCCTGGGCCTCCTTCGCCTGGCGCCGGGCCTGCTGGGCCTCCTCGCGGGCCCGGCGGCTCTCGTCCTTCGCCCGGCGGGCCTGCTCCTTCCACTCCTGGCGGGCCCGGCGCAGCTCCTCCTTGGCCAGTCGCCAGGTCTCGTCCTCGACCCGGGTGTCGGAAGCGGTGGCGGCCGCTGCCGCCCGCATCTCGCGCCGCAGGTCGCCCGCGGCGCCCCGGACGTCGTCGCGCATCTCGGCGGCCAGCTCGGAGACGGAGTCGCGGATCTCCAGCTCCAGATCGGCCAGTTCACCGCTGCGGTCGGCCAGTTCGGCGCGGCCCGCCTCGGTGATCGAGTACACCTTGCGCCCGCCTTCGGTGGCGTGCGTGACGAGCCCCTCCGCCTCCAGCTTGGCCAGCCGCGGGTACACGGTGCCCGCGGAGGGCGCGTACAGCCCCTGGAAGCGCTCCTCCAGCAGGCGGATCACCTCGTACCCGTGCCGCGGAGCCTCGTCGAGCAGCTTCAGCAAGTAGAGCCGCAGGCGGCCGTGGGCGAAGACGGGCGGCATGTCAGAGCACCTTCTTTTCGAGTTCCAGGGGGGCGGACGGAGCGGCCGCGTCGGCCGGCTCGCGGCGCAGCAGCGCGATCGAACCGGAGACGGTCGTGGCCCGCAGCGTGCCGGTCCCGGAGCCCAGTGTGCCGGTGATCCGCTTGGCGCCCAGCTGGCCGGAGACCCGCAGGTCCTCGAAGGCGTTGGAGACCCCGCCGGTGGCGGTGTTGGCCTCGACGCGGGCGTCGGTGGGGTGCGGGAGCCGGATCGCGACCTGCCCGGAGACCGAGTTGAGCGCGATGTCCACCGGCTGCGGGGACGTCTGGTCCGGGTCGAGGTCCAGCAGCATGTCACCGCTGACCGAGTCGGCCCGTACGCTGCCGCCCGCGCCCTCGACCACGGTCAGCCCGCCGGAGACCGAGTGGAAGCCGAGGGTCCCGCTGAGCGCCTGGGCCTCCACGCTGCCGGAGACCGTGTGCGCCTTGACGGCCCCGGACAGCCCCACCAGGGTGGCGTCGCCGGAGACGCCGTTGACGTCGGTGGCGCCCGCGATGCCCGAGACGAAGGCGGTGGCGCTGACGGTCGCGACCTGCACGCGGGTGGCGGCGGGCACGGTCAGCGAGATGACGGCGCTGCGCTCCCAGGCCTTGCGTCCGCCCTCGGAGCCGGAGCCCGTCCAGGCCTTCCACGGCTTGGAGTCGAACCACTTGCGCAGGTTCTGCGAGCCGTTCCAGGGCAGGTCCTCGTAGGAGACGGTGAGGACGTCGCCCTCCTGCACCACGTGCAGGGGCGGCCCGCTGACCTCGGTGACCTGGAGCTGGGCCGGCCCCTCGGCGGCGGCGACCACATTCACCGTGCCGCCCACGACGCGGACGCGGAGCTCGGCGACCGGCTCCTCGAAGGTGAGCTGCTGGGGTTCGGCGATGGACCAGGTCGTCTGGTGTGCCATGGTGCTGATCCTCCTCGGGCGGACGCGCGGGGTGCCGGGGTTCGGCATGACGCAACATATCGCGTCTTCTGAGTAACACGATATATCGCGGTTGCCGGAAGTCAAGCGGCTCGGGCGGCGCTGCGCCGCCGCGTGGCGCCGCGCCCCTTCGCACTCTTCCATTTGGGTGGGTTGGGGGGATTTGCCTTAGCGTGTGGGCATGTCGATCTCCCAGACCTCGGCGGGCGGACTGCTGCTCTGCCGCGCCGAACCCGCCACCGTCCGGCCCGCCGCCACCCACGTCCTGCGCGAGCGCCTGGTGCTCGCCCCGGCGGGCGACTGGAGCGCCCTGGTCCCCGAGCGCCACCCGGCCGCCGGCGCGTCCGGGGCCGAGGAGTCCCTGGCCGAGGTGCTGACCGGCTGGACCTCGGCGCTGGCGGTCGGCGGCAACTGGCCGGTGCTGGGCGTGTGGTGGGAGTCCGGGGAGAGCGGCTTCGCCCTCGCGTCGGGGCTGCGGCGGCCCGTGTCCTATGGATGGGCGGCGGACGGGACCCCGCTCGGCGACCCGGACGCCATGCGCACGCTCACCGCGCGGCTCGGCCTGGATCCCGTACTGGACCTGGAGGAGTTGGAGCGGCTCACCCGCCCCGACGAAGCCGCCGACGGCGGGACCCGGCTGCTGGGGCTGATCGCACTGCTGGCCCGGGCCGGGCTGGCCCTGCCCGCCGGGCTGGCCCCCGGCGAGCGCGCCGACCGGCTGCGGGAGGCGGCCCGCGTCGCCCCGGGGGCCGAGGCCCTGGAGTGGTCCGGCTGGCGCCACGCGGTACGGGCGGAACTCGACGTCGTGGAGGACGGCCCGCTGGGCCCCTGGCTCCGCGGCCCCCGGGCCCGCCTCGTGGGCGCGGCCCAGGTCGCGGCCGGAGCCCCCCTGATGCTGTGGGCGGCCCGCCGCCGCAACTCCGGCTGGCTGACGGCGGGCGCGCTCCTGGTCGCACACGGCGCCCTGGGCCTCGCCTACGACCACGCCCGCCGCACGACCTAGTCGCCCGGCGTCGCCGCCGGTGAAGAATCGTTACGCCGCTTCGGCTTCCGTCTCCGAGCCGGCGCCGGCGCCGGCGCCCGCCCCCACCTCCGCGTCCGCCTCCAGTAACGGGCTCTCGTGGTGGTGGAGCCAGGCGCGGTACGGCGGGGTGCCCAGCGCCGCCTCGCGGTAGGCCGCGCGCAGGTCCTCGTAGACCTCCGCGTGCGCCCCGGGGCGGGTGGCCAGCAGCAGGCGCACCGCGAGCGGGTCCCCGTACAGCGGGCGGATCGCCATGTCCTCGCGCGGCCCGGAGGTCGGCTGGCAGGGGGCGACCGCCTCGCCGGAGACGATCAGCGACGCGGCGGTGTGGTAGTCGGCGTGGAGCACCGGGGGATGCAGTCCGGCACCCGCGAGGACCCGCCGCAGCCCGTCCCACTCTCCGTCGACGGAGGGGTCCACCGTCCACCGGTCGGTGGCGAACTCCCGTAGTTCCACCACCGGCCGGCTGGCCGCCGGATGGTCCCGCGCCATCGAGACGAACTGCGGCTCGCGCTCCATCAGCACGTGCACCTCCAGCCCCTGCGGCACCCGCAGCGGGAAGCCCTCCACCTCGTGCACGAAGGCCACGTCAAGCTGTCCCGAAGCCACCATCCGCAGCAGCGCGTTGGCCGATACGTCCACCACGAGCGAGGTGTCGGTGTCCGGCAGCCGCCGGTGCAGCCTGCGCAGCCAGCCCGGCAGCGCGCTGCTGGCGGTCGAGCCGATCCGCAGCCGCGGCCCGTGGGCGAGCGCCCGCGCCTCGGCCACCAGGGCCGCCATGTCCTCCAACAGGGGTCTCGCCCGGCCGAGTACGGTCCGTCCGAAGGGAGTGGGCCGACACCCCGTGCGCTCGCGCAGGAACAGCTCGCCGTCCAGGGCCCTCTCGATCCGGCGCAGTTGGGTCGTCAGGGAGGGCTGGCTCACCCCGAGCTGCCGCGCCGCCTTGTGCAGGCTGCCGGCGTCGGCGATGGCGCACAGCGCGCGCAAGTGCCTCACCTCGAGCTCCATGTCCCGAGAGTAGGGCGGCCCCCGTGGACCGCACCAGCCACTGATAGCCCCCCGAATCCCGCCATTCTCACGGAAGTTGCCCTGCCGAAATCTCACCGATAGTCCCGCGCTATCGGCCGCTGACATCATCCGCCGCCCGCTCCGGCTCCCGCAGACTCCGGTACCGAACGACCCTCCACCCCCCACCGCACCGGATGAGCAGGAGCCCCCACATGCGCCACTCCCGACGAACCGTGCTCGCCTCCGCCGCAGGACTCGGCCTCGCCGCGGCCCTCGGTGTCCTCCCCGCCACCAGCGCCAGCGCCGCCCCGGCCGCCGCCCCCACCGGCAGCCCGGCGTCGTACGCGGCCTACGAGCGTTCCACGGAGAACGCGAACGCCAACCGCGCCTTCTTCGAGGCCGTGCAGCGCTCGGTCGCCGAACAGCGCGCCGCGAACCCGGGCCTGATGGCCGTCACGGTCACCTACAACACCCGCAGCGCGCCCAGCTTCCGCAGCCAGATATCCCGCTCCACGCAGATCTGGAACTCCTCGGTCTCCAACGTCAAGTTGCAGGAGGTGTCCTCGGGCGGGAACTTCTCGTACCGCGAGGGCAACGACTCGCGCGGCTCGTACGCCAGCACGGACGGGCACGGCCGGGGCTACATCTTCCTCGACTACGCGCAGAACCAGCAGTACAACTCCACCCGCGTGACCGCCCACGAGACCGGGCACGTCCTCGGGCTGCCGGACCACTACTCGGGCCCGTGCAGCGAGTTGATGTCGGGCGGCGGACCCGGCACGTCGTGTCAGAACCCCAACCCGAACGCCGCCGAGCGCTCCCGCGTGAACCAGCTGTGGGTCAACGGCTTCGCCTCGGGCCTCGGTACCAAGGGCTGATCCGGCCCGGCCGCACGGGGGGCGGCCCGGGTTCCCGCCAGGGACCCGGGCCGTCCGCGGCCGCCGGATCGGACCGTCCGGCTCCTTGAGCGAGCGCTCCTGCCCCACCAGGGCGCCGCTCAGGAGCACCCTCTCGCCCCTCGCGCGAACGGCCCGCGGATCAGCGCGGCTTGCGCCACATCGGCCACATCGGCGGGCCGTCGGGAAGCCGCACCGGGGTGCCCGTGAACTCCCATCCGAGCCGCTCGTAGAGCCGCATGCTCCGCTCGCTGCTGGCCTCCAGGTACGCCGCCACGCCGTCCCGGTCGCAGCGCTCCAGCACGGGGCGGATCAACTCGGTGCCCAGCCCCTCGCCCTGCCGGTCCGGGTCGACCGCGATCATGAGCAGGTACTCGTGCTCCTCGGACGTGGGGTGCACCTCGCCCATGAGCCGGCCCACCAGCTCGCACCGCTCGTTGTCCGGGTCCGCGGCCTCGCGCATGCGCGCCGGCACCTCGTCCTCGCCCTCCGGTTCGCCGGCCGGGATCCGCAGCCACAGCGCCGCGGCCGAGCCGTCGGCCGCGCAGTCGATCCGCCCCTCGGCCAGGGCCACGTCGACGAAGACGCCGAGGAACGCGGCGTGCACGGCGCGCCGGTGCTCCGGTTCCGGGAAGACCCAGGTGCTGACCGGATCGTCGAAGAAGGCCGCGTCGAGCAGTCGCGCCACCGCGTCCCGGTCGCCCGGCCCGCCGGCGCGTATCTCCATGACCGTCTCCGCACCCATCAGCCTCACCTTTCGCCACGCGTAACAACCTTGCGCGATCCTAGAGTTGAGCCGAGGCAGCGGAAAGGCCGGTTCCGGCACCTTGCGGTACCGGAACCGGCCTCCTGCCGCCCGCCGGCGCGTCTCAGCGCGTCCGGCGGGTCACGAACTCCGCCAGGGCCAGCAGCCCGTCCGCCGCCCCGGGATCCGGCACGGCCCGGGCGAGCTGCTGTACGGCCCGTCCCATCCGGTCGGCGGCGTGGGCCTGCGCCCAGTCCCGCCCGCCGGCCCGCTCCACCGCGTCCGCCGCCCGGCGCACGTCGGCCGCCTCCATGGGGCCGGCGTACAGGGCGGCCAGTTCGGCTCCCGCCGCGGTGCCCGAGGTGAGGGCGGCCACGACGGGCAGGGACTTCTTGCGCGCCCTCAGATCGGCGCCCGCGGGCTTGCCGGTGTGCTCCGGGTCCCCCCAGATGCCGATCAGGTCGTCGATCAGCTGGAAGGCCAGTCCGGCCTCCCGACCGAAGGCGTCCATCGCGTCGACCTCCTCGGGGCCGGCCCCGGCGTAGAGCGCCCCGAGGGCGCAGGCGCACCCCAGCAACGCCCCGGTCTTGGCCATCGCCATGGACAGGCATTCGTCGAGCGAGACGCGCTCGCGGCGCTCGAAGCCGATGTCCGCCTGCTGACCGCCGCACAGTTCGATGACGCAGGCCGAGAGCCGGGCCGAGGCCCGCCCCGAGGCCGGGTGAGGATCTTCCGCGAGCTGCTGGAGCGCCAGCGCCATCATCGCGTCACCGGAGATGATCGCCTCCGGCACCCCGAAGACGCTCCAGGCGGTGGCCCGGCCGCGCCTGCGCACGTCCTCGTCGATCACGTCGTCGTGCAGCAGGGTGAAGTTGTGCGCCAGTTCCACCGCGACGGCCGCCGGTACGGCGTCGTCCGCGTGCCCGCCCAGCGCCTGGGCGGACGCGAGGACCAGGGCGGGCCGGATGGCCTTGCCCGCCTGGCCCTCGGCCGGGGTCCCGTCGGCCTGCTCCCAGCCGAAGTGGTACATGGCCACGCTGCGCATCGAACCGGGCAGGCCCTCGACCGTTCGGCGCAGTCGCGGGTTGACCGTTTCTCTTGTCCTGGCCAGCAGGAGCGCGGCTTCCTGCCCGTCGCCGGGCGGTGCCTCCGGACCGGTCGCCGCCCCCTCGCCGACCGGCCGTTCCTCGGTGGCCGTCATGCCGTCGTCCCCCCGGGCCGCCGGCTCAGCGCCAGCGCCCGATCTCGACGTTCTCCAGCACGCCGAGGGCGTCCGGCACCAGGACCGCGGCCGAGAAGTAGGCCGTGACCAGGTAGGAGATGATCGCCTGCTCGCTGATCCCCATGAACCGGACCGACATGCTCGGCTCGATCTCGTCGGGGATGCCGGGCTGGTGCAGGCCGATCACACCGCCGTCGTCCTCGCCGGTGCGCATGCAGAGGATGGAGGTCGTACGGGCGTCACTGACCGGGATCTTGCTGCTCGGGAAGATCGGCACGCCGCGCCAGGACGGCACCCGGTGGCCGCCGATGTCGATCGACTCCGGGTACAGCCCGCGCTTGTTGCACTCGCGGCCGAAGGCGGCGATGGCCTTGGGGTGGGCGAGGAACATCTTGGACCCGCGGCGCATGCTGAGCAGCTGGTCCATGTCGTCGGGGCTGGGGGCGCCGTCGTGCGGCTGGATCCGCTGGTCGTACTCGGCGTTGTGGAGCAGGCCGAACTCGCGATTGTTGATCATTTCGAATTCCTGGCGCTCGCGCAGCGCCTCGACCGTGAGCCGCAACTGCTCCTCGGTCTGGTTCATCGGCTGGTTGTAGAGGTCCGCGACGCGGGTGTGCACCCGCAGGACGGTCTGGGCGATGCTGAGCTCGTACTCGCGGGGCCGGGCCTCGTAGTCCACGAAGGTGCCGGGCAGGACGGCCTCGCCGCGGTGACCGGCGGAGAGGTCGATGGCGGCCTCGCCGTGCTTGTTGGTGTCGTGGGCCGGCTGGGAGCGCACCTGCTCGACGTGGGCCCGGAGCGAGTCCACCCGGTCGGCGAGCAGCTGGAAGTCCTGGCGGGACAGGACGAGCGCGGTGCCGGAGGTGGCGGCGCGGGCGGTGTACTCCCAGATCGCCTCGTCGTCGGTGAGCGCGTTCTCCCCGAAGTACGCGCCGTCGGCGACCGTGCGCAAGACGGCGTCCTCGCCGTAGGGACCCGGGCCGATCTGGTCGATCCGGCCGTGGGCGAGCAGGAACACCCGGTCCGCGCTGTTGCCGAAGGAGGTCAGCTCCTGGCCGACCTCGAAGTCGACCTGCTGGCAGCGCTGGGCGAGCTCGGTGAGGACGTCGAGGTCCTCGTACTCGCGCAGCAGGGGCAGTTCACCGAGCTCGGCCGGGATCACCTGGACCTGGGTACCGGTCTTGATGAACTCCACGCGACCGTCGCCGACGGTGTAGGTGAGGCGGCGGTTCACCCGGTAGGTGCCACCCTGCACCGAAACCCACGGCAGCATCTTCAGCAGCCACCGCGAGGTGATCTCCTGCATCTGCGGCTTGGACTTGGTGGTGGTTGCCAAGTTCCGCGCGGCTGCTGTCGCGAGACTGCGCTGCGGCTGCTGAGGCTGGGCCTCGGACTCGGAACCTGCCTGGACCGACATGTGTTTCCCTTTCGATCACTCCATGGGTCTGCGAGTGAAGCCTTGCAGCACGGAGTGTGGTGGGACCATTACACAAAAGGGTGGGACTACTCCGTCCGGGGGATGGGCATGGTGATGGGCCCCCACACGCCCCACGCCCCTCTGGGACCCCACCGGTTCCAGCCATCTCCCCCTCCCGCGCCGAGCCTCCGCCACCCCATCACCTTTAATTTGCCTCGAAGATGCAAGTTTTCTAGAGTGGCGGCATGCGCCTCACCCGATTCACCGACCTGGCACTGCGCGTCCTGATGCGCCTGGCCGTCGAGGAGACGGACCTCCCCACCACCCGCGAGGTGGCGGCCGCGATGGAGGTGCCCTACACGCACACGGCCAAGGTGGTCGCGAAACTGCAGCACCTGGGACTGGTCGAGGCGCGGCGCGGGCGCGGCGGCGGGCTGGCGCTCACGGCCGCCGGGCGCTCGGCATCGGTCGGCGGGATCGTCCGCGAGCTGGAGGGGGCGGGGGACGTCGTCGACTGCGACGGCACGGTCCCGTGCCCGCTGCGCTCCGCGTGCATCCTGCGCGGCGCGCTGCGCCGGGCCCAGGAGGCCTTCTTCGCCGCACTGGACCCGCTGACGGTGAACAGCCTGGTGGCGGCCCCGACCGGGCCGCTCCTGCTGGGCCTCGGCAGCGGCGCCGCACCGGGGGCCCAAAGTCCCGCGCGATGAGGGCCGGTTGGCCGATACGCGACGGCCGTCCGGCTGCCTAGCCTGATCCCGAGGGGCGGTTCGAACGGAATTCCGCACCGCGGTGGAGTTCCCTTCACCCTTAAATATGAGTTTTATATACCACTTACGGTATCCACTACGCGAGGTGCACCAGTGCTGTCCGAGAAGTCGACCACCACCGTCCGAGCCACCCTGCCCGCCGTCGGGGCGGCGATCGGCGACATCACGGAGCTCTTCTACACGAAGCTGTTCGCCGCCCACCCGGAGCTGCTGCGCGACCTCTTCAACCGCGGCAACCAAGCAGCCGGCCTGCAGAAGCAAGCGCTGGCCGGCTCCATAGCCGCCTTCGCCACCCACCTGGTGGAGCACCCGGACGTGCGCCCCGACGTGATGCTGCACCGCATCGCCCACAAGCACGCCTCGCTCGGCGTCACCCGCGAGCAGTACCCGGTCGTCCACACCCACCTCTTCGCCGCCATCGTCGAGGTCCTGGGCGAGGCCGTCACCCCCGAGGTGGCCGCGGCCTGGGACGAGGTCTACTGGCTGATGGCGAACGCCCTCATCGCCATCGAGGAGCGCCTGTACGCCGAGCAGCGGGTCACCGCCGGCGACGTCTGGCGCGAGTGGACCGTCGCCGGCCGGACCGAGGAGACCGCGGACTGCGCCACCTTCCACCTCGTCCCCGCCGACGGCGCCCCGGCGCCGGACTTCAAGCCCGGCCAGTACGTCTCCGTCCAGGTCGCCCTCGCCGACGGTGCGCGCCAGATCCGCCAGTACAGCCTCTCCAGCGCCCCCGGCGTACCCACCCGCTCCCTCACCGTCAAGCGGGTGCACGGCCCGGCGGCCGCGGGCCCCGACGGCGAGGTCTCCGGGCACCTGCACGCGCACGTCCGCCCCGGCGACCGGCTGCGCGTCTCGGCGCCCTACGGCGACCTGGTCCTGCGCGCCCCCGGGGCGCCGCTGCTGCTCGCCTCGGCCGGGATCGGCTGCACCCCCATGCTGTCGATGCTGGAGCACCTCGCCGACACCGGCCACGCGACCCCCGTCACCGTCGTGCACGCCGACCGCTCCCCCGCCGACCACGCGCTGCGCACCGACCACCGGGCGGTCGCGGGCAAGCTCGCCGGCCCCGAAGCCCTGTTCTGGTACGAGGCGGAGCCCGAGGCCGGCGACCGCGCGGGCCGGGTCGATCTGACGGACGTCCCCGTCGCCCCCGGCACGCAGGCGTACCTCTGCGGACCGCTGCCCTTCATGCGGGCGGTGCGGGAGCAGCTGCTGGCCAAGGGCGTGGCGGCGGCCGACATCCACTACGAGGTGTTCGGGCCCGACCTGTGGCTCGCCGCGGCCTGAGGCCCGCCGGGGACCAAGGGGCGCGAGGGGCGTGCGGGATGCGAGGGGTGTGCGGGGCGGCCGGGGACAGAGTCCGACTGTCCGGATCGGCTCGCACACGACTCGTACGCCGTACGAACGACCTGGCTCCACGTGGATCGCCTCCGCTACACCCGTTGCGTAACGAGACGGACACTCAAGGTGACTGTCGCGCACCGCAAAGGAGGTGGCCGTGGCCGCACCCATGTCCGCGGACCGGTTCATCAGGGCACTACGGGGCGAGGAACTGACCGTCGTCCAAGTCGGCTCCTGGCGCACCCACAACCGCAACCACAAGGGCCCCTGGGGCCCCGTCAACGGCGTGATGATCCACCACACCGTCACCCACGGGGCCGAGCACACCGTCGAGATCTGTCGCGACGGCTACGACGAGCTTCCCGGCCCGCTGTGCCACGGGGTCATCACCAAGGACGGCACGGTCCACCTCGTGGGCTACGGCCGCGCCAACCACGCGGGGGCCGGCGACCGGGACGTCCTGGCCGCGGTGATCGCCGAGAAGGCGCTGCCGCCGGACGACCGGGCCGACACCGACGGCAACTCCCGCTTCTACGGGTTCGAGTGCGAGAACCTCGGCGATGGCGAGGACCCCTGGCCCGAGGTCCAGCTCGACGCCATCGCCCGCGCGGCGGCGGCCCTCTGCCGGGTGCACGGGTGGACCGCCCGCTCGGTCATCGGCCACCTCGAATGGCAGCCGGGCAAGATCGATCCGAAGGGGTTCACGATGCGGTCGATGCGGGACCGCGTCACGGAGCTCCTGAAATGACCTGGCCGGGGGGGGGGGGGGGGCCCCCCGCCCCCGCCCCCCCCCCCCCCCCCCCGGGGGGGGGGGCCCCCCCCCCCCCCCCCCCCCCCCCCCCCCCCCGGGCCCGCCCCCCGCCCG
>NZ_JBITDP010000009.1:0-39650 GCF_044454405.1 Streptomyces sp. NPDC051555 | reverse complement strand
CGCGGGCAAATAGCCCCCCTCTGGGGTACACTTGGCGTTCGTTGGGGCCCCGCCACCCGCACCACCTCAAATCCCCGGGCGGGGGGGGGGCCCCCCGCCCCCCCCCCCGGCCGCGCCGCACACAATGGGTGGGTGAGCCACCCAGTCGACCCCGACCCCGCCGACCTCCTGCGGGCCCGACCGCCGTCGCCGCTGGTCGAGGTGTGCGACGACCGGTTCGAGCGGTACGGCGTACGGCTGCTCCTGAAGCGGGACGACCTGGTCCATCCCGAGCTCCCCGGCAACAAGTGGCGCAAGCTCGCGCCGAACCTGCGGGCCGCGCTGGCCGGGGGGTACGCGTCCCTCGTGACCTTCGGCGGGGCCTACTCGAACCACCTGCGGGCCACCGCCGCCGCGGGGCGGCTCGTCGGGATGTCGACGGTCGGCGTGGTCCGCGGTGACGAACTGGCCGACCGCCCCCTGAACCCCTCCCTGGCCCGGTGCGCGGCGGACGGCATGCGGCTGCACTTCGTGCCCCGGTCGGCGTACCGGCGCAAGGCGGAGCCGCAGGTGCTGGCCGGGCTGCTGGCCGATGCCGGTGCGGCGGGGGCGTACGTCGTCCCCGAAGGCGGCAGCAACGCCCTCGCCCTGGCGGGCTGCGCCGAGCTGGGCGGCGAGCTGCGGGGGCTGACGGACGTGGCGGCCGTGGCGTGCGGCACGGGCGGGACCCTGGCGGGGCTCGCGGCCGGACTCGGCGCCGGGCAGCGGGCGCTGGGTGTGCCGGTGTTGCGGGGCGGGTTCCTGGCGGCGGAGATACGTTCCTTGCAGGCGGCGGCGTACGGGGGGCCGCGGGGGGTGTGGAGCCTGGCCGAGGACTACCACCACGGGGGGTACGCGAAGGTGCCGGCCGAGCTGGAGGACTTCGCGGCGGACTTCGAGGGGCGGCACGGGGTGCCGGTCGAGCGGGTGTACGTGGCGAAGCTCCTGTGGGCCCTGACCCATCTCCTCCCCGGCGGCACCTTCCCCCCGACCACCCGCCTGACGGCCGTCATCACCGGCCACCCCTGACCCCGCCCCGGCGATGTCCTCAATCGCCGGACGGGCTGGATCGAGCCTGTCCCCCCGGGCGGGCTGAATCGGACCCGGCCCGGATCGCCTCCGGCGGGTCCTCAATCGCCGGACGGGCTGGATCCGGCCCGGCCCGGGCCGGCGCCGAACGCCTCCGCCGAGGGTCCCCACTTCAGCCCGTCCGGCGTTTGAGGACCCGCCGGAGGCAACCCCACCGACTCCCGGTCCGAATCAGCCCGTCCGGCGTTTGAGGACCCGCCGGAGGCAGAGCCGGCACGGGGGGCGGCCCGGCCGCGCGGGGCCGATCCAGCCCGTCCGGCGGTTGAGGACGCGGGGCCTGGCTAGGCCTCCTCGCGGTAGGCCGCCGCTTCCTCCAGGTCCAGCCGACGCAGCAACGCACGGAGCATCTCGTCGTCGATACGACGCAGGTCGCGCAGGGTCACGAAGACCTCCCGCTCGGCTGCGATCATCTCCCGCGCCAACCGCCGGTAGACGTCGTCCGCCGACTCCCCCGTCACGGCGTTGACCTCGCCCAACCGCTCCCACACCGCATTGCGCCGCCGCTCCAGCACCGTCCGCAACCGTTCGGCCAGCGGCGGCGGCAACGCGTTCGACGGCTCGGCCAGCAGCTCGGCGAGGCGCTCCTCCGCCGCCCGCGAGGCCTCGCTCTGGGCCTGTGCCTCGGCCAGGGTCTCCGCGTGCGCGTCCCGCGGCGGCAGCCGCAGCAGCCGGATCAGCGGCGGCAGCGTCAGCCCCTGGACCACCAGGGTGGCGATCACCGTCGTGAAGGTCAGGAACAGGATCAGGTTCCGGTGCGGCACCGAGATCGGCACGGAGAACGCGATGGCCAGCGACACCACCCCCCGCATCCCGGCCCACCCCACGACCACCGGCGCCTTCCAGTTCGTGTCCGTCTCCCGGCCCCGGATCCGCCCCGACAGCATGCGCGGCAGGAAGGTGGCGGGGAACACCCAGGCGAACCGCGCGAGGACCACCACCAGGAAGACGAACACCGCGTACCAGGCCGCCGCCGCGCCCTCGTACTGCGCCAGCCCCTTCAGGACCACCGGCAGCTGGAGCCCGATCAGCGCGAAGACCACCGACTCCAGCACGAAGGCGACCACCCGCCACACCGCCTCCTCCTGGAGCCGGGTGGCGAAGTCGACCTGCCAGTTCCGGTGCCCCAGGTACAGGCCGACGACCACCACGGCCAGCACTCCGGAGGCGTGCACCCGCTCGGCCGCCGCGTACGCCACGAAGGGGATCAGCAGCGACAGCGTGTTCTGCAGCAGCGGTTCCCGCAGCCGGGTGCGCAGGTGGTGGATCGGCACCATCAGCACCAGGCCGACGCCGACCCCGCCGACCGAGGCCAGCAGGAATTCCGTGATGCCCTCCGACCAGCCCGCGCCGACGCCGACCACCGCGGCCAGCGCCACCTTGTAGGCGGTGATCGCGGTGGCGTCGTTGACCAGGGACTCCCCCTGGAGGATGGTCGTCACCCGGTTGGGCAGACCGAGCCGGCGCGCGATCGCAGTGGCCGCCACCGCGTCCGGAGGCGCGATCACCGCGCCCAGCACCAGCGCCACCGGCAGCGAGAGGTCCGGTACGACCAAGTAGACGGCGTACCCCACCGCTACCGTCGCGAAGAGCACGTAGCCCACCGAGAGCAGCGCGACCGGCCGCAGATTGGCCCGCAGGTCCAGGTACGAGCTGTCCACGGCGGCGGTGTGCAGCAGTGGCGGGAGCAGCAGCGGCAGCACGATGTGCGGATCGAGGGCGTAGGACGGCACGCCCGGGACGTACGCGGCGATCAACCCCGCGGCGACGAGCAGCAGCGGCGCCGGGATCGGGGTCCGGCGGGCCAGCCCTGCAACGGCGGCGCTCCCCGCCACCAGTGCCACCAGCGGCAATACCTCCATCGAAGATCCATTCTGAGTCGTCGCGCGCCCGCACCGTCGTCGTACGCTGGCCATCATGAGCGAGTGCACCCACGTTCCCGAACTGCCGCGCCCCGAGCCCGTCCCGCTTGCCCCCACCTGTCCCGAATGCGAGGCACTGGGCAGTCATCCGGTCCAGCTTCGGCTGTGCCTGGAGTGCGGCAACGTGGCCTGCTGCGACTCCTCGCCGCACCGGCACGCGACGGCGCACCACGAGAAGACCGGGCATCCGGTGATGCGCAGCTTCGAACCGGGCGAGAGCTGGCGCTGGTGTTTCGTCGACGGTTCGATCGTCTGAGGAGGGGTAGGTCAACCCTCTGCCGGTTCCCCCGATTTGGGCCCGCAGACCCCTAGCCACTGTGCGTACCTGTTGACCTACCATCAGTCACTGGCCGTGGGCGGGGGCGTTCCGAGGGTGCACTGCCGTCGGTCCGTGAGGGGTGCCGCGACACGATCGCCCGGATCGCGATAGCGTCACCGGCGAACACAGCTCGTACCACCTTGGAGGTGAGGGTGTCCCAGATCGCAGGCGAGCCCGGGACCCAGGACTTCGTGGAAGTCCGGCTGCCGGCTGCGGGTGCCTACCTGTCGGTGCTGCGTACGGCCACGGCCGGACTCGCAGCACGTTTGGACTTCACCCTCGACGAGATCGAGGACCTCCGCATCGCGGTGGACGAAGCCTGCGCGATCCTGCTCCAGCAGGCCGTGCCAGGATCCGTCCTCAGCTGCGTCTTCCGCTTGGTGGAAGGCTCGCTGGAGGTGACCGTCTCGGCGCCGACCACGGACGGACGTGCGCCGGAGCGCGACACGTTCGCCTGGACGGTGCTGTCGGCCTTGGCCGGCAAGGTCGAGGCCACGGTCGAGGAGGACCGCACGGTCAGCATCAGTCTCTACAAACAGCGCGGCGCGGGACCAGGCCCGGCGTGAGCGGCGGGGAGACCCCGGTACGGGGCGGGGAACGGCCCCGAGTACGACATGAGGTCGACGGCGGCATCCCGGAGCAGCACAACGCCCGGCCGCACCCGGCCGAGGCGGATGCGGAAGACGGCTTTTCGGACTCGGCGGAGCGACGGGCGGGCCCCATGAGCGAGACCCAGCAGGACGAGCCACAGCACGACGGGCCACGGGACGACCGGCCCCTGGAGGCCGCCGCGGACGGCGTCACGGACGGCGTGACGGCGCAGACGGATCCGGACGCGGCGGCGGACGCGGACGCCGCGGCGGCGGCCGTGGCCGCCGCCGTCCTGGCCTCCGACATCGTGACGGAGCCCGAGGAGGTGCGGGAGGTCCGCGACACGCGCGACCCGCGCGACCGCAGTGCCGCCCGGGCCCTCTTCGTCCAACTCCGCACCCTCCCGGAGGGTTCCCCGGAGCGGGCGGAGCTGCGCAACCGGCTGGTCCGGATGCACCTGCCCCTGGTCGAGCACCTGGCGCGGCGCTTCCGCAACCGCGGGGAGCCGCTGGACGACCTGACCCAGGTGGCGACGATCGGCCTGATCAAGTCGGTGGACCGCTTCGACCCCGAGCGCGGGGTCGAGTTCTCGACGTACGCCACCCCGACGGTGGTCGGCGAGATCAAGCGGCACTTCCGCGACAAGGGCTGGGCGGTACGGGTCCCCCGGCGCCTCCAGGAGCTGCGCCTGGCCCTGACCACGGCCACCGCGGAGCTCTCGCAGCAACACCAGCGCTCGCCCACCGTGCACGAACTGGCGGAGCGCCTCGGGATCTCCGAGGAGGACGTGCTGGAGGGCCTGGAGTCGGCCAACGCCTACAGCACCCTCTCGCTCGACGTCCCGGACACGGACGACGAGTCCCCGGCGGTCGCCGACACGCTGGGCTCGGAGGACGAGGCGCTGGAGGGCGTCGAGTACCGCGAGTCCCTCAAGCCGCTCCTGGAGGGGCTGCCGCCGCGGGAGAAGCGGATCCTGCTGCTGCGGTTCTTCGGCAACATGACCCAGTCGCAGATCGCGCAGGAGGTCGGCATCTCGCAGATGCACGTGTCCCGGCTGTTGGCCCGCACCCTGGCCCAGCTCCGGGAGAAGCTCCTCGTCGAGGAGTAGGACGCTCAGGCGGCGTCGCGCGGCCCGATGCCCAGGGCCTGCGTCGTCGCCGGGTGGACCAGCAGGGCGACGACGGCCACCGCCGTCAGCACCAGCGCGATCCCGGCGGCCATCATCGCGCCCCCGGTGTTGAACAGCGTCCACGCCACCGGCAGCGCCATCAGCTGGGTGATCAGCGCCGGGCCGCGGCTCCAGCGGCGGCCCAGGCGCAGCCCCCGCGCCGCGATCAGCGGCAGCGCGGCGAGCGCCAACAGGGTGATCCCGCCGGTCTCGGCCTGTTGCGGGGAGTCCGGGTTCCCGGCGATGCCCACGAACAGCATGTAGACACCGAGCCCGGCCAGGGCCAGGCCCTCCAGCGCGGTGAGCGCGGCGGCGGCGGTCAGCCGGCCGGCCGGGGTGGCGGCGGACGGTCCGGGGGTGGGGCTCTGCTTCGTACTCACCCCAGCAGGGTAGCCGCGGGCCCCCGACCTGACGGTCCCGACCGGGCAGTGCGGTGAGCATTACTGGGGGTGGGTAGTCTGCTGCTCATGCGTGCACTTCTCGTGGCCAACCCAGCAGCGACGACCACCAGTGCGCGCACGCGTGACGTCTTGACCCACGCCCTCGCCAGCGAGATGAAGCTGGAGGCGATCACCACCGAGTACCGCGGGCACGCCCGGGACCTGGGACGGCAGGCCGCCGAGAGCGACGACATCGACCTCGTGGTGGCCCTGGGCGGCGACGGCACGGTCAACGAGGTGGTCAACGGACTGCTGCACAACGGGCCGAATCCGGACTCCCTGCCCCGACTGGCCGTGGTGCCGGGCGGCTCCACGAACGTCTTCGCCCGCGCCCTGGGCCTGCCCAACGACGCGGTCGAGGCGACCGGCGCGTTGCTGGACGCGCTGCGCGAGCGCCGGGAGCGGACGGTCGGCCTGGGTCTGGCGGAGGGTGCGCCGGGCACGGAGGACGAATCGGTGCCGGCCCGCTGGTTCACGTTCTGTGCGGGATTCGGCTTCGACGCGGGCGTCGTCGGCCGGGTGGAACAGCAGCGGGAGCGCGGCAAGCGTTCGACGCATGCCCTGTATGTACGACAGCTCCTGCGCCAATTCTTCGAGGAACCGAACCGGCGGCACGGCACGGTCACGCTGGAGCGCCCCGGCGCGGATCCCGTGACGGACCTGGTGCTGTCGATAGTGTGCAACACCTCACCCTGGACGTATCTGGGCAATCGGCCCCTCTATGCCTCCCCGGAGGCGTCTTTCGATACTGCGCTTGACGTACTCGCACTCGACCGTTTGTCAACTCCGTCGGTCGCTCGCTACGCGACACAGCTCCTGACCTCGACTCCTGAGCGGGGTCCGCACGGGAAGCACGCGGTGTCCCTGCACGATCTGACCGACTTCACCTTGCATTCGAAGGTCCCGCTCCCCTTCCAGATGGACGGAGACCACCTCGGTCTGCGCACCAGCGTTCGGTTCACAGGCGTACGCCGTGCACTGCGTGTGATTGTGTGAGTAGAAGGGCCGAAAGTCCTTCCACTCGAACGTTTTAACGTCGGTCCACCCCTAGGAAGTACGGCTGTGACCTACTAGACACCGACGAATCCAAAAAAACTTTCCGGAAGGGGTTGTATCCCCGTCCGAGGTTTGCGAATCTCTACATGGCGATCGGGACAGCCCGCAGAACCCGGCACCCACACAGATCGCCAGAACCCCTCCACGAAACACGGACCGCACCAGGAAACTGGGCGTCGGCCCTTCCCCCATCAGGGGATTCGTGAAAGCGTTCACATTCACAAGCAACCTGCCCGCAATACAAGGAGATGGAGCAGCCATGGACTGGCGTCACAACGCCGTTTGCCGCGAAGAAGACCCCGAGCTCTTCTTCCCCATCGGCAACACCGGTCCTGCGCTGCTGCAGATCGAGGAAGCCAAGGCCGTCTGCCGCCGTTGCCCCGTCATGGAGCAGTGCCTGCAGTGGGCGCTCGAGTCCGGTCAGGACTCCGGCGTCTGGGGCGGTCTCAGCGAGGACGAGCGCCGCGCGATGAAGCGCCGCGCCGCTCGCAACCGGGCGCGCAACGCAACCGCCTGATTTCGACTTTCGAGCCTCGAGCCGCAGCGCGTAGTACCCCGCATCAGCGCTCAGCACCATGCTCTTGAGCCCCGGACCGATAACCAATCGGTCCGGGGCTCAGTGCTGTGCCCCGCGCGATCGACCCCACATCCCGGTCACTCACGGTCACATGAAGGTTCTGGTCACGCAGTGTGACGGGTCACTTCTGCGGGCTGGCCGGTATGTCCAGGACGACCTTGGTGCCGCGCGTCTCCCCCGCCACCATGTCGAAGGTGCCGCCGAGCTCGCCCTCGACCAGGGTCCGTACGATCTGCAGTCCGAGATTGCCGGCCCGCTGGGGGTCGAAGCCCTCGGGCAGACCGCACCCGTCGTCGAGCACGGTGATCAGTAGGCGCGCGTCGTCGCGACGGCTGCCGCTGCGCAGCGCGGTCACCTCGACGGTGCCGCCCTCGCCCTGGACGAAGGCGTGTTCCAGTGCGTTCTGGAGGATTTCCGTCAGCACCATGGACAGCGGCGTCGCCACTTCGGCGTCCAGGATGCCGAAGCGGCCCGTGCGGCGGCAGGCCACGTTGCCCGGGGAGATCTCCGCGACCATCGCGATGACGCGGTCGGCGATCTCGTCGAACTCGACCCGCTCGTCCAGGTTCTGAGACAGCGTCTCGTGGACGATCGCGATCGAACCGACCCGGCGCACCGCCTCGTTGAGCGCCTCGCGCCCCTGCGCGGAATCCATCCGGCGGGCCTGCAACCGCAGCAGCGCGGCCACCGTCTGCAGGTTGTTCTTCACCCGGTGGTGGATCTCCCGGATGGTCGCGTCCTTCGTGATCAATTCCCGTTCGCGACGGCGCAGTTCGGTGACGTCGCGGCACAGGACCAGCGAGCCGATCCGGGTGCCCTTGGGCTTGAGCGGGATGGCGCGCAGCTGGATGACCCCGGTGCTGCCCTCGACCTCGGTCTCGCGCGGGGCCCAGCCGCTGGCCAGCTTGACCAGGGCCTCGTCCACCGGGCCCCGGGAGGGGGCGAGTTCGGCCGTGGTGTTGCCCAGGTGCTGGCCCACCAGGTCGGAGGCGAGACCGAGCCGGTGATAGGCCGACAGGGCGTTGGGGGACGCGTACGTCACCACGCCCTCCGCGTCGAGCCGGATCAGACCGTCGCCGACCCGGGGCGAGGCGTCCATGTCGACCTGCTGCCCCGGGAAGGGGAAGGAGCCCGCCGCGATCATCTGCGCGAGGTCGGAGGCGGACTGGAGGTAGGTCAGCTCCAGCCGGCTCGGTGTACGCACAGTGAGCAGGTTGGTGTTGCGGGCGATCACGCCGAGGACGCGGCCCTCGCGCCGGACCGGGATCGACTCGACGCGGACCGGCACCTCCTCGCGCCACTCCGGGTCGCCCTCGCGCACGATCCGGCCCTCGTCGAGGGCCGCGTCCAGCAGCGGGCGGCGGCCGCGCGGCACCAGGTGGCCGACCATGTCGTCCTGGTACGAGGTGGGGCCGGTGTTCGGGCGCATCTGGGCGACCGAGACGTAGCGGGCGCCGTCCAGGGTGGGGACCCACAGGACCAGGTCCGCAAAGGAGAGGTCGGAGAGCAGCTGCCACTCCGAGACCAGCAGATGGAGCCACTCCAGGTCGGTTTCACTGAGAGCGGTGTGCTGGCGTACGAGGTCGTTCATGGAGGGCACGCTGCGAGGGTACCCCGGGCTCGGGCCATGACTTTCCCCACCGGGATTACCCAGGAGTACCCAGGAGCGGTCGACTCCGCGTAATGTTGGAGGAAGTGACGGGATCCGAGGACCCGCCATTGGATGGACAGAACAGAATGGTCTAGTCCACAATTGCCGAAGAGCTTCCGCCCTCCCCGCACAGGAGGACGGATCGAGGTAAGCCGCGCGTTCTGCCCTGACCGCGTCGGCACCTCCCACCGGCCGCCGGGCACCGCACACCCGACCGGCCGTAAGTACTCCGGGCTGCGGTGCCGGACGGGCTGAGGGTCCCGTCCCGGCACCGTGGCCCAGAGGAATGTCACGCGCGGAATGTCACGCGCGGAACGGCACGCGCGGAGTGTCACGCGCCGGATGTCGAGGATTCCTCCGGCCAGGCCGCCATCGCGAGGGCCGCCACCGCTTCCAGCTCGGCCCGGGTCGCCCCGTCGCGCGACTGCTGCGACATCCCCTGGAGCACCGCCCCGCTGTACCGCGCCAGCGCCCGCGCGTCGGTGTCCGCGGCCAGCGTCCCGGTGGCGACGTCCGCCCGGATCCGGCTCTCGAACAACGTCAGGTTGGCCTCGCGCCTCACCCGCAGCGCTTCGGCCACCTCGTCGGCGGTGGTGTTGACGGCCGCGCTGATCACCATGCAGCCCGGCGGGTGGGCCGGGTCGGTGTAGACCTCGGCGGCCTCGTGCAGGATCCGCGCCACGGCCGCGCGGGCCGTGGGCTCCTCGCCCAGGGCCACCGCCGCGAAGTCCGCGTACCGGTTGCCGTAGACCACCACGACCTCGTCGAAGAGCTTGCGCTTGTCGCCGAAGGCCGCGTAGAGACTGGGCGCGCCGATTCCGAGGGCGCGGGTCAGGTCCGCGATGGAGGTCGCCTCGTAGCCGCGCTCCCAGAAGGCGAACATCGCCTTGTCGAGGGCTTCGTCGCGGTCGAAGGAGCGGGGCCTGCCGCGCTGTCCGGTCACCATGGGTCGATTCTATAGCGGGCGCTAGGGAATCTGATACGGTCCTTTCTGTAGCGACCACTAGCGATTGTGGAGGGGGGCACCCATGGGCGTGCTCGAAGGTAGGACGGCGCTGGTCACGGGCGGTAGTCGGGGGATCGGACGGGCGGTGGCGCAGCGGCTGGCCCGGGACGGGGCGCTCGTGGCCGTGCACTACGGACACGACGGGGACGCGGCCGCGGAGACGGTCGCCACGATCACGGCGGCGGGCGGTCGGGCCTTCGCCATCGGCGCGGAATTCGGGGTGCCGGGCGACGCGCAGGCGCTCTGGGCGGCGTACGACGCGCATCCGGAGCACACCGAGGGCGTCGACATCCTGGTCAACAACGCGGGGGCCGCCACCTTCGCGGGGATCGAGGACACCGACGAGGAGACCTGGGACCGGGTCCAGGCGGTCAATGCGAAGGCGCCGTTCTTCGTCATCAAGCACGGGCTGGAGCGGCTGCGCGACGGCGGTCGGATCGTGAACGTGACGGGCACCCCGGACATCGCGCTGCCGGCCATCTTGGCCACGATCACCGCCAAGGGCGCCGTGAACGCGCTGACCCGCTCGCTGGCCGCGCACCTCGCGCCACGCGGCATCACCGTGAACTCGGTGGGTCCCGGGATCACCGAGACCGACCTGAACGCGGCCTGGCTCGCCGATCCGGCGGCCCGGGCGCACGCGGCCTCCCGCTCCGTCTTCGACCGGGTGGGCACGGCGGCGGAGATCGCCGACGTGGTGGCCTTCCTGGCCTCGGCGGACTCCCGCTGGGTCACCGGCCAGCACCTGAACGCGACGGGCGGTCTCCAGCTGGCGCTGCTGTAGCTAGTGGGTCTCGGTGACCTTCGCCAGGGCGCGCGGGGCGTCCGGGTCCTGGCCCCGGGCGATGGTCACCTCATGGGCCAGCAACTGGAGCGGCAGGATCTCCAGCAGCGGCTGGAGGGCCTCCGGGACGCCGTCGCCGGGCAGTGCGAATCCACTGGTGGCGACGGCGACCCGGGCCGGGGAACCGATCACGCAAAGGTCGGCGCCGCGCCCGCGCAGCCGGTCCAGAACCGGTTGCAGGGCCTCGCCGCCGCGGCCGTCGGGGACCACCGCGATCACCGGGAAGATGTTGTCGACCATGGCGAGCGGACCGTGCAGCAGGTCGGCGCCGGAGTAGGCGAGGGCGGCGATGTACGTCGTCTCCATCAGCTTGAAGGCGGCCTCCCGGGCGGTCGGGTAACCGAATCCGCGCGAGGTGACGACCATCCGCTCGGCGAAGCGGTACCGGGCGGCCAGGGTGCGCACCTCCTCGCGCCGGGCCAGCACCTCCTCGGCGAGCGCGGGCAGCCCGCGGGCCGCCGGGACGCCGTCCGCCTCGCGCAGGGCCTCGCTGAAGAGGTACAGGGCGAGGAGGGAGGCGGTGTACGACTTGGTCGCGGGCAGCGCCTTCTCCGGGCCGGCCAGTACGTCGATGCGGTGCTCGCAGACGGCGGCGAGCCCGGAGTCGGGGTTGTTGGTGACGGCCAGGGTCACGGCGCCGGCGGCGCGGGCGGCGAGGGCGGAGGCGATCAGGTCGGGTGAGCTGCCGGACTGGCTGATGGCGATGACCAGCACCCCGTCGAGGCGGGGGCGGGAGCCGTAGGCGGTGACCGTGGACATCGAGCTCAGCCCGCAGGGCAGGCCGTGGTCGACCTCCAGGAGGTACTTCGCGTAGAGCGCGGCGTGGTCGGAGCTGCCGCGGGCGGCGAGCAGCACGAAGCGGGGGCGCTGCGCGGCGATGGCCCGGGCGGTTTCGCGGATCGGGGTGGCGGCGTGGGTGAGGATGCGTTGCCAGGTCTCGGGCTGCTGGCCGATCTCGGCGGCCATCATCGTCCCGGGTCGTTCCATCCCCCCAGTCTCCCCCTCCCGGCCCGCCGGGGCCCGCCGGGCCCCGATTCAGCCCCACCGACCCCCGATTCGGCCCCGCCGCCATTTCAGCCCCGCCGGGCCACCAATTCGGCCTCGCCGGCGTTTGAGGCGCCGCCGGAGGCACCCACCGGCCGGGACGTGCCCCATCCGCCCGAGGGTCGATCGCCGCGCGGCTCCCGTTGCCTCCGGCGGCGCCTCAAACGCCGGCGAGGCTGGAGTGGGCCGGCGGCGCAGGAGTGGACCAGCGGTCGCAACCGCCTCAAACGCCGGCGACGCTGGACTGGCCGCGGCCCCTTGGATGGCGGCGGGGCTGGAGTGGGCCGGCGGCGCCGGAGGGGGCACGCCTCGCACGCCGGCGGGGCCGGAACGGGCCCCGTTGCGCAGGACGGGTGGGGAGAAACGGCTCACCATGGGAGGCGGCAGGAGGGCACGGCTCTGCTAGATTGGTCTATACCACACGTACCTTCTCAGATCGGCAGGCAAAGCGTGGAAGTTGTCATCGTCCCGAACGCCAGGGCAGGCGGAGAACTCATCGCGGAGGCCATGGCGGCCCTCGTCCGCCGCAAGGCCGACGCACTGCTCGGCGTGGCGACCGGCTCTACCCCGCTGCCCATCTACGAGGCCCTCGCGGCCAAGGTCGAGGCCGGTGAGGTCGACGCCTCCCGCGCCCGGATCTGCCAGCTCGACGAGTACGTCGGCCTCCCCGCCGGGCACCCCGAGTCCTACCGCGCCGTCGTGCTGCGCGAGGTCGTCGAGCCGCTCGGCCTGTCCGAGGCCTCCTTCATGGGCCCCGACGGCTCGGCCGAGGACATCGTGGGCGCCTGCGAGGCGTACGACCGCGCCCTCGCCGCGGCCGGCGGCGTGGACCTCCAGCTGCTCGGCATCGGCACGGACGGGCACATCGGCTTCAACGAGCCCTGCTCCTCCCTCGCCTCCCGCACCCGGATCAAGACGCTGACGGAGCAGACCCGCGTCGACAACGCGCGCTTCTTCGACAACGACATAGACCAGGTCCCCCACCACGTCATCACCCAGGGCATCGGCACCATCCTGGACGCCCGCCACCTGGTCCTGCTGGCCACCGGCGAGGGCAAGGCCGAAGCGGTCGCGCAGACCGTCGAGGGCCCCCTGTCCGCGCTGGTACCGGCCTCCGCGCTGCAGCTGCACCGGCACGCGACCGTCATCGTCGACGAGGCCGCCGCCTCGAAGCTGAAGCTGGCCGACTACTTCCGCCACACCTTCGCCAACAAGCCCGCCTGGCAGGGCCTCTAGCCCGTGGGCAGGTGAACGCACGAAAGGCCGGGCGCCCCCGTGACGGGTGCCCGGCCTTCCGCGTACGCGGGGGATGGTCAGGCCCCCGCGATGACCTCCGCCGCTGCCTGTCCGCAGACCCGCGAGGCCCCGTGCGTCTCGATGTACAGCGCGCCGCGCGAACGCTCCCGCGGCAGGCCCATCTCGACGACGACCGTGTCGGGCCGGGCCGCGACCAGCGCGTCCAGGGCCGTCGCCATCCAACCGTGCCGGTGCGCGTCGCGGACCACGGCGACGACCGTACGGGCTTCCGCCGCCGCCAGGATCTCCTCGACCGGGGCGTCCTCCCCGAACTCGCCCGAGGCGGTGTCGGGGAGCAGCTCGGCCAGGGCCGCCGCCACGCCCCAGGGGGTCTCGTCGCCCACCGCCATGTTCGGCGCGGGGGCGAGCGTGGCGACGTACGGCGCGGTCACGGGGGCCCGGGTGCCGCTCACGCGCAGGGCGCGGCGGGCCGCTTCGAGACCGATGCCGGGCGCACTCCCCTCCTGCTGCGCGCCCGGCGCTCCGGCTTCGCGGACCTGTCGGGTCCAGGCGGCGAGGGCGCGCACCCGGGCGGCGGCGTCGGCGAGCCGCTCCTGCGGGAGAGCGCCCTCGCGGACGGCCTCGACGAGCGCGTCGCGCAGGCCGAGCACGGTGGCCTCGTCGCAGAGGCCGCCGCCGACGCAGATGGCGTCGGCGCCCGCCGCGATGGCGAGGACGGTGCCCCGCTCGATGCCGTAGGTGGCGGCGATGGCCTGCATCTCCATGCCGTCGGTGATGATCAGGCCCTCGTAGCCGAGTTCCTTGCGCAGCAGGCCGGTGAGGATCTGCGGGCTCAGGGTGGCGGGCCGGGTCGGGTCGAGCGCGGGCACCAGGATGTGCGCGCTCATCACGGCCTTGGTCCCGGCGGCGATGGCGGCCTTGAAGGGCACCAGTTCGCGGGCGTAGAGGGTGTCGAGGTCCGCGTCGATGCGGGGCATCGCGTGGTGGGAGTCCACGTTGGTGTCGCCGTGCCCCGGGAAGTGCTTGGTGCAGGCGGCGACTCCGGCGGCCTGGAGCCCCTCGACGTAGGCGGCGGTGTGCCGGGCCGCGAGGTCGGTCTCGGCGCCGAAGGACCGTACGCCGATGACCGGGTTGTCCGGGTTGGAGTTGACGTCCGCGGACGGCGCCCAGTTGAGGTTGACCCCGCACTCGGCCAGGCGCCGGCCCAGCTCGCGGGCGACGTCGCGGGTGAGCCCGGTGTCGTCGACGGCGCCGAGGGCCAGATTCCCGGGGAAGGAGGAACCGCCCCGCACCTCCAGGCGCGTGACGTCACCGCCCTCTTCGTCGATCGCGACGAGTACGTCGTCCCGCACGGCCCGCAACTGGGCGGTGAGCGCGCTGAGCTGCTCGGCCGAGACGATGTTGCGGCCGAACAGGCCCACGGAGGCGAGGCCCTCGCCGACCAGGCGCAGCACCCAGGCGGGGGCGGTGGTGCCTTCGAAGCCGGGCTGGAGGACCGCGAGGGCGTCACGGGTGATCGTGTCGGTGCGTTCTGCGAGGACAGTCATGGGTCCGTTATCCCTTCACAGCGCCGGCGGTGAGACCCGCGGCCATCTTCCGCTGGACGAGGAGGAACAGCACGACGATCGGCAGCGCCATCATGGTGGAGCCGGCCATCATCGGGGCGAACTCGGTGCCGTGCTTGGTGGTGAAGTTGCCGAGCCAGACGGTCGCGGTCTGGTTCTGCTGGCTCATCAGCATCAGGGCGTAGAGGTACTCGTTCCACGCCTGGATGAAGGCGTAGACGGAGGTGGCGACCATGCCGGGGGCCAGCAGCGGGAAGACCACCCGGATGAAGGCGCCGGTCGGCGTGCAGCCGTCGACCATGGCCGCTTCTTCCAGCTCCTTCGGGATGTTGACGATGAAGCCGCGCAACGTCCAGACGGTGAAGGGGAGGATGAAGGTCAGGTAGGTGATGATCAGACCGGTGAGCTTGTCGTACTGACCGAGGTCGTTCAGCAGCAGGAACACCGGGATGATCATCGCGACCAGCGGGATCATCTGGACGGCGAGGATGCCGACGATGACGACCTTGCGGCCGCGGAAGGCGAACCGGGAGATGGCGAGGGCCGCCAGCATGCCGACCGCGATGCCGATGACGACCACGACGGAGGAGACGATCAGGCTGCGGCCGACCGGGCCCCAGAAGTCGGCGATCTCCAGCGCGCGCTTGAAGTTCCCCAGCGTGAACGTGGTGGGGAAGAACTTCGGATGCGGGTCGATCGCGTCCTTCTCCGGCTTGAAGGCCGTGTTGAGCATCCAGTAGACCGGGAAGCCGACGACGGCGAAGACGAGCAGGCCGCCCAGGTTCCAGCCGAGCTTGGACTTCTTCCGGCTCGCCTTCGGCGCGGGGCGCGCGGCGGAAGAGGTCGCGGTGGGCGGGGTCGCGGTGGTGGCGGTCATTCCACCTCTCCGATCTTGAGCATCTGGCGCATGTAGACGGCGACCACACCGAGCAGCAGCAGGACGGTCACCAGGGCGATGGCGGAGCCGCCCGAGTAGTCGTTGACCACGAAGGCCTGCTGGTACGAGTAGGTCGTCAGCAGCTGGAACTCGGCCTCGGGGTTGCCGTTGCGCATCACGAAGACCTGCGGGAAGACGCCCATGTCCCAGATCACCGAGAGGGTCGTCAGCATGACGATGATCGGCTTCAGGATGGGGAGGGTGACGTGCCGGAAGACGCCCCAGGCGCCGGCGCCGTCGAGGCGCGCGGCCTCCTCCAGCTCCTTGGGCACCTGCGTCAGACCCGCGCTCAGGGTGATGACCACGAAGGGCACCGCGCCCCAGACCACGAGGAGCATGATCACCGCGAGGCCCTGGGGGCCGTTGGCGAACCAGTTGTGGCCGATCATGTCCACGCCGGGCAGCTTGCTCAGCATGTAGTTGAGGACGCCGTAGTTGGTGTCGAAGAGCCACTTGAAGACGGCCGTGGCGACGATGATCGGCATGCCCCAGCTCGCCACCAACGCGATGTTGATGAGGGCCTTGACCCAGCCGGAGACCTTCTGCAGCAGCAGCGCGATCAGCATGCCGATGACCATGGTCAGGACGACCGCACCGACCGCGAAGATCACCGTGCGCGCCACCACGGCCCAGAAGACCTCGTCGCCGAGGACCTTGGAGAAGTTGTCGAAGCCGACGAATTGGGCTTCCTTGAAACCCCAGAGTTCGGACTTGCCGAAGCTCTGGAAGGAGAGGGACACCAGTCTGAAGAGCGGGTATCCCATGACGAGCGCGATGACCAGCAGGCACGGCGCGAGCAGCAGCCAGGGGGTGGAGCCGGAGCCCTTGCGGGGACCCGTTCCTCCCGGCTTGCCCGCGTTCCCTGTCTTCGCTGCGCTGGAAGGCTTCTGGTCCGCCGGCGGCAGATCGGCGGTGGTTGTCTGTGCGGCACTCATCGCGTGCTCCTCGGGGGTCCCTCTCTTGACGGGCAGCAGGGCCCCGCCGGTCCGGCGGGGCCCTGCCCACTCAGGTCACTTGGTGTTGATGACCTTGTCGATCGCGGCGTCGGCGTCCTTCGCCGCGGCCTCGACCGTCTTCTTGCCGGTGCCGATCTCCACGAGCATGGTCTGGAGGAGCTTGCCCTTCTCGACCTGGCCCCAGCCGGGCGCGGTCGGGACGAACCAGGAGGACTCGGCCGCGGTGGCCGAGACCTGGGTCTTCGGGTCGGCCTTCAGCGGAGCGAGGTCCGTCTTGTTGTTGGGCAGGTTGCCCTTGGCGATCAGGCCCTTCTGGCCCTGCGCGCCGGTGAAGACGTTGATCCACTCGGCCGCGACGTCCTTGGCCTTGGACTTGGACGGGACCGCGAGGTCCGAGCCACCGAGGAAGACCGGCAGGGCCTTGCCGTTCGGGCCGGGCATCACGAAGGTCTCGACCTTGTCCTTCAGGCCACCGACCTTGTCGTTCTTCGGGGTGGCGGCGTCAGCGCCCTCCCAGCCGGCGGAGAAGATCGCCGCGGCGTTGCCCTGGCCGAAGACGACCGGACGGTCCGACTCGTCCTTGGTCTTGTCCGCGTGCATGTACTTGTCGAGGAGCTCCTTGTACTGCTTGAGCCCCTTCAGCGACTCGGGGGAAGACAGGTTCGCCTTCCACTTGTCGCCGTCCTTCTTGGCGATGCTGCCGTTGGCGTCGTAGACGAAGGACATCGCGGCGTACCAGTCCGGGGAGGGCTGGTAGAGGGCGCTGAACTTGTCGCCCTTCGCGGTCTGGATCTTGTCCAGCGCACCGGTCAGGTCGGCCCAGCTCTTCGGGGCGGCGGTGACGCCGGCCTCGGTGGCGAGGTCCTTGCGCCAGGTGCCCACGCGGCCACCGGCGTAGTAGGGGACGCCGTAGGTCTTGCCGTCGTAAGTGACGGATTCCTTCAGGGCGTCGAGCCAGGTGCCGGAGTTCTCGAACTTCGACGCGTCGAGATCGGCGAAGGCGCCGGTCGACATGTAGCCGATCATCTCGGAGTTGCCCATCTCGACAACGTCCGGGGCCTTGTCCGTGGCGAGCACGGCGTCCAGCTTGGCGTTCTTGTCCGGCCAGCCGTAGTACTCGTGCTTGATCGTGAGACCCGGGTGCTTCGCGACAATCGCGTCGTCGGCCGCCTTCACCAGGTCCGGCCAGTTGTTCTGGGCGTCAACCGTCAACCAGACGGTCAGCTCCTTGGCACCCGAAGCCTTGTCGGTCTCGGAGCCCCCCTTGCTGTCGGAGCCACCGCACGCCGCCAGGCCGATAACCATGCCCGCGACTCCAACCGCCGCGATGAGCTTGCGCTTCACGCCACCCTCCTCAGGGATGCCTGCCTGCACTTCCCTTGCCCGCCGCGGTGACATACGCGAAGTACCTGACGTGGGGCCGGGATCTGATCCATATTGGTTTAGACCAGTAGTCGGAGCTTGGCCTAGACCTTTAGGGGTGTCAAGGGTCTAATGAGCGGGTGATCGGTCCGTTACCGGACCGACACCTGAGGTGCGGGCGAGGCCCGCCCCGCGGCCCGTGTCACGATGTGACCGCACATATCGGAGGAGCCGGTGACGGCAGCGAAACTGGAGTCGGGAAGGCGGGCGGCGATGGCCACCGAAGGGGCGACCACGGAGCCGGAAGGCGGGGTACCCACTCGCACCGCACGTGTGCCCAAGTACTACCGACTCAAGCGGCACTTGCTCGACATGACCGAGACCCTGCCGCCCGGCACCCCGGTGCCTCCGGAGCGCACCCTGGCGGCCGAGTTCGACACCTCCAGGACCACCGTCCGCCAGGCCCTCCAGGAGCTTGTGGTCGAGGGACGACTGGAGCGCATCCAGGGCAAGGGCACCTTCGTGGCCAAGCCCAAGGTCTCCCAGCCGCTCCAACTGTCCTCCTACACGGAGGACATGCGGGCGCAGGGCCTGGAGCCCACGTCCCAGCTCCTCGACATCGGGTACGTGACGGCCGACGACACCCTCGCCGGACTGCTCAAGATCACCACTGGTGGACGGGTGCTGCGCATCGAGCGGCTGCGCCTGGCGAGCGGCGAGCCGATGGCCATCGAGACCACGCACCTTTCGGCCAAGCGCTTCCCCGCGCTGCGCCGCTCGCTGGTCAAGTACACCTCGCTCTACACCGCGCTGGCGGAGGTGTACGACGTGCGGCTCGCCGAGGCCGAGGAGACCATCGAGACCTCGCTGGCCACCCCGCGCGAGGCGGGACTCCTGGGCACCGACGTCGGCCTGCCGATGCTGATGCTGTCCCGGCACTCCCTGGACGCCGACGGCGAACCCGTGGAGTGGGTGCGCTCGGTGTACCGCGGCGACCGCTACAAGTTCGTGGCGCGCCTGAAGCGACCGGCGATCTGATCCACCGCCCGAGCTCCAGGGCGTGTTTCGGCCGGGGACGCGCACGCCCCCGCGTTCCCGGCCCGCACCCCCTGGCCGTAACCGCTCCATCGTTATACGTTCGAGGCCCCGCGGCGTCGACCCGCCCCGCGAACCGTAGTTGACTCACGTACCGCTATGCGGACGGGGGCTTTCGTTCACCGGGCGGTCCCCGTAGATTCCCTGCGCTCACGCAGATGATCAACGAGGGGACGAGGATCATGCCGGAAGCTGGACCCCAAGCAACAACCGGGCGGTCGGGGGGCGGGGGGCTCACCCCCAAATCCATCGCCATCTGGGGCGCGGTCGCCCTCGTCGGCGCCGTCGGCTGGGGCGTGCTCGCCCTCTCCCGCGGCGAGGAGATCTCCGCCGCCTGGCTGCTCGCCGCCGCCCTGGGCTCGTACGCCATCGGCTACCGCTTCTACGCGCGTTTCATCGCGGAGCGCGTGCTGAAGGTGGACAAGACCCGGGCCACCCCGGCCGAACGCCTCGACAACGGTGTCGACTTCCACCCGACCGACCGTCGGGTGCTCTTCGGCCACCACTTCGCGGCCGTCGCCGGCGCGGGCCCGCTGGTCGGCCCGGTGCTCGCCTCGCAGATGGGCTACCTGCCGGGCACCATCTGGATCGTCGCGGGAGTGATCTTCGCGGGTGCGGTCCAGGACATGGTGACCCTGTTCTTCTCCACCCGGCGCAACGGGCGTTCGCTCGGCCAGATGGCCCGGGACGAGATCGGCCCCGTCGGCGGCGCGGCCGCCCTGGTCGCCGTCTTCATGATCATGATCATCCTGCTGGCGGTCCTCGCCCTGGTCATCGTCAACGCGCTGGCGGACTCCCCCTGGGGCGTCTTCTCCATCGGCATGACCATCCCGATCGCCCTCTTCATGGGCTTCTACCTGCGGGTGCTGCGCCCGGGTCGGATCACCGAGGTCTCGCTCATCGGCGTCGCCCTGCTGCTGCTCGCCATCATCGCGGGCGGTTGGGTCGCCGAGTCCTCCTTCGCCGACGTCTTCACGCTCGACAAGGAGACGCTGGTCATCTGGATGGTCGGATACGGCTTCCTGGCCTCGGTGCTGCCGGTGTGGATGCTGCTCGCCCCGCGCGACTACCTCTCCACCTTCATGAAGGTCGGCACCATCGGGCTGTTGGCCGTGGGCGTGGTCGTCGCCATGCCGACGCTCAAGATGCCCGCCGTGACCGACTTCGCCTCCCGCGGCGACGGACCGGTCTTCGCCGGTTCGATGTTCCCCTTCGTCTTCATCACCATCGCGTGCGGGGCCCTGTCCGGCTTCCACGCGCTGGTGTCCTCGGGCACCACCCCGAAGATGATCCAGAAGGAGACCCAGGTCCGGGTCATCGGGTACGGCGCCATGCTGACCGAGTCCTTCGTCGCGATCATGGCGGTCATCGCGGCCTGCATCATCGAGCCGGGCCTCTTCTTCGCGGTGAACGCCCCCAGCGGCCGGATCGGCACCACCGCCCTGGAGGCCTCCCAGGCCATCGGCGGCCTCGGCTTCTCGATCACCCCGGACGCCCTGACCCAGGCGGCCAAGGACATCGGCGAGACCAGCCTGCTCTCCCGCACGGGTGGCGCGCCGACCTTCGCACTCGGGATGTCGGAGATCTTCTCGTCCGTCGTGGGCGGCACCGCGATGAAGGCGTTCTGGTACCACTTCGCCATCATGTTCGAGGCCCTGTTCATCCTGACCACGGTCGACGCCGGCACCCGGGTCGGCCGGTTCATGCTCCAGGACACCCTGGGCAATGTGCACAAGTCCTTCAAGGACGTCAGCTGGAAGCCGGGCGTCTGGTTCGCGAGCGCGATCGTCGTCGGCGGCTGGGGCTACTTCCTGTGGGTCGGCGTGAAGGACCCGCTGGGCGGCATCAACCAGCTCTTCCCGCTCTTCGGCATCGCCAACCAGCTGCTGGCCGCCGTCGCGCTCGCCGTCTGCACCACGCTGCTGGTGAAGTCGGGGCGGCTCAAGTGGGCCTGGGTGACGGCCGTCCCGCTGGCCTGGGACGTGGCCGTGACGCTCACCGCCAGCTACCAGAAGATCTTCTCGGACGACGCGGCCATCGGCTTCTTCGCCCAGCGTGACAAGTACCTGGCCGGCATCGACGCGGGCAAGGTCCTCAAGCCCGCCAAGAACATGGACCAGATGCACACCGTGGTCACCAACGCCACGGTCGACGGGGTCCTCTCCGCCGTCTTCGCGGTCCTGATCGTCATCGTCCTGCTGGACGCGGCCCGGACCTGCCTGAAGGCCGTCCGCGACCCGCAGAGCACGACGCTCTCGGAGGTCCCGTGGTCCGAGTCGAAGATCATCGCGCCGGCCGGTCTGATCCCGACGGCCGCCGAGAAGGCGGAGCTGGCCGCCGCGGGCCTGGACACGGGCGGTGGCCGGGTCAAGGAGAAGGAACCGGTGACGTGAGCGCGCTCCGGGCGGCGCTGGGCCGGATCCGGTTCTACGTCCGCGAGTTCTCGGGCGAGTCCGCCTACGAGCGCTACGTCGCCCACGCGCGCGGCCACGACCCGCACGCCGAGGTGCCCACCCGCCGGGACTTCGAGCGGGCCCGCACCGACTCCCGCGAGGCGGACCCCCGCGAGGGCTTCCGCTGCTGCTGACGCACGACCGCAGGGCCCCGCCGCTGATGCGGCGGGGCCCTGCGGCATGTGCGGGGTCAGCGCACCCAGTCCTTGAGGGGTTCGGTGTTCAGGGTGATGCCGACAGGGTCGGGGAGCCTGACCTCTCGCCCGAAGGGGACGGTGCGTACGGTCTCGTAGCAGGCACCGTCCGGGTCGCTGTGGACGACGAGCACGCCCTTGGAGCGGTCGATCAGCAGGTAGACGGGGATGCCCGTCTGCGCATAGGCGAGGGGCTTCTCGACCCGGTCGCGCCGATCCGTGTCCGAGTCCCACGAGGTCACCTCGACGGCCATCAGGATCGGGCTCGGATCCGCCCAGTCGCCCTGTCCGACGAACGCGTCCTCGTGCGCGAGCACCCCGTCCGGGATGGCGCGGCCGTCCCGGTACGCCTCCGCCTTGATCCCCTGCCCCGGGTGCAGCCAGAATTCCGGCCGGTGCTGGATGCAGATGCGCGTCAACCACAGGATGATCCGGCCGTGGTCCCCGTCTGGCATCGCCTTGCTCCTCAGCACCCCGCCGATAAATTCCAACCGCAGCCCCTCCACCTCGCGGGCCGCTATGCGGGCGAAGTTCTCGAACGCCTCGGTCGTCATGTGGGCCCGGTGGGTCATCACGGTCATGCCTCGCTCGCCTTCCTCGACGGTGCTGTCTCCGACGATAGCGCCGCCCGCCGACACCCGTCCCGCACACTCGACGCCATGGACATCACCATCCGGGCGGCGCTGCCCGCCGAATACGAAGAGCTGGGCGAGATCACCGCGCGGGCCTACCTGGACGACGGTCTGCTGGGGCCCGAGAGCGGCGCGTTCTACCTCGCCGTGCTGCGCGACGTCGCGGCGCGGGCCGCCGAGGCCGAGGTGCTCGTCGCCGTGCACGACGGCTCGTTGCTCGGCGGAGTGACCTTCGCCGCACCCGGCAGTCCACTTGCCGAGATCGCCGGTCCCCACGAGGCGGAATTCCGCATGCTGGCGGTCGCCCCGGAGGCCCGCGGGCGCGGCGCGGGCGAGGCCCTTGTGCGGGCCTGCATGGACCGCGCGCGGGACCTGGAGGGCGTCACCCACCTGGTCCTGTCCACGAAAGCGGCCATGCTGGGGGCCCACAGGATCTACGGGAGACTGGGATTCACCCGGACCCCGGAACGGGACTGGGCACCGGTCCCGAGCGTCCCCCTTCTGACGTACCGCGTGGAGCTGTAGCCACGCCGACACAACATGTGGGGGGTCGCGCATAGGGCGGCCCCCACATGTATGCTCGTGCTCGCTGTCGCCGCAGGGGAATCCGGTGCGAATCCGGAACTGTCCCGCAACGGTATGAAACGCACCCAATCACCCATTGGGGCTGCCGCAAGTCCGAGGACCTGCCGACAGCGCGCCCGGACCGACCGGTCCGGACGCCGACACGTCCGGGCCTCGTGGTTGGGCCGGTGGACGCCATGTGCTGACGCGCGACCGGCCTGCCCGGATGCGCGCGTCCGAACGCGCTCATGGCCACCCTCCGCTTCCCGCCTCCGAGCCTTCCGGAGCCGAGCGAGGGAGAGCCCCCCACGTGACCATCGCGCCTGCCGCACCGCGCGCCGAGTCCGCCCAGCCCGAGGCCACCGAGGGTCCTGGCGCCGCGCTGCTGCGCACCCTCACCGACCTCACCGTCGACCTGGTCGACACCGACCCCGGCCGGGTCGCCGCCGCCGCGCTGCGGGGCCGCAGCGCCGTGGCCGACGAGGCCGAGCTGCGCGGGCTGGCGACCGAGGCTGCCGCGGGCCTGATCTCGGAGGACCCGCAGTACTCCCGGCTGGCCGCCCGTCTGTTGACGCTGGCGATCGCCGAAGAGGCCGCGGGCCAGGGGGCCACCTCCTTCTCGGCGTCCGTCGCCGTCGGTCACCGCGAGGGCCTGATCGCCGACCGCACCGCCGAGTTCGTGGCGACGCACGCCACCCGCCTGAACGCGCTGGTCGAGCACGCGAGCGCCGAGGGCGCCGACGACCGCTTCGGCTTCTTCGGCCTGCGCACCCTGCACAGCCGTTACCTGCTGCGCCACCCGATCACCCGTCAGGTCGTCGAGACCCCGCAGCACTTCATGCTGCGCGTGGCCTGCGGCCTCGCCGAGAACGACAGCGTGCAGGCCGTCGAGGAAGTGGCCTCGCTCTACCGGCTGATGAGCCGCCTCGACTACCTGCCGTCCTCCCCCACGCTCTTCAACTCCGGCACCCGGCACCCGCAGATGTCCTCGTGCTACCTGCTGGACTCCCCGCTCGACGAGCTGGACTCGATCTACGACCGCTACCACCAGGTCGCGCGCCTCTCCAAGCACGCGGGCGGCATCGGTCTGTCGTACTCCCGCATCCGCGCCCGCGGTTCCCTGATCCGCGGCACCAACGGGCACTCCAACGGCATCGTGCCGTTCCTCAAGACCCTCGACGCCTCCGTCGCCGCCGTGAACCAGGGCGGTCGCCGCAAGGGCGCCGCCGCCGTCTACCTGGAGACCTGGCACGCGGACATCGAGGAGTTCCTGGAGCTGCGCGACAACACCGGCGAGGACCAGCGCCGCACGCACAACCTGAACCTCGCCCACTGGGTGCCGGACGAGTTCATGCGCCGCGTGAACGCGGACGCCGAGTGGTCGCTCTTCTCCCCGGCCGACGTGCCCGAGCTGGTCGACCTGTGGGGCGACGAGTTCGACGCCGCCTACCACAAGGCCGAGGCCGCGGGCCTGGCCCGCAAGACCATGCCCGCCCGCGACCTGTACGGCCGGATGATGCGCACCCTCGCGCAGACCGGCCAGGGCTGGATGACCTTCAAGGACGCCTCCAACCGCACGGCGAACCAGACCGCGGAGCCGGGCCAGGTCGTCCACTCCTCGAACCTGTGCACCGAGATCCTCGAAGTCACCAACGACGGCGAGACCGCGGTCTGCAACCTCGGTTCGGTCAACCTCGGGGCGTTCGTGCTCGCCGACACGGGCGAGATGGACTGGGAGCGGCTGGACGAGACCGTCCGCACCGCCGTGACCTTCCTCGACCGCGTGGTCGACATCAACTTCTACCCGACCGAGCAGGCGGGCAACTCCAACGCCCGCTGGCGCCCGGTGGGCCTGGGCGCGATGGGCCTGCAGGACGTCTTCTTCCAGCTGCGCCTGCCCTTCGACTCCGCCGAGGCCAAGGCCCTGTCGACGAAGATCGCCGAGCGCATCATGCTCGCCGCCTACGAGGCCTCCGCGGACCTGGCCGAGCGCCACGGCCCGGTGCCGGCCTGGTCGCAGACCCGTACCGCGCGCGGCGTGCTGCACCCGGACCACTACGCGGACGCCACGCAGTACTGGCCGGAGCGCTGGAACGCGCTGCGCGCCCGGATCGCCGAGACCGGCATGCGCAACTCGCTGCTCCTCGCCATCGCCCCGACGGCGACCATCGCCTCGATCGCCGGCGTGTACGAGTGCATCGAGCCGCAGGTCTCGAACCTCTTCAAGCGCGAGACCCTCAGCGGTGAGTTCCTCCAGGTCAACGCCTACCTGGTGGACGAGCTGAAGCAGCTCGGCGTCTGGGACGCGCAGACCCGCGAGGCGCTGCGCGAGTCCAGCGGTTCGGTCCAGGGCTTCGGCTGGATCCCGGCCGACGTGCGCGCGCTGTACCGCACGGCGTGGGAGATCCCGCAGCGCGGTCTGATCGACATGGCGGCGGCCCGTACGCCGTACCTCGACCAGTCCCAGTCGCTGAACCTCTTCCTGGAGACGCCGACCATCGGGAAGCTCTCCTCGATGTACGCGTACGCCTGGAAGCAGGGTCTGAAGACCACGTACTACCTGCGTTCGCGCCCGGCGACGAAGATCGCCCGCGCCGCGCAGGCCGCCACCCCGGTGGCGCTCCCGCAGGCCGACGCCGACGCCGAGGCCGAGGCGCTCGCCTGCTCCCTTGAGAACCCCGAGTCCTGCGAGGCCTGCCAGTAATGAGCTCCCCCACCAAGGCCGCGGCCGACAAGAACCTGCTCGACCCGGGCTTCGAACTGACCCTGCGTCCCATGCGCTACCCGGACTTCTACGAGCGCTACCGGGACGCGATCAAGAACACCTGGACCGTCGAGGAGGTCGACCTCCACTCGGACGTCGCCGACCTGGCGAAGCTGACCCCGGGTGAGCAGCACATGATCGGCCGCCTCGTCGCGTTCTTCGCGACGGGTGACTCGATCGTCTCGAACAACCTCGTGCTGACGCTGTACAAGCACATCAACTCGCCCGAGGCGCGCCTGTACCTCTCGCGCCAGCTGTTCGAGGAGGCCGTGCACGTCCAGTTCTACTTGACGCTGCTCGACACCTACCTCCCGAACCCGGACGACCGCGCGGCGGCCTTCGACGCGGTCGAGGAGATCCCCTCGATCCGCGAGAAGGCGCAGTTCTGCTTCAAGTGGATCAATGAGGTCGAGAAGCTGGAGCGGCTGGAGACGCAGGCCGACCGCCGTCGCTTCCTGCTGAACCTGATCTGCTTCGCGGCGTGCATCGAGGGCCTGTTCTTCTACGGCGCCTTCGCCTACGTCTACTGGTTCCGCTCGCGCGGCCTGCTGCACGGCCTGGCGACCGGCACCAACTGGGTGTTCCGCGACGAGACCATGCACATGAACTTCGCCTTCGAGGTCGTGGACACGGTCCGCAAGGAGGAGCCCGAGCTCTTCGACGACGAGCTCCAGCAGCAGGTCGTCGACATGCTGAAGGAAGCCGTCGAGGCGGAGCTGCAGTTCGGCCGCGACCTGTGCGGTGACGGCCTGCCGGGCATGAACACCGAGTCGATGCGCGAGTACCTGGAGTGCGTCGCGGACCAGCGCCTGGTCCGGCTCGGCTTCGCGCCGGTCTACGGCTCGCAGAACCCGTTCTCCTTCATGGAGCTCCAGGGTGTGCAGGAGCTGACCAACTTCTTCGAGCGCCGCCCGTCGGCCTACCAGGTCGCGGTCGAGGGCACCGTCGACCTGGACGAGGACTTCTAGCACGACCCGCCGGCCCCCGGGCCGGCGCGCGAAGGGGCCGGGACGCGACGCACCGTCGTGTCCCGGCCCCTTCGCGCGTGCGGGGCCGGTACGTGTCCCCCACACGCGGCCCGCTGACCGGAACCAGACCTTCCTTTGGCCGGATCCGCCACCACCCGTCAACAAGGGCTGACGTACGGTGGGGGCCACCCGGCCCGGACCCGCCGCACAGCGCCCGGCCCCGGGGCCCACAGCCGACCCACAGGGGTTCCCATGTCTCGTACGCTCCGCACGCTCACGGCCCTCGCGTTCGCCGCCCTGATGCTCGGCGGTACGGCGGCCACCGCCTCCGCCACGGACACCGGCTGGACGATCATCGGCCACGCCCGCCCGTGACCCGGCGCACGACGAGAGGCCCCGCTCCTTCTCCCGGAGCGGGGCCTCTCGCGCGGTTCAGTGCTTCTCGCCGATGGCTGCCCGAAGCCAGTCGAGCGTGCCCTGCCCCAGCAATTCCTCGGCGAGACGACGGCCCGTCCCGGTCGTGAGTCGGGCCCGGCTGTTGTCGATCCACCGCTGAGCGGCCTCGTACCCCTGGGCCTTGTACTCGATGCCCTGGAGCATGCACTCCAGCTTGTCGGCATCGCGCGCGCAGACGGCCTCCGGCGATTCCTTCCCCTCGTACTCGGCGACGAGTTCCTGGATCGTCGCGGCCAGCAGCTCGGGCATGCCGGCCGTCTGGTCGGCGGTCACCGCCTCGGGGTCGGCGCCGGTCGAGTACTTCTTGCCCAGGTGGTTGACGTCCCCCGTGCGCGTCTCCTGAGTGTCGTGCCACACGGCGAGGAACGCGGCCCGTGCCGGGTCGGCTCCCTCCAGCTTCGCGATGATCGAGGCGATGAGAGAGGTCCGCCACGAGTGCTCGGCGACGCTCTCGGGCTGCTTGACACCGGCCATCCACCAGCCCGTGCGGGCCGCGCTCTTCAGCGTGCCCGCCTCATAGAGGAAGCGCGCTACCGCGGACAGGTCGTCAGCCACGTCTGTTCTCCTTCTCACGCCCCGGCGAGGCGGACGGCGTACCGAATTCCCTCCAGCTCTCGACGCGCACGCGTCGATGCCTCGGTGCCATCCAACAGCACGGGCAGTCGGAGATTGGGAGGTGCACGCTGACCCGGCGCACGACGAGAGGCCCCGCTCCTACTCCCGGAGCGGGGCCTCTCGTGCGTGTTACGGGGCCTCTTGAAGGGACATCGCCCGCTCGCGGACGGGCAGCAGGGGGCGCTTTCGTGCGTCCGGGCCCGTGACTAGGGTGTTCCGCATGACGATTCACGCTGTGGTCTTCGACGTCGGTGAGTGCCTCGTGGACGAGACCCGGGAGTACGGCACGTGGGCCGACTGGCTCGGAGTACCGCGTCACACGTTCGCAGCGATGTTCGGAGCCGTTATCGCCGAAGGCCGCGACTACCGCGAGGTCTTCGAGCCCTTCAAGGCCGGTTTCGACCTCGCCTCCGAAAGGGAGGCTCGGGCAGCCGCCGGTAAGCCGGAATGGTTCGGCGAGGACGACCTCTATCCGGACGTCCGGCCCGCTCTGACACAGCTCCGTGCGGACGGTCTCTGGCTCGCCATCGCCGGGAACCAGACCGTGCGGGCCGGTGGGCTGTTGCGCGAACTGTTCACCAAGGACGTCGACCTGATCGGCACCTCGGACGATTGGGGTGCCTCCAAGCCGGACCCGGAGTTCTTCGAGCGCGTGGCCGCGGTCGTCCCCGCCGAGCCCTCGGAGATCCTGTACGTGGGCGACCGCATCGACAACGACCTCCGCCCCGGCAAGCGAGCGGGGATGCACACCGCGCTCGTCCGCCGGGGGCCGTGGGCCACGATCCAGTGGGACACCGTCGAGGCCCGGGAGCTGCCGACGTTCCGCATCGAGAGCCTCGCCGAACTGTCCCCGCGGATCGCCGACTTCAACAGGCAAGCGCGCTGACGACAGCGCCCCAGCCGTAAAGTCGATCGTCGAGGTCGCGGACGTACTGCTCGTGCTCCCACGGGCCAAGTGCGCGCCGCACCTCGCGAACCCGCTCAAGTCCGGTGGCGTACCAGTGCGTCCCCAGCAGCTCCAGCGCGCGAAGGGCGTACCGGGCCGCCTCCTGCGGATGCCCGGAGGCGGCCTCCACCGCTCCCAGGTCGCCGAGGATGACCGTGCGCTGCTTGTCGGCGTCCCCCGGAAGCCCGTCGAGCACGTGGAGCAACGTCTCGCGGGCCTGCGGCAGGTGGCCGGCGGTCAGCTGAACGTTGCCCTTGAAGGCGGCGAGGCGGATCGGGCTGAACCAGTCCATCCACTCGGGTGTGGGCCGGCTCGTGGTGTCTTCCACGACGGTCTCTCCGTGGGCGATCAGGTTGAGGGCCGCACGCGCGTCCCCGCATCGGGTTGCACACTCCGCCTCGACAGCATCGAGCCACGCGACGAAGTGGCCACTCGCCCGTCCTCGTCGAGCGTAGGTGCGGGCTGCAACCATGCGCTCCGTCGCGGCGGGCCGTTGCCCGGCCCAGCCGGGAATGAACGCCATGTGGGCGAGGATGGCTGCCCCGAGGAGAGCGTCATCGGCCTCTCCGGCAGCCTGGAGCGCGCGTACCCACGTGTCGCCGGCCCGGGCGGGTTCGCGTAGGTCGAAGAACTCGATCCGGCCCACGAGGAGCCAGCTTTCCGCAAGAGCGGCAGCGAGGGTCTGGCGGGTGCGGCCGGTGGTCGCATCGAGGAGTTGGCCGCCGAGGGTGGCGTGCGCGGCGGCGGCAGGGTGCAGTATCGCGGGTGCAACCGTCCAGTACAAACGACGGTGAGCACGGGTGACGGCGAGGAAGTCGGCTCCGGCGGTGGCGGGCTGCGGAGCGCTGGGGGTGCGGAGCGGGCCGCGGTTCACGGGTGCGATGAGGCTCGTGGTGGCCTGTGGCCCGGTGCCGGGCGGCACGTTGAAGCCGAGTTCGTCGAGCGGGCGGCCGAGGAGGTCGACGAGAGCTTGGCGTACGTCCGGGTGAGGGAGAGGCGGGTTCTCACCTTCGTAGCGGCGGGCCTGCCGGAGTCCGATGTGGAGTCCGTGGGCCGCGAGGGCATCCACGAGTTCCTGCTGAGTCCGGTATCCGGCAGCTTGGCGCGCTGCCCTGAACCGGGCGTTGCCAGTCGATCGGGTCATTCCAACTCCCGTAGTGGGCATGGGTTCTGATCCACTGTCCCAGGATGTCCTCTTGACTGCCACGGTTCAACGGAAAGGGGTCAACGAAGCCCTATTTCAGGACTCCGAAAGACCTCCTAGAAGTCCTCGCCATGGGACTTCTCCAGGTCCATCGTGTCTTCCATCACCGCTGAAGACGGTAGGGAGACCAGCATGGACGTGCGCGAGAACGGGCCGGACGAGACGTTCGGACACGTGGACCACCCGCTTCTGCGCCAGCGGGTCCGCGACCCGAAGTCGCTTCGCGAGGGCGAGTTGATGGCCGTGGTCGAGGAGTGCCTCGGCACGGTTCGCGGGATCGCGCAGTACACCCGGACCGCGTACGTCCGGGGCGCCGACGGGCTGGAGTTCACCGCGGCCCCGGACACCCTGGAGCAGTCGTGCGCGGCGGCGGCCGCCGCCGGACGGGTCTGTGTCCGGTGTGACCATGTCATCCGGGCCGGCGGTGTGAAGTTCATCCGCTTCTCCGCGTCCGGGGCGCGGCCGAACGAATGGGCGCACGACCTCCGCGACCCCTCGTGCAAGCCCGTCCGCGCGGACGGGCGATGAGCCGCGAGGCCCGCCTCGTCCAGGGCGTCGCGTACGTCCTCGCCCACGCCGAGCAGCAGCCCGACGGCGCGGTCGCCGCCGACTGGGCGGCGTACCTGGCCGACGAGGGCGACCTCGCCGCCCACGGGGTGAAGTGCTTCCACTTCCAGGCCGAGGGCCGCCGCACACCGGCCGCCGAGGAGGCGATCGCCGCGTGGGACAGCGCGATCCGCCTGGAGGACGGCTGGCCGAAGGCCGTGGCCCTCGCGGCCGCGATCCGCGACCTGCTCAGCGAGGAGGACCGGCACCAGGCCCGGCGCCGCGCACGCCAGGCACGGGCACAGGCTCAGACTCAGTGAGCGAGTACCTGCGGCAGGCCCTGTACGTCCTGATCGTGCTCGGCATCCTCGCCACCATCGTGACCGGCACCCTCTGACCAGCACCTTCCCGCACACACAACCTAGGGAGAAGCATGTCTCTCACCACCCCACGGCCGGCCCGCGCGCTCCTCAGCGACGCAGCGTTCAGCGCCGTGCTCGCGACGGTCCTCGACAACAACCCCGGGATGGACATCAGCATGGCCGGCCGGATCGTGGTCGAGGCGCTCAAGTTCGTTGCCGCCGGCGCCCGGACGACCGCCGGGATCGCCCCGTCCCGCGTGGTCGACGAGGGCTGGCACGCGCTCATCCTGCACACCGCCCTGTACGCCTCGCTGTGCACCCAGCTCGGCGGAGCCTTCGTCCACCACTACCCGGAGCGGCCGGACACCGGCCGCTACGACCCGGCGGTCCACGAGCACACCCTGGCCGCGATCCGCGACGCGGGGTACGAGCCGGACCCGCGGCTATGGACGGGCCCGGACAACGAACTCGTCGGCGTCGCGGCGAAGTGCAACCACACCCCGCCGTCCTGCGCGATCAGGCCGATGCCGACGCCTCAGTGGCCGTAGGCTGAAAGGCTTCGACAGCGAGGTGGGAAATGACGGAATGGATCGATCCCCGGTACGCGGACCTGGTCGCCGAGTGGGACGCGGCGCGCACAACGGACTCGCGTGATCCGGACGGGCCTCAGCCCGTGCGCGGCTTCATCGTGCCGCGGCCCTCGGGGCCGGGGCAGAGCCCCCGGGACTGAGCCCCGAGAACCGCCCCGGCCGGGGCTCAGGCGTTCGGGACCGTTTCGTAGCGCGGGGTGCCCTCGTCCATCTGGCGCAGGGCGTCCTTGCGGTCGCGCTTGGACAGCCGGTCGATGTACAGGTACCCGTACAGGTGGTCCGTCTCGTGCTGGAGGCAGCGGGCGAAGTAGCCGGTGCCCCGCACCTTGATCGGGTTGCCCTGCGCGTCCTGTCCCTCGACCTCGGCGTAGTCCGGGCGGGCCAGGGCGGCGTAGGCGGTCGGGACCGAGAGGCAGCCCTCGTTCGAGTCGTCCAGCACGCGCGCGGCGGCGGGCAGCTCGACCAGCTTCGGGTTGACCACCACACCGGTGTGCCGGTTGCCGTCGTCGTCCGGGCAGTCGTAGACGAAGACCTTGGCGTCCACGCCGATCTGGTTCGCGGCCAGGCCCACGCCCTCGGCGGCCTTCTGGCTGGCGAACATGTCGTCGATCAGCTGCGCCAGCTCGTCGCCGAACTCGGTGACGTCCTTGCACTCGCGGTGCAGGACGGGGTTGCCGACCACCGTGATCGGGCGGGCGGTGCCGCGCTCGCGGTGGGCCAGCTCACGCTCCGCACCGTTCTCGGTGTCCACGACGTATCCGTCGTTCACGGTCTCGACGACCTCGTTCTCCTGCTGCGCCATGTCCGCCGTACGCCTTCCCTAGGTCACCGATGTGCCCGTACAGCCTACGGCCCCCGGTCAGCAGACTTCTTCGAGATCCCGCCACTCCCGGCTGTCGGGGCTGTCGGCGACCCATCCGTCGAGCAGTCCGCGCACCAGTCCGGGCGGGGCCGCGATCCCGCATTCGCGCTCGGGCACCCACAGGGAGCCGGATCCGGCCGTGCGGTGGCCGAGCGGTCCGGGGTGACCGGGCTCGCTGTGATCGTGCGGATCCAGCTGGTCACCGTCGCCCTCGCCGCTCGGCATCTCGCTCTCCGAGCAGGTCCGGCACAGCAGCCGGACCGAGGAGGACCAGTCCTCGGCGGCGAAGCCCGCGTCCGAGGCCAGCTGCTCCAGGGCGTCGCGGTCGGCCTCGGTGGCCGCCTCCAGCAGCACCACCCAGGTCGGCACCGGCGACGGCGCCCACAGCTCGATCTCGTCGAACACCGGGTAGGAGGGGCCGGCGGAGGTCACCCGCTCGCCGTGCGGGACCCCGTCGTGCAGGACGACCTCGCCCCAGCGCCGCCCGGAGGAGGGCAGCGGGATCGAGAGGACCTCCATCCGGGCCGGGTCCAACCTGCGGCCCCAGACCACCTCGGCCTCGCCCTCGGGCGAGAGCCGGACCGCCGCGCTGCCGAGCTCCATGCCGACGGGCTCACCGGATCCGTTGGCCTCGCCGGGCACCTTCAGCCCGTACGCCTGCCAGGCGCGGCGGGCCAGCGGCCAGTCCTGCAGGGCAGTGGCGGCGATGCCCACGTTCCACCAGTCGGGGGCGCCCGACTCACGGTCCAGCAGGGCCACGGCGCGCAGCCCCGCGGCCCGCGCCTGCTCCCAGTCGTGCCGGAACTTGTGCAGCAGGGCCAGGTTGAACCAGGACTCGGACAGCCAGGGTTCCAGGTCCGCCGCCCTGGTCAGCAGCGCACCCGCGTCCTCGTACCGCCCGTCGCCGATCAGCGTGAACGCGCGGTCGGTGGCCTGCCGCCACGAGGCGGAGGGCCGATGCCGTACCTTCCCGAAGATCCTCACGATTCCCGCCTGCCGGTCCAACGATGCAACAGTGCAGCCTTGCGGACACTCTCACTTCGCATCCAACCATGCCCACGGATACGGCCGCTCATTACCCATGGGTTACCCAGGTCGGCCAGGTACAACTCTGGCACGTCCGCCGCGCCCCCGCGCATCCCGTTTCGGCCGCTCCAGGCGGGCACCATCCCGCCTCGAACTGTTCCGCCGCAAAACGTACGCGAGGCACTCGACGACGTCGGGATGGTGGTCGTGGGCCGTGCCGAGGCGCAGCTGCTCCAGCGCGGCCAGTGAGCCGCCCGGGTGACGGGAGCCGCCCACCAGGTCGTCGTAGGCGTTGGCGGTCCGCACGATGCGGGCCAGGACCGGCTGGTCGCGGTAGGGGTCGGCCTGTCTCTCGACGACCACGGCGACCTCGGCGGACACCCCGGTCTGGCGGGCCACCTCACCCCCCAGCACGGCGATCCGGCGGGCCTCGGCGGCCGGCAGCGGAGCGGTGGCCCCGGCGGGGACCGGGTCGACCAGGGACAGCTGTCCGATGTCGTGCATCAGGGCGGCGTACTCCAGGACGATCAGCTCCCGCTGCGACAGGCCCAGCTCCCGGCCCACGGCGCAGCTGAGGGCGGCGACCCGGCGGGCGTGCCCGGGCCGGGTGTAGCCGGCGATCTCGGTGGCCCGGGCCAGCGAGGTGATCGTCTGCCGGTAGGTGGTGCGGACGGCGTCGATCCGGCGGAAGGACATCTGGGTGAGCAGCAGGGGCACGCTGAGGACGGGCAGCGCCCAGAGCCCGGCGACCGCCACCCCCAGGGCCATCACCACGCCGGTGGCGCAGATCGCCGAGCCGATGCCGAGCAGGGCGCGCAGCTCGTCCCGCAGCAGCGGTCCGTACGGCCACCCGGTGCGCAGTCCGGCCAGCGCGGCGGCGAGCACCGCGTCGCACAGGGCGGTGAGGCCGAGCAGGAAGAGCAGGAAGAGCACCAGGTACGGGCCCCGGCCGACCTGCTCCTCCAGCCGGCCGGAGTTGTGCAGCGGCTGGAAGCAGGCGGCGGCGAAGCCGACGGTGAGGACCCGGCGGGCCACGTGGTCGACCGCGGGCCCGCGGCCGCGGGCCACCTGCGCGGCGATCCCGGCGAGGGCGGCCGCGACGACGACGGCGACGACCTGGAGCGCGCCGTGGTGGGTGGGCTGCCCCGCGTCCGCTCCGAGCAGGGCGTAGGCGAGGGCCGCGGCGGACCCCAGCGGCGCGGGCTGGCGGTCCTCGGCCCGCAGGGGTCCGACCCGCGGCGGACCGGCCTGCGGCGGACCGGCCCCCGGGCGCCCGCTCGGACCGGGCGGGTCCCGGCGGGCGAGTTCACCGAGGGTGATGAGCAGGCCGAAGGCGAGGGCGGTGCCGGGGCCGCTCACGCCGAACCACAGGGTGTGCCCGAGGGCCGCCGCGGTGAGCAGGGCGGCGGCCGCGCGGACGGCTTTGGCGCCCCCGTCCCTCATCCGGTCCCTCCGGGGCCGGTGGTCGCTCCGGGGCCGGTGGTGGCTCCGCCGGCGTCCGTGTGCGCCCGGGACTCGGCGTTCTGGGCGGGCAACCCCGGTAGCCCCGTCACCCCCGGCGGCCCCGGCGGCGGCGCGGGGGCCCGTACGGGCGCGGCGGCGGGGGCCGCTGCCGGCGGCGACTGGGGGATCACCTGGAGCTCCTCGTCCGAGGTGACCACCGGGTGCCAGCCGTGCCGGCCGATCGCCCGCACCAGCGCGCCCACCATGTCGGGGTCGAACTGGGCCCCGGCGCAGCGCTCCAGCTCGCCCAGCGCCGTCGGTACCGGCCGGGCCCGGCTGTAGGAGCGGGTCGAGGTCATCGCGTCGAAGGCGTCGGCCACCGCCACCACCCGGGCGAGGACGGGGATCTGACCGCCGGACAGGCCGTAGGGGTAGCCGGAGCCGTCCACCCGCTCGTGGTGGTGCAGGATCGCGGACCGCGCCTCGCCGAGGAAGCCGATGCCGCGGACCATCTCGTGCCCGTACTCGGGGTGGAGTTCGATGATCCGGCGCTCCTCCGGGGTCAGCGGACCGTCCTTGCGCAGCAGCCGGGTGGGCACGCCGAGTTTGCCGACGTCGTGCAGGATCCCGGCGATCCGGACCACCTCCAGGCGGTCCTCGGCCATGCCCAGTTCGCGGGCGATCATCGCGGAGGCCTGGCCGACCCGCTCGCTGTGGCCGCGCGTGTAGCGGTCCTTGAGGTCCACGGCCTGCACGAGGGCGCGGATGGTGGACCGGTGGGCCGCCCGTTCGTGGTGGTACTGGGCGAAGACCCAGCAGGAGATGTACATCGGCAGCAGCACCAGCAGCGCCGCGGGCGGGCCGTAGGGGCTGCGCCACATGACGGCCATCATGAGCCCCGCCAGTCCGTGCACGCAGTGCGGGGCGAGGGAGAGGGCGAGCGGCGCGCGCCAGGCGGTCGCCGCCGGCCGCCGCTCGGCGGTGGCCAGCACGCCCGCTTCGAGGGCGGTGAGCACCAGGCAGAAGACGACGGCCGCGAGGGCCGCCGGAAGCATCACGTAGGGGAAGTCCGCGACCGCTCCCCCGGGGTCGGCGGCGCCGCCGAGCGCGGCGGGACCACCGAGCAGGGCGAAGGTGACTCCCGCGGCCCAGGCGGCCAGCGCCTGCTGCGCCCCGTGCCAGGCCCGGCGCACCGCGGCGGGGGGCTCGGACGCGGCCCCGGCGAGCGCGCCGGGGAGGGCGACCAGCGCGGCGGCGGAGGGCGGCAGCAGGAAGACGGCGGCGAGGACGACGGGGAAGAAGGCCCCGATGCCCTCGGGCGCCCGCCCGCCGAGCCGCGGGCAGAGCTTGGCCAGCTCGCAGGCGAGGTAGAGGACGGCGAGCAGGGCGACGGCGGCCCGGGGCGTGCCGGAGCCGAGCAGCGCGGGCAGGACGCAGGCGAGGGCACCGAGGACGGCACAGAGGACGTAGGCGCGCGCCGCCGGCGGAAGTCCCCGCATGGCGCTCTCCTCCCCCGGAACCCCGGAACCCCGGAACCTTCGAGCCAGGTACGGAATGACATCCGGTACCGGAAGGGGAGAATAGGTGTGGCCCGCGGCGAGCGGGCCACATTCGCGTGTTGGGCCGTCCGGAGGCCCTTGGATTAGCACCTTCGGGTGAACGAAGTCGCTTTCCGGGGGCACCCGTTCCCTCGGAAAGGGATCAGCCCGTCGCCGGAGTCGCCGGAGTGGCGGGGCTCGGCGGCGCCGCCGTCACGTCGTGATCGGGTACGGCTTGTCCCGAACGGATCAGCTCGATCCGGCCCATCACCTTCGAGCGCAGGTCCTGCGGTACGTCGTCCGACCCGCAGCAGCGCTTGACCAGCTTCTTCACGGCCTGTTCCAGGCCGTACTTCTCCAGGCAGGGATTGCACTCGCCGAAGTGCGTTTCGAACTTCGTGCAGTCGCTGTCCGGCATCTCGCGGTCCAGGAACTCATACAAGTGGTCCAAGACCTCAGAGCACTCCGTCTCGTGCGGATCTCCGCAGCTCATGAGCCCGAGCCTTTCCCGTCGTTCGACTCTCCCGCGCCCGCGGGGACCAGCCCGCGCTCACGGGCGTAGTCCTCCAGCATTCCGCGGAGTTGGCGGCGCCCGCGGTGCAGTCGCGACATGACCGTACCGATGGGTGTACCCATGATGTCCGCGATCTCCTTGTAGGCAAAGCCCTCTACGTCCGCGAGATAGACGGCAATGCGGAACTCTTCCGGAATGGCCTGGAGTGCTTCCTTCACGTCCGAATCGGGCAGGTGATCGAGCGCCTGCGATTCGGCGGAACGCAAACCGGTCGACATGTGCGACTCGGCGCGCGCCAGCTGCCAGTCCTCGATCTCCTCCGCCGCACTGCGCTGGGGTTCGCGCTGCTTCTTGCGGTAGGAGTTGATGAAGGTGTTCGTCAGAATGCGGTAGAGCCACGCCTTGAGGTTGGTGCCCTCGCGGAACTGGTGGAAGGACGCGTACGCCTTCGCATACGTCTCCTGGACCAGGTCCTCGGCGTCGGCCGGATTGCGCGTCATGCGCAGCGCGGCCGAGTACATCTGGTCGAGGTAGCCGAGGGCGTCCCGCTCGAAGCGCGCATTGCGCTCCGGGGTCGTCTCCTCCGCGTGGCCTTCGTCGGTCCCAGCGACAGGACCCACCTCCTCCGACAGCGTGGCGGCTCCGAAAGCGGACCCGCTCGAATCGGAGAATAGTCGACCTTCCCGGCCATCCGCCGCCCGAGGGGCACCGTGCTTGGACCCGGGCAGCACCGTCCACTCCAGGCCGCTGGCGGCCTGCGGACGGTTCTGACTGATGACCTGGGTCATGCGCTCCCTCTCCTCCGGCGAGATTCCGTACGTTCCGACATCCCGCACAACAGCGGGGCCGGGGCACGGCATTCCCCGGCGCCCGGGGAGTTTCCCCGGAGTTCCGGAAAGGCTCGGATGCGAGGTGGCTCACACGCCCCCACGCGCTCCGGGAATGTGTCAGGTCGGCCTCGGACGCCTCCCGGAACAGGGGTCCCGGAGGAGGCTGAGAGGGGGCTGAGAGGGGGCTCAAAGAGGCAGGTCCACGAGCCATTCCGCCACCGCGTCCGTGATCACCGCGAGGGCCTCCTCCTGGGTGGTCGCCGCCCGCTTCGGCACCGCGAAGCCGTGATCGCCGTACGCCACCTCCACGAGCCGGTACGTGTCCCCCGCGCCCGGAGCCGGGAACTCCGCGGGGCCTCCGAAGGGGTCCCGGCCGCCCTGTACCACCAGCGTCGGCCGCCCGGCGCCCAGCAGCTCGGCCAGCCGGGTCTTCTCGGGCCGGCCCGGCGGATGCAGCGGAAAGGCCAGCGCCAGCACCCCGGCCGCCCCGAGCTCGGCGGCGGTCCGGCAGGCCACCCGGGCCCCCGCGCTGCGCCCGCCGGCGACCACCGGCAGGCCGGGGCCGCCCAGTGCGGGCCACAGCGCCCGCCAGCCCGTGTCCAGCACTTTCGGCGCGGCCGCCACCTTCTTCCCGGCCACCCGCCAGGGCTGCTCCACGAGGGCGACGGTGATCCCCCGGGCGGGCAGGGCGGCCGCCAGCGCGACCAGGTCCCGGGCCTCGATCCCGCCGCCGGCGCCGTGGCCGACGGCCAGCACCAGCCGCGGCCGCGCCGCCGGGTGCCAGGTGATCCGGGCCTCGCCCGCCGGGGTCTCGACGCTCTGGACGTGCTGCGTAGGCGTGCTCATGCCCCCATCCTGCGGGAAGCCGAAGGCGTCGGAGCCGAACGGACGGCCTAGAAGAGCGTGGCTTCCTCGGGCGCCTCCAGCTCCGTCAGCAGCTCGGGCCCGTTGTTGCGGACGCTGCTGACCGAGGTGGAGACCGGATAGGCCCGCATCCGCCCGCCCGGCGGCGGCGCCAGCAGGGCCCGCAGCTCGGCCTCGTCGGTGTGCGCCGGGTCGAGCCAGGCGTCCCAGCGGTCCGGGGTCAGCATGAGCGGCATCCGGGGGTGGATGTCGGAGAGCGAGCGCGGCCCCTCGGCGGGCGCCACCCCGAGCGGGCCGGTCTCGGCCTCGGCGGTGATCACCGAGCAGGTGGCCCACCAGGCGAGCGGGTGCTCGTCGGGCAGGGTCCGGTCGCGCCAGAACTCGTATATCCCGGCCATCGCGAAGACCGCGCCGTCGGTGGGGAGCACGAAGTAGGGCTGCTTGCGGGCCCGCTTCTTCTTGCCCTCGACCTCCAGCTGGCGCTCGTCGTGGGCGGTGACCCACTCGTAGTAGCCGTCGGCCGGGACGATGCAGCGCTGCCGGGCGAAGGGGCGACGAAAGGACGGCTTCTCGTGCAGGGTCTCGGACCGGGCGTTGATCATCCGAGCGGCGCTCTCGGGGTCCTTGGCCCAGGAGGGGACCAGCCCCCACTTCAGGCGGCGCAGCTGGCGAACCGGACGCCGCTCGTCCGCGTCCTTCAGCGGACGGTCGAGGACGACGAGGACCTCCTTCGTCGGCGCGACGTTCCAGTCCGGAGCCAGGGCCTCGGCGGGCTCCCACCGCTCCACCCCGAACACGCCCGCCAGTTCCTCCGGCCCACGACTCGCTGCGAACCTTCCGCACATGGCGCTCCCCCCGTCACCTCTCCGCCGACACGTCCAAGAGCCGGCACGTCCAAGAGCCGGTCCGTCCAAGAGCCGGTCCGTCCAAGAGTGGCAGACGGCTGTCCGACGGAGCCGGCGTCCGGCGATCTTCCGCAAGGGCGGGACACCTCGCGCGACCTCGACGGGCGGAGGTATCCACGCCCCTCAGGGCCTCGGCCATCCACTCCACCACATCGGCCGGGAGCATCCCCAGGTGGACGTGGGGCAGGCCGCCGGCGGTGACCGTGGGCCACATGCCGGTCCACGTGGCCTCCGGCACCCCGAGCCCGACCAGGCGGCGCGAGGATGCCGAGGAGCTGCGGGTGGCTCAGCGGATGCGGGAGTACGCCGCGATGCTCGGGCCGGAGTACGAGGGCCTGCGCCTTACCGAGCCATGCGGTCTTCTGGAGTGAGCGCCGGGACTTCAGGCCATGCCGGCGACGGGACCAAAGTCCTTCCGCGGGGCTACTTGTCGAGCGGGCAGGGCAGGCCGGGTTCGGCTCGGTTCGGAGAGCAGGTCAC
>NZ_JBITDP010000008.1:0-322505 GCF_044454405.1 Streptomyces sp. NPDC051555 | reverse complement strand
GAACCTCATCCACCGAAGTGGACGGGGTATCAACTTCTGGCGTTGATTTTTGGCACGCTGTTGAGTTCTCAAGGAACGGACGCTTCCTTTGTACTTACCCTCGCGGGCTTTCCTCCGGGCTTCGTTCTTCGTTTCCGACTCTATCAGACTCTTTCGTGTCCGATTCCCAGTCGAAGCGGGATCTTGCTTTTCGCTTTCCAGTTCTTCGCTTTCGCGTTTCCCTTTCCGGCGATTCCAACTCTACCAGCGCTTTTTCGTCTTCCCGACCACTCGCTCCGACTGCCGAACAGGCATGCGGAAAGAAAGGGGGGCTGAAGATCAGCGGTTGAAGAGGAAGGTTCCCGTCCATGAGCAGTTCGTGCGGTGTTCACACGACGCGTTCTGGCGGGAGTCACGACAGTACAGGTCCGCCGATGCCCAAGCAAATCGATTCAGGCGTATGGTCTAGTCCACTAGGGCGTCGCGGTAGCGCGTAGGGCCTCCATAAGGAGGTGTACTTCGTGCGGAACCGGGACGTCTCATGACTTACCCTTCTCAAAGTACGCCGTCCAGGACAGGTTGTGACGGCGACACGAAGAAGCCCCACCCCTGGGAGGCCCCCCATGACCAGCGTGACGTCCCCACTTGCCGGGCGCGCCATCGGACTCGCGGCAGTGCCCGATCCGGTGTTCTCCGGCGCAATGGTGGGACCGGGCACCGCTATCGACCCCGTGCGTGAGCCCTCGGAGGCGGTGTCCCCCGTCGACGGTGTGGTCGTCTCCCTGCACCCGCACGCCTACGTCGTCGTCGACGCCGAAGGCCACGGTGTGCTCACGCACCTCGGGATCGACACCGTTCAGCTCAACGGCGAGGGCTTCGAGCTGCTCGTCAACAAGGGCGACACCGTGACGCGCGGCCAGACCGTCATCCGTTGGAACCCCGCCGCGGTCGAGGCCGCCGGCAAGTCCCCCATCTGCCCGATCGTGGCGCTGGAAGCGACTCCCGACTCCCTCACCGACGTCGTCGAGGCCGGAGACATGAAGGCCGGAGACGTGCTCTTCGGCTGGCAGTGACGTATCCGCCTGCTCGGGCGAATCGGACATCCAACGCGGCGGGTGGTCCCGCCGCTCAATCGGAGACGGGTGAAATGGAGACAACGCTGCGAGGCGTCGGCGTGAGCCACGGTGTGGCGATCGGCGAGGTTCGGCACATGGGCACGGCGGTTCTCGAACCGCCGGCCAAGCAGATCGCCGCGGAGGAGGCGGAGCGCGAACAGGGGCGCGCCCGTCAGGCCGTGGATGCCGTGGCGGCCGACCTGATCGCGCGCGGCCAGCTGGCCGGTGGCGAGGCCCAGCACGTGCTCGAAGCTCAGGCCATGATCGCTCAGGACCCTGAGCTGATGGCCGATGTCGACCGTCGGATCGTCGTCGGGAGCACCGCCGAGCGCGGTGTGTACGACGCGTTCGCCGCCTACCGCGAGCTGCTCGCGGGTGCCGGCGAGTACATGGCCGGCCGCGTGGCCGACCTGGACGACGTGCGCAACCGGATCGTGGCCCGCCTGCTGGGCGTACCGATGCCGGGCGTGCCGGACAGTGACGAGCCGTACGTGCTGATCGCGCGGGACCTCGCTCCCGCCGACACCGCGCTGCTCGACCCGGCGCTCGTGCTCGGTTTCGTGACCGAAGAGGGCGGCCCGACCAGCCACAGCGCGATCCTCGCGCGGGCGCTGGGCGTGCCGGCGATCGTCGCCCTGCCGGGCGCCGGTGAGATCCCCGAGGGCACCGTGATCGCCGTGGACGGCAGCACGGGTGACCTGTTCGTGGACCCGACCGCGGAGAAGCGGGCCGAGCTGGAGGCCGCGGCCGCCGAGCGCAAGGCCTCGCTGTCCGCGTCGTCCGGTCCGGGCGCCACGTCGGACGGTCACAAGGTGCCGCTGCTGGCCAACATCGGTGGTCCGGCGGACGTGCCGGCGGCCGTCGAGGCGGGCGCCGAGGGTGTGGGCCTGTTCCGCACCGAGTTCCTCTTCCTGGACGACAGCAAGACCGCGCCGACCGAAGAGAAGCAGATCGAGGCGTACCGCGCCGTCCTGGAGGCCTTCCCCGAGGGCCGGGTCGTCGTGCGCGTCCTGGATGCGGGCGCCGACAAACCGCTCGACTTCCTGACTCCGGCGGACGAGCCCAACCCGGCACTGGGCGTGCGCGGGCTGCGGTCGCTGCTGGACCACCCGGAGGTGCTGCGCACGCAGCTCACCGCGCTGGCCAAGGCGGCCGAGGGGCTGCCGGTCTACCTCGAGGTCATGGCCCCGATGGTGGCCGACCGCGCCGATGCCAAGGCGTTCGCGGACGCGTGCCGCGAGGCCGGTCTGCAGGCGAAGTTCGGCGCGATGGTGGAGATCCCCTCCGCCGCGCTGCGGGCGCGCTCGATCCTCCAGGAGGTCGAGTTCCTGTCGCTGGGTACGAACGACTTGGCGCAGTACGCCTTCGCCGCCGACCGTCAGGTCGGTGCGGTCTCCCGCCTCCAGGACCCGTGGCAGCCCGCGCTGCTGGACCTGATCGCCATGTCGGCCGATGCCGCCAGGGCCGAGGGCAAGAGCTGTGGCGTCTGTGGCGAGGCCGCCTCCGACCCGCTGCTGGCCTGTGTCCTGACGGGGCTGGGCGTCACCTCCCTGTCGATGGGTGCCGCGTCGATCCCCTACGTGCGCTCGACGCTCGCGAAGTACACGCTCGCCCAGTGCGAGCGTGCTGCCGCCGCCGCGCGCGCCGCGGACAGTGCCGAGGAGGCCCGCGTGGCCGCCCAGGCGGTGCTGTCCGGCGAGTAGCCGATGCCCCGGTAGGGGTGTGTGGTCGGTACGAGGGGCCTTCGCCATCGGCGGGGGCCCCTCGGTCGTTCCCCCGGCCCGTTCGGCTCAGTGGGGCGGTCCCGGTTCGTCCACCTCGTAGCCCGGGCCGTACTCGACGCCCGGTTCCGGCGGTACGGGCTCACCCGTCTCGACGTCGGTGCAGTACGCGTTGAAGACCGCGGCGGCGGAGAGGCTGACCAGGCGGCCGCGGTCCAGGCGCCAGCCGTGGACCCGGTCACGGGACCCTGCGCCGGTGGTGCGCAGGACCAGGCCCCCGGATCCGCCGAGGGCGAGGCCGGTGGCCAGGACGGTCACGAAGTCGAGGCGCTCCCGGCCGTCGACGCGGGGTGGCGTCGTGGTGTCGTCGGCCGTCTCGGCGTGCAGCACGGCGACGAGCTGTTCCGCCTCGGTGGGGACGCTGCACACCAGGTGGTGCCGGCCGGGTCCGGCCCGCTCCAGCAGTCGCCGAAGGATCAGGCCCGCCCGGTCGAAGCAGGCCTGGCCGACGTCCTGCCCGCAGTCGGCGCAGCTGCCGACGCCCGAGAGCAGCACGGTGGCGTACTCCCAGGTGGCCTGGCGGACGGCCTCGTCCACGAGCTGCGGCAGGAGTGCGCGCAGCGGGGCGTCCCCGTAGGGCAGTCCGGCGGCGGACCGGGCGAGCTCCGCGGTGAAGCGGGTGCGGGCCGCGGCGGTGTCGGGGTCGGTGCCCCGGTCGGCGCAGTGGTCGGCGTATTCCTGCGGGTCGAAGAGGACGACGGTGGTGTGGGCGCCCCGGAGGGCGAGGGACCGGAGCAGTGCGTCGACCTGGGTGAGGTAGTCCTCGTGGTCGTCGAAGGCGAAGCTCCGGTAGCCGCGCATGGCCGCGAAGTCCCCGGGGTCGGCGATGACGCCGACCGTACCCGGGATCTCGCGGCGCAGGGCGCGGCGGGTGCGCGTGTTCGCGCGGGTGGTGCGGGTGTTCCTCGTGTCTGCCATGGCTCCCCCTGAGTGGCACCGATCGATGCTCACTCAGCGTAACCACGGGCACTGACAGTCACCTCTGGCGGCGGCTGCGGGCCAACTCCTCGTAGAAGTGGAGGAGGTCCAGGTTGTCCACCGAGCCCGGGTTCACGGCCTTGGCCAGGGGCGCGCCCTGCAGGAGGCGCTTGACGGGGACCTCGATGCGCTTGCCCGTCAGGGTGTGCGGGACGCCCGGGACCTCGATGATCTCGTCGGGGACGTGGCGCGGGGAGAGTTCCGCGCGGATCGTCGCCTTGATCCTGGCCCGCAGGTCCTCGTCGAGGGAGGCGCCCGGCACGAGGTGGACGAAGAGTGGCATCCAGTACCCGCCGTCCGCCTCCTCCAGCCCGATGACCAGGGATTCCTTGATCTCCGGCAGGCGCTCGACGGCCTCGTAGATGTCGGCGGAGCCCATGCGCACGCCCTGGCGGTTGAGCGTGGAGTCGGAGCGGCCGTGGATGACGACCGAGCCGTGGTCGGTGATCGTGATCCAGTCCCCGTGCCGCCAGACGCCCGGGAACATGTCGAAGTAGCTGTCGTGGTAGCGGCTGCCGTCGGGGTCGTTCCAGAAGCGGATCGGCATGGACGGCATCGGGTTGGTGACGATCAGCTCGCCGACCTCGCCGGTGACGGGCTTGCCCGCCGGGTCCCAGGCCTGGAGGTCGGTGCCCAGGCAGGCGGCCTGGAGCTCACCGATGTGCACGGGGAGGGTGGGGACGGCGCCCGCGAAGCAGCTGCACACGTCGGTGCCGCCGCTGACCGAGGCGATCCACAGGTCCTCGGCCACCTCGTCGTGGAGCCAGCGGAACCCGTCGGGCGGGAGCGGGGAGCCGGTGGTGGCCACGCACTTCAGGGTGGAGAGGTCGAAGTCGCGGGACGGGTGCACCTCGGCCTTGCGGCAGGCCATCACGTAGGCGGCGGAGGTCCCGTAGAGGGTGGCCTTCGTGCGCTCCGCGATCCGCCACTGGGCTCCGGTGTCCGGGTAGCCGGGGCTGCCGTCGTACAGGACGACGGTGGTGCCGGTGAGCAGGCCGGAGACGAGGAAGTTCCACATCATCCAGCCGGTGGAGGTGTACCAGAAGAACCGGTCCTCCGGGCCGAGGTCGCAGTGCAGGCCGAGCTGCTTGAGGTGTTCGAGGAGGATGCCGCCCTGCGACTGGACGATCGCCTTGGGGAGCCCGGTCGTACCGGAGGAGTACAGGACCCACAGGGGGTGGTCGAAGGGGACCGCTTCGAAGACGGGCTCCGCGTCCCCCGCGGTGAGGGCGGACCATTCGAGGGTGCCTTCGGGCGCGGGCGTGCCGAGCAGCGGGATGTGGACGACGGCGCGCAGCGAGGGCAGGTCGGCCCGGAGCTCGGCGACGGTCTCGCGCCGGTCGTGCTCCTTGCCGCCGTAGCGGTAGCCGTCGACGGTGAACAGGACGACGGGTTCGACCTGCTGGAAGCGGTCGAGGACGCTTCGGGCGCCGAAGTCGGGGGCGCAGGAGGTCCAGACGCCGCCGACGGCGGCCGTGGCGAGGAGGGCCACAACGGCTTCGGGGATGTTGGGGAGGTAGCCGCTGATCCGGTCGCCGGGGCGCACGCCGAGGGTGCGCAGTTCGGCGGCGAGCGCGCCGACCTGGCGGCGCAGCTCGGCCCAGGTGACGGGGACCGGCTCGTGGGTCTCGTCGACGTACAGCAGGGCGGCCTCGGCGGCGCGCGCCGGGTCCTCCCCCGCGCGCAGGGCGTGCTCGGCGTAGTTGAGGGTGGCGCCGGTGAACCAGCGCGCGCCGGGCATGGTCCGCTCCGCGAGGACGGAGGTGTAGGGGCTGGTGAAGCGGACGTCGAACCACTCGGCGACGGCCTGCCAGAAGGTGTCCAGTTCGTCCACGGACCAGCTGTGCAGGGCCGGGTACCCGCCGGTCGCGGGGGCGCCGTGGTGTTCGGCGGCCCAGGCCTGGAAGGCCGTGATCCGGGCCGCCGCGATCCGGTCGGGGCCCGGGGCCCACAGGGGTTCCGGCGAAGTGGCTGAGGTCATGGGTCGGCTCCCGGTCGGTCTGCGGCGCGCGCTTCGTGTGCGTGTGCTCGGGCTCGTGCGTGGGTGGCGCGGTGGTTGCGCCCGTGTGCGTACGGTGCCATCGCACGGGGGTGTGCGCGCGGCGGCTCACAGGGACCATGCCACGTGATCGACATCCGCACCAGAGCCGTCGGCGGCCACCCCGTGTGATCGGTCCGAGGGTGAACGGCAGCTGAACGCAGCCCGCTCGGCCCGGGGCCGGTGGCAGAGTGCGCGGCATGAACGGTCGTGATCTGGTGCGTGCGGTCAAGGACATCGGTACGGCGCGCGGGCGGCGCGCCTGGCGCTCGGCCTGGCGCCACCGGCGCGCGGACGCGGTGGGGCTCCCGCGCCGGGGGGCGGAGCGGGCACGGGTGCCGGGGTCGTTGATCGGTACGGAGCCCCGGCCGGGCGGCGGGGTGCTGCGGTTCGCGCGCTCCGAGCTGCTGGTCCGGGTGACGCAGGGGGGTGCGGTGTTCTGGGGCTGGGACGGGGCCGGGCCGTCGCCCTCGTGCGCGGTGCTGGGCGGGGGGCCGGAGCCGGATCCGCGGGCGGTGCTGGAGCCGGACACCGGGGGCGGCTGGCGGGTGGTGTCGGAGCGGGTGACGGTGGCGGTGTCCCGCAACGGGCAGGTCGAGGTGCGCACGCCTGGCGGTGCGGTGTTGCGGCGGGAGCGGCCGCCGCGCTGGTGGGAGCCGGTCCGGCCGGTGCCGGAGGGCGACGCGGGGTCGACCGGCGGGAGGACCGGCAGCGCGGCCCGCGGCGCGGGGGCGCGGTGGCTGGTGCGGTCCGAGGTGCCGGCCGACGCGCGGTTCTTCGGGTTGGGCGGCCGGGCCTCGGGGCCCCGGCTGCGGGACGGGGTCTACCGGCTCTGGAACACCGATCCGCGGGGCGGCTTCGGGCCGGGTGACGATCCGCTGTACATCACGATGCCGGTGCAGCTGGTCGTCGCCGACGCGGGGACGCACCTGGTGTTCTACGACGACAGCTGGGACGGGCGGGTGTCGCTGCGCGAGGGCGAGGAGGGCGCCGGTTCGGGTCCGGACCGGCCGGGGGTGAGCGAACTGCGCATGGACGGCGGGCCGTTGCGCTGCTGGGTGCTGGTGGGGACGCCGGCCCGGGTGTTGCAGGGCTGGTCGGGGCTGACGGGGGCGGCCGCGGTGCCGCCGGAGTGGGCGCTGGGCTACCAGCACGCGCGGTGGGGGTTCGGGAGCGCGGAGGAGGTGCGCCGCGTGGTGCGGGGGTACGTGGCGCGGGGGATCGCGCTGGCGGCCGTACACCTGGACATCGACCACTACGACGGGCACCGGGTGTTCACCGTGGACCGGCAGCGGTTCCCCGATCTGCCGGCCCTGGCGCAGGAGTTGCGGGAGCTGCCGCGGGGCGGGGTGCGACTGGTGTCGATCGTGGACCCGGCGGTGCGGGCGGCCCCGGGCGAGGGGGTGTACGAGGCCGGCGGCGCGGTGGGGGACGCGGGGGCGTTCGTACGGGACGCGGACGGGCGGGAGGTGCGCGGCGAGGTGTGGCCGGGGAGCTGCGCGTATCCCGACTTCACCGATCCGGCGGTGCGCCAGTGGTGGGGCGGGCTGTACGAGGAGCGGCTCGCGAACGGCTTCGCCGGCGTCTGGCACGACATGAACGAGCCGGTGTCCTTCGCTCCCTTCGGGGACGCGACGCTGCCGCGGTCCGCGCGGCACGTGTTGGAGGGGGCCGGCGGGGACCACCGGGCCGCGCACAACGTGTACGCGCTCGGGATGGCGCGGGCCGGGTACGAGGGGTTGGTGCGGTTGCGGCCGCAGGAGCGGCCCTTCCTGTTCTCCCGGTCGGGGTGGGCGGGGATGCAGCGGTACGGCGGCACGTGGTCCGGCGACGTGGAGACGAGCTGGCCGGGGCTGCGGGCCTCGTTGGCGCTGGTGCTGGGGCTGGGGCTCTGCGGGGTGCCGTACTCGGGGCCGGACGTCGGGGGGTTCGGGGGTTCGCCGTCGCCGGAGCTGTACCTGCGGTGGTTGCAGCTCGGCGCGTACCTGCCGCTGTTCCGCACGCACGCGGCGATCTGGGCGGGGCGGCGGGAGCCGTGGGAGTTCGGGGCCGAGGTGGAGGAGCACGCCCGGGCGGTGCTGGCCGAGCGGGAGCGGCTGCGCCCGTACTTCGTCACCCTGGCGCACCTGGCGCAGCGGACGGGGGCGCCGTACGTGCGGCCGTTGTGGTGGGGGACGCCGGAGGAGCGGGGGCTGCGGGACTGCGAGGACGCCTTCTTGCTGGGGGACGCGCTGCTGGTGGCGCCGGTGCTGGAGTGCGGGGCGGACCGGCGGGCGGTCCGGCTGCCCCGGGGGCGCTGGTACGACACGGTGACGGGGGTGGCGTACGAGGGTCCGGGCCAGGTCCTGTTGGACGCGCCGCCGGGTCGGATCCCGGTGCTGGCGCGGGCGGGTGCGGTGGTTCCGGTCCGGGCGGCGGACGGGGACGGGGTCGAGCTGGAGGTGTGGGCGCCGGCGCGCGGCCGTACGGGCGGCGGGCTGGTGGTCCGCGACCCGGGGCCGGGCTTCGGAGCGGCCCCGCTGGAGCGGTACACCTCGCGGTGGGCCGGGGACGAGGTGGTGGTGGAGGCGGAGGGGGGCGACCGCGTCGTGGGCGTGACCGTGCGGGGGCTCTGAGGAGGGCGGGCCCGCGGGTGCGGGCCCCGCCGGATGTCAGGCGTGCTGCCCCGCGAACCAGGCGGCGACCGCCTGGGTGTGGAGGGGGAAGGCCAGTTCGGTGGGGGCGCGCAGGACGTGCCAGCCCGTGGTCTCGTCCGTGGGGGCGGGCGGGGGCAGGGTGGCGGCCGGGCGCGCGGGCAGGAGGCCGAAGATCAGCAGGTGGCCCGCCGGGGAACTGTGGACGTCGGCGAGGGCCACGTCCGCGGCGGGGGCGTGGATGCCGGTCTCCTCGCGCAGTTCGCGGACCACCGCGGTGCGCCAGTCCTCGCCGTGGTCGATGAAGCCGCCGGGCAGGGCGACGCCGCCCAGGGCCGGTTCGATCGTGCGGGTGATGACCACGAGGCCGCCGCCCGCGTCGTCCTGGACGGGGAGCAGGGCCACCGCCACGGGAGTGGGGTTGCGGTAGGCGGTGGCTCCGCAGGCGGCGCAGGTCCGGGGCCAGTCGGAGGTGGCGAACGGAGATCCGCAGGCGGAACAGTGCGAGTTCATCAGCGGCGCGGGCATCCCGCGATGGTAGACGAAGGGGCATGAGACTGACGGCTGTTGCCTCCCTGCTCGTTTCCCTCGCGGTGCCGGGGCCCGGGCCGGGGTCCGCGCCCGCCCCCGATGGCTTCGTCCTCCTCGCCGCCGTGGACCCGACGGTCCGGCAGGAGATGCGCTACGCGGGGGCGGACAACTTCACGGGCGGGGTGGTCGACGGGTACGAGGAGCCCGTGTGCCTGCTCGCCCGGCCCGCCGCCGAGGCGCTGGCCCGGGCGCAGCGCGTCGTCTCGGTGCGCGGGTACGCGCTGACGGTGTACGACTGCTACCGGCCGCAGCGCGCGGTGGACGCCTTCGTCCGGTGGGCCGGGGACGCGGCGGACCAGCGGACGAAGGCGGCGTACTACCCGCGGGTGGCGAAGGACCGGCTGATCCCGGAGGGCTACATCGCGGCGCGGTCCGGGCACAGCCGGGGCAGTACGGTCGACGTGGGTCTGGTGCGGCTGCCGCTGGGGCGTCCGGTGGATTTCGGTACGCCCTTCGATTTCTTCGATCCGCTGTCGCACACGGACAGCCCTGAGGTGACCGGGGCGGCGCGGGAGAACCGGCGGCTGTTGCGGCACGTGCTCGGGGAGCAGGGGTTCGTGAACCTGCCCGAGGAGTGGTGGCACTTCACCTTCCGGCCGGAAGCCTTCCCCGACGCGTACTTCGACTTCCCCGTCTCTGTCGGCTCGGCGGTGCGCTGAGTAGCGTCGCCGCATGACGTTCGCTTCGTACGAGGAATTCTGGCCCTACTACGTCGCCATGCACGCGCGGGCCGCGACCCGCTGGCTGCACCTCGGCGGCACCCTCACCGGCCTCGCCCTGACCGTCTACGGACTCGGGCGGGGCCGGCCGCGCTATCTGGCCGCCCTGCCGCTGATCGGGTACGGGACCGCGTGGCCCGCGCACTTCCTGATCGAGAAGAACAATCCGGCGAGCTTCGGGCACCCTGCGTGGTCGCTGCGCGGGGACGTCCGGATGATCCGGATGATGCTGGCCGGGCGGGACGCCGAGCTCGCGGAGACCGCCGCGAAGTGGCTGGCCGACAACCGGTGACCCGGACCGGCCTGTCGTGACAGACTCCTGACGGATCGTCAGATCCAGGAGTCGCTGTCAGGAGGGGTCTTGGAACGGACATGCACGCCCGTCGTGAGCGGGTGGTTCACCGACACCGGTACCGAAGCGGGCACGGAGGCCGGGGCGGACTTCCGGCTGCTCGGAACTCGGTGTTCCGCCTGCGCCGCCGTCTACTTCCCGCGGGAGGACGCCTTCTGCCGCAATCCCGGCTGCGCGGGCGGCGGCGAGCTGGTCGAGGTGCCGCTCTCCCGCCGCGGCCGGATCTGGTCCTACACCGACGGGCGATACCGGCCGCCCGCCCCGTACGTGTCCGACCCGGACCGGCCCTGGACCCCGTACACGCTGGTGGCGGTGGAGCTGGAGGCCGAGAGGATGGTCGTGCTCGGGCAGGCCGCGCCCGGGGTGACCGTGGCCGATCTGGCCGTGGGGATGGCGGTCGAGGTGGTGCCGGGGGTGCTGAACGAGGACGCGGACACCGGGACCACCTGGACGACCTGGCACTTCCGGCCGGTGGCGGCGGACGACGGCGACCGGGACGGCTCCGACGAGGGTGGGGTGCGGGCATGAACGGCGGTGACGTGGCGGTCCTGGGGGCCGGGATGCACCCGTGGGGGAAGTGGGGGCGCGGCTTCGTCGAGTACGGACGGATCGCGGCCCGCGCCGCGCTCGCCGACGCCGGGCTCGACTGGAGCGACGTCCGATCGATCGTCGGCGCCGACACCGTGCGCTCGGGGTATCCCGGGTACGTCGCCGGGGCGACCTTCGCGCGGGCGCTCGGCTGGCAGGGCGCGCGGGTCACCAGCGTGTACGCGGCGTGCGCTTCCGGGGCGCAGGCGATCGGGGCGGCCCGGGCGCAGATCCTGGCGGGGCTGGCCGACGTGGTGCTCGTGGTGGGCGCGGACGCGGCGCCCAAGGGCTTCTTCGCCCCGGCCGGCGGGGACCGGCCGGACGATCCGGACTGGCTGCGCTTCCGGGTGCTGGGGGCGACCAACCCGGCGTACTTCGCCCTGTACGCGCGCCGGCGCATGGCCCTCTACGGGGACACCGGCGAGGACTTCGCGCTGGTCAAGGTGAAGAACGCGGCGGCCGGGCTGCTCAATCCGAACGCCCGCTACCGCAAGGCGGTCACCCCGGAGGAGGTCGCCGCCTCGGCGGTCGTGGCCGATCCGCTGCGGCTGCTGGACATCTGCGCGACCTCCGACGGGGGCGCGGCCCTGGTGTTGAGCAGCATGGACTTCGCGCGGGCGCGCGGGGTCGGCGATCCGGTGCGGATCAGGGCGGTGTCGACGGTGACGCCGACCTATCCGCGGACGGTGCTCGACCTGCCCGACATCGCCACCGATTCCGCGGCGGGGACCGCCGCCCCGCCGGACGCGGGGTCGTTCCGCTCCTCGATCGCGCGGGCGGCCTACGAGGAGGCGGGGCTCGGGCCCGACGACCTCTCGCTCGCCGAGGTCTACGACCTGTCCACGGCGCTGGAGTTGGAGTGGTACGAGGACATCGGCCTGTGCGGGGAGGGCGAGGGGGCGAAGCTGGTCCGGGAGGGCGTCACCGCGCTCGGCGGGCGGGTGCCGGTGAACCCGAGCGGCGGGCTGGCCTCCTTCGGGGAGGCGGTGCCGGCCCAGGCGATCGCCCAGGTCTGCGAGTTGACCTGGCAGCTGCGCGGTACGGCCGGGGAGCGCCAGGTTCCGGGGGCGCGGGCCGGGATCACCGCGAACCAGGGGCTCTTCGGGCACGGCTCGGCGGTCGTCGCCGTGCGGTGAGGCGGCGGGGGCGTCGAAGTCGCCCGCGCGGTGAGGCGGCCCGGGCGGTGAGGCGGCCCCGGCGGTGCGGCGACCCCGGCTCCGAAGCGGCTCGCGCGCGCCTTGAACTGGGGCTGTTGCGCGAACGCTTGACGGCCCAGGACGGCGGGTTCACACTTCCTGCACGGTCGCGGGCCCCGAGCGGATCCGCCCGACGGACCCCCCATGTGAGCCGCGGTCCGTACCCCAGTCGGCGGGGGTACGGGCCGCCTCCATGCGGGGCCCCGGTGGCCGGCCTCCCCCGGTGTCCCGTCAGGTCCGGGTCGGGCTGCGGCGGGCGCGGGCCAGGGACATGGCGTGTTCCACCACCCCGACCAGCACGTCCTTGACCGATTCCCGGTCGCGCGCGTCGCAGATCAGCACCGGCACCTCGGGGTCGAGGTCGAGCGCCTCCCGTACGGTGACCACCGGGTGCCGGTCGGCCCCGTCGAAGCAGTTGACCGCGACCACGAAGGGCAGCTCGCGCCGCTCGAAGTAGTCGACGGCCGCGAAGCAGTCCGCGAGCCGGCGGGTGTCGGCGAGGACCACCGCGCCCAGGGCGCCCGTGGCCAGCTCGTCCCACAGGAACCAGAAGCGGTCCTGGCCGGGCGTGCCGAACAGGTAGAGGACCAGGTCGTCGCGCAGGGTGATCCGACCGAAGTCCATCGCGACGGTGGTGGTGCTCTTGCCCTCCACTCCCCCGAGGTCGTCCACGGTGCGGCCCGGCTCGGAGAGCACCTCCTCGGTGCGCAGCGGGCGGATCTCGCTGACCGCGCTGACCAGGGTGGTCTTGCCCACCCCGAAGCCGCCCGCGACCAGGATCTTCAGGGTCAGCGGTTCGACCGGCGACACCGCGTGCATCGCACCGGTGCGGCTAGAGCGCCCGAAGGCCATCTATCACCTCACGCAGAATGGACTCGTCCGGAAGTTCCGCGGGCGGTACCGGCCGGGTCACGTGGACCAGTTCGTCGTCGACGAGGTCGCCGATCAGGACACGGACGACGCCGACCGCGAGGTCGAGGTCGGCCGCGAGTTCGGCCACCGACTGGGGCCGTTCCGTGCAGAGCCCGAGGATGTGGGCGTGTTCGGGGGACAAGGTCATGTCCCAGACCGGATCGTCGGCCGCCGCTTCGGCGACGACGAGGGCGATCAGGTCGAGCCGGTGCTGACCCGCGTGGCGCGTCCGGCCGCGGGTCATCGCGTACGGACGGACCACGGGGCCCGCGTCGGCGTCGAACCAGGCGGCCTGGTGGGCGGGATGGGCGGGGTGAGCGGGCTCGGCGTCGAACGCGGGCGCGCGGTGGTCGGGTTCGTGGCCTGGTTCCCTCATGCCGTCCGGCTCACCCTCCGGCTGGCAGCCCGGTGCGCGGTGCGGTCGCCAGGTGGACGCCCACTCGCTTGACCATCAGGGTCATCTCGTACGCGACCTGCCCGACGTCCGAATCGGCGTCGGAGAGCACGGCGAGGCAGCTGCCGTCGCCCGCGGCCATCACGAACAGGAACGCCTCGTCCAGCTCCACCACGGTCTGGCGGACCTGGCCGGACTCGAAGTGCCGGCCGACGCCCTTGGCGAGGCTGTGGAAACCGGAGGCGACGGCGGCCAGGTGCTCGCTGTCCTCGCGGGTCAGGTCCTTGGAGGTGCCGGTGGGCAGGCCGTCGCCGGAGAGGACGACCGCCTTGCGGATGCTGGCCACCCGGTCGACCAGTTCGTCGAGCAGCCAGTTCAGCTGGCCGGGGCCGCGGCCCCGGGAGTCGTTGCCTGTGGTCTGCGGTGCGGTCATCGACCGTCCCCCTCGTTCTCGTGCTCGGTACGGGTCCCGGCAGCGCCGTCCGCCTCGCTCGCGGACTGCTCTGCGTGCTCGTCACGGGCTGCGGTCCAGCCTCGCTGGAGTGCGGACATGCGGATGCGTACGGTCTCCGCGTCGCGGTCGGCGACCGGGTCGGCGGTGGCGTCGGCGGGCGGGGCGGCCGGGGCGTTCTTCAGCTGCGGCGCGAGGCTGGCCTGGCGGACCCGGCGGGGCAGGCCGCCCGGGCCGGTCGGCGCGGGCGGAGCGGTCGGCGCGGAGCCGCCGTGGCGGGGCCCGGGAGCATATGCGGGTGTGGGCTCGGCGGCGGCCGTGGACGGCGGGACCGCGGCGGGCCGGGGACCGTCCGTCCGGGAGCCGTCCACCCGGGAGCCGTCCACCCGGCGGCCGTGTTCGGCGACCAGGGTGGGGGCGCGGTGGCGGCGCGGGAGCGGTACGGCGCCGGACGCGGGGCGCAGGGCCGCGTCCAGGTGGCCGGCGCCCTCCAGCCGGACGGGTCCGGTAGGAGCCTGCTGCCGGCCGGGGTCGCGGTCGGTCGGGCGCAGGCCCAGCAGGGTGCTGCGCGGGGTGCCGTTCGGCGGGGTCTCGTCGTCCAGGGTGGCCATGGCCGGGTGGGCGGCGGGGCTGGCGGGGACCGCTCCGGTTCCGATGGCGCTGCCGTTGCCCTTGCCCTTGCCGGCCCCCTTGCCGCGGCCGTTGGCGCCTCCGTGGCCGTGGCCGGTGCCGGTGCCGGCGCCGTGGCCGCGGCCGCTGCCCGGGATGCCGGGGAGGCCGGTGGTGCCGGTCAGCTCGTCCAGGCCGTGGACGTCGAGGGGCGCCTCCAGCTCGACCGGGCCGTCCAGGAGCGCGGCGGACACCGGGCGCCTGGGCGGCGTACCGTTTCCGCTCCCGTGACCGCTCCCGATCCCGGTGCCGAGGCCGGCTCCGGCGCCCGGGCCGATGCCCTGGGGGCGCGGTGCGGGGCCGCGGCCGACCGCGGCGCGCTCCGCACCCTCCAGGCGCAGGCCGCTGCCGTTGGTCTCGGGGGCCTCGGTGAGCAGGTCCACCGGGAGGAACACGATCGCCGTCGTGCCGCCGTACGGGCTGGGCTGGAGGGAGATCTTGACGCCGTGGCGCCGGGCGAGCCGGCTGACGACGAAGAGGCCGAGGCGGTCGGTGTCGGACAGCTCGAACTCGGGGGTCTCGGCGAGCCGGAGGTTCGCGTCGAGCAGGGCGTCCGGGTGCATGCCGAGGCCTCGGTCGTGGATCTCCAGGGTGAAGCCGTTGGCCACGCGCTCGCCGTACACCTGGACCGCGGTGTGCGGGGGCGAGAACACCGTGGCGTTCTCCAGGAGTTCGGCGATGAGGTGGGTGACGTCGGCCACGGCGGGGCCGGTGATGCCGAGCCGTTGGAGCCTGCGGACCTCGATGCGCTCGTAGTCCTCGACCTCGGCGACGGCGGCGCGCACGACGTCCATCAGTTGGACGGGCTTGCGCCACTGGCGGGAGGGCGCGGCGCCGGAGAGGATCACCAGGCCCTCGGCGTGGCGGCGCATGCGGGTGGTCATGTGGTCGAGGCGGAAGAGGTCGGCCAGCTCCTCGGAGTCCTCGGTGCGGCGCTCCATGGTGTCGAGCAGGGTGAGCTGGCGGTGCAGCAGGACCTGGTTGCGGCGGGCGAGGTTGACGAACACCTCGGAGACCCCGCGGCGCAGCTCGGCCTGTTTGACGGCGGCCTCGACGGCCGCGCGCTGGAGCGAGTTGAGGGCCATGCCGACCTGGCCGACCTCGTCCTTCTCGTACTCCAGGCGGGGTGCTTCGGTGTCCACGTCCACGTGTTCGCCGGCGGCGAGGCGGCGCATCACGCCGGGCAGCCGCACGCCGGAGACCTCGTGGGCCTCCTTCCGCAGCCGGGAGAGGTCGCGGATCAGGTCGCGGCCGATGCGCACGGACAGCACCAGGGAGACGATCAGGGCGACGAAGCCGAGGACGCCGGCCACGGCTGCCTTGACCAGGACGTCCATCGCCACGGGCTGGACGCGCTTCTGGTAGCGGTTGCCGGCGTCGGTGCCCATGGTGGCGAGGTCGCCGAGGACCTTGCCCGCGGCCTCGTCCCACTGGGCGGCGGTGATCCGCGGGTTCTTGGTCGCCCCCGTCGTGACCAGCCGCTCCTCGGCGTCGCGCAGGGCCTTGGTCTCGGGACCGCTCCAGTACTGCTCGAACAGCTCGCGGTCGTCGGCCGGGAGGATCGCGAGGTTGACGTCGTAGAGCAGGCCGCGGTTGGCCATGAGGTCGGAGACGGCGCGGGTGTCCTTGGGGCTGACGTTGCGCGCGGCCAGCGCCGCGGCGATGACCGCGTCCTCACGGGAGAGCGTCTCGCGGGCCCGGGTGATGCCGACCAGGGCCCGCCCCTCCTTGTCCATCTCCACGTTCTCCAGGGCGTGGAGGTTGACGAGGAAGTCGTAGCAGGGGTCGACGAGCCGGCTGTAGAGCTCCAGCGCCTGGGCCGGGTCGAGGGTGGTCTGGTCGACGGAGTGGCGCAGGGCGCCGATGCCGCGGAAGGCGTCGAGGATCGAGCGCAGCCGCTGGGCGGCGGCGGGGCTGAGCTCCTCGACGACCTCCGGGTCGGTGGCGTTGCGGGTGATGGACGTGACCTCGGCGTCGGTGGCGGCGCGGCGCTGGGCGAGTTCGGCGGTGGCGGCGGCCGAGCGCGGGTCGCCGAGGACCACGAGGGTCTGGCGGCGCTCCTTCTGGAGGACCCGGACGACGTCCTCGATGGGGTAGCCGACCTTGTCGATCACGTAGGCGACGTCGAGCAGTTCGACCGCCTGCCGGCCGGTGATGACGGTCGAGAAGCCCCAGAGGGCGGTGAGGGAGACGAGCGGCACGAGGAGCAACGCCACGATCTTCCGGCGGATGGATTTCCCGCGAAAGCGCATGGCCTCCCCAGCCTCCCCCAGCTCAACCCCGCTGTCGGGGGTCGGTGTTCCGTCAATTAAACGGCGTGAGCCTACTACTGCCGCGGGCCGACCTCGAAGGCGTGTCCGGACGTTTTCGGCCGGACTGCCGAGCGAAGATCACGAGTTGTCCGATAGTTCCGGTCGGGAGCGGCCCGATATGTGGCACATGACACCTGGTGGTGCGTCAGTTTCCGTCTTCACAGGGATGGCTGGAATTCTTTCTTCCGGGGCGGGTGGGGGGCGGGTGGGCGGCCGGACGGCCAGTGAAATCGTACCGATCCGGGAATCTCCGCCCTCCTTCGAGCGTCTATCTGTTCGAGGCGGCATGGGGAGCCGTCTGGTGGGGAGTAGCGGAGCATGGGCAGTGGTGTGTACGAGAACGAGGACCGGCCGGGCCGGCGAGGGAGCGGAGCGGTCGGTCGGGGCCGCCCCCTGTGGGTGGAGGAAGCGGCGCGGCGGCGCAGGATGCCCGATCCGGTGCGGACGGCCGCCGTGCGGGCGGTGTTGATCGTCTCCGTGGTGCTGACGCAGGCCACGGTCGCGTTCCTGCTGGCCGTGGCCGGGTCCTGGCTGGCCTTCCCGATGGCGCTCGGTGCGATAGCCGGGACCGTGTTGGCCACCTGGGGGGTGCTGGACGTCTGGATCACCCGGCAGACCTGGAACCAGCGGTACGGCGTGGTGTCGGTGCCGAGCAGTACGGCGCGGGAGCTGCGCCGGGACAGGCGGCGCGCCCGGCGCGCGGCCCGGTCCGGGCACATACCGGTCGCCTCGGGCGGCATGCGCTGACGGACGGCATGCGCTGACGGACGGACCGTCGGTCCGGACCCTTCGGTGAGGGTCCGGACCGGGGTCGGGGTCAGCTGCGGCGGAACATCCGGGTCGCCGTGATCTCGCCGTGGATCGGCTCGCCCTCCGGGCGCTGCTGCGGCAGACCGGGGCGCAGGTGTTCCTCGACGCTGATGTACTTCAGCCCGGCCCGCAGGTCCGCGTCGTTGCGCAGCCTGATGACCAGCGGGAACTCCGCCAGGGCCGTGGTGTCGAACAGGCCCGTCGTGTACAGCAGCTGGACCCCGAGGGCGTCCGACACCGCCCGCTGGAGTTCCAGCAGGTACGTCGCGTTCGCGCGGCCGATGGGGTTGTCGAGGAACAAGGTGCCGGCGTGGCGCTGCTTGTCCCGGCCGCGGTCGTTGCTGCGCAGGGCCGCCATCGTGCAGTAGAGCGCGATCGCGGCGGTGAGCAGCTGGCCGCCGGAGAAGACGTCGCCCATCTGGCCGACCGGCACGCGCTCGGCGCGCAGCACGGCGTCGGGCTTGAGGATCTCCACCGCGATGCCCTTGGGTTCGAGCGCGGCCTGTACCCCGCGCAGCAGCAGGGACATGCCGTCGCGGCGGCCCTCGCCGAAGGACGCGGCGCTGTTCTTCTTCACCGCCGCGCGGGTGGCCTCGTCGATGACCTCCCCGAGGCGCTCCGCGAGGGTGGCCTGGTCGGGCTCCTCGAAGCGGATGCGCAGGAACTCCTGGCCCGACCACTCCCCCAGTCCCTCGGGGAGCTGGGAGAGCCGCTGGGCCGAGCGCAGGGTGGCCAGGGCGGATTCGACCAGCCCGCGCAGCCGGTCGACGATGCTGTCGCGGTTGCGTTCGAGCTGCTCCAGCTCGTCCGTCAGGACGCGCAGGCGCGGGGCGAAGGCCGTGGCCCAGGAGGCCGCGTGCTCGGGCAGCGAAGCGGCCGGGAGTTCGCGGATCTGCTGGCGCGCGGGGGTCCGTACGGCCTGGTAGCGGGTGGCGTTGGCGTGCCGCACCAGGATGTCGCTCGCCTCGCGGACCGCGGCTTCGGCGGCCGAGAGGTCGCCCGCGAAGCCGCGCAGGGAGCGGCGGGCCTCCGCGGCGCTCTGCCGGGCCTCCTCCAGGCTCCCCGGGAAGGCGCCGGAGCCCTGCTCGTCGGCGTCCTCCTGCGGGCTCGGGTCGCGCATCAGGTCCCGCAGCAGCGCGGAGGTCTCGTCGAAGCCGCCCGCGCCGTCCTCGGCCGCGCGGTGCGAGCGCAGCAGGTCGGCGTGGGCGGCCCGGGCCCCCTCGACGGCGGAGCTGTGGGCGGCGAGCTGCGCGGTGGAGGTCCGCAGCAGGGCCTGGGCGCGCTCGACGTCGTCGGGGACGAGTTCCTCGGGGAGGTCCGCGTGCACGGTCCCCTCGGCGGGGGCGTGCCGTTCGGCTTCGCCGCGCAGCCGGCCGAGCTGCTCGCTGGCGGTGGAGGCGCGGGTCTCCAGCATCTGGACGAGCTCCTCCGCGCGGGCGGCGGCGGCCTGGCGGGAGGGGCCGTCGGAGCCCTCGGTGCCTTCGAGGAGCTGGGCGGCGCGGGTACGGACCTTGTTGGTGAGCCGGTCGACGTCGGCGAGGGCGGCGCTCTCGTTGGTCTCGGCGCGCGCCTGTTCGGCGCGCAGGTCGGCGCCGACGCCGACCTTCTCGTACAGCTGGGAGGCGGCCCGGTAGGCCTCGCGCAGGTCCGGCAGCGGGGTCCTGGCCGCTTCCTCGTCGGCGGGGAGGTGTTCGGGGGCGCCCGCGATCTCGGCGCGTTCGGCGCGCAGCGCGCGGGCGGTGCGGCGGGCGTCGTCGGCGGCGCGCTGGGCGGCGCGCCGGTCCTCGTCGGCGGACCGGGCGCGCTCCAGGCAGGACTCGGCGCGGGCTTCGGACTCGGCCGCCTCGTCGGCGAGTTCGCGCAGCCGGACCTGCCAGCCGGCCCGTTCGCGCAGCCGGAAGGCGAGCCCGGCGAGGGCGTCGGCGGCGCGGCGGGCGCGCTGGGCGGTGTCCCCGCGCTCCTCGCGGACGCGGGCGGCGTCCGCGGCGCTCTCGTCGGCTTCGGCGCGGTCGGTGCGGGCCTCGGCGAGTTCCGCCTCGGCCTCCTGGGCGAACGACCGGGCGGCGGCGGCCTGTCCGGCCAACTCGGCGAGGCGGCCCGGCGGGCAGCCGGTGCGCCAGGAGGCGAGGCGGGCGGCGAGGGCGCGGTCCGCGCCGAGCCGGGCGGCGAGCTCGCGGATCTCGGTGTCACGGGCGGTGGCGCGGGTGCGCAGTGCCCGGCGCTCCTCGTCGGCGGCGTGCTCGTCGTGCATGGCCGGGTTCGGCGGTACGAGGAACACGCCGGTGTCGGCGTCGGGGCCGGCCGGCGGTACCGGGGCCAGCAGGGCGGCGGCGGTGCCGACGGCGACGGCGGAGCGGGGCAGCAGGGCGGCGGCGGAGAGGACCTCGCGGGCCCGGCTGTGGGTGTCGGGGTCGGTGATGACCACGCCGTCGACGAGCTCGGGGCGGGCGGCGAGAACGGCCGCGTGGTCGGCCGGGTCCACGGCCTGGGCGAGGTAGCGCCAGCCGGGCAGGGCCGGGATGCCGTGTTCGCCGAGGTACTCGACGGTGGCCAGGACGTCGGGGCCGGGCGGCAGCAGGCCGCCGTCGCCGAGGGCGCCGAGGATGCGGGCGTCGTCGGCGGCGGCGGTGCGCAGGTCGAAGAGCTGGCGTTCGGCGGTGGCCACGCCCGTGTCGAGGAGCTCGCGCAGTGCGTCGGCGCCGCGGTCCAGCTCCTCGGGGGTGAGGCCGGGAGCCGGGTCGGGGGCGCCCGGGGCGGATCCGGTGCCCTCGGGCAGGCCCAGGAGGTCGGCCAGGCGCGGGGCGGCGCCGAGGGAGGCGGCGGCGCGGTGTTCCGCGTCGTGGGCGGCCTCGGCGGCGTCGGCCGCGTCGGCGGCCCGGGCGGCGGTCAGTTCGGCGCGGGACTGCGCCGCGGCGGCCTCGCGGGCGGTGTCGGCGGCGGCGCGGGCCACCTCGCGGGCCTCGTCCCAGGCGGCCACGGCGCCCTTCTCCGCGTCGCTGGCGGCGAGGGCGGCGCGGGCCGGGTCGGCGTCGGGGGCGGAGTCGTCGAGCCAGCCCGCGCGGACGGCTTCGGCGGTCTCCTGCTCGACCTCGCCGAGCCGGGCGCGCAGGTGCTCGGCCTCGCTGCGGGCGCGCTGGGCGGCGGTGGCGGCGGCGGTCGCGTCGCGGTGGGCGCCCTCGCCCGACTCCTGGAGCACGGCGGCGCGTTCCTCGCCCTCGTTGGCGACCTCCTCGCCCGCTTCGGCGGCCGTGCGCAGGGCCCGTACGAGCGCGGCGGCGGCGGTGGCGCGGGCGGCGAGGGCCGGGGCGGCGTCCCGCTCGGCTTCGAGGATGGCGGCGGCGACGCGCGCGGAGCGGTCGGCGGCGGCGCGGTGGCGCAGGACGGACTCGGCGGCCTGCCAGGCGGAGTGCAGGGTACGGGCTTCGAGGAGCTCGCGCCGCTGGGCGGCGGCGGCCTTGTCGGCGACGGCGAGCGCCAGCGAGGCGTGCCGGTAGGCGAGTTCGGCGGAGACGGCGGCGCTGCGGTCGCGGGCGGATTCGGCGGCGGTGACCTGGTGGGCGGCGTCGGTGACCCGCTGCGCGAGGTCGGCGGCGCGGCCGCGCTCCTCGGTGGCGCGGGCGGACAGCCGCCGGGCCAGGGTGCGGGTGCGGCGTTCGGCGCCGGCGTGCGTGTCACGGGCCTGGGCGCGCGCGCCGGCGGCGTCCACGATCCGGCCGAGGAGGTCCACCGAGCCCGCGGTGAAGTCCCGTTCGGCCATGAGCTCGGCGCGGCGGCCGAGCTTGTTGCCGAAGCCGTGGACGAGGTCGGCGAGGCCGTCCGTGTCGCGGGTGTCGGTGACGGCGCGCAGCAGCAGGTCGGTGAAGTCGGAGTCCTTCTTGACCGCGAAGAGGCCGGCGGCCTCGCCCTCGTCGGCGTTCATCTCGCGCTGGTAGCGGAAGAGTTCGGGGTCGAGGCCGAGGTCGGTGAGGTGTTCGTTCCAGCGGTCGTGGATCTCCTCCCAGGAGACCTCCAGGTGCGGGTACGCCTTGCCCGCTTCCGTGATCGCGTCGCGGAAGCCCTTCATGGTGCGGCGCCGGCCCTGTGCGCCGGAGACGCCTTCGCCGGCGGGGCGCACGGCGGTCGATTCGGCGACCGGGAGGTTGTCCAGGCTCAGGCCGGGGCCGGGGCGGAAGGAGTACCAGGCCTCGGCGAACTTGCGCGGGTCGTTCGACACCTGGCGCCCGCGCCATTCGCTGACCTTGCCGACGACCACGCACTCGCCGGTGCGCGTGTGCTGCCACTCCAGGGCGACGTGGCCGCAGTCGTCGGCGAGCAGGAACTTGCGCAGGACGCCGGAGCTGGCGCCGCCGAGGGTGTTGCGGTGCCCTGGCAGCATCACCGAGAAGATCAGCTTGAGCAGGACGGACTTGCCGCCGCCGTTCTCCAGGAACAGCACCCCGGCGGGCGCCGGGCGCCGCGGCGGGCCCGTCGGCTCCTCCGCGAAGAACTCCGCCTGGGTGGGCGCCGGGTGGGGCACCGGCTCGCCGACTCCGCGCAGGTCGAGCACGGTGTCGGCGTAGCGCGCACCGGCGGGTCCGATGGAGTAGAGGCGGATCCGGGACAGCTCGTACATGGCGGACTCTCGTGGTGGCTCGGTACGGGGGGGCGGGTGGCGGGGTCGGCCGGCCCAGGGGCGGCCCGGGCGGGGCTCAGGTGTGGAAGGGAAGGCCCGCGTCGGCGGCGAGTTCGAGGTCGTCGCCCTCGGGGGGCGGCAGCAGGGTGGCGGAGCCGTCGCTGACGGCGACCACGCCGAGTTCGAGCAGTTCGGCCATCGCGGCGCTGCCGGCCATGTCGCGGACCTGGAGCTGGTAGCGCGCGGTGGTCCGGTAGGTGCCCCCGGCGTCGTCCCCGGTGCGCTGGAGGAAACCGGAATCGGTGAGGAAGGCGGCGGCCTTGCCGACGATGCCGGTGGTGGAGCCGGCGAGGCGGCGGGCGTCCTTGGTGGCTCCGGTGGCGCTGCGCCGGGCGTAGACCCGCCAGGCGGCCTCCAGGCCGGGGGCGTCGGTGGCCGGGTCGGTGTTCTCGCCGTGCTCCTCGGCGCGCTCCTCCAGGCGGCGGCAGGTCTGGCGGACGAAGGCGTCGACGCCGTTGACCGTGATCCGGCCGATGTAGCCGTCGTCGGCGAGGTCCTCGGGGCGGGGGAAGGCCAGGGCGGCGACGGCGAGGTGGGCCAGGCCGTGCAGGAAGCGGTCCGCGGAGTCGGCGGTGGCGCGGCGGGCGTAGTCGCCCATGCGGACGGCGAAGACGGAGTCCTCGCCCGCGGCAACGGCCATCCCGGCCCGGGTGGAGACCTCCAGGACGACCAGCCCGAGGCCGGTGGCGACGGCGTCGGCGAGCCGCCCGAAGGCGGGGTCCTCGCGGTAGCGGCGCAGCAGCTCGGCGTATTCGGCGTCGCGGGCGGGCAGCAGCTTGGGCTGGAGCCCGAAGGCGACGAGCCGGGCCGCGTCGGCGGCGTCGGCCGGCGTGACGGGGGCGGCGGCCTGGGCGTGGGCCGACGCCGACGACGATGCCGGTGCCGCGTCGGGCTCGCTCCACGCGGGGTGCTCGGCGTGGTGGTCGCTCACGGGTACGTCTCCTCGGGGGCGGTGCGGGTGCTCGCGGGGCGGGTGCTCGCGGGGCGGGTGGGGATGGTGCGCGTGGGGATGGTGCGCGTGGTCGGTCGGGTTCCGGTCCGGGCCCCGCCCGACCCGCCGGGCCGGTGGCCGGGTCGGCGCGTCCGCGCGTCCGGAGCCACGGGTCCGGTGGAGTCGACGACCGCCCCCCGCACCGCCGATACCGGAGGGTGGGCGCGGGGCGGGGTCATGCGGCTTCCGTGCGGGCGGCGGTCATGGCGGCCGCGTCGAGGAGGGCCGTGCCGACGATGAGGTCGGCGCCGCCGAACTCCGGGTCGTCCAGCTCCGTACCGTCGTCCACGGCGAAGAGCATCCGCTCCTCGCCCTGGCGGTACGCCGTGCCGACCGCCGGGCTCGCGGCGTGCACGGCGAGCAGCGCGACCAGGTACGGCAGGTCCGGATCCTGCCGGCGGGCCTCGGCGAGCAGTCCGGACAGGCGGCGCGGGGCGTCGTGCGGCAGGTCCAGCAGGCGCATGGCGCCGGCCAGTTGCTCCTCGCTGAAGCGGCTGTCGTCGGGGGTGGCGATCAGGTCCGGCTCGGGCATCTCCACACCGAGGTGCTCGCGCTCGACGGGCGGGGTGAGCAGGATCTCCACGAGGTCGGCGACCCGGACCGAGACGGGGGTGCGCAGTCCGGTTCCGGCGGCGAAGAAGGCGTCGGTGACCCGGCAGGCCTGCGACACCGCGAGCGGCAGCAGCGGGGCCACGAGCTGCCCGTACAGGTCGATGCCGGAGCGCGGCGCGGGGGCGGCGAAGGCCTGGCGGTCCTGTTCGGCGCGGAAGAGCGGGCCCGCGTCGAGCAGGCGGGACTGGAGCTGGGTGTGCCGGCGGATGCAGTCCTTGACGATGTCGACGAGTTCGGCGGCGCGCCGCTTGTTCTCGGGCTCCTCGGCCTCGTCGCGGGCCTTGCGGATGTTGGTGAGGATCGCGTTCTCGTGCCGGTAGCGGTCGGCGACGTGGTCCAGCGCCTCCGCGATCATGTCCGGGACGGCCTGGAGCCAGTCCACGGCGCGCACGTTGCGCCGGGTCGCGTCCAGGGTCCGGCGCAGCGTCTCGGCGTACTGCACGGTGCGGTAGCGGGCCTGCTCGGCGGCGAGTTGGGCGTCGGCGAGGCGCCCCCGGCTGATGAGCACCTCCAGCTTCACCTCGGCGGCGATCTGGGCGCTGGTGACATCGGTGTCGAGGGCGCCGACGAGGACGTTGACGGCCTCGTCGGTGGTGCGCAGGTAGACGGCGCCGCCGTAGCCCGGGACCTCCTCGATGAGCTTGAAGTCGTAGTCCCGGCGGACGTAGACGCCGTCGGGGCCGAAGGTGCCGTAGATCGCGCGGAAGCCGCGGTCGACGCTGCCGACGTTGATCAGGTTCTCCAGGACCCAGCGGGCCACCCGCTCGTGCTCGGTGGCCGGGCGGCCGGGGGCCTGGGCGGCGACGCGGGGCAGCAGCCTGGCCACTATCTGCTCGTGGTCCGCGCCGGTGTCGAAGTCCATGTTGAGCGTGATCAGGTCGATCGCGGCGAGCGCGACCTCGGCCATGGCGTAGCCGCCGTACTCGCCGGCGAGATTGGCCTTGCGCACGTCGAGGTCGTGCAGCGGCGCGGTGCAGGCGAGCGCGCGCAGGCGCCTGGCCAGGCCCTCGTCGGCGGCCGGGCCCGGCGCCGGGGAGGGATGGGTCTTGGCCGGGGCGGGGAAAGTCACGACGGAAAGACTAGGCGCTGACCCGGACAACATCCCAAACGGCATGGTTCGGCCGGATCGTCCGCCGGACCCGGACCCGGACCCGCACCCGCACCCGCACCCGCACCCGCCGGGACCACGCCCGCCGACCCGTCGCTGTTCTACGCTCGCCGTATGGCATCCATGATCACATCCGCCGGACCCGCGCCGGACGCCGCCGGACCCGTCATCGACCTCAACGCCGATCTGGGCGAGGGGTTCGGCCGCTGGACGCTCACCGACGACGAGGCGCTGCTGTCGGTGGTGACGAGCGCCAACGTGGCCTGCGGCTTCCACGCCGGGGACCCGTCCATCATGCGGCGGGTCTGCGAGCTGGCCGCCGAGCGGGGCGTGCGGATCGGGGCGCAGGTGTCCTACCGCGACCTGGCGGGCTTCGGCCGGCGGGCGATGGAGGTGCCGGCGGCCGAGCTGGCCGCCGAGGTGGCCTACCAGATCGGGGCGCTGGAGGTGTTCGCGCGGGCGGCGGGGTCGCGGGTCTCGTACGTGAAGCCGCACGGCGCCCTCTACAACCGGACGGTGCACGACGCGGCGCAGGCGGCCGCGGTGGTCGAGGGCGTCCGGTGGGCGACGGGTCCCGGCGGGCCGCTGCCGGTGCTCGGTCTGCCCGGCTCGCTGCTGCTGGCGGCCGCCGCCGAGGCGGGCCTGGTCGCCGTCCCGGAGGGCTTCGCCGACCGCGCGTACGCCCCGGGCGGGACCCTGGTGCCGCGCGACCGGCCGGGGGCGGTGCTGGCGAGCGCCGGGGCGGTCGTGGCGCAGGCCCTGGCGGTGGCGACCGCGGGCACCGTGACGGCCGTGGACGGGTCCCCGGTGCCGGTCCCGGCCCGCTCGCTGTGCCTGCACGGCGACACCCCGGGCGCGGCGGCCCTGGCCGCGCGGGTACGGGAGGCCCTGGGCAGCGCCGGGATCCGCGTGGAGTCCTTCGCGTGAGCCCGGGCACGAGCTCAGGCTCCGGCCCCGGTACGGGCCCCACCGCCCCCGCCCCCACCCGCACGCACGTGGTGCGGGTGGGGCGGGAGGCGTTGCTCTGCGAGGTGGATTCGGCGGCCGGGGTGGCCGCGCTGCACGCGGAGTTGGTGCGGCGCCGCGACGCGGGCGAGTTGGGCGGCGTGCGGGAGATCGTGCCGGCCGCGCGGACCGTGCTGCTCGACGGGGTGCGGGAGCCCGCCGCGCTCGCCGCCCGGATCGGCGGCTGGCGGGTGCCGGCGCTCGCGCCGGCCGAGGGGCCGCTGGTGCGGGTGGCGGTGCGCTACGACGGGCCGGACCTGGCCGAGGTGGCCGCGCTGTGGGACGTACCGCCCGCGCGGGTGCCGGAGATCGTCGGCGGGACGGAGTTCCGGGTGGCCTTCTGCGGTTTCGCGCCGGGCTTCGGCTACCTCACCGGGCTCCCGGAGCCCTTGTGGCCGCCCCGCCGGGCCAGCCCGCGGACGTCCGTGCCGGCGGGCTCGCTCGCGCTGGCGGGCGAGTACGCGGGGGTGTACCCGCGCTCCTCCCCCGGCGGCTGGCAGTTGATCGGTTCCACGGACGCGGTGCTGTGGGACCCGGCGCGCGAACCGGCCGCACTGTTCGCGCCCGGCGTGCGGGTCCGTTTCGTGGCGGCGGCCGGATGACGCGCGCACCGGGCCGCGGTGGCGGGGACGCGCGCCTCGAAGTGGTGCGGGCCGGGGCGCTGACCACCGTGCAGGACCTCGGCCGGCCGGGGTACGCGCACCTCGGCGTGCCGCGCTCCGGCGCACTGGACGCGCCCGCGCACGCCCTCGCCAACCGCCTGCTGGGCAACCCAGCCGACGCGGCGACCTTGGAGACCACCCTGGACGGGGTCGCGCTGCGCGCCCTGGCGCCGGTCACGGTGGCGGTCACGGGCGCGCCCTGTGCCGTACGGGCGGCGGGTCGTCCGGCGGCCTGGAGCGCGCCGGTGCGCCTCGCCGCCGGCGCGGTGCTGGAGGTCGGCCCCGCGCTCGGCGGTGTGCGCAGCTACGTCGCCGTGCGCGGCGGGTTCGCGGTGCCCCCGGTACTGGGCAGCCGCTCGACGGACCTGTTGTCGGGTCTCGGTCCGCCGGTCCTGACGACGGGCACGGCCCTGCCCGTGGGGGCGCCCGCGGGACCGGTCGTGGGGGCGGACGTCCTGCCGCTGCCCGCGCCGCCGGCGGAGCTGGTCCTTCCGGTGCTCCTCGGCCCTCGGCACGACTGGTTCACCCGTGCGTCCGTCGCCGCCCTGGGGGGCGCGCGCTACCGGGTCTCCTCGGCGGGCAACCGGATCGGCCTGCGCACCGGGGGCGGGCCGCCGCTGGTGCGCGCCCGCGGCGGTGAGCTGCCCAGCGAGGGCATGGTCCTGGGGGCGGTGCAGGTGCCGCCGGACGGGCTGCCCGTGGTGTTCCTGGCCGACCACCCGGTCACCGGGGGCTATCCGGTGCTGGGGGTGGTCGCGGCCGCGGCGCTCCACCGCGCCGCCCAGGCGCGGCCGGGGACCCCGGTGCGGTTCGTCACGACGGGGTGACCCCGGGGCGGGCCGCCGCCGCAGCGGCGGCCGCGGCGCCACTGTTCGGGTGCCCGGAGGACCGTACGGGGTGCGGAACGAGGCGGGGCGGGGAGAGGAGGCGCTCGCCTCCTCGTCCCCGCCCCCGCGTCCTCGAACGCCGTGCGGCGCGTGCCGTACGGCTCGCGCCGGATCCCCGCTACACGGCGGACTCCGGTGCGATCCGGTTGCGGACCGCCGACTGCACGTCTTCCTCTTCCGCCGGATCCGCCGCCAGGCGGCGCAGCCGCGGGGCGACCCGGGCGTCGGCGGTCTCGGCGTGGTGGGCGGCCACCTCGCGGGTGGTCTCCTCGCAGTCCCACAGGCACTCGACCGCGAAGCCCGCCGCGAAGGACGGGTCGGTGCTGGCCAGGGCCTGCGCGGCGCGGCCGCGCAGGTGGGAGGAGGCGGTCTCGCGGTAGATGTGGCGCAGTACGGGTGCGGCGCAGCCGATGGCGAGCCGTCCCGCGCCGTCCACCAGGGTGAAGAGCCGTACGGTGTCGGGTCCGGCCGCGCGGACCGTCGCGCGCAGCGCGCCGAGCACCAGGCCGGCGTCCTCGGCTCCGCCACGGGCGGCCAGCAGGGCCGCCGCCGCCGCGCCCAGGGCGTCGGGGCGGTGCACCCAGGCCCGGGCCCGGTCGACGGCGGCGGGGCCGCACATGCGCTCGTAGGCGGCCACGGCGGGTTCGTCGCCGGCGGCCTCGATCAGGTCGAGGACGGCCGGGTTCCCCGGCTCGGCCAGGACGAGGTGGTGCAGGGCGGTGGCGCGGGCGGCCTCGCCGTTGGCACCCGCGGCGGCGGCCAGGATCGCCGACCGGTCCTCCGGGGTGGCGACGGCGGCCAGGCAGCGGGCGGCGGGGACGTGCAGCGGCGTACCGCGCAGCAGCCCGTCCGCGGCCCAGTCGAAGACGGCCTGGACGCCCCAGCCCGGGCGGGGCCCGGACGGGGTGAGCTGCCGCTGCCAGCGGTCGAAGGAGCCCTGCTGGCGGGCGGCGCGCAGCCGCTCGCCGAACTCGGCTCCCCCTTCCCACAGGCTCCACGGGCGCGGTTCGTAGGCGTCGCGGACGGCGGCCGCGAGCAGCGCCCCGCCCTCGACCGTGTCGGGGAACCGGGCCATGACGGGCCCGGCCAGGGCGCGCAGTCCGGCGTCGTCGTCGCGCAGCGCGAGTTCGTCGAGGGCCCAGGCCCAGTTCGCACCGGCGGCGGCGTAGCGGCGCAGCAGCATCAGCGCGTCGTCGCGGCCGTACGAGGCCAGGTGGCCGAGGACGGACAGCGCGAGGCCGGTGCGGCCGTCGCCGTCGTCGAGGAGGTCTTCGGCGCTGAAGAGGTGCGCCTCGATCTCGCCGAGCGGACCGCTGAGGTCCAGGTACAGGCGGGCGTAGTACAGGGAGCGGTTCTCGACCTGCCAGTCCTGGCGCGGATCTCGCAGCACGCACTGGTTGAGGGCCGCGAGGGCCTCCGCCCTGGGCGCGGCGAGCGCGTGCAGCGTGCCGTCGCCGCGGCCGCGCTGGAGGAGACCGAGCAGGGTCCCGCTCGGCGCTATGACTGGTTCGAACATGGGAAGGGCCTCAAATCAAGCTGGGGACGCGACCGGGAATCGGGATTCACAGGGCCGCGTAACAGCATGTGAGGACGTTCGCCGTCTTGTTCCGCTCGATGTAGACCATTGCCTTCTCACTCTCTCGGTGCGTCGCGTCCGGCGGCCGGACCGGGCGAGGACCTGTCTTGTCCTGCCCGTTCCTGCCCGTCCGCCTGGTTCGCGAATCGAATCCGTCGCCATGATGACCCAGCCGGTTTGCGCACCGCGACCACATTTAAGGCCGCCGTGATCAACCCGGGACGTACGCCCCCGTAGAAACGGACTACTTGGCTCCGAAGAGTTCGAGCAAGTCGGCCTTCCCGAACATGCGCGCGGTGTCCACCGCGGACGGCGTGCCCGCGTTCGGGTCGGCTCCCCCCGCGAGCAGGGCGCGGATCACCGGCTCCTCGCCCTTGAAGACGGCGCCGGCGAGCGGGGTCTGACCGCGGTCGTTGGCGCGGTCGCCCTCGGCGCCGCGGGCGAGCAGGGCCGTGACGGCCTCGGCGTGGCCGTGGTAGGCGGCGAGCATGACCAGGGTGTCGCCGCGGTCGTTGGTGAGGTTCGCCGGGACGCCCGCGTCGAGGTACGCGGTGAGCGTCTCGGTGTCACCCTGCCGGGCGAGGTCGAAGATCTTGGTGGCCAGCTCGATGACGTCCTCGTCGGGAACCTCGGGGACGTCCTGGTGGCCGTTCTCGGCGTGCTCGCTCATCGGGTCGTACCGCCTCTCATTGGCTGCCTGGCGTGAAGTTTCCCCAGGCCGGGCGGGCAGGGGAACGCACGGCGCTACGTCCGTACGGGTGAATCGACAGAGTACTGCCCGCACCGGGACATGGCGGGGCCGGACCGAGGCAAAGATCCCCCCGCGCGAGGGAGCGCGACGGGAGCGGCGGCGGAGCGGGCCCGGAGCCGGTCCGACTGGTCCGGATCAGTGAAAAATTACAGAAATCACCCATCTGCACCTTTTATCGCATTGATACTTGCTGTGAGCCTGGAACAACTGATGGTGACTGTCCCCACCCACCAGGAGAGCTTGGAGAGCTTCTTATGGTCCTGTCCATCTCAGGTGTCGTCCTGCTCGGCATCATCTGCTTCCTCTTCTTCAAGAAGGACGGGATGAAGCTGTCCCATGCGTTCGTCTGTGCGCTGTTCGGCTTCTTCCTCGCCGGATCGGCCATCGCTCCGAGCATCACGGCCAGCACGGCCAGCCTCGCGAGCCTCCTCGGCGGCATCAAGCTCTGACCGACCCGACCCCCGCCCGTACCAGCAGCACCGAAGAACCACAGGAGACGCCCGTGGCCCGGCGCCCACTTCCCCGCATCCTCATCAGCGGCAACGCCTCGCTGAGCCGGGGTCGCGACCTCGCTCGCACGGCCGCCGACAACGCCACGGACGTCCTCCATCCGCTGCTGACCATCGGGCGGGGCCTGCGCGTCCTGGCCACGGCCGGGCGGCGCAGGTGGGCGGCCACCCCGAAGGACCGGCGCGGTCCCGCGCTGTTCCTGGGGGCCGCCTGCGTGCTCGTGGTCGCGCTCGTGCCGTACGGACCGCTGACCGCCCTGGTCACCCTCATGGCGGCGGCCGGCTGGCACGGGCGGGACCGCACCCCGGTGCGGACCGGGCCCGGCGACGCGGAGACCGAGCGCCTGTGCTCCCTCTACGAAGCCCTCGTCCCCTACTTCTCCCTCCCCGAGGACCCCAGCCCGCTCTTCGCCCACGGCGGCGAGTGGGACAAGGCCTTCAGCGACTTCGCCTTCGACGACGCGGGCCGTCTCACCCGGCTGCGGATCCGCTACCCGGCGTACTTCACCGACGGCGAGGCCTCCTCGCGGGCGCGCATCGAGTCCCTGCTGCACGCCAAGTCGGGGCGCGGGCGGGAGTACCTCTTCGCCTGGGACGAAGAGGGCAACCAGCTGGACCTGAGCGTGCTGACGGCGCTGCCCACGAGCATCGCCGCCCAGCCCTTCGTCACCTCGCCCGGCGAGACCGTCCTCGGCTTCACCGACGCCTCCTCGGTGCAGCGCACGCTCCCGGTGGCCGACGGCGAGGAGACCCGCGACGCGCCGCCGGTGATCTGGCGGACCGGCCCCCGCTCCACCGAGCCCCACCTGCTCGCCGTCGGCCAACCCGGCAGCGGCACCTCCACCCTGCTGCGCTCCATCGCCCTGCAGGCACTCCAGCACGGCGGTGACGTCGTCGTGGTCGAGGGCGGCGGCAGCGGCGAGTACTCCTGCCTCTCGGGGCGCACGGGCGTGCTCGCCGTGGAGAGCGGGCCGGCCGGGGCGCTCGCGATCCTGGAGTGGGCCGCCCACGAGACCGAGCGGCGACTGATCGCCGGGCACCGGGCCCGCGAAGCGGGGCAGCCCGCCCCCGAGGACGTCCGGCGCCCCCTGTGGATCCTGCTGGACCGGCCCAGTGTGCTCGGCCACCTGGCATCGGCCGAGGGGCGCCCCGATCCGCTGGGCCTGCTCCAGGTCCCGCTGCGGCACGGGCGGGCCGTCCACGTCACGGTGGTGGTGGCCGAGCAGTTCGACCACCTGGAGTTCCTCAGCGACGCGGTGTGGCAGCACACCCGGGCCCGGGCCGTGCTCGGACCCGCCGCGATCCACCAGATCGCCGAGGTCCTCGGGCTGCCCCCGCACACCACGCCGACCCCGCAGGTCCCGCCCGGCCGCGGGTACGCCCGGCTCGGGTCGGGTCCGGTGCACCGGCTCCAGGTCCCGGCCACCCCGGACCCCTACGACGACGCGGCGCACCCGGTGCACCGCGATGCCGTGCGCGACCTGCTGCCCGAGCGCGCCCGCACCACCCTGTCGAAGCCACTGCGCCCGCACCCGGACCGGACCCCGGCCCAGGGCGCCGCGATCGACGCCTCCGAGATCCCCGAGGTCGCGGCGGACGCACCGTAGGACCCCGCCCGCGGCGCCCCGGCTCCTTCGCCGTTACGCGACGAACGTGCGCGGGGGCTCCGCTCCGCCGCCGCCCGCGCCCTTGCCCACGAGCCGGGCCGCGGCGGCCAGGCGGGAGGCGGCCTCATCGGCCAGCGGGCCGCCGACCGTGAACGGCAGGCGTACGTAGCCCTCGAAGGCCCCGTCGACCCCGAACCGCGGGCCGGAGGGGACGCGCACGCCGACCCGCTCCCCCACCTCCGCCAGCCGGGAGCCGGACAGCCCGCCCGCCCGGGCCCACAGGGTCAGCCCGCCGCCCGGCACCACGAACTCCCAGTCGGGCAGTTCCCGGCGCACGGCCGCGACCAGCGCGTCCCGGTTCTCCCGGGCCTGGGTGCGGCGGATCTCCACCGCCTCCTCCCAGCCCCCGGTCCGCATCAGCCAGTTCACCGCCAGCTGTTCCAGCACCGGGGTGCCCAGGTCGGCGTAGGCGCGGGCGGCCACCAGGCTGCGGATCACGTCCGGGGCGGCCCGGACCCAGCCGATCCGCATGCCGGCCCAGAAAGCCTTGCTGGCCGAGCCGACCGTGATGACCGTGCTGCCCGAGGGGTCGAAGGAACAGACCCGGCGGGGCAGCTCCAGGTCGGGGTCCAGGCGCAGCTCGGCCATGGTCTCGTCCACGACCAGGACGGTGCCGGCCGAGCGGGCCGCCTCGACCATCTCGCGGCGCTGCTCCTCGGAGGCCAGGGCTCCGGTGGGGTTGTGGAAGTCCGCGACCACGTAGGCGAGGCGGGGCGCGGCGTCGCGCAGCACCTGGCGCCAGGTCGCCATGTCCCAGCCGTCGAGCCCGTCCGCCATCGCGACGGGCACCAGGCGGGCCCCGGCGGCGCGCATGAGCTGGAGGATGTTGGCGTAGGAGGGGGATTCCACCGCGATGCGCTCGCCGCGGCCGGCGAAGAGGCTGCAGATGGCGTCGATCGCGCCCATCGCCCCGGTGGTGACCATGATCTGCTCGGGCATGGTCGGGATGCCGCGCTCGGTGTAGCGGTCGGCGAGCATCCGGCGCAGCGCGGGCAGGCCCGCCGGGTAGTCCCCGTGGGTGTGCGCGTACGGCGGCAGCTCCTCCAGCGCCCCCTGGACGGCCTTGGTCAGCCACGGTTCGGGGGCGGGCAGGGCCGCGCAGCCGAGGTCGATCATGGAACCGAGGGCTTCCGGCGGCAGTGGCTCCAGGCCGCGCGCGGGCAGCGGGTTCCCGGCCGGTACGGAGGTCCAGCTGCCGGCGCCGCGGCGGGACTCCAGGAACCCCTCGGAGCGCAGGGCCTCGTAGGCGGCGGCGACGGTGGTGCGGCTGAGCGAGAGGGCGACGGCCAGCTCGCGCTCGGCGGGCAGCCGGGCCGCGACGGGCACCCGGCCCTCCAGGACCAACAACCTGATCCCGTCGGCGAGCGCACGGTAGGCCGGCGGCTTGCGCGCGCCCGCCACCGCGGGCTGCGGCTGCTGCGAGGTGATCAGCCGGGCGAGCTGTGCGGCACCGACGGCCGAGGTCCACTGAGCCATGCTGTCCGGTCCACCTTCGAAGGATTGGCCCCGGAGCGGGGGTGCCGCGGCCGGGATTGGCTTGGTCCTGCGGCCTCAGGGTGTCACGCCGGGCGCCACTTGAACCAGAGGGGGTCCAGAGGGGCCACAGGGACCCGGAGGTGCCCACGGGGGCTCCAAGGCGGCGCGCCCGGCCGCCCGCGGCGGCGCCGGCCCGGCCGGTGCATACTGCCGCCGTGACGCACGTACGCCTTCGGCACCCTTATCTGGACCACCCGACTCCGCTTCCCTTCGCGCACCGCGGCGGGGCCGCGGACGGGCTGGAGAACACCGCCACCGCCTTCCGGCGGGCCGCCGCCGCGGGCTACCGGTACTTCGAGACCGACGTCCACGCGACCGCCGACGGACGCCTGGTCGCCTTCCACGACGCCACCTTGGACCGGGTGACCGATGCGCGGGGGCGGATCGGCGAGCTCCCCTGGAGCGCGGTGCGCGCGGCCCGGGTGGCCGGGAGCGAGCCGCTGCCCCTCTTCGAGGAGCTGCTGGAGGAGTTCCCGCACGCCCGCTGGAACGTGGACGTCAAGGCCGAGCCCGCGCTCTTCCCGCTGCTCGACCTGATCGCGCGGACCGGGGCCTGGGACCGGGTGTGCGTCGGTTCGTTCTCGGAGGGACGGGTGGCGCGGGCGCAGCGGATCGCCGGGCCCCGGCTGGCCACCTCGTACGGGGTGCGGGGCGTGCTGGGGCTGCGGCTGCGCTCGTTCGCGATCCCGGCGGCGCTGCGCGTGGGCGCGGTGGCGGCGCAGGTTCCGGAGGTCCAGTCGGGCATCCGCGTGGTCGACCGGCGCTTCGTGGAGACGGCGCACGCGCGGGGCCTCCAGGTGCACGTGTGGACCGTGAACGAATCGGAACGTATGGAATCGCTGCTGGACCTGGGTGTCGATGGCATCATGACCGACCGGATCGACATCTTGCGCACGGTGCTGGAGCGCCGCGGGGCCTGGGCCTGACCGGCCCGCACGGCCGCCGCGCGGGGCGCGGCGGGCCGTGCGGTACGGGGACCAGCGAGGGGCACGGATGAGCACGCGGACCACGGCGGAAACGGAACCCGGTGCGGGGGACGACGGCAACGGGGGCGGGGCGGCCGACGGCGGGAAGGCCGCCGCGGCGGCCCGCAAGCGCGAGCAGCACGGCTGGTACTTCTACGACTTCGCCTGCTCGGTGTACTCGACGAGCGTGCTCACGGTGTTCCTCGGGCCGTACCTGACCTCGGTGGCCAAGGCCGCCGCGGACGCGCAGGGCTACGTCCACCCGCTGGGCATACCGGTGCGGGCCGGGTCGTTCTTCGCGTACGCGGTGTCGGCCTCGGTGATCGTGGCCGTGCTGATCATGCCGCTGGTGGGGGCGGTGGCGGACCGCGGCGGCCGCAAGAAGCCGCTGCTCGCGGCGGCGGCGTACACCGGGGCCGCGGCCACGACCGCAATGTTCTTCCTGGGCGGTGACCACTACCTGCTGGGCGGGTTGCTGCTGATCGTCGCGAACGCCTCCCTGGCGGTCTCGATGGTGCTGTACAACGCCTACCTGCCGCAGATCGCGGGTCCGGACGAGCGCGACACCGTCTCCTCGCGGGGCTGGGCCTTCGGCTACACCTCGGGCGCCTTCGTCCTGGTGCTGAACCTGGTGCTGTTCCAGGGCCACGATTCCTTCGGCCTCTCCGAGGGCATGGCCGTGCGCATCTGCCTGGCCTCGGCCGGTCTGTGGTGGGGGGCCTTCGCGATCATCCCGCTGCGCCGGTTGCGGGACCGGACGGTGGTGCGGGAGGCGGGCCCGGCCGTCAGCGGGTGGAAGCAGCTGATAGCGACGCTCAAGGACATGCGCCGCTATCCGCTGACCCTGTCGTTCCTGCTCGCGTACCTGATCTACAACGACGGCGTGCAGACGGTGATCTCGCAGGCTTCGATCTACGGCTCGGAGGAGCTGGAGCTGGAGCAGTCCACGCTGATCGTGGCGGTGCTGCTGGTCCAGGTGCTCGCGGTGGCGGGCGCACTGGGGATGGGCCGTCTGGCCCGAACGTACGGCGCCAAGCGGACGATCCTCGGTTCGCTGGCCGCGTGGGGGCTCACGCTGGCCGCCGGATACTTCCTCCCGGCCCGCACCCCGGTGTGGTTCTTCGCACTCGCGTCCATGATCGGGCTGGTCCTGGGCGGCAGCCAGGCGCTCTCGCGCTCGCTCTTCTCGCACCTCGTCCCGGCGGGCAAGGAGGCCGAGTACTTCTCCGCGTACGAGATGAGCGACCGCGGCCTGAGCTGGGTCGGCCCCCTGGTCTTCGGCCTGACGTACCAGGTCACGGGCAGCTACCGGGACGCGATCATCTCGCTGGTGGTCTTCTTCGCACTGGGATTCGCGCTCCTCGCGAGGGTGCCGGTGCGGCGCGCGGTGGAAGCGGCGGGGAATCCTGTCCCGGAGAGGATCTGAGCACCGCCCGGCGGCGGTCGAAATGGGGCCCGTCGGCCGATCTGGCGAACGAGTTCCGAACAAATTTAGACGTTGAAGCGAAGGGCCGGTAGTGTACGCCTTTGGCCTGCCAGGCGGACCGTTACTGCGTAGTCAATAAATGAAGACGCTGGGTGACATCTGCTGCCAGATGTGACAAAACGGGCATTGGTGGGTACAACAAGGGGCGGTACGACGGGCGACGCATGACCCGGAGCGGGAATCAATACCGCCGACCGGACGTTGACCGGATGACGACGACAGCGACACCTGTCCTGTGGGCGACAAGCCCGGGAGGCACGATTCATGAGTGAGCGAGCTCTCCGCGGTACGCGCCTCGTGGTTACCAGCTACGAGACGGACCGCGGCATCGATCTGGCCCCGCGCCAGGCGGTGGAGTACGCATGCCAGAACGGACATCGATTTGAGATGCCGTTCTCGGTTGAGGCCGACATTCCGCCGGAGTGGGAGTGCAAGGCGTGCGGCGCCATGGCACTTCTGGTGGACGGCGACGGGCCCGAAGAGAAGAAGGGCAAGCCTGCGCGAACGCACTGGGACATGCTCATGGAGCGACGCACCCGCGAGGAGCTGGAGGAAGTGCTGGCCGAGAGGCTGGCGGTCCTTCGTTCCGGCGCCATGAACATTGCCGTGCATCCGCGGGACAGCCGCAAGTCCGCCTGACACCCGGACACCAACAAGCCGAGGGCCCCCGCCACATTCCGTGTGGCGGGGGCCCTCGGCGTGCGCCGTTCCGGTCCCCCGGGGCCGGACAACCCCTAGGGGATGTCCGGTACCTCCGATTGAGGTCGCTTTTACGCGGCCCCGGGCACACTGGAGGTATGACGACCGGCGTTCCCACCTCGACGGCCCCCCGGCGGCGCTCGCCCGCCCGTACCTTCGTTCCCCTGGCGGTAGTCGCCTGGTTCATCCTGGAGATCTGGCTGCTCGGCCGGCTCGCGGCCCTGGGCGGCGGATTCGCCGTGGCCCTGGTGCTCGCGGTCGGCCTGGTGCTCGGCGTGGTGGTCATCAAGCGGGCCGGACGGCGCGCCTTCAAGAACCTCGCGCAGACCTTCCAGCAGGCCCAGACGGGGCAGCGGCCGACCCCGCAGCAGCCCGGCTCGGGCAACGGCCTCGTCATGCTCGGCGGACTGCTGCTCATCGTGCCCGGCCTGCTCTCCGACCTCGCCGGCCTGCTCCTGCTGCTGCCGCCCGTGCGCGGCTGGCTCGGCCGTCGCGTGACCGGCTCGCTGGAGCGCAAGATGGCGGCGGCGCCCGCCGGTTCCTTCGGCGACGCCTTCCAGCAGGCCCGGATCCACCAGCCCGACGGGATGGTCGTGCAGGGCGAGGTGATCCGCGAGGACGCGGCGCCGCGCCACGGGTCCGGCCCGGACACCGGGTACCGCCCGCCGCTGGCCCCCTGAGCCACGTACGTACGCGCCCGGCCCCGGCAGCGGAACACCGCCGCCGGGGCCGGGCGCGCCGCGTTCAGGACCGGCCGGAGCCACCGGCCGGGCGGCGGGGGCCCAGCTTCGCGGCGCGGGCCGCGACGCCCCACTGCGTGACCCGCCACAGGGCCTCGACCACGATGTCGCGGCTCATCTTGCTGTCGCCGAACTCGCGCTCGACGAAGGTGATGGGCACCTCGACCACATGGAAGCCCGCGCCGACGGACCGGCGCGCCAGGTCCACCTGGAAGCAGTACCCGGCCGAGGCGACCTGCTCCAGGCCCAGCCCCTCCAGGGTCTCCCTGCGGAAGGCGCGGTAGCCGCCGGTGACATCGCGGATCGGCACGTCCAGCATCAGCCGGGAGTACGTCGAACCGCCCCGCGAGAGCAGCACCCGGTGCCGGGGCCAGTTGACCACCCGGCCGCCGGGCACCCAGCGCGAACCCAGCACCAGGTCGGCCCCCTTGAGGGCGGTGAGCAGCCGGGGCAGTTCCTCGGGCTGGTGGGAGCCGTCGGCGTCCATCTCGACCAGGACGCCGTAGTCGCGCTCCAGGCCCCAGGCGAAGCCCGCCAGATAGGCGGCGCCCAGGCCCTCCTTGCCCTTGCGGTGCAGGACGTGCACCTGCTCGTCGACCGCGGCCAGCTCGTCGGCGAGCTTGCCGGTGCCGTCGGGGCTGTTGTCGTCCGCCACCAGGACGTGCGCCCGGGGAACCGCCGCGCGTACGCGGGCGACGATCGGGCCGATGTTCTCCGCCTCGTTGTAGGTCGGAATGATCACCAGCACCGTGCCGAGCGGGCCGTAGCGCCGCTCACCGCCGTCACTCACAGATTCCCCTTTTCGCTGCTCCCCGTCCCGTCACTGCGAACCGATTTTAGAACAGCGGGGACGGTGCGGCGGAGAATCGGGGCCCGGGGTCCTTCGGGCCGGCCGGGCTCCCGCTGGCTGCGGGCCGCCGTGACCGTTGTCTACTGGACTCCGGGCCCCGATCGGGGCCACCCGCCCCGAGCTCCGGCGGAGCAGGGAGGGACCCCCGTCCGGCGAAACCTTCCCTCGCCCCCGAGGCGCGGGCGCGCTGAGCAGACGGATCCGTCCGGCACGGGCGTCCTGTGGTGGACCGGGCCGAACCTATCCGGGTCCGGGGGCCGCTGCCGAACCGAGGCCGGACGGATCACCCCTGTGGGCGTACGAATGCCTCCCGGCCGCCGACGACGGTGGCCAGGCACACGGGCAGCGCGGCCCCGGGGGTCAGGACCGGCAGGCCGGGCGTGCCGGAGCGCGGGTCGGTGGACCAGCGCGCGACCCGGTCGTCGGGGGCCTGCACCACCAGCTCGTCGGTCCGCCACAGGGCGTAGTCCGCCGGGGCGCCCGGCACCAGCACCCCCGCGTCGTCGCGGCCCAGCGCGCGCCAGCCGCCCCGGGTGTGCGCGGTGAAGGCGGCCCGTACGGAGATCCGGTGCTCCGGGGTCCGGTGGAAGGCGGCCGCGCGGACGGTGCCCCAGGGATCGAGCGGGGTGACCGGGGCGTCGGAGCCGAAGGCGAGCGGGACGCCCGCCTTGAGCATCGCGGCGAAGGGGTTCAGGGTGCGGGCGCGCTCGGCGCCCAGCCGGTCGACGTACATGCCCTCCGCGCCACCCCAGGCGGCGTCGAAGGCGGGCTGGACGGAGGCGGTGAGGCCGAGCTCGGCGAAGGCGGCAATGGTGTCCGGGGTCATCATCTCGGCGTGCTCGACGCGGTGCCGGGCGGCGCGCACGCGATCGAGGCCGAGCTTGTCCGCGGCGGCGCGGACGCCCTCGACGACGGCGGTGAGCGCGGCGTCCCCGATGGCGTGGAAGCCGGCCTGGAGGCCCGCCTCGGTGCAGGCGGCCACATGGGCGCCCACCTCGGCGGCGTCGAGGTAGCCCGTGCCCGTGTGGGCGGCGTCCGCGTAGGGGGCGTGCAGGCAGGCGGTGTGCGAGCCGAGGGCGCCGTCGACGAAGAGGTCGCCGGCGGCGCCGACCGCTCCGAGTTCCCGGGCCAGCGCGAGGTCGCGGTCGGCCCAGTAGCCGAAGACCCGGGGGCCGGGCCGCTCGCGCGCGAGGTTCATCAGGTCGTGGAAGTCCTCGGCCGAGGAGATGTCGGGGCCGCCGCACTCGTGGACGGATCCGATGCCGAGCGAGGCCGCGTGGTCGAGAGCCGCCCGCTGGGCCTCGGCGCGCTGGATGGGCGTGACGGCGGCGAGCGCAGCCGCCCGGACGGCGTGGTGGTCCCCGCGGGTCAGCGGCTCGTCGCCCGGGTGCCGTACGGCCGGGACGAGGTCGAGCAGGGCGGTGGTGACCACGGCCGAGTGCACGTCGACCCGGCTGAGGTAGAGCGGGCGGCCGCCGGTCGCCTCGTCCAGCTCGGAGCGGAGCGGCGCGCGCCGCTCGGGCCAGCGGGCCGCGTCCCAACCGTGCCCGAGGAGCACCCGGTCGGCGGGCCGCCGCTCGGCGTACGCCCGTACGAGCGCCAGCGCGTCCGCCAGCGTGCGGGCGCCGGTGAGATCCAGGCCGGTCAGGGCGAGGCCGGTGGCCGTGACGTGCACGTGGGCGTCGGTGAAGGCGGGGGTGACCAGCGCGCCGTCCAGGTCGACGACCTCGTCGACGCCCTGGGCGAAGGCGTCGGCTGCGCCCTCGGAGCCCACCCAGGCGATGTGGCCGCGCTCGACGACCATCGCGGTGGCGAAGGGGTCGGCGGGGCTGTGCACTTCGCCCCGGCGGAGCAGGACGGTGGGCAGGTCGGAAGCGGCGGCGGCGGCGCGGTCGGTCATGGGAACAGTCTCGCCGGTCCGTGCGCGCGGCCCGACCAGCGGCCCGCCGGGGCGGACCCCGACGGACCGTCACGGACCCCGACGGGCCGGGGTCACACCCGGGGCGGCCTGGCTTCGTACGGGGTGGACAGCACCACGGTCGTGCGGGTCGAGACGTGGGCCAGGGCGCGGACGCGGCCCAGCAGGTCCTCCAGCTCCAGCGGGGTCGCCACCCGGACCTTCAGGATGTAGTTCTCATCGCCCGCCACGCTGTGACAGGCCTCGATCTCGGGGACCACGGCCAGTCGGTCCGCGATGTCGTCGGGGGCGCTCGGGTCGAACGGCTTCGCCGAGATGAAGGCGGTCAGGGGCAGCCCGACGGCCTCCGGGTCGACGACGGCCGCGTAGCCGCGGATCACCCCGCGCTGCTCCAGCCGGCGTACCCGCTGGTGCACCGCGGACGTGGACAACCCCGTCGCCTTGCCCAGGTCGGTGTAGCTCATCCGCCCGTCCCGCACGAGCAGATCCACGATCTGGCGGTCCAGCTCCTCCATTGCACTCATAGCCGCCCAACCTATTGCCCCGGGGCGCTCCAGGCCCAGTGGTGTCCACGGACAAGTGGCACCTGCGGCGGGCATGTGACCAAGGCCACAGGGGTATGCAGGCGTACGCGGGGTGGTTGTGGTTACTCGTGCCGCGCGACGGGAAGTGCTTGCTGTGGCCGTGGCCGAACGTCTCGCCCGGCCCACCCAAGGGGGAACAACCATGCAGAACACCAAGCGCGCGGGTCGCACCGCACCGGCACCGCACGAACGGGCCGAACCTCTCGACGGCGAGTACGGCGACTTCGACCAGGACGCCGACTACCCGGACTTCGCGGAGGGCGCCCTGGCCTTCGACGTCCACCACGCCGTCTGCCCCGACTGCGGGCAGTCGATCGCGCTGGTCGCGGACGAGGAGTTCCTGCCGGAGCACGGGCTCTGCCTGAGCCCCTGGAACCCCTTCGGCATGACCGTGTGCGCGGGCACGGGCCGGCCCGCCGCCGACGCGCAGGCGGGCGCCGGTGCCGGTTCCGGTGCCGGTTCCGGCGACCGGGGGCTCGACCCGGTCGTGGTCCTCACGCTCCCCCAGGGCCTCGACTGGCGGACGCAGCCCTTCTCGCACGTCGGCGGTCCGGGCTCGCGTCCTGTCCTGCACGTCCAGGCGGCCTGACCGGTCAGTCCCGGTTCCAGTAGGTTCCCTGCACCATGGCGGCGATGCTGGCGTGGTGCAGGATCAGGCCGTCCGGGTCCGCCGGGACCTCCACCTCGCCGAAGTGGGCCTGGCGGTAGGCGATCCGCAGCATCACGATGCCGTGCCGCAGGGCCGCGTACAGCGTGTGGAAGTCCATGTCCCGCGGGGTGTGTCCGGTCAGCTCCGCGTAGCGGCGCTCCAGGTCGTCCCGGCGCAGGAAGTCCGGTAGGCCGGGCTGTCCGAAGCCGACGGTGAGGTCCTGGAAGAAGCGGTGCAGGTAGACCGTCCACCCGAGATCGACCTCGCGGGGGGCGTACGCCGCCATCTCCCAGTCCAGGACCGCGACCGGCCGGAAACCGTCGTAGACGACGTTGCCGATCCGGGCATCGCCCCAGTTCAGGACGGCGGGCCCCTCGTCGGCGGGCCAGATCTCCTCCAGCCGCTCGAAGGCCCGCTCCAGCAGCGGCGAGCGGGCCAGGCCGCCCACCACCCAGTCGTAGTAGGCACGTTGGGCGTCGACGTGCCGGCGCAGCGGGCTGCCCGTGCCCTCGGGGAGCAGGAACTCGGCCCGCGCGGCGGGGAACTGGTCGTGCAGCCGGGCGAGCAGGGAGATGCTCGCCTCCTGGAGCCCCGCCCGCTCGGCGTCGCTCGCCGCGTGCAGCCAGTTGCCCTCGTAGGTGTAGGGCATGACGTCGGGCGGCACCCGGCCCTCGGCGCGGGCCATCACGAAGAACGGCGCGCCGAGCGGTCCAGGGTCCGCCTCCAGCCACTGCACGCGCGGCACGGGCAGGTCGGTGTGCTCGGCGACCAGGCTCATCACCCGGTGCTGGCGGGGCATGTCGTAGGTGGGGAAGACGGTGTAGGCCGCCGGGTCCGCGGCCAGGCGCAGCGCGCACTCCTTGACCGGGGTGTCGGGGTGCTCGATGTCGAAGAGCAGGGTCTCGCTGGACATGCCGTTGGAGCCGGGGACGCGGATGTTGGTGACCTCCGCGCCGGGGAGGCTGGTGCCGAGCCAGGCCGCGAGGCGACGGCCGAGCTCCTCGGGTTCGCGGGTGGAGGTGCGGGGACGTGGTGCCGTGGCCATGGCCACCCCTTTCCTGCGGGCTTCGTTCGGGTCTCCGGGCGTCGGCTTCACGGGGCGCGTGACGGGACGCGTGACGGGGCTCGTCATCGGCCTCGCTACGGAGCGACGGATCCGTAGTCGGTGAAGCCGCTCGGGTCGTGGCGGCCGAAGCTGCCGTGTTCGAAGATGCCGAAACCGGTCCGCCCGTCGAGGGTGAAGCGGGCGGAGTGGTCGGTGACGCCGTAGGCGGCCATGGGGTGGGCCGCGGGGTCGGAGAGGTCGTAGACGCGGCGGTCGGTCCAGCCGCGGCCCTGCCAGGTGCCGTGCTGCCAGTCGGCGGCGGGCGGGTAGCCGGCGCCGACGGCGAGGGGCGAGGAGTTCAGGATCTCCACGCCGAGTTCGAGGGGTTTGCGCGCCGGATCGGTGAGGTGGATGACGGCGCTCTCGGGGTGCCTGCTGCCGGACCGGTAGCGGATGTCGGCCTGGGGCCAACCGAGTTGTACGTCGCCCCGCCCGGCGGCGTCGGGGAAGACCTGCACGGCTTCGTTCAGGGCGCGGTGGCCGTCGGCGTCCTCCTGGACGATGACCATCAGGAAGCGGTCCTCGAAGCGGACGGGGACCCAGAGCCAGTGGAAGCCTTCGGTGCGGTGCTCCTCGGCCGCGCGGCCGCCCTCCTCACCGGGGATCGGCCGCACGCCCCAACTGCGGTCCCGGGTGCCGGTCCACTCGCCTTCGGCGAGGCGGATCTCCTCGCCCTTGGCCCGGATGGTGCCGGTGACCCCGCCCGCCTGCACGAAGCGGCGGCCCTCCAGCATCAGCCGGTCGCCGCGCCGCTGGACGTGGTGCGGCTCCCAGACCGCGGGGAAGGCCGCGGTCCAGGTGAGGTCGTACGAGAGCCCGTCCGGGTCGTCGGGGTCCGCGGCGCAGTGCAGGCCCAGGGTGCGCAGCGGGACGTCCACGGTGATGCGCAGCGGGCCGACGGACAGGTTCATCCGGTCGTCGGTGAGGGCGTCGGAGGCGCGGACGGCGAGGAGTTCGTCACCGAGGCGCAAGGTGGCGTAGGCGTCGATGACCCCGGTGTTGGGGTAGACGCCGAGGCCGAGGATGAGAACGGCCCGTCCCGCGTGGTCGAAGACGTGGAAGATGCAGCGGTCGTAGGCGTTGCGGTCGCCGGTGGCGACGTACTTCATGGACAACGGGGCCTGGTGGACGGGGTATTCGTCAAGGGCGATGGGTCGGTCCGCGGGCATGGCAAACCTCCTGGGCGCGGGTCGGCTCGGCGGATATGACGGTACGTCAGAAACCGCGCCCGGGGCCAGAGTCGTGTCACTCGCTGACAGATCGGAGCCCCGGGCGGCACGGCGCGCCGCCCGGACCAGGGGACGTCTCGAACGGATACCCGCATGACGGGGGCGATTACCCCGTATGCGCGCGTCGCGTTGGCGGGGCATGAACACGCTTGAGGCTTCCACGGGACGGCGGCGACGACCGACGCCCCCCGGTTACGAAGAATCGGTTCATCGCCCGGCGGACCCGCCCATCTACCGGGCGATGCTGGCCCGCTGGGCGGACGACGGACGCACCCTGCCGGGCCGCCGCGACCCGGAGTGGTCCCGGATCGCCTCCGCCCCGGTCTGGCCGGGCGGCCCGCTGTACGGCGGCTAGGCCGTCCAGGGGGTGTCCGCCGACGCATCTCCTACCTGCCGGCCTCTTCCCGCATGACCGACCGGTCCCCGGAGCACGGACCGTACAGCGGCGGGGAAGGACTCTGTCGGGGCAACCGGTCATGGACCACCATCGACCTGGTCGCGGGAGTGCAGGGAGCGGGGGAAGCGCGAGTGACTGAAACGAGGCCGTCCTGGCCGGTGTTCGCGAGCCTGGGTGTCGCGGCTCTGGGGATCGTCGTCGGGCTGTTGGCCTGGTTGTTCCCCGTGGTCAGCGGGGTGGAGGCCGAGGGAGGACGCGCAGGCGGATCGACTGCGGCCGGGACGGGCGGCGGGACACGTTCCGAGGGAACCGCCCGGTCCACCGAAGCGAGGACACCCGCGGCGCCCGGAGAGAGGACCTCCCCACCGCCGACGCCGACCTCCCCGGCACTCAGCGGCCGGCTCCCCGCGGACTGGGCGGGGACGTGGCGCGGTTCCACCCGCAACGACAGCGAGCTGATCATCGTGAGCCTGCGGACGGGAAAGGAAGGCCAGGTGGTCGGCACGATCGACTGGCCCTTGGGCCCGTGCCGGGGAGAGCTGACCCTGATGGCCGTCATGACGGAGAAGGTGGTCATGCACGAGGTCATCACCGAGGATCCCCAGCGGAAATGCCGCGCCGAGGCGCAGATCGACTTCGCCCTGAAGGGGGCCACGCTCTTCCTCGACGGTTCGGATTGGGGCAAGGAAGCCACACTGCGGCGTGCGTGAACGGCCCAGGTGTTCCGACCCGCGGGGGTGTCCGGCGGGCCGCGTTCACGCTCAGGTGAGCTCTTTGCCCGTCGCGGCGTCGAGGGCGTGCAGGCTCCGATCGCCGCCGCCCCCGACGTACACCACTGCGTCAACCACCACCGGTGAGGAGAACCCCGTCTCGTCACCACCGCTGAAGGTCCACTTCTTGGTTCCGGTGACGGCGTCCATCGCATGGAACTCGCTGCCGCCGCCACCGAAGACCATCCCATCGGCCACAGCGGGGGTGAATTCGGAGGCCATCCGGTAACCGACCGAAGCGGTCCACTTCACCACACCGGTCGCGGTGCTCATCGCGTAGAGATTGCCGTTCCTCCCGTACGCGTACGCCACTCCGTCGGCCACGGCGGCCGAGGAGAACAACACGCCGTCACCGACGAGGGTTTCCCACTTCTTGGTGCCGCCGGCGGCGTCGATCGCCTGGAAACGGCCCTCGCCATCGCCGACGTACACCACGCCGTCGGCCACGGCCACGGCCGCGTCGATCTGCTGCCACTCGTCGGTCCGGTAGACCCATTTCCCGGCACCGGTGGCGGCGTGGACCGCGTGCACACCCGTACCGGGCATGCCTCCCGTGATGAACACGACGCCATCGGCGACGGCCGGCGACGTCGGGTCCAGGCTGCCGCTGATCGCGTAGGTCCACTTCCTGGCTCCACTGACGGCATCGATCGCGTGGAGGCTCTTGTCCCTGCTTCCGACGTACACCACGCCGTTCACCACGGTCGGCCTCGAAGCGAAGATCGCACCACCCGTGCCGTACGTCCACTGCACGCTGCCGGTGGCGGCATCGATCACGTAGAGGCGGCCATCGGTGCTGGCCGCATACACCTTGCCGCCCGCCAACGTGACCCCGGCCGTGGAGCCGCCGATGGGGGACGCCCACTTGCGGCCACCGTCGCCGGCGACGACTGCTTGGAGGGTGCCTCCGCCGACGCCGGTGTACACCACCCCGTCACCGACCGCCGGAGTTCCGTACACCGGGCCGGGCGCACGGAAGGGCCATCGTTTCGGAGTCCTCGAAGCGAGCGCCTCGATCCCGATGCCGGCCCCGACGGTGACGACGGCGCCCGCGGCGATCCGGAAGAACCGTCACCGGCTCGTGTTCGTGTCGTGGGGAGGACCGTCCGGGGGATCCGGGGCGTCCGGGGGGTGCCGGGCATCGAGTGTCCGTAAGCGCCGATGGACCTCGCGGACGGTCGCGGGACGGTCCCGGGGGCCTTGGCCAGGAGGTCCAGGACGAGATCGTCGAGCGTCGTCGGCACGCCCCTTCGCGATGCACCGGGCCGGGCGGGGGCCTTGCCCAGGTGGGCGTTCATCATGGCGACCGGCCCGCTCGCCTGGAACGGCACCTGACCGGTGGGCAGTTCGTTGAGGACGCAGCCGAGCGAGTACAGGTCGGAGCGGGCGTCCCCGGGCTGCTCCTGGAATCGTTCGGGCGACATGTAGGCGAGGGTGCCCATGACCCGGCTGGACCGGCCCGTCGTCTCGATGAAACGGGCGATGCCGAAGTCCAGGACGACGAGTCGGCCGTCGACCGTCAGCATCAGGTTGGCCGGCTTCAGGTCCCGGTGTACGACTCCTGCTTCGTGGGCCGCCGCCAGCGCCTCGGCGGCCTGGGCGACCCAGTCCACCGCCACCTCCACCGGAGGGACGCCGTCTTCCATGAGAACCGTGCCCAGATCACGGCCATGGAGCAACTCCATGACCAGGAAGAGCGATCCGTCCGCCGCGTCCTGGCCCAGGTCGTGGACCGTCACCACCCCCGGATGACGCAGCGCACCGGCCGTGCGGGCCTCCCGGAAGAACAGTTCGATCCCCGCCCGGTCGCTTCGTCCGTGCGGCAGCAGCTTGACGGCCACGGAGCGTTCGATCACGTGGTCCCGGGCTTCCCAGACCTCCCCCATCCCACCGCGTCCGACGAACCGCACCAGCTCGTACCGACCGGCCAGTACCCGTTCCCCCGCCAACTGCCCTCCCCTCGACAGGCGGCCCGCGCGCTCGGGCCGCGTACCGGCAACGGCCCGCACCTGTGCGGTGTTCACGATGCCACCACTGGCTGTCCGGTACATGCCGAGTCGGCTATTGGGCGCCCAAGGTCATCCACTTGTCGGGCTCCGTCAGGGGCTCGAAGCCGACCTTGGTGTAGACGCCGTGGGCGTCCGCGGTCGCCAGCATGATGCGGCGCAGCCCGTACGGGGCGAGGTGGTCGCGGACGGCCGTGGCCAGGGCGGTGCCGAGGCCCCCGCCGCGGGCGGCGGGGGCGACGTAGACGTCGCAGAGCCAGGCGAAGGTGGCCCGGTCGGTCAGCACCCGGGCGTAGGCGAGTTGGCGGCCCGACATACGGTCGTAGGCGCCGAAGTTGAGGGAGTTGGCGATGGCCAGGTCCTGCTTCTCGCGCGAGCGGCCGAGCGCCCAGTAGGCGTCCCGCGAGAGCCAGTCGTGGATCCGCTCCGGGTCGAGGCGCGCCGGATCCGTGGAGATCTCCCAGTCGGGGCCCTCGCCCGCGGCCGCCGCGTCGTCCCAGTCGGTCCGGTAGCGCGCCAGCCGCTCGTCCTCGGCGCACGGCCGCATCCCGGCCGCGACCATGACCCGCCGCGAGGCCGCGTTGTCGAGGTCGGCGTCGCCCACCACGGCGGCGACGCCCCGGGAGCGCGCCAGGGCGAGCAGGGCGCGCAGCGCCTCCGTGGCGTGGCCGCGGCCGCGGGCGGCGGGGACGAGGCCGTAGCCGATGGTGACCTCGCCGCTCGCGCCCGGCGCTCCGTGGAAGCCGACCCCGCCCACCACGGACCCGCCGTCCCGCAGTCGGATCTCGTACGGGCCGAAGGGCCGGGGGTCACCAGTGTCCGCGCAGGTCCGCAGGAACCGCTGCAGGGCCCCCAGGTCGCCGGCCGACGGGTATCCCGGCGCCCACGGCGCCGCGTCGGTGCCCTCTCCGGCGAGGATCCGCTCGGCTTCGGCGGGGCTGAGGGGGTGGAGCACGAGGCGCTCCGTCATCACGTCATCCATGACCGATGGCTACCAGAGCGCCCGTGCGGACCGCACCCGGGTTTCCGCGGGCGCGGTCACAGCGCTAGCGGGCTCAGCGGGACTCGGGGCCCGCGAGGTGGCGGGCGATGACCATCCGCTGGATCTGGTTGGTGCCCTCGACGATCTGGAGCACCTTGGCCTCGCGCATCAGGCGCTCGACCGGGAAGTCGGCGGTGTAGCCGTACCCGCCGAGGACCTGGACCGCGTCCGTGGTGACGGCCATGGCCGCGTCGGTGCAGAAGAGCTTCGCCATCGCCGCCTGCCGGGAGAACGGCTTGCCCGCGTCGCGCAGCCGCGCCGCCGCCAGGTACAGCGCGCGGCCCGCCTCGATCTTGGTGGCCATGTCGGCCAGCATGAAGCGCAGGCCCTGGAAGTCGGCGATGGGGTGCCCGAACTGCTTGCGGTCCAGGGCGTACGCCAGGGCCTCGTCCAGCGCCGCCTGGGCGACGCCGATCGCGCAGGCGGCGATGCCGAGGCGGCCCGCGTCCAGGGCGGCCAGCGCGATGCTGAAGCCCTGCCCCTCCTCGCCGATGCGGCGGGCGTCGGAAACCCGTACCCCGTCGAAGTGCAGCTGGGCGGTGGGCGAGCCCTTCATGCCCATCTTCTTCTCGGGGACGGCCGCCGTCAGGCCGGGCGCGTCGCCGGGTACCAGGAAGGCGGTGATCCCCTTGGGCCCGGGCACGCCGGTGCGCGCGAGGACCGTGTAGAAGTCGGCGATCCCGCCGTGGGTGATCCACGCCTTGGTGCCGGTCAGTATCCAGTCCTCGCCCTCGCGGACGGCCTTGGTGGCCAGCGAGGCGGCGTCCGAACCGGCGGCCGGCTCGGAGAGGCAGTAGGCGCCGAGCAGCCCGCCACCGAGCATCGCGGGCAGGTGCTCGCCCTGCTGTTCCTTGGTGCCGTAGCCGGCCAGGCCGTGGCAGGCGAGCGAGTGCACGCTGACGCCGAGGCCGACGGTCAGCCGGGCCGCCGCCAGCTCTTCGAGCACCTGGAGGTAGACCTCGTACGGCTGGTCGCCGCCACCGATCTCGCCCGCGTACGGGAGGCCCAGCAGCCCGGACTCGGAGAGGAGGGTGAACACCTCACGGGGGAACCGGCCGGCGTCCTCCTCCTCGGCGGCCCGGGGACGGATCTCCCGCTGCGCGATCTCGCGCACGAGCGCGATCAGGTCGCGGGACTCCTCGGTGGGCAGCTGACGGTCCACCGGCTGCGGGGCGCGGTCGGTCATGGCGGCGCTCTCCTCCTTCATCGGGCACGGCGGCGGCGCGCGAAAAGGGGTGGAACGCGCCGCCGGGTCTCGGTGCTCTTGCAGCCGATGCTGCCCTCCCGGATCACAGAAGGGCCTGGCCAGCGGCTGTGGCGGCTTGAGTATGCCCGATCAGGAGCGTTCCGTCACGGGTGCGAGGCATCGCTCACTCGGCCCGGACCGGCCCGGTGGGGTCGTCCGCGGGCGGCGGGGCCGGGTACTGCGGGAGGAACTCCCCGATCACCATCAGCGTCGTGCGCAACTGCCGTACGAGGAGGGCGCCGAAGGTGGGACGGTCGGGATGGTCCGGTTCGCCCTCGGTGCCGATCCATTCGAGGGTGGCGCCCTCGACGCCGGAGAGCCAGCCGATGAGGGCCAGCCGGGCGAGCGGGGGAAGGGCGCGGTGGCCGTAGGCGCCCTCGGCGATGGTGGCGACCAGCTCGGCGCGGACCGCGTCGCGGATGGCGAGCACCTCGGCGTCGGAGCCGACGCCCCCCGTGACGATCGTCCGGTAGGCCGCGTGGTGCTGCTCCGCGTAGTGGAGGTAGCCGTCGATGGTGCGGCGGACCCGCTCGGCCGCGGGCAGTTCGGTCTCCCCGCCGGCCCGGGCGACGAGTTCGTCGACGGAGTCCTCGACGATGGCGAGGTAGTAGCCGCGCTTGCTCGTGAAGTAGTAGTAGATCAGCCCCTTGGCGACCCCGGCCTGCTTGGCGATGTCATCCATCGACAGCGCGTCGTACGAGGTGTCGGCGAACAACTTCCGCCCGGTCGCTATGAGTTCGGCCCGCCGAACCTGCGATCGCTCGGTCTTGCCGCGCTGTTGACTATTATTCAAATTCAGCCCTAGCCTCGAACTGCCACAGGATGCCCGCAGTATGGCAGACCTGCCCGGCCCCGCTCCTTCGCACTTCCCCTGCGCACCGGACGACGTACGGGAGGCCCCACCGCCATGAGCACCGCAGACCGCAACCCGCCCGAGGGCCGGGTCAACTGGAAGAAGACGGCCGTCGCCGCGCTCCCCGCGTTCGTCGCGGTCGGCGCGATGGCGATGGTGATGGCCCAGGGCGCGCTCGCCGCGTCCTTCGCCGTCTCCGGCACCAGCTTCCAGGTCTCCTCCTCCAACCTCAGCAGCAAGGGACTGTCCTCCTACGTGCAGACGGACCGCTCCGTCGACGGCAAGGGACACCCGGTCGCCCTCCTCGGCATCGGGGAGGCGACGCTCACCGACATCTGCCAGTCCGCCTCGGTCGACACCCCGGTCGGCAAGGTCGTCTTCAAACTGACGGCGGGCGGCCCGGCCGGCAACGTCACCGCGAACAATCTGATCATCGACGGCGAGGACCTGAGCGGCGACGCCCGCTTCGGCACCGCCCAGATCGGCCGCGACGCCTCGACCTTGGACCAGGTGCCCGGGGTCAAGGGCGAGGCCGGGAAGTTCGGCCTCCAGGCCGGGGACATCGAGGTCGCGGGCGTGCGCTCGCACGCCTGGTCGGCGACCGGCGGCGACTTCCGGCTCAAGGGGCTCAAGCTGGACGTGGCCCTGGACGGCAAGCAGTGCTTCTAGGCCGCCGGTTCGCGATCTTCGCAGGCCCGCGTCGGACCACGGCAGGGAACACGGGGTGGCTGGAGCGACGGCTGCCCTGGCCCGCCCGCCGGGCCCGGCTGCGGGCCTGGCGCCGGAGCCGGCCGTTCTGGGGCGGGCTGCTGCTGACGCTGGGCGGGACCGAGCTGTTGCTGGTCCCGCTCTCCCCGCTGACCATCCTGGTCAGTCTGGGCCTCGGCGGGATCGCGGCGATCGGGATCGGGATCGCGCTGATCGCGGCGGGCCTCTTCCTCTGGTTCCTGCCGCAGGCCCGTGCGTACGTGAGCGTCCACGCGCTGCTGCTGTCGGTGCTGTCCTTCGTGGCGACCAACCTGGGCGGGTTCCTGCTCGGCATGCTGCTCGGGATCACCGGCAGCGCCCTGGCCTTCGGCTGGACCCCGCTGCCCGATCCGGACGGGGCCGAGGAGGGCCCCTACCGGAGCGCACCGGAGCGCGGCGGCCCGCGCACCCTGGCCGCCGCGCTGCCGGTGGTGCTCCTGGCCGCGCTGGCGACCGGCGCTCCCCCGGCCCGGGCCGCGGCCGGCGCCGGTCCGCCGACGGCCCCGCGCACTCCCCCGACCGTCACCACCTCGCTCTTCGCCCCGCAGGGGTTCACCCTCGCCGGGGTCACCCAGGTGCCCACGGTCGACGGGCCGCTCAAGGTGTTGGTGCTGAAGATGCGGGCGGCCAAGCTCTTCGACTACCGGCTGCGGACCCGGGACGGCCGCGAGGAGTACGGGCTCACCGCCAGGACCCTCGACCTGAGCGGCGACGTGACCTTGTACCTGACCAGGTTCAGCGGCTGCATCGAGGGGCTGCTGTGCGTCACCTTCACGCCCGACGGGCTGCCCGCGCCGCCGATCATCCCGCCCTTCGTCTTCATGACCGATGTCCGCGCCGAACAGGCCCTGGTCACCTCCGACCTGATCGTCACCGACGGGCTCCGGCTGGAGGCCACGTGATCCCCGTCCAGGCCGCGCCGCTGTGGGCCTACGGGATCGGCGCGACCTTCGCGGTCGCCGCCGGGCGCCAGCTCCAGTGGTGGGAGCGCTCGGTGCGGGGCGAGGGGGTGCGCACGCGCAGCCGCGCGGCCCAGCCCTACCTCGCGCTCACGGTGCTGTACGCGGCGCTGCTGCTCGCGCCGAGCGGGGCCTACCTGCTGTGGCAGGACCCGGCCTGGGCGACGATGCAGGTGGCGCATGACCACCGCGGGGTGTGGGCCGGCTTCGCGCTCTTCCAGACCGGCTCGGTGGTGGTCGGGGCGCTGCTCGGCTTCCTGGCGGCGCGGCTGTTCGTGCTGGTGGGGGCGGGGTACTGGGGGTACCTACAGGCCGTCGCCGGGTACTTCCTGACCTTCTTCACCCTGGTCCACGGGTGGGACGGCACGGGCTACCGGCGCCTGCTGAGCCCCGACGCGCGCGGCTACGCCGAGTGGTCCGCGGGTGGGGCGGACACCCACGGCGTCCGGGCGTTCGTCAACCACTGTCTGCACTTCGTCACCTCCGGGACCTTCCTGGCCCTGCTGGTGCTGGGCGCGGCGGTGCTCGGGGTGATGCTGCTGGTCGAGATCGGCTGGCTGGCGGAGGGGTGGCGGCTGCCGGGGGCGGCGGCGGACCTCAAGGTGTCGCGGCCGCTGGCCGTGGTGATCGCGGGGGCCGGGGTGTACGGGCTGCCGCTCGCCGGGGCGCTGGGTGCGAGCGTCCTCGTACGGCTGCTGGGCTGGGCCCTGGGGGCCGGCCTCTTCGCGGCGCTGGCCGGGGCGGTGCTGCTGCCCCGGTGGTCGCCGGTGCGCCGGCTCTACGGCCTGGTGGGGGTTCCGCACCGGCACTGGCGGGTGGAACCGGACCCGGAGGGCGAGCCGGATCCGGGGGCCGGATCGGGCCCGGGGGCCGCCGGGAGCGCGGTCAGAGCCAGCCGATCTGGGTGACGAGCATCGCGACGACGACCACCAGGGTCCAGCCGAGCACGTGCTCCAGCCAGGCGGAATCGTCCTTGGGGCCACCGGTGCGGACGAGGTCGCGGGCACGGGCGGTCAGAGCGGCGGTGTGTGCGGTCATGCCGTCCAATGTGACAGCGTTCCGCGCCCCCGCGGTAGAGACGATGGTCACTGGTGGCGCTCGTCACGCGGCCGGGCCCCGGCCGCCCGTGCGGTCGGGACCCGGGTCCGCGGGGCCTGGGAGCGGCCTCAGCCGGAGCGCGTCGGGCGCTCCCGTCCGGCCATGCTCGCCATCGCGAGGGCCAGCAGCAGGGCGACGCCGCCCGCGATGCAGTTGCTCACGACGGTCCGGGTGGTGTCGACCGCGCCGGAGACGACCCAGGGGGCGACGATCGTGAAGGCGGCGATGACGACGGCCGTCCAGGCCATCGCGTGGGTGCGTTCGTAGGCGGAGCCGAGGCCGCCCATGCACAGGCAGTAGGCCAGGCCCGCGATCAGGTTGGTGATCGCCAGCGCGGACAGTCCGCTGAACCCCGCGATCCAGGGCGAGGCGGCGATGTACAGGCCCGTGACCAGGGCCAGTGCTTCCACGGCCTGCGCGCGCGGGGTGGTGGTGACCCGCTCGAAGCGGGTGCGCATCTCGGCGAGGTCGGGGTGGAGTTCGATGTTCGGGTGGGTGGTCATGGCGGGCCGCCTCCTACGGGAGCCTTTATGTACCCTTTAACCCAGTATGTGCCCTCTTGCGGGCATCGGAAACGCGCCGCGTCTCAGAGCACCCCCACCGTCCGCAGCGCGCGCAGCTGAGCCGCGTTCGGGGCGCACGGCGCGTAGAGGTAGCAGATCCCGCCGCTGCCGGAGATGACCTTGCCGGAGGCGTGGTAGCGCTTGGTCCGCAGCCAGACGTTCTCCCACTCGCGGCGCGCGTAGACCCGGCGGACGGTCGCGTTCGAGGGCGAGTTGGGGTCGTTGGCGACGATGTCCCCGGCGGCGGTGAAGCCGACCACCGTCATCAGGTGGCCCGCCGTGCCGTAGCCCGCGCCGGTGATCTCCCCCGCCCTGAAGGACTGGGAGGTGATGACCGGGACGCCCGCCGCGACCAGCGTCTCCACGTCGGTGAGCGAGCCGAGCCGGGTCACCACGCCCGCGAGCCCCGGATAGGTGGCGGCGTACGCGGCGTTGAACGGCCAGTTGCCGCAGCCCTTGTAGGCGGCGTCGTAGGTGGCGCGGGCCGCGTGGCAGACCTGCGGGTCGGGGTACTCCTTCTTGACCCAGGCCAGGGCCGCCGCACTGGGCTTGCGACCCCAGTACTCGATGATCATCTGCGAGGAGGTGGGGCTGCACCAGGCCTCGCCGCCGTTGTCGTACTCGGGGTACTGGCCCGCGTGGACCTCCTGCGAGTAGCGCGGGACCGCCAGCTCGCCGGCCGCGCCGGGCACCGAGGCGGGGACCGTGAAGCGGTCGGGGACGTCGGAGGCCATCGCCCCCGCCAGCCAGACCACCGGCCCGAGCGGCGCGCCGGGGCGGCGGTACAGGGTCAGCCGCAGCTGCCAGTTCCTGATCCGCAGGCCGCTCGCGCGCGCGGCGCCGTCGAGGGCGAGGGTGTCGGTCCAGACGGTGGAGGTGCCGTCGCTCTGCCCGTCCACCGAGGTGCGCCGGACGTCGCCGTCGCCCGAGGCCCAGCGGCCCATCACGTACCAGGGACCGGCGACCCCGTTGGTGTAGGTGGCGCGCAGTTCGATCTGGATCCAGGTCCCGGCGGGGGTACGGGCGTTCCAGGAGGCGATGGCCTCGGTGGCGGGCACGGCGGGGCGGTGCACCGGGGAGGTCCAGGTCGCGTACTCCCAGGTGCTCTTCCTCCCGGTGTGCGGGTCGGCGTACTCGGTGCGCCCGACGGGGACGGCGATCCCCAGCCCGGGGCGCGCGCCGGCGTTCGCGACGGTCCCCCGGTGGGTCCCGGCCTGCCAGTGGCCGTACGCGTACCAGAACCGGTTGTCCACCTCCTTGCCCGCGGTCGGGGCTCCCCCGGCGCCCTTGGGGGCGGGCGCGGCCGCGGACGGGGTGGCGGGGACGGTGGCGGCCGTGGCGGCGGCGAGGGCCGCCGCGAGGACGGCCCGGCGCGGGGTGGATGCGGTCATGGGCGGAACCCCCAGTGGTGCGGTCCGGCAGGCGTGCCGTGCGGGTCGGGCGGTGCGGGTCGGGGCGGACGGGGCGGCGCGGGGGCCGGGCCTTCGTGCGCGCCCGGCGGTGCGCGTCCGGCCAGCCTCCCAGCTCGCGGGCGGCCGGGGCCAGGGCGGTGGGCCGTGTCGCGCGCCGCCGTAGGCTGTCGGAGTGGAACAGCCGATCCCGCCCGCCCCTCCCGACCCGCGCGCGTCCCTCGCCCCGCTGGCCGGCGCGCTCCTCGCCCTGCCGCCCTCGCTGGGACCCGTACGGGTGATCGGCGTCGACGGGCACGCGGGTTCCGGCAAGAGCACCTTCGCCGGGCGCCTCGCCGAAGCCCTCGGCGGCGCCCCCGTCCTGCACCTCGACGACGTGGCCACGCACGAGGAGCTGTTCGGCTGGACGGAGCGGCTGCGCACCCAGGTGCTCGACCCCCTGGCGGCCGGGCGGGCGGCGCACTGGGCGCCGTACGACTGGGTGGCGCGCCGGTTCGGGCCCGAGCGGGTCCTGGACCCGGCTCCGGTGCTGCTGATCGAGGGCGTCGGCGCGGGCCGCCGGGCGCTGCGGCCGTTCCTGGCGCGCCTGATGTGGATGGAAATGCCCCGGGAGCAGTCCTGGGGGCGCGGGCGGAACCGGGACGGGCGCGAACTGTCGCTCTTCTGGGACGGATGGGAGCGCGCGGAGCGCGCGCACTTCGCGGACGACCCTTCGCGCCCCTTCGCGCACACGTTGGTGCGACAGAGCGGTACGGGATACGAGTGGTCTTCCGGGGCGGATGCGACCGCCCTGCGAGCCGATTCCGTCACCTGGAGTGACGAACCGGCCGGGTCCTGACCCGAGCCCCGCCGGGCCGCCGATCACCCCGCCGGGGCGCCCTCCCGGACCGCTTGACCGGGTGCCTGTCGCGGCATTACGTTCTGAATGAGCGGTTTTCAGGACCGCCAAGGACGCGAAGCCCCCGGTTGTTCCCCCGTGACCGGGGGCTTCGTTCTGCCCTCCGACGGCTCCCGGGCGGACCTTTCGGCCGCCGACCCCCTCGCAAACCTTCACTCTCCGTGAACACTTGCGTCCGGGACGCCCCACCGACACGTGTCCGCCGCACCCTACGTATGGCCCGGGACCGCAGGTACGATGCCACCCTGATTTCATCGGCGCAGGGACAACTCGCGTACACCGCACGGGGGTTGCCGCGCTCCACGGGGGCAGGCTTGTGGGGGATGTGATGGACTTCGGCATGCCGGGCAGCGCCTACGCCCCGGCCGAACTCGCCTGGCTGCGCGGAGTGGACGCCTGCACGATGGGCGCCTATCCGCAGGCCGAGGAGGAGTTCCGGTCGGCCGTGCTGCTCGACCCCTCGATGGCCGACGCCTGGCTGGGTCTGCACGCGTTACGGGTCGACACCACCAACGCCCTGCTGCGCATGCACGCGCACCGGGACCGCTTCGGGGAGCAGCGCGCACGGCACCGGCGCACGCTCAACTCCTGGTACTGGCTCGGCTGGTGGGTCCAGCCCGTACTGGAGAGCAAGCGCGACCTGCTGCTCGCACACGCCTCGCACTGGCTGGACGGCCGCCACGTGCCCGAACTGGACCGGGCCCTGGCCGCGCTGCCGCCGGTGGACACCGACCCGCAGGTGCGCTTCCTGCACGCCTGCCGGGCCTATCTGGTCAAGGACTGGGACCAGTTGGTGCGCCACACCGAGCCGCTCGTGGACGATCCGCTGCTCGGCATCGAGGCGGGCCTCTTCGGCGGGATGGCCCGGGTCCGCCTGGAGATGTACGGGCAGGCGGAGCCGATGCTGTCGGCCGCGCTGATGCGCTGCCGCAGCGAGCAGCCGCAGCGCAAGGAGCTGCGCTACTGGCTGGCCCGGGCGCACGAGGGCACCGGGCGCAGCGCGGCGGCGCTGCCGCTGTACCGGGCGGTGCACCGGGTGGACCCGGCCTTCATGGACACCGCGGCCCGACTGACCGCGATCTCCGAGGGCGACGGCCTCGACGGGCTGGGCGGAGCGGACGGCTACGGACTGGGCGCGGCGGGCGGGGACTTCGCGGCCGTGGCGCTGGGCGGCGGGCTCGGGCAGGACGTCTCGGCGGACGGGCAGGTCGAGGCGGACCAGCTGCTCCCGGCCGAGCCGCCGGAGACCCGCTTCGGCCCCGGTTCCGGCGCGCCGGGCGCTCCGGTGGGGCCGGGGCCCGGTGCCGGCGGGCGCGCGGACGACGTACGGCACCGGGCGGGCGTGCCGCCGCAGTCCGGGCCCACGGAGCTGCCGGCCGGGCCGGCCGATCCGGCCCTGCTCGCCGAGGCGCTCGCGGAGCTGGAGCGGATGGTGGGGCTGGAGCCGGTCAAACGGCAGGTCAAGGCGCTCTCGGCGCAAATGCACATGGCCCGGCTGCGAGCGGGTCAGGGGTTGCCGGTGCAGCCGCCGAAACGGCACTTCGTCTTCTCCGGCCCTTCCGGCACCGGCAAGACGACCGTGGCCCGGATCCTGGGCCGGGTGTTCTACGCCCTCGGGCTGCTCGGCGGCGACCACCTGGTGGAGGCCCAGCGGGCCGACCTGGTGGGCGAGTTCCTCGGGCAGACGGCGGTGAAGGCCAATGAACTGATCGATTCGGCGATCGGCGGGGTCCTCTTCGTGGACGAGGCCTACAGCCTGTCCAACTCGGGCTATAGCAAGGGCGACGCGTACGGCGACGAGGCGCTCCAGGTGCTGCTCAAGCGGGCCGAGGACAACCGGGACCACCTGGTGGTGATCCTGGCGGGCTATCCGGCGGGCATGGACCGGCTGCTCGCGACCAATCCGGGGCTGTCCTCGCGGTTCACCACCCGGGTGGACTTCCCGAGCTACCGTCCGCTGGAACTGACCGCGATCGGCGGGGTGCTGGCGGACGCGAACGGGGACCGCTGGGACGAGGAGGCGGTCGAGGAGCTGCGCAGCATCAGCGGGCACGTGGTGGAACAGGGTTGGATCGACGAGTTGGGCAACGGCCGCTTCCTGCGCACGCTGTACGAGAAGAGCTGCGCCTACCGGGACCTCAGGCTGGCCGGTTACGCCCTGACCCCGTCCCGCGAGGACCTCTGCACCCTGCGCCTGGCGGACCTGATGCAGGCGTACGGCGAGGTCCTGTCGGGCCGCGGCCCACAGGACCGTGGCCGCCCGGACCCGCCGCCCCCGATGTAGCGGGGCCGGCGGGCGAGGGCCGGCTAGCGGGTCAGCGCCTGTTCGGGGCGCCGGGCCGGCGGGGCGACCGTGCGGTGCGCGGGATCGCGCACCTCGCCGACCAGCTTCTCCAGTACGTCCTCCAGCGCGACCAGACCGAGCACGCGCCCGGCGGGGTCCGCGACCTGCGCCAGGTGGGTGGCGTCCCGCCGCATGACGCTCAGCGCGTCGTCCAGCGGGAGGGTGGAGCACAGGGTGGTCATCCGGCGCCAGACCCGCTGGGGGACGGCGCCTTCCCGGTGTTCCAGGTCGAGCACGTCCTTGACGTGGACGTACCCCATGAAGGTGCCGGTGTCGGAGCGGACCGGGAAGCGCGAGTACCCGGTGCGCACGGTCAGCTGCTCGATCTCGCGCGGGGTCACCGCGGGGGTGACCGTGACCAGCCGGTCGCGGGCGAGGAGCACGTCGGTGACCGGGAGGCTGCCCAGCTCCAGGGCGTCCTCCAGGCGCTCCTGCTCGGCCGGTGCGAGGAGCCCGGCCTGCCGGGAGTCCTCGACGAGCCGGCCGAGCTGGGCCCTGGTGTAGACGGCCTCGACCTCGTCCTTGGGTTCCACCTTGAACAGGCGCAGGACCAGGGTCGCGCAGGCTCCCAGCGCCGTGGTGACCGGCCCGCAGACCCGGGCGAAGGCCACCAGTCCGGGGCTGAACCACAGGGCGGTCCGCTCCGGGGCGGCCATGGCGAGGTTCTTGGGGACCATCTCGCCGATGACCAGGTGCAGGAAGACCACCGCGGCCAGCGCGAAGGCGTACCCGAGGGGGTGGACCAGGCCGTGCGGCACCCGCGCGGCCTCGAAGAGCGGCTCCAGGAGGCGGGCCACGGTGGGTTCGGCGACGGCTCCCAGGGTGAGGGAGCAGACGGTGATGCCGAACTGGGCCGCGGCCATCATCCGGGGCAGGTTCTCCAGCCCGTGCAGCACCTGGCGGGCCCGCTTGGAGGAGGCCGCCAGGGGCTCGATCTGGCTGCGGCGGACGGAGACGAGCGCGAACTCGGCGCCGACGAAGAAGCCGTTGGCCAGGACCAGGAGCAGGGCGAAGAGCAGTTGGAGGGCGTTCACCGCAGGACCGCCATCTCGCGCCGGCCGCCGGCGGCGGAGTCGCCGCCGGAGGTCCCGGGGCCGGGGTCCGTACCGGTCGCGCTGTCGACCGTACGGACCAGGCGGACCCGTTCGGCGCGGTAGCGGCCGACCTGACGGACGGAGAGCTTCCAGCCGGGGAGTTCGGCCCGGTCCCCAGGAGCGGGGATGCGGCCGAGCAGATCGGCGACGAGGCCGGCGACGGTCTCGTAGGGCCCTTCGGGGACTTCGAGGCCTATGCGGCGCAGGGTGTGCACCCGGCAGCTGCCGTCGGCCTCCCAGGAGGGGCGGCCGTCCTCGGCGGCCACGGCGGCCAGCTCCGGGCCGTCGTCCTCGGCGAGGTCGTGCTCGTCGCGGACCTCGCCGACGAGTTCCTCCACGATGTCCTCCAGGGTGACGACCCCGGCGGTGCCGCCGTACTCGTCGACGACCACGGCCATCGGCTGTTCGCTGCGCAGCCGTTCCAGCAGCGGCTGCACCGGCAGGGAGCCGGGCACCAGCAGCGGGGCGACGCAGATCCGGCCCACGGGGGTGCGGGCGCGCTCGGACTCGGGCACGGCGAGGGCGTCCTTGAGGTGGACCACCCCGGTGACCTCGTCGATGCGCTCGCGGTAGACCGGGAAGCGGGACAGACCGGTGGCCCGGGTCAGGTTGAGCACGTCGGCCGCGGTGGCGGTGTGCTGGAGGGCACTGACCTTCACCCGGGGGGTCATGACGTGCTGGGCGGTCAGCTCGCCGAGCGAGAGGGTCCGCACGAAGAGGTCGGCGGTGTCCTGTTCCAGGGCGCCCGCCTGGGCCGAATGGCGGACCAGGGAGACCAGTTCGCCCGGGGTGCGGGCGGAGGCCATCTCGTCGGTCGGTTCCACGCCCAGGGCCCGCACGAGCCGGTTGGCGACGGCGTTGAGGCCGGCGATGACCGGCCGGAAGGCGCGGGAGAAGACGTCCTGGGGGCCGGCCACGATGCGGGCCACCTGGAGCGGCCGGGAGACCGCCCAGTTCTTGGGGACCAGCTCGCCGACGACCATCTGGACGGCGGAGGCGAGCAGCATGCCGGTCACGACGGCGATCCCGGTGACCGCCCCGCGGGGCAGTCCGGTCGCGGTGAGCGGCCCGGTGAGCAGCCCGGCGAGGGCGGGTTCGGCGAGCATGCCGACCACGAGGGAGGTGAGGGTGATGCCGAGCTGGGTTCCGGAGAGCTGGAACGACAGCTCCCGCAGGGCCTTGACGACCGTACGGGCGCGTTTGTCGCCGTCGGCGGCGGCGCGTTCGGCCTCGGGTCTCTCCACCGTGACGAGGCCGAATTCGGCCGCCACGAAGAAACCGTTGGCGAGGATCAGGGCGAATGCCGCCACGAGCAGGAGTAGCGGGGTGGTCATGCCGCCGCCTCCGGGGGGAGGGCGGCGCGGGTACTACCGGACGATCCGTCCATTGCTGGAGGGAGTCACTCCTCAAGTCGCAGGTACCCACGGGCCGCGTTGTCCCGGGGCCGGTGGGAGGGCGCGAACGTGCGCCCCGCCACCAGGGTAGTCATTGAGAACGAGGCCGCAATGGCACTCAGCTCTCGCGCGGGCCGCTTCCGTGGTTCTCGGCCAGCGCGCGCAGCGCCCTCGCGTCGCCGATCGCCTGCTCCTTGGCCACGCCGGGCTGGATCCCGAGGGCGGGCAGGCTGGTGCCGTCGTTGAGGTCGAGGAAGACCCACGGGTCGCCCGGCCGGAGGTTGACGCGCAGGATCTGCGCCCATTCAAGCCGTCGGGTGGTCGTGAGGTTGACGACGGTGACGCCGCCCTCGTCCGCGACCACCTTGGGGCGGCTGAGCAGCAGCAGGACGGAGGCGAACAGGGCGGCCGTGAAGACGAAGCTGAGCCGTTCGCCGGCGCCGAGGTCCTTCAGGAGCAGCCCGATCGCCGAGATGGTGACGAACATGACGAGCCCGACGCCCAACAGCACCACCCGGGTGCGGGTCGGCCGGAAGGTGACCGGCAGGGCGGGCAGTACGGGCTGGGCGGCGGACTCGCTCATGGGGTGCTCGGTTCTACGAAAGGACGTACGGAGGGGCTCATCGGGTGACGGCGCCCACCCCGGGAAGGGGTGGGCGGACCGGTCAGAGCCGGCAGGCGTGGATCGAGGTGGTGAGGATCGCGCGCGCGCCCAGCTCGTACAGGTCGTCCATGATCCGCTGGGCCTCCTTGGCCGGAACCATGGCGCGGACGGCGACCCAGCCCTCGTTGTGCAGCGGGGAGATCGTCGGCGACTCCAGGCCCGGGGTGAGGGCCACCGCGCGCTCCAGGTGCTCGGCGCGGCAGTCGTAGTCCATCATCACGTAGCTGCGGGCCACCAGGACGCCCTGGAGGCGGCGCAGGAACTGCTGGGCCCGCGGGTCGTCCGGGTCGCTGGAGTTGCCGCGGATGACGACCGCTTCGGAGGTGAGGATCGGCTCGCCGATGACCTCCAGGCCCGCGTTGCGCAGGCTGGTGCCGGTCTCGACGACGTCCGCGATGATCTGGGCGACGCCGAGCTGGATGGCGGTCTCGACCGCGCCGTCGAGGTGCACGACGGAGGCGTCGATGCCCTGCTCGGCGAGGTGCTTGGCGACGATCCCCTCGTAGGAGGTGGCGATCGTCATGCCGGTGAAGTCCTGCGGGCCCTTGGCCGTGCCGGGGATGGTGGCGTAGCGGAAGGTGGACCGGCCGAAGTTCAGCGGCAGGATCTCCTCGGCGCTGGCTCCGGAGTCGAGCAGCAGGTCACGGCCGGTGATGCCGATGTCGAGCTTGCCGGACGACACGTAGATCGCGATGTCCTTGGGGCGGAGGTAGAAGAACTCCACCTCGTTCTCGGGGTCGACGACCACGAGCTCCTTGGACTCCTTGCGCATCCGGTAGCCGGCCTCATGGAGCATCGCCGACGCCGGTCCGGAGAGAGAACCCTTGTTGGGGACGGCGATGCGCAGCATGGGGCTTCCTTTGGTGCGTAGGTGCGAAAGGGGTGTGCGTGCGGGGCGTGCTCGGGGTCCGTCGGCCCGGCGGCTCAGAGGTGGGCGTAGACGTCGTCGAGGGAGATCCCGCGCGCGACCATCATCACCTGGACGTGGTAGAGCAGCTGGGAGATCTCCTCGGCGGCGGCTTCCTTGCCCTCGTACTCGGCGGCCATCCAGACTTCGGCGGCCTCCTCGACGACCTTCTTGCCGATGGCATGGACTCCCTTGCCGACCAGTTCCGCGGTCCGGGAGGTGCTGGGGTCGCCGTTGGCGGCCTTGAGCTGGAGCTCGGTGAAGAGCTGCTCGAAGGTCTTGGGGGATTCGTTCGCCATGATGGTCCTCAGAATAAAGGGTCCGCCCCTGCCGATTAGCGCCAGGGTTCGCTGACGGTGCGCAGGGTCATGGCGGTGGAGACGGCGGCGGTGACCGCTTCGTGCCCCTTGTCCTCGTTCGACCCTTCGAGTCCGGCGCGGTCCAGCGCCTGCTCGTCGTTGTCGCAGGTCAGTACGCCGAAGCCGACGGGGACTCCGGTGTCGAGCGATACCTGCACCAGGCCCTGGGTGACGCCTTGGCACACGTACTCGAAGTGCGGGGTGCCGCCGCGGATGACCACTCCGAGGGCGACGATGGCATCGTATCCGCGACCGGCCAGTACCTTCGCCACCACCGGCAGCTCGAAGCTGCCCGGGACGCGCAGCAGGGTGGGCTCGTCGATGCCCAGCTCGTGCAGGGCGCGCAGGGCGCCGTCGACGAGGCCGTCCATGACCTTCTCGTGCCACTGGGCCGCGATCACGGCCACCCGCAGGTCTCCGCAGTTCTTCACACTCAGTTCGGGTGCGCCCTTGCCGCTCACAGCTCTCCTCGGTGCGTTGTGCTCTTCGTTTGCGTTGCGTGTCTGACGTCAGGTTGTCGCAGGTGCTACTGGTTGCCGCAGGCCGAGACGGACGCCACGCCGTCCAGCCAGGGCAGGTCGTGCCCCATCCGGTCCCGCTTGGTGCGCAGGTACCGCAGGTTGTGCTCGCCGGTCTCGGTCGGCATGGCCTCCCGGCTGACGACCTCGATGCCGTGCCGGACCAGGGCCGCCGCCTTCTGCGGGTTGTTGGTCATCAGGCGGGTGCTGTGGACCCCGAGGTCGGAGAGGATCTGCGCGCCCGCCCCGTAGTCGCGGGCGTCGGCGGGCAGGCCCAGCTCCAGGTTGGCGTCGAGGGTGTCGCGGCCGCGCTCCTGGAGTTCGTACGCGCGCAGCTTGGCCAGCAGGCCGATGCCCCGGCCCTCGTGTCCGCGCAGGTAGACGACGACCCCGCGGCCCTCGGCCGCGATGCGCTGCATGGAGGCCTGGAGCTGGGGGCCGCAGTCGCAGCGCTGGGACTGGAAGATGTCGCCGGTCAGGCACTCGGAGTGCATCCGGGCCAGGACGTCGCGGCCGTCGCCGATGTCCCCGTGGACCAGGGCGATGTGCTCGACCCCGTCGGCGATGGAGCGGTAGCCGTACGCGGTGAAGGGACCGAAGGCGGTCGGCAGGCTGACCTCGGCCCCGCGGCGCACGGTCGGCTCGGCGGAGCGCCGGTAGGCGACCAGGTCCTCGATGGAGATGATCGTCAGGCCGTGCTTGCGGGCGAAGGGGATCAGCTCGGGCAGCCGGAGCATGACCCCGTCCTCACCGGCGATCTCGACGATCGCGCCGGCCGGGCGCAGGCCCGCGAGTCGGGCGAGGTCGACGGCGGCCTCGGTGTGGCCGTTGCGGACCAGGACGCCGCCGGGCTTGGCGCGCAGCGGGAAGACGTGGCCCGGCCGGACGAAGTCACCCGCCGTGCTGGTGCCGTTGGCCAGCAGCCGCAGCGTGGTGGCGCGGTCGGCGGCGGAGATGCCGGTGGTGACGCCGTGCACGGCGCTGGCGTCGACGGAGACCGTGAAGGCGGTCTGCATCGACTCGGTGTTGTGCGTGACCATCTGCGGCAGGTCGAGGCGGTCCAGCTCGGGACCCTCCATCGGAGCGCAGATGAGGCCGCGGCACTCGCTCATCATGAAGGCGATGATCTCGGGGGTGGCCATTTCGGCGGCGATGACGAGGTCGCCCTCGTTCTCGCGGTTCTCGTCGTCCACCACGACGACCGGGCGACCCGCCGCGATGTCGCGGATGGCCTGCTCGACGGGGTCGAGCCGGAAGGACTCGATGTCGCTCTCGGTGGGCACGGGCGTGAGGGTCATGCCGTTGCTCCTTCCAGGGCCGGGGCGTCGGTGGTGGTGCGCGAGCGCTGGTACCAGTCGTAGGCGCCCCACAGGACGAGGGCGAAGTAGACGACGTAGACGAGGCCCGAGAAGACCAGACCGCTCTGGAATGCGAGCGGAACGCCGACGAGGTCGACGAGCAACCAGGCGAACCAGAACTCGACCAGACCGCGGGCCTGGGCGACCATCGCCACAATCGTGCCGACGAAGATGTAGGCGTCGGCCCACGGGCTCCAGGAGAGCGAGGGGACGAGGGTGAAGAGCCCGCCGACCGCGAGGGTGCCGAGGGCAGCGCCCGCCAGGAGCATGCCGCGCTCGGTCCAGGTGGCCGTGCGCACGGCGATGGAGCCGTCCTGGGCCTGCTGCTTCCCGCGCTGCCAGGCGCGCCAGCCCCACAGGGCCACGACGATGACCAGGAGCTGCTTGCCGACGCCGCCCGCGAGGTGGGCGGTGGCGTAGGCGCCGACCAGGATGAGGCCGGACAGCAGCTGGGCGGGCCAGGTCCATATGGAACGGCGCCAGCCGAGGGCGAGGGCCGCCAGGCCCATCAGGTTGCCGATCATGTCGGACCAGATGACCTTCTGGTCGAAGACCGCGAAGGCCTCGGTGTTGAGCCAGGCGAGCGCGCTCATCGGTCCGTCTCCTTCGGGTCGGCATCGGGTGCCACGGTGGTCAGCGGGTCGACGCCGGCGGCCAGGAGGCGCTCGACGTACTTCGCGAGGACGTCGACCTCCAGGTTGACCGGGTCGCCGGGCTCCTTGATGCCGAGCGTGGTCAGGTTCAGCGTGGTGGGGATGAGGCTGATGGTGAAGTGGTCGGCCGCGGCGTCGACCACGGTGAGGCTGACGCCGTCGACCGTGATGGAGCCCTTCTCGACGACGTACCGGGCGAGCCGCTCGGGCAGCGAGACCTTGACGATCTCCCAGTGCTCGGAGGGGGTGCGGGAGACGATCCGGCCGGTGCCGTCCACGTGGCCCTGGACCAGGTGTCCGCCGAGGCGTCCGCCCAGGGCCATCGGGCGCTCCAGGTTGACCCGGGAACCCTTGGTCAGGGCGCCCAGGCTGGAGCGGTTGAGGGTCTCCTGCATCACGTCGGCGGTGAACTCGCCGTCCCCCGTCTCCACGACCGTCAGACAGACGCCGTTGACGGCGATCGAGTCGCCGTGCTTGGCACCTTCGGTGACGACGGGGCCGCGCAGTCGGAAGCGGGAGGCCTCCGCGAGCTGCTCGACGGCGGTGACCTCGCCCAGTTCTTCGACGATTCCGGTGAACACTCAGTGCTCCTTGAGGACGGTGGGGGCGGCGGGGACGGCGGCGACCGCGGGAACGGCCGTCACGCGCAGATCGGGACCGAGGCGGAGCACCTCGGTGATCTCCAGGCGCAGGGCCTGGGTGAGGGTGGTGATCCCGGCGTCGGCGAGGGCGTTCGGGCCCGCGCCGAGGAGGACCGGGGCCAGGTAGCCGACGATCTTGTCGACGGCTCCGGCGGCGACGAAGGCGCCGGCCAGGGTCGGCCCGCCTTCGACGAGGACGGAGCGCACCCCGCGGGCGAACAGCTCGGCGAGGAGCGCGTCCACGGAGAGGCCGTGCCCGTCGTGGGGCAGCCGGGCCACCTCGACGCCCGCCAGGTGGCGGGTGTCGGCGTCCTCGGCGACGGCCACCAGGGTGGGGGCGGCGTCGTCGAGGATCCGGGCGCCGGGCCGGACGGTGGCCCGGGTGTCGAGGACCACGCGCAGGGGTTGGCGGGCGCCCTCGACGCCGCGGACCGCGAGGTGCGGGTCGTCGGCGCGCAGGGTGCCCGAGCCGACGACGACCGCGTCGGCCTCGGCGCGCAGCCGGTGGACGTCGGCGCGCGACTCGGGGCCGCTGATCCAGCGGCTGGTGCCGTCGGCGGCGGCGACCCGGCCGTCCAGGGTGGCGGCGTACTTCCACAGGACGTAGGGGCGGCCCAGGCGTACGGAGGTCAGCCAGGGCTCGTTGCCGGCCTCGGCCTCGGCCCGCAGCAGCCCTTCCCCGACCTCGATCCCGGCGTCGCGCAGGGTGGCTGCGCCACCGCTGGCCTGCGGGTTCGGGTCGGGGACGGCGTAGAGCACGCGGGTGATCCCGGCCTCGACGAGGGCCCGGGCGCAGGGGCCCGTGCGGCCGGTGTGGTTGCAGGGTTCGAGGGTGACGTAGGCGGTGGCGCCGCGGGCGGCGTCCCCCGCCGCGCGCAGGGCGTGCACCTCGGCGTGCGGGCCGCCGGCCCGCTCGTGCCAGCCCTCGCCGACGATCCGGCCCGAGGCGTCGGCGATGACGCAGCCGACGGCCGGGTTGGGGCTGGTGAAACCGAGGCCGCGGGCGGCCAGCTCGATGGCCCGCCGCATGGCGCGTGCGTCGTTCGCGTCGGCGTGTGTCGCCACCGGGTCCTCCTGCCTCATCGGGCACGGACTCCGGGGCCTGTCGGGATACGACAGATGAAGCGGGTAGCACACGCGGGGACGCCGAGGTCGACATCACGATCCGTCCGAGACGTATCCCCTGGGGGTTACGCCGACGAACCGCCGACGGCGGCGTACCGGTGACTGGCCCGCCGCGCACTGCCTCCCATCCGGACTTTAACCGTCGGTCCAGGAATTTCACCTGGTCAACCGGCCGCTGGATGCGGACGGGTCGCGGACTATAACCGCCGGTTCGGAATTACACCGACCCCGGAGTGCGCTGCTACTGGTACTAGGGCCAGTGTGCCACGGGTGATCGGAAGCCATGCACGCAAGTACTTGTGGCCTGGCTCACACGTTCGGCGCAACTTTCCGAGGGTTCGGCTTTGGTCCAGACCTATTGACGGGTTGGTCTAGTCCTCTTAACGTTCCCTTCATCTTCCCCGGGAGCCGGCCCGCCGATGTGCGCACGTCACGGGCCGATCAGCGCCACCTTTACGCACGTTGTGTCCTGTCACCTCCCCTCCCCAGGAGGCACAATGCTGTCCCCCACGCGCACCAGATCCATGCTGCTGGCATCCGGTGCCGCCATCGCGGGCCTGCTCATCGGCGGCCTCTCGGCAGGCGTCTCGCACGCCGCCGACAACGAGAGCTGTCGACCCGACGGGCTCTACAAGACTCCGGGCGTCGACGTCCCCTACTGCTCGGTCTACGACGCCGAGGGCCGCGAGAAGATGGGCGCCGATCACCAGCGACGGGTGATCGGCTACTTCACCGGCTGGCGCACCGGCAAGGACGGCACCCCCGCCTACCTGGCCAACAACATCCCGTGGGACAAGGTCACCCACCTCAACTACGCCTTCGGACACGTCGGTTCCGACAACAAGCTCTCGGTCGGCGCGGACGGCCCGAACAACGCCGCCACCGGGATGACCTGGCCGGGCGTGGCGGGCGCGGAGATGGACCCCTCGCTCCCCTACAAGGGCCACTTCAACCAGCTGACCAAGTTCAAGAAGCAGTACCCGAACGTCAAGACGCTGATCTCGGTCGGCGGCTGGGCGGAGACGGGCGGCTACTTCGGCGACGACGGCAACCGGGTGAACTCCGGCGGCTTCTACTCCATGGCCACCAACGCCGACGGCTCGGTGAACCAGGCAGGCATCGACACCTTCGCGAACTCCTCCGTGGACTTCATCCGGAAGTACGGGTTCAACGGCGTCGACATCGACTACGAGTACCCGACCACCATGAAGGACGCGGGCAACCCGCTCGACTGGCAGCTCTCCAACGCCCGTCGCGCGGGCCTGGTCAAGGGCTACGCCGCGCTCATGAAGTCGCTGCGCGAGAAGCTCGACCGCGCGGGCGCCACCGACGGCAAGCACTACCTGCTCTCCGTCGCCGCCCCCTCCTCCGGCTACCTGCTGCGGGGCATGGAGACGTTCCAGATGCAGAAGTACCTGGACTACGTCAACATCATGTCCTACGACCTGCACGGCGCCTGGAACGAGTACGTCGGCCCCAACGCCTCGCTCTTCGACGACGGCAAGGACGCCGAGCTGGCCTCCGCGGGCGTCTACTCGACCTCCCAGTACGGCGGCATCGGGTACCTCAACTCCGACTGGGCCTACCACTACTTCCGCGGCTCCATGCCGGCCGGCCGGATCAACATGGGCCTGCCGTACTACACCCGCGGCTTCAAGAACGTCCAGGGCGGCACGGACGGCCTGTGGGGCAAGGCCCCGGCCACCAACTGCCCGGCGGGCGCGGGGCTGACCAAGTGCGGTGACGGCGCGGTCGGCATCGACAACCTGTGGCACGACCTGGACTCCAACGGGGTCGAGGCCCCGGCCGGCTCCAACCCGATGTGGCACGCCAAGAACCTGGAGAAGGGCGTCGTAGGCGACTACGTCACCAAGTACGGCTTCCCGGCGAACACCACCCTGACCGGCACCTACGTCCGCAAGTACGACTCGACCCTGGTCGCGCCGTGGCTGTGGAACGCCCAGAAGAAGGTGTTCCTCTCCACCGAGGACGAGCAGTCGGTGAACGCCAAGGCCGACTACGTGGTCAACAAGGGCATCGGCGGCACGATGGTCTGGGAGCTGGCGGGCGACTACTCCTACAACGCCGCCAAGGGCCAGTACGAGATGGGCAACACGCTCACCACGGCGATGTACGACAAGTTCAAGGCGGCCGCCCCGTACGGCGCCAAGCGCGCCACCATCACGATGCCGACCGAGGCGATCAAGGTGGACACCGAGTTCGGCCAGTTCCCGCTCGGCGACTCGAACTACCCGATCAGCCCCAAGCTGAAGATCACCAACAACACCACGGCCGCCCTGCCCGGCGGCACGGAGTTCCAGTTCGACTACTCCTCCTCCGCCCCGAGCAACGCCAAGGACCAGTCCGGCTGGGGCACCACGGTGATCCGCAGCGACCACTCGGGCACCAACGTGGGCGGCCTGAAGGGCGACTACAACCGGGTCTCCCTGAAGCTGCCGGCCTGGCAGACGCTGGCCCCGGGGGCCTCGGTGGAGCTGGACTTCGTCTACTACCTGCCGACCTCCACCCCGTCCAACTGGACCGTGACCTTCGGCGGCAAGACCTACGGCATCGCCGGTGACCTGGCGCGCGGCACCACCGTGGTCGAGCCGGGGGGCCCGACCACGCCGCCGACGACTCCCCCGACGACGCCGCCCACCACCCCGCCCACCACCCCGCCGACGACTCCCCCGACCACTCCTCCGACGACGCCGCCCACCACGCCCCCGGGCGGGACCTGCGCCAACCCGGCGTACGTCGCGGGCAACACCTACACCGGCGGGACGGTCGTCTCGCACAAGGGCCACAACTGGAAGGCCCAGTGGTGGACGCAGAACGAAGAGCCCGGCACCACCGGTGACTGGGGCGTCTGGAAGGACCAGGGGGCCTGCTGACCCCGCGCGGGGCCCAGCGGCCCGATGAGTACCTGAACTCCTGAGCACGTGAGGACCCGGTGGCCCGGCGGCCACCGGGTCCTCGCGCGTCCGCCCCGCCCCGGTACGCCGGCGCCGGAGGGGCTACGGGGCTACGGAGCGCCGAACAGGGCGTCCTGGGCGCTGTCCCGGGCGGCCAGCCGGGCGCCCTGGAGCACCGCCGGATCGCCGAGGGTGGTGGCGCGGACCTCCGTGGCCACCGGGGTCAGCCGGGCCAGCCGGTCCGCGACCCTGGCCGCCAGGGCCGCTCCGCCCGCCCGGCCCAGCTCGCCCCCGAGGACCACGCAGCCGGGGTCCAGCACCGCCGTCACCGCGGCCGCGCCCAGGGCGAGCCGCTCGGCGAAGGCGTCGAGGAAGCCCTCCCCCGCGGCCCCGGCGGCGGCGTCCTCCACCGGCCCCGCGTATCCGTGCGCGGCGGCGAGCGCGGCCACCGCCTCGCGCCCGACCAGCCCGTGGAAACCTCCGCCGCAGTCCGTCGCGGAGGGCAGCCCCACCGTGCCCGGCACCGGCAGGAAGCCGATCTCGCCCGCGCCCCCGGAGGCCCCGCGGCGCAGCCGCCCGTCCAGGACCACGGCCGCGCCCACCCCGGCGCCCAGCCACAGCAGCACGAAGGAGTCCACATCGCGGGCCGCGCCCAGGCGCTGCTCGGCCAGCGCGGCGAGGTTGGTCTCGTTCTCCACGACGACCACGGCGGGCAGCCGCCGCTGGAGCGCGGCCACCAGGTCCCGGTGCCAGGAGGGCAGGCCGCGCAGGGTGCGCAGTTCGCCGCTGGCCGGCACGACCAGCCCGGGCGCGCCGACCACCACCGTGTGCAGCGGCGCCGCGCCCGCCTCCCGGGCGAGCTCTTCCAGCCGGGTCACCGCCTCCTCGACCGCGTCGGCGGGCAGTCGCGCCTGGGCCAGCGGCCGACCGAGCAGGTCGGTGATCACCGCGGTCACCCCGTCGGTGCGCACGTCCAGCGCGGCGAGGTGGGCGAGGCGGGCGACGATCCCGTAGAGCCGGGCGTTCGGTCCGCGCCGCTGTTCGCCCGATTCGCCGACGACCTCGATCAACCCGGCGCCGGTCAGGCGCTCGACGAGGTCGGCGACGGAGGGGCGGGAGAGCCCGGTCAGCTTCTTGAGCTGGGTCGCGGTGAGCGGCCCCTCTTCCTGCAGGAGCCGGAGCGCCAGCCGGTCGTTCATCGCCCGGGCCGTGCTCGGCGAGGCGGGTGAGGGAGCGGCGGCCGGGGCTGCGGATGCGGGTGCGGAAGTCACCCGGCCATCCTAGAAGGAACCGGGGACTTATTTATCAGGTAGGGTTCCTGATAGTTTGGCAGCCATGACCGGGGAAACAGAGCTGACACCGCGCCGCCTGCGCCGCGCACGCATCGCCATAGCCGCCGTCTTCTGCGCCCACGGCGCGGTCACCGGCAGCTTCGCCACCCGGATCCCCTGGATCCAGGAACACGCCCAGCTCAGCGCGGGCACCCTCGGCATGGCGCTCGCCTTCCCCGCGGTCGGCGCGGCGATCGCGATGCCGCTGGCCGGGCGGATCAACCACCGCTTCGGCGCGCGCAACGCGCTGCGCGGGCTGATCGCGATGTGGACCCTGTCCCTCATCCTGCCGAGCCTCGCCCCCGACCTCCTCTCCCTCTGCCTGCTGCTCCTCGTCTACGGCGCGAGCGCGGGCATGTCGGACGTGGCGATGAACGCGCTCGGCGTCGAGACCGAGAACCGGCTGGGCCGCTCGATCATGTCCTCGCTGCACGGCATGTGGAGCGTGGGCGCCCTCGTCGGCTCGGCCGCCGGTACGGTCGCCGCGCACGCCGGGGCCGACGCCCGGGTGCACCACCTGTTCGCGGCGCTCGCCCTGACCGCCGTCGCCCTGGTCGCGGTGCGCGGCGTGCTCGACCTCCGGGGCGGCCAGGAGGAGGAAGCGCCGCCGCGCTTCGCGCTGCCGCCCAAATCGGCGCTGGTCATCGGGGCGATCGGCTTCTGCGCGGTCTTCGCGGAGGGCGCGAGCATGGACTGGTCGGCGGTCTACTTCCGGGACGTGCTGCACACCGATGCCGGGCTCGCCGCCGCCTCCACCACGATGTTCGCGCTCACCATGGCGGCGGCCCGGCTCGCGGGCGACAAGGTGGTGGACCGCTTCGGCCCCGTGCGCACCGTACGGGCGGGCGGCCTGCTGGCCACGGCGGGCGGCCTGCTGGTGGTCCTCGTCCGGCATCCCGCGGGTGCGCTCGCGGGCTTCGGCCTGATCGGGCTCGGCATCGCGGTGGTGGTCCCGCTGGCCTTCGCGGCCGCCGCCCGCAGCGGCCCGGCCCCGGCCCAGGCCCTCGCCGGGGTGGCGACGATCACCTACACGTCGGGGCTGGTCGCCCCCTCCGCGATCGGCGCGGTGGCCGACGCGACCTCGCTGGTGGTGTCCTTCGGGCTGGTCACGCTGCTGGCCCTGGCGCTGGTCGCGGGGGCGACCGTACTGCGCCCGAAGCTCGGCGCGGGACCGGCGCCGGCGGCCGGTACGGATGCGGCGGACCGGCCGAAGGGCACCGCGACCGGCAATCAGGACGAACCTGCCGCTATCCAGCCGTAATATGACCTCGGCCGTCCTTCGGCCCGGTCATCGATCCCCCCACACGCGGCACAGTCGGCATACTCGGCACGTTCGACCCCCCGGTCGGCACCCACCCGGTCGGCGCCTGCGGCTGCCGCATCGCGAAACGGAGTTTCACCATGGGCCTCGGCGTGCGCTGGACCCTGCACGGCGACGGCCGGACACCCGCGCCCGGCGCGGTCGTCCGGCCGGACGAGCGGCTCACGTGGCCGCGCACCGCGGGGCTCGGCGCCCAGCACGTGGTCGCCATGTTCGGCGCGAGTTTCGTCGCGCCGGTGCTCATGGGCCTGGATCCGAACCTGGCCATCATGATGTCCGGCATCGCGACGGTGATCTTCCTGCTCGCGACCCGCGGCCGGATCCCGTCCTACCTGGGCTGCTCCCTCTCCTTCGTCGGCGTCGCCGCCGCGATCCGGGCGGGCGGCGGGAGCAGCGCGACCGTCACCGGCGCCGTGCTCGTCGTCGGCGCGGCCCTCTTCCTCGCCGGCCTGGCGGTGCGGCACTTCGGCGCCCGGATCATCCACGCGGCGATGCCGCCGGTGGTCACGGGCGCGGTCGTGATGCTGATCGGCTTCAACCTCGCGCCGGTCACCGCCTCGACCTACTGGCCCCAGGACCAGTGGACGGCCCTGCTGGTGATGGCCTTCACCGGGCTCGCCGTGGTGTGCCTGCGCGGGTTCTGGTCCCGGATCGCGATCTTCCTCGGGCTGCTCTTCGGATACGGCATCTCGGCCCTCTTCGACCTGCTCTTCGGCAAGATCCACTCGACGGTGGGCGGCGGCGCGGCCGTGGACCACTGGCGCCTGGACCTGTCGGGCGTGGCCGAGGCCGACTGGATCGGGCTGCCGTCCTTCCACGCCCCGCAGTTCGAGTGGTCGGCGATCCTGATCGCGCTGCCCGTGGTCATCGCGCTGATCGCGGAGAACGCCGGGCACATCAAGGCCGTCGGCGAGATGACCGGCGACACGCTCGACGACCAGCTCGGCACCGCGATCGCCGCCGACGGCGCCGCCTCGATGCTCTCCACCGCGGTCGGCGGGCCGCCGAACACCACGTACTCCGAGAACATCGGCGTCATGGCCGCCACCCGGGTCTACTCCACCGCCGCCTACTGGGCGGCCGCCGGCTTCGCGCTGCTCTTCGGCCTGTGCCCCAAGTTCGGTGCGGTCGTCGCGGCCATCCCCGGCGGGGTGCTCGGCGGGATCACGGTCATCCTCTACGGCATGATCGGCCTGCTCGGCGCCCAGATCTGGATCAACGGCCGGGTGGACCTGCGCAATCCGCTGAACCTGGTGCCGGCCGCGGCGGGGATCATCATCGGCGTCGGCGGGGTCGGCCTGAAGATCAGCGACAACTTCCAGCTCGGCGGCATCGCGCTGGGCACCCTCGTGGTCATCACCGGCTACCACGTGCTGCGCTACTTCGCCCCGGCGCACATGAAGGAGCACGAGCCGCTGCTCGATTCGGGGACCTCGACCTACGACGCACCGGGCGGCGAGGACCCCGCGGCAGCGGCGAACGCCCCGGACACCCCCGCCGCCCCCGGCGCCCCGGGCACCCCCACCGGGCGGTCCTGACCCTCCCGCCACGGGCAGGTTCGCCCGAACCGGCGAAGTACCGGGCCAAGTCTCCCGGGATGCGGCGCCAGCTGCGAACCTGCCTGCATGGAAGCGGTGCTCGCGCGGATGCGCGCCCTGGACGAGCGACTGCCCGAACACGACGGCGTCGCCGTCTTCAACCGGGTGTACCTGACGGTGACCGAGACCCTGCACCGCCGCATCGAGCACGGGGGCTTCCCCGGGCCGCGCCGGGCGGCGGTGCTGGGCGTGCGGTTCGCCGAGCGGTACCTGATGGCCGTCGACGCGGCCGCCGAGGGGGACCGTACGCCCGCCTGCTGGCGGCCGCTCTTCCAGTACCGGCGCCACCCGGGCGTACGGCCCCTCCAACACGCCCTCGCCGGGATCAACGCGCACATCGGGCACGACCTGGCCCTCGCGGTGGTCACCACCTGCCGCACCCTGGACTGCGAACCGGCAGCGCTGGAAGCCGACTTCGACCGGATCGGCGACACGCTGGTCGCCCTGGAGGAACGCATCCGGGAGGAGCTGATGCCGGGGCCCGATCTGCTCCAGATCGCCGATCCGCTCACCCACCTGGTCGGCTCGTGGAGCCTGCAGCGCGCCCGGGACGGCGCCTGGGCCTCGGCCCGGCTGCTGTGGACCCTGCGCCGCTCCCCCGACCTGGCCGAGGAGTTCGAGGAATCCCTGGACGCGGGCGTCGGCCTGGTCGGCCGCTGCCTGCTGACACCGGTCCGGCAGAAGACCGGCTCCGCCTGGGCGGTGGGGTAGGCCCCGCTCCCGGACCCCGACATGGGAACGGGCCGCCGCCGCGCTCGTGGCGCGGGGGCGGCCCGTGGTGCGGCGGGAGGCCGGGACGGTCAGTCCTCGGGCAGCTCCACCGGGGCGATGGCGTCGTAGAGGTCGCCGGGGCCCGGGTTGGTCGAGTCGGTCGCGCCACCGAGGTGGTGCATGACGCCCCACACGGCGTTCAGCGCGGTCTGCACGGCGCCCTCGGCCCAGCCCGCCGTCCAGGAGATGTCGTCGCCCGCGAGGAAGATGCCGCGCTTGTCCTCGGGGAGGCGGTCCTGCATGAAGTGGGTGAACAGGCGCCGCTGGTAGCGGTAGTGGCCCGGCAGGTTCGCCTTGAAGGCGCCCATGAAGTAGGGCTCGTTCTCCCAGGAGACGGTGACCGGGTTGCCGATGATGTGACGGCGGATGTCGACCTTGGGGTAGATCTCGCCGAGGGACTTCAGCATGACCTCCATCCGCTCGTTCGCGGACAGCGGCAGCCACTTCAGGCTGTCGTCGCACCAGGTGTAGGAGAGGCAGATGACGGCCGGCTTGTCCGGGCCGTTGTCCAGCAGGTACGTCCCGCGCGTCATCCGGTCGGTGAGCGTCATCGACATGACGTCGCGGCCCGTCTCCTCATCCTTGTCCAGCCAGAACGGCCGGTCCACCGGGACGAAGAGCTTGGACGACTCCATGTAGTGGGTGCGCTCGATCGCCGTCCAGTGGTCGATCGGGAAGAGGGTGTCGTCGCACTCGATCTTGGACAGCAGCATCCAGGACTGCGCCGTGAAGATCGCGGCGCGGAAGGTGCGGATGTCGCCGGAGGCGTCGGTCACCGTGATGTGGTTGCCGGCCGTGCGGTGCAGGCGGGTGACCGCCGGGCGCGGGGCGCCGTCGTGCAGGGTGGACAGCGAGGTGCCCTGGGCCCAGTGGAGGATCTTCTCGGGGGCGCGGTCCCACATGCGCAGCGGCAGCTGCTGCGAGCCGCCGACGATGCCGCGGTGGTGGTCGTCCGCCTCGGTGTAGACGACGCGGAGGATCTCCAGGATGGAGTTCGGGAAGTCGGTGCCCCAGCCGCCGGTGCCGAAGCCGACCTGACCGAAGATCTCGCGCTTGCGGAAGGACTGGAAGGCCTCGGACTTGCAGAGGAACCCGTAGAAGGTCTCGTCGTCGAGCTTCGCGACGAGCTTCGCCCAGATCTCGCGGATGCGCGGGACGTCCCGCTCGCGCATCGCGGTGTTCATGTCGGAGAAGTCCGCGCCCTCGTCGAGGCACGCGTTCCACGCGGCGGCCACGTCGCGGTAGACCTGCGGGAGGTCGGCGATGGTCTCGGCGTAGTGCGTCTCGCCCTTGAGGTCGACGACCGTGGAGGGGGTGGCCTCGGCGAGCGGGTTCGGGAAGGACTCGGTCACCAGGCCGACGAGGTCGATGTAGTGCTGGAGCGCGGTGGAGGACGGCGGGAAGCGCATGGCGCCCATCTCCGCGGTCAGCCCCTCCGTGCCGGCGCCCTCGAAGCCCACGGTGCGCAGTCGGCCGCCGATCTGGTCGGCCTCGTAGACGACGGGCCTCAGGCCCATCTTCATCAGCTCGTACGCGGAGATGATCCCGGACAGCCCGCCGCCGATCACGGCGACCTCGGTGCCGTGCTCGGTCGCCGGTATCTGACCCAGGCCCGCCGGGTGGGCGAGGAAGTCGTCGTAGGCGTACGGGAAGTCCGGACCGAACATGGTGATCGGCGGCTGTCCGTCGCTGTGCGGGACGGCGGTGGTGGGGACCGTGGACGTCATGGGGGCACGTCTCCTTGCGGCAGGGCTGGGGAAGGGGTCAGATCAGGGAGGCGTAGAGCCCGGGGCGGCGGTCGCGCAGGTACGGGTTGTTGGCGCGCGACGCCTGGAGCAGCTCGGGGTCGACCTCGCCGAACACCAGCTCCTCGCCGCGACCGGCGCGGGTGCGGGTGGTGCCGTCGGGGCCGGCCAGGGAGCTGAGTCCGACGAACTCGAACTCGCCCTCGGGGCCCGTGCGGTTGACGTACGCGATGTACATCTGGTTCTCGAAGGCCCGGACCGGTACCAGCTGCTCGGCGACGAACTGGAACGGGTGCATCTGCGCCGTCGGCACGAGGAGCAGGTCGGTGCCGGCCAGCGCGTGGGAGCGGACGTTCTCCGGGAACTCGACGTCGTAGCAGATCATGATGCCGACGCGGAGGCCGTTCAGGTCCGCCTGGACGACGGGGGCGTCGCCGGGGGTGAAGGCGTCCTGTTCGAAGCAGCCGAAGAGGTGGGTCTTGCGGTAGTTCGCCAGGCGCGTGCCGTCGGGGCCGACCAGCTGGGCGGAGTTGAAGACGGCCGCGCCGTCCCGCTCGGGGTAGGCGTAGAGCACGGCCACCCCGTGACGGCGGGCGATCTCGCCGACGGCGACGGCGGACGGGCCGTCGCTGGTCTCGGCGAGCTCGGCGATCTCCTGGACCTCCAGGGCGTACCCGGTCAGGAACATCTCCGAGGTGACCAGGAGCCCGGCCCCGCTGCCCGCCGCGCGGCCGGCGGCCTCGTCGAGGGCCGTCAGGTTCGCGGCGACATCGCCGGGCCGTCCGGAACTCTGGAGGAGAGCGGTGCGCAGGGCAGGCATGGACGACCTCTGGGGCAGGAGGGGCGGGTTCCTATAGACGGTACGGATGCTGCCGACGGTCGACAAGGCATGTCTGTTGCGTCCAGCCGAGCGATCCGTTGCGTCTTTCAGGCCCTTAACGGCGATTCGTTGCGTCACCCTTCGGGTCTACGCAGCTTTCCCCGGTACCTGCACCGGGCCCGCCCTGCCCCACCCCCGGGCCCCACCCCCGGGCCCCGCGCGGGAAGCGTTACGCCGGGGCGCCCGAGGTGAAGCGGCGCAGCAGCGGGGAGAGGACCAGGACGGACTTCGTCCGCTCCACGAACGGCTCGCCCGCGATCCGCTCCAGCACCCGCTCGAAGTGGCGCATGTCCGAGGCGAAGACCTGGACCAGCGCGTCCGCGTCGCCCGTCACGGTCGACGCGGACACCACCTCGGGATACCGCTCCAGGCCCCGCCGGATGTCGTCCGGCGAGGTGTTGTGGCGGCAGTAGATCTCGATGAAGCCCTCGGTCTCCCAGCCCATCGCGGCCGGGTCGACGCGGACGGTGAAGCCGGTGATGGCCCCTTCGGCGCGCAGCCGGTCCACGCGCCGCTTGACCGCCGGGGCGGAGAGGCCGACCTCGGAGCCGATGTCCGCGTAGGAGCGGCGGGCGTCCTCGGCGAGGGCGTGCACGATGCGTTCGTCGAGATCGTTCAGTCGCACTGCGGGTGGATCACTTCTCTGCCGTGGCCAGTCGGGAGCGGCGGATGCCGTACCCGAAGTAGAACACGAGGCCCACGACCATCCAGCCACCGAAGACGATCCACGTGGCGGCGGGAAGGCTGTACATCATGTAGCCGCAGGCGAGGAAGCCGAGGGCCGGGGTGACGGGGAAGAGCATCACCTTGAAGGTGCGGTTCATCTCGGGCCGCGTGTAGCGCAGGATCACGACGGCCACGTTGACCAGGGCGAAGGCGAAGAGCGTGCCGATGCTGGTCGCGTTCGCGAGTTCACCCAGCGGGATGAAGGCCGCGAGGGCGCCGCAGAAGAGGGACACGATCACCACATTGGCGCGGGGTGCGCCGGTCTTCTTGTTGACCTTGGCGAAGACCTTGGGGACGAGGCCGTCGCGGGACATCGCGAAGAGGATGCGGGTCTGGCCGAAGAGCACGGCGAAGACGACGGACGCGATGGCGATGACGGCGCCCGCGGCGAGCACCACGCCCCAGAAGCTCTGACCGGTGACGTCCTTCATGATCTGGGCGAGCGCGGCCTCGGTGCCGCCGAAGTCCTGCCACGGCATGGCGCCTACGGCGACGAAGGCGACGAGCACGTACAGCAGGGTGACGATGGCGAGCGAGAGCATGATCGCGCGCGGCAGGTCCCGCTTGGGGTTCTTGGCCTCTTCACCGGCGGTGGAGGCGGCGTCGAAGCCGATGTACGAGAAGAACAGGGTGGCCGCGGCGGCGCTGATGCCCGCCTGGCCCATCGGCGCGAAGTTGGAGTAGTTGCCGGACTTGACGCCCATGAAGCCGATGCCGATGAAGAGCAGCAGCGTGACGATCTTGACGCCGACCATGATCGAGTTGACCCGGGCGCTCTCCTTGGCGCCGCCCATCAGGAAGACCATGGCGAGCAGGACGACGACCAGCGCCGGCAGGTTGATGTAGCCGCCCTCGCCGTACGGGGAGGAGATCGCCTCGGGGATGGTGAAGCCGAGGGTGCCGTCGAGCAGCTCGTTGAGGTACTCGCCCCAGCCGACGGCCACGGCCGCCACCGACACGCCGTACTCCAGGACCAGGCACCAGCCGCAGACCCAGGCGACGAGCTCGCCCATGGTCGCGTAGGAGTACGAGTACGAGGACCCGGAGACCGGTATGGACCCGGCCAGCTCCGCGTAGGACAGGGCGGACAGCAGTGCGGTGACGCCCGCGATGACGAACGAGATCGTGACGGCCGGTCCGGCGAGCGGGGCGGCCTCGCCCAGGACGACGAAGATGCCGGTGCCCAGGGTGGCGCCGATGCTGAGCATGGTCAGCTGCCACATGGTGAGCGAGCGGCGCAGCGAACCGCCCTCGCCCTGACCGCCCTCGGCCACGAGCCGCTCGACGGGCTTGCGGCGGATCAGGGAGTGCAGCAGGGGGCGGGCGGGCCGCGAGGGCTCGGGGGTGAGCGGCGGCGCCTGGCCGTGGTCGAGCACGAGGGGACTCCTTTGACACTGCGGGATCGGAGAAACGACGGCGTCGACCGCAGCGATCCGGAGCAGGGACAGGCAGAGCCTGGGCATGGGGGACCGCCGAGCAGGCAGTCGCACCACTCCACGTACAGCGAGTGAGCCTACGAGCTGGGATAAGCCGCCCGTAATGCATCATCCTTGCACATTGCCGCACTATCATTGCGCGGATCCGGCCGCAATGGTCCTTTGTTGCGCGCGGATGATCGATCAGTGCGCGGGTCCCTTTCGTCCCCCTTCATTGACACCTCGTCAGATATCGCGCAGCGTGCCGGCATGGATCACACGGATCTGGACGTGCACGACCAGCGCTGGCTGGACCCCGGCCCCTTCCTGCGCGGAGTGGCCTGGCTGGAGAAGGGGCGGCCCGTGCGCGCGGATCCCGCCGACACGGCGCGGCTGCCCTGGGACACCGGCGAACGGGCCACCCTGCCGATCGGGGTGCGCCTGGAGTTCACCGCCGGTCCCGCGGCGCACGCGGTGGAGATCCGCTACCGGGCCACCGTGCCCGGACCCACCGACGCGCTGCGCGACCTCGCGCACGGCTTCGCCCTGTGGGACCGGACCGGGCGGCTGAGCGAGGTCTTCACCGAACCGGCCGCGGAGGCCGTCGTGCGCATAGGACTGCCGCCCGGCGGCGGTCCCTTCACCCTCCACCCGCCCGAGGCCCAGGCCCCGCTGGTGCTGGGCCTGCGCGGGGTCGGCGGGCCGCTCGCCCCGGCCCCGCGGGCGCCGCGCTGGGTGGTGCACGGGGATTCCATCACCGAGGGCTGGTGGTCCACCCGCCCCGCCCACGGCTGGACCGCCGTGGCCGGACGGGCGCTGGGCTGGGACGCCGTCAACCTCGGCTACGCGGGGGCCGCCCGCGGCGAACTGGCCACCGCCGAGCAGCTCGCCGCCCTGCCCGCCGACGCCCTGACCCTGGCCTTCGGCACCAACTGCTGGTCGCGGGTGCCCTTCTCCGCCCCCCTCATGTACGAGACCACGCGCGCCTTCGTCGAGCTCGTGCGCCAGGGGCACCCGCGGACCCCGCTGCTGCTCCTCTCCCCCGTGCTGCGCCCCGACGCCGAACGCACCCCGAACCGGCTCGGCGCCACCCTGGGCGCGCTGCGCGACGCGATGGAGCGCGCCGTACGGGAGCGGGTCGCGGCCGGGGACGGGCGGCTCGTGCTGCTCCCGGGGCGCGATCTGCTGGACTCGGGCCACCTGGCCGACGGGCTGCACCCCAACGACGAGGGGCACCGGGTGCTGGGACTGGCCGTGGCCGCGGCCCTGCGCCGGGCCGGGTTCGCCGGCGCCGCCGGCCGACCGGGCCCCGGGGTCCCGCGGGGCCGCGACGGTGACGCACACCCCGTTCCACCCCTCGGGGGCCCTCTCTAGACTGCCCCCATGCTGCGCGTACTGGCCGTCGACGACGAGAAACCGCTCCTGGAGGAGCTGCTCTACCTCTTGCGCTCCGACCCGCGCGTGGGCGCGGCGGTCGGGGCGTCCGACGCCACCGAGGCCCTGCGCCGCATCACCCTGGCCGTGGAGTCGGGCCCGGACGGGGCCGACGGGCTCGACGTGGTCTTCCTGGACATCCACATGGCGGGGCTGACCGGGCTGGACATCGCCCGGCTGCTCGCCGGGTTCAGCTCGCCGCCGCTGATCGTCTTCGTCACCGCGCACGAGGGCTTCGCCGTCCAGGCCTTCGACCTCAAGGCGGTGGACTACGTCCTCAAGCCGGTCCGGCCCGAGCGGCTGGCCGAGGCCGTGCGCCGGGTCTGCGCACTGCTGGGGCACGACCGGGAACCGGCCGCTGCGCCCCCCGCGCCGGGGAGCGCCCGGCGCCCCGCACCGCCCGGTGCTCCGGTCGCCGCGGCCGCGGTCGCCGCGCCGGCCACCGGTGCGGAGCGGGCCGCCGAGCAGATCGCGGTCGAGTTGGGCGGGGTGACCCGGTTCGTGGCCATAGCGGACATCGCGTACGTCGAGGCCCAGGGGGACTACGCCCGGCTGCACACCCGTGAGGGCAGCCATCTGGTGCGGATCCCGCTGTCCACGCTGGAGGAGCGCTGGGCCGCGCGGGGCTTCGTACGGATACACCGGCGCCACCTGGTGGCGCTCGACCGGATCGACGAACTGCGCCTGGACGCGGGCACCACCAGCGTCCGGGTCGGCGCCGCGGAACTCCAGGTGAGCCGTCGCCACGCCCGTGAACTGCGCGACCTCCTGATGCGCAAGGCCACCGGCTGAGCGGTATCAGGCGGATGTCGGCCGGACACCCCCTGGTCGGTGGCCCCGGCGGGCGTGACCGCCCGGCGCTGTGCGGACGCCGTTCGTCGCGCGGCACGGCGCGTACGGCGATCCGGCGGGGCCGTCGGCCGCAGGGCGCGCCCTTTCGGCCCGTGCCCGGTCCGCCCGCCCCTATCGTGGATCTTCCGGGCGGGAGGAGCGAGATGTCCGAGATCCAGGCGCTGCTCGACGCCCTGCAGGGACTGCCCCGCACCCGGCCGACCGGTCCGGCCGAGGCCGAGGCCCTGCTGGCCCGGCTGCGCAGCGCGGCCGCGCGCTGGGCCGACGTCCTCTACGAAGCCGACGAGAGCTGCCGCCAGCACCTGCCGCCGCGCGCGGAAGCGGCCCTGACCCTGGCCTTCCGGCGGGCCGAGGAGTCCTACGTGGAGCTGGAGATCGCCCGCCGCGACTGCGCCGAGCACCGCGACTGCGAACACCCGCACGCGCACGACCGGATGCGCTGACCCGTTCCGCGTCCGGCCCCGCGGCGGCGCCGGATCCGGCCTGTCGCCCGCCGCACGCACGCGCCTAGAATCCGGTGACCGCAACCCGCCCCCTTCCCCTCCGAGGCCGCACGGTGAACCAGACGTACGCGCTGAGCGCGGTCGCCGTCGTCGTCCTGGCCACGGTGCTGCTCGGCGGGCTCGGGCTGCGGATATCGCGCACCACCTCCGACTTCTACGTCGCCTCGCGCACCGTCGGTCCCCGGCTCAACGCGGCGGCCATCAGCGGGGAGTACCTCTCCGCCGCGTCCTTCCTCGGGATCGCCGGGCTGGTGCTGCTCCAGGGGCCGGAGATGCTCTGGTACCCGGTCGGGTACACGGCCGGGTATCTGGTGCTGCTGGTGCTCGTGGCCGCGCCGCTGCGCCGCTCGGGGGCGTACACGCTGCCGGACTTCGCCGAGGCGCGGCTGGAGTCGCGGGCGGTGCGCCGGATCGCGGTGGTCTTCGTCCTCGGTGTCGGCTGGCTGTACCTGCTGCCCCAACTCCAGGGCGCGGGACTGACCTTGCAGATCCTGACCGGCGCCCCGCGCTGGGCGGGCGGGCTCGTGGTGGCCGTCGTGGTCACGGTGGCCGTGGGTGCGGGCGGGATGCGCAGCATCACCTTCGTGCAGGCCTTCCAGTACTGGCTCAAGCTCACCGCGCTGCTGGTCCCGGCCTTCTTCCTGATCGCCGCCTGGGCCGGGGACGGCGCCCCGCGCGCGACCTTCGACGCCCCGGCGGTGCTCCGGGAGCACGCCTCGGTCACCCTGGGCCAGGAGGTGCGCATGACCCTGGACGCGCCGCTCGCCTTGAGCGTCACCGGCCGGATCGACGGCCGGACGTACACCGGGGGCACCACCGCGCTGAGCGCCGGCGAGCACACCGTGGCGGCCCGCACCCGGTTGGAGTTCGCGTCGGGCAGCGCGCTGCCCGCGGCCCGCGCGGGCGATCGGCCGGCCGCCGCGTCCTGGTCCCAGCCGCTCTCGGGCAAGCGGGAGGAGTACCGGCTCTACGCGACGTACGGGCTCATCCTCGCCACCTTCCTCGGCACCATGGGCCTGCCGCACGTCGCGGTGCGCTTCTACACCAGCCCCGACGGGCGGGCCGCGCGGCGCACCACCCTGGTCGTGCTCGGGCTGGTCGGCACCTTCTACCTGCTGCCGCCGGTCTACGGGGCGCTGGGCCGGATCTACGCTCCCGAGCTCGCCTTCACCGGCGACACCGACGCGGCGGTGCTGGTGCTGCCCGCGCGGATGGTCGGCGGGTTGCTCGGCGAACTGCTGGGCGCGCTGCTCGCCGCGGGCGCCTTCGCCGCGTTCCTGTCCACCGCCTCCGGGCTGACGATGGCGGTGGCGGGGGTGCTGCACCAGGACGTGCTACCGGCGCGGGGGCGCGGGGGCCCCACCGCACCGGGCGGCTTCCGCGGGGCGGCGGCCTTCCGGCTGTCGGTGCTGGTGGCGATGACGGTGCCGCTGGTCGGCGGGGTGTTGGCCTCGCACGTGCCGGTGGCGGACGCCGTGGGGCTCGCCTTCGCGGTGTCGGCCTCCTCCTTCTGTCCGCTGCTGGTGCTGGGGATCTGGTGGCCCCGGCTGACCCCGCCCGGTGCGGTGACCGGGCTGGTGGTCGGGGGCGGGGCGGCGCTCGGCGCGGTGCTGGCGACGCGGGCGGGGCTGGCCCCGGCGGGCTGGCCGACCACCCTGCTGGCCTGGCCGGCCGCCTGGTCGGTGCCGCTCGGCTTCCTGACGATGGTGCTGGTGTCGCTGGCCACACCGGGGCGGATACCGAAGGGGACGGCGGCCACCCTGGCCCGGCTGCACCTGCCCGAACAGCTGGTGCGCCGGCCGGAGAGCCACCGCCCCGACGGCCTCGGGGACGCCCGGTGACGGGCGCGGCGCTCCTGGCGCCGACGGCCGTGGCCTGCGCGGTCGCCGCGGTCATGGCCCTGGGGTACGCGCTGGGCCGGCTGCACGCGCGCCGGGCCGGTCGCGGCGCCTCGGGTCTCGGGACTCCGGTGGAGCGGGCCACCTTCCACACCCTGCACACCGCTTCGCTGGCCGCTCCCCCGCTGCGCGCCGGGCTCACCGAGGACACCGCCCGCAAGGCGGCCCGGCGGCTGCGCTCGCTGCTGGGCACCGAGGCACTGTGCCTGACCGACCGGGAGAAGGTGCTGGCCTGGGACGGTCCGGGGGCCGGGCACCACGAGCGGCGGGCGATGGAGCGGGCGGCGCGGCTGCTGGAATCGGGGCGCGGCAGCAGCGGGTACACGGACTGCCGCGAGCCGGGCTGCGTCCTGAAGTGGGAGGTCGTCGCCCCGCTCACCGGGGAGGACGGGGTACTGGGGGCGCTGGTGGCGTACGGGGCCGAGGAGTCGGCGGTGCTGGTGCGGGCCGCCACCGAGGTGGCCCGTTGGGTCTCCGTGCAGCTGGAGCTCTCCGAACTGGACCGTTCGCGCACCCGGTTGATGGAGGCCGAGATCCGGGCGCTGCGCGCGCAGATCTCGCCGCACTTCATCTTCAACTCGCTGGCGGCGATCGCCTCCTTCGTCCGCACCGATCCGGAGCGGGCCCGCGAACTGCTGTTGGAGTTCGCTGACTTCACCCGGTACTCCTTCCGGCGCCACGGCGACTTCACCACGCTGGCGGACGAGTTGCGGTCCATCGAGCAGTATCTGGCGCTGGCCGGAGCCCGGTTCGGGGACCGGCTGAAGGTGACCTTGCGCGTCGCCCCCGAAGTCCTGCCGGTGGCACTGCCGTTCCTCTGCCTGCAACCACTGGTCGAGAACGCGGTCAAGCACGGGCTGGAGGACTCCTCCGGGGAGTGCCGGATCACCATCGCGGCCCGGGACGCGGGCCCGGAGGCGGTGCTGACCATCGAGGACAACGGGGTGGGGATGGACCCCGCGCTGCTGCGTCGGATCCTGGCCGGGGAAGCGACCGGCTGCGGGACGGGGATCGGGCTGCCGAACGTCGACCAGCGGATGCGCCAGGTGTTCGGGGACGACTACGGGCTGGTCTTCGAGACGGCCGTCGGCGAGGGCATGAAGATCACCGTGCGGATCCCCAAGTACCGGGCCGGGGTGCACAGCTCGCAGCGCTGAGGCCCGGGCGGGTACGAACGCGGCCCCCGGCCCGTCCTGGAGCGGACGGGCCGGGGGCCGCGGGTGATACGGGGGGGGTGCGGGGGGACTAGCTCCAGCTGGCGTGCAGCGGCTTGCCCTCGGCGTAACCGGCGGCGGACTGGATGCCCACGACGGCCTTCTCCTCGAACTCGGCGAGCGAGCCGGCACCGGCGTAGGTGCAGGAGGAGCGCACGCCCGCGATGATCGAGTCGATCAGGTCCTCGACGCCCGGGCGGGCCGGGTCGAGGAACATGCGGGAGGTGGAGATGCCCTCTTCGAAGAGCGCCTTGCGGGCGCGGTCGTAGGCGGACTCCTCGGAGGTGCGGTTGCGCACGGCGCGCGCGGAGGCCATGCCGAAGGACTCCTTGTACAGACGGCCGTCGGCCGCCTGCTGGAGGTCGCCGGGGGACTCGTACGTACCGGCGAACCAGGAGCCGATCATCACGTTGGACGCGCCGGCGGCCAGCGCCATGGCCACGTCGCGCGGGTGACGGACGCCGCCGTCGGCCCAGACGTGCTTGCCGTGCTTCTTGGCCTCGGCCGCGCACTCCATGACCGCGGAGAACTGCGGGCGGCCCACGCCGGTCATCATGCGGGTGGTGCACATGGCGCCGGGGCCCACACCGACCTTGATGATGTCCGCGCCGGCCTCGATGAGGTCCTTGACGCCCTCGGCGGCGACGATGTTGCCCGCGACGATCGGGACCTGCGGGTCGAGCGCGCGCACGGTCCTGATCGCGTTGATCATCGACTCCTGGTGGCCGTGGGCCGTGTCGATGACGATGGTGTCCACGCCCGCGTCCAGCAGCTGCTTGGCCTTGACGGCGAAGTCGCCGTTGATGCCGACGGCGGCCGCGATGCGCAGCTTCCCGTCGGCGTCGGTGGCGGGGGTGTAGAGGGTCGCGCGCAGCGCGCCCTTGCGGGTCAGGATGCCGACGAGGCGGCCGTCCTCGTCCACGGCGGGGGCCAGCTTGCGGTGGCCGGCGTCGAGCTGGTTGAAGGCCTCGCGCGGGTCGATGTCGGCGTCGATGAGCAGCAGCTCCTTCGACATGACCTCGGAGAGCTGGGTGAAGCGGTCCACACCGGACAGGTCGTGCTCGGTGACGACGCCGATCGGGCGGTTGTCGGCGTCGACGACGACGCCGGCGCCGTGCGCCCGCTTGGGCAGCAGGGACAGCGCGTCGGCGACGGTCTGCGTGGGGGCCAGCGTGATCGGGGTGTCGAGCACGTGGTGGCGGGTCTTCACCCACGAGATGACGTCGGTGACGACCTCGATCGGGATGTCCTGCGGGATGACGACGATGCCGCCGCGGCGGGCGACGGTCTCGGCCATCCGGCGGCCCGCGATCGCGGTCATGTTGGCGACCACGAGGGGAATGGTGGTGCCGGTCCCGTCGGGCGACGAGAGGTCGACGGCCTGCCGGGAACCCACCGAGGAACGGCTGGGCACCATGAACACATCGTCGTACGTCAGGTCGTACGGCGGCTTCAGGTCATTGAGGAAACGCACGTGCTGAACATCCCAGTCGATCGGAGGGGCCGCCTGCCCTGACGGGGCAGCCGAGGAAACGCACGTACTTCATTCTCCCATGTCCTGGCGTTGGTGCAGCCCGGGGCGATCGTCCAGGACGTGGTGGGACGGTTGGTCCTTTCCTACGGGACCTTAGTCCCGGCGGGGGGCTACGGAAAGGACCCACGCGAAGGACCCACACGAAGGAGCCACGCGCGTAGAGCCCGCTCCTGCGGTGGCCGCCGGTCAGCGGATGAACTCCCGGCGGGTCGCCTGGCCGGGTATCAGGGGCCGGGGCGGCAGCACCGCGGGAGTGGCGCGGGGCTGACCGGGGGGCCTGACCGGTCCGGGGTACGGATCGGAGGCGGCCCGGCCGCGCGCGCCCAGCAGGGTCGCGGCGTGGGCGACGCTCGCGAGGGTGGCGTGGTGGTGCCAGCCCCGGAAGGAACGACCCTCGAAGTCCCGGATGCCGACGGGCTCGCAGATCCCGGCGAAGTCGAGGGAGACCCGGTCGGTGAGCTTGGCCAGCAGGAAGAGCTGGGCGAGCGGCCGGTCGCCGATGTTGGTGATCCAGAATTCCGAGGGCAGCAGGGCGGCCTCGGTCCAGGCCCCGACCAGCAGCAGCGGGGTCGGCGCCGGTGAGACCCGCTCCTCCAGGGGCGTACCGAGGACGGCCGCCGCGGTCAGCAGGGTGACCGCGCCCTCGCCGCGGCCGTGCCGGGTCCATTCGACGACCCGGCGTTGCGAGCGCAGGGAGTCGATGAGCTCGCGGGCGGGCGCGATGTGCGGTCCGGGCTTGTGGCGCCCGGCGCCCCCGAAGGACACCGGCAGTGATCCGTCGACCTTCAGAACGAAGGGGATGTCCTGGAGGGAGAAGGATTCGATGGTGTGCGCGATGTCGGTGTTGGCGACCTCCATCACCACCGGCCTGCGCTGCAACTGCCAGGTGGCGGCCATCCGTTGGACGGCCTGCACGGCGTCCTGCGCGGGGGTGAGCGAGCGGGCCGTGTCCGGGATGCCGGCGCGGCGGCGGTGCAGGAGTTCGCTGGTCCAGGGCCCGGGGAGGGTGAGGGTCCATTCGACGGGGAAGCTGGCCTCGCTGGAGGCGAGCCAAATCCCGCCGGCTTGCTGGCAGTTGGCGGTGCGACCGAGCTGGGGGACGAACTGGCGGCCCACTCCGACCGAGCGGTCGCCGGCCTTCTCGATGACCATGGGCTGCACCACCCAGGCCAGCGGGCGCTGAGCGGTGCGTTCGAGGTGCTGGGCGAGGGAGCGGCGTACGGGCGTCCAGTCCCAGGGGGACTTGCTGATGAACTGCTGGAGGCTCTGCTCGACGGAACTCGCACCGGTTCCGGCGATATTCCGTATGGTCTTCTTTCCGCTGGTCCGCACGAGGCCGTTCAGATATACGCGGGCCCAGTTTCGCTGGTCCCGCCGGGGTAACGACTCGAAGAACAGAGAGATCAGCACGTCGATCAATTCGGAGATATCCTTGGCGGATTCCTCCGGCAGGACTACGCGAGCCATCCGGGCCTCCCCCGCGACCAGCTAGATCCAATACCCTACTTGACCGACGGAACCGCCCGTAGGGCCCTGCGGCTACTTCATGAGGTCGCTGGCGTTTTCGAGCCGCTCTTCTTCTATCACGAGGGGGATGGGGATCTGGTTCGCCGCATAGTAGAGCGCGATCAGGAAGTGTGCGACGAGAGTGAGGGGTGCGGAGAAGAAGGCCAGGACCACGGTGCAGGGGTAGGCGATGGCTCCCAGCCCGAAGCGCATCCGGGTGGCGCGGGCGCCTGCCCGGTCGACGTGTTCGTGGAAGAGGTGGCCCACTCGCGTGACGTACCACCAGAAACCGAGATAGGCGAGGGCGTAGACGACGGTCCACGCGCTGTAGAGGATGGCGGCCGCGTTGGCCGAATCCCCGTCATCCAGGTGCTCTGCCAGCACAGAAGTGGTCCACGGGATCACCGAAACCACCATCAACACCAGGAGATTGAGGAACAGGAGCGGCCTGTCCACCTTCTTGAGGTGAATGAAGATGGTGTGGTGGTTGACCCACATGACGCCGATGATGAGGAAACTCACCACGTATGCCGCGTAATGCGGCCACTGTTCCCACAAACCGTGCCAGAGTGCTGATCCGGTTTCCTCCGGGACCTTGATCTCCAGTACGAGAATCGTGATGACAATGGCGAACACGCCGTCACTGAACGCTTCGACGCGTCCGGTTTCCGATTCCATGACCTCCCCTTTACCCCACTGTTCCGCGTGCCGGGGAGGGCGCTGCCCCCGCCCTCCCCGCACACGCTACCCAGATATCGGGAGTCAGCCGCCGAACCCGGCGGTCTGGCGCCAGATCCGGCCATCGCGGACGACGAGCGTCCCGAACGCGTGCTCCGGTTCGCCGTTGAGGTTCATGATCGCCCGGTAGAAGATCGTGTCCTCCGTCTCGACGTACTCCTGGAGCTCGACCAGCGTGGGCTTCACCGAGAGGTAGCCGGTGAAGGTCTCCCGTACGGCGTCGATCCCCACCGATGCGCCTTCGAATCGAAGGAGCACGGCGTCGTCGGTGTAGTTCCTCATCACCGCCTCGATGTCCAGCGCGGCCAACGCGTCCATCTGACGGACGAAGACCGGGTGCAGCTTGGCGATGTCGTAGGTGGCCATGTCGACTCCCTTTCAACTGGGGTGGGTGGTGCGGCGCGTGGTCGGGGCTCGAAGGTCTGGGGCTCGTCGGTCAGGGCTCGTCGGGAGCGGCGGGCGGGTGCGCGGCCGGGGCCAGCGGGAGGCGGACCACCATCCGCGTCTCACCCGGCCGGGACCGCGCCGCGATGGAGCCGCGGTGGCGCTGGGTGACGATGCGGTAGCTCAGGTGCAGCCCGAGTCCGGTGCCCTTCCCCACGTCCTTGGTGGTGTAGAACGGCTCGAATATCCGTGGCAGGGAGCTCTCGGGGATGCCGCGGCCCGTGTCGCAGACCTCCACGACCATGCACCCGCCCTCGGCGCGGGCACGCAGCGTGAGCACTCCGGAGCCCTCCATGGCCTCGGCCGCGTTGTCGACCAGATTCGTCCACACCTGGTTCAACTCGCTTGGATAGCCCGTCAGTTCGGGCAGATCGGGGTCGTACGCACGTACGATGCTGATCCCCGGGAGCTTGGACCTGAGCACGACCAGCGTGTTCTCCAGCCCGTCCGTCACCGCGAAGCGCTGCTCGGGGGCGCGGTCGAGATTGGCGTAATCACGGGTGGCCGATACCAGGTGGGAGATCCGCGGTCCGGCGGCGCGCAGCTCGGCCGCCAGCGCGCGGACCTCCAGCAGGGCCGCCAGGTGGTCCAGGGCCGCGGGCAGCGCCGGTTCGCCGATCCCTTCCAACCGCTCCAACAGCCAGCCCAGCTCCAGCCCGAGGTCCGAGAGCCCGGCGCCGAGCAGCCCCGGCCGCTCCACCCCCGCCTCCTCGGCCCAGTCGCCGATCGCCTCCTCCGCGTCCGCCTGGGCCAGCGGGTCGGTGGTGACCGGTGGCGGGAGCTTGTCCAGCTCGTCCGCGATCCGGTCCAGGACGGCCCGCTCGGCGCCGGTGGCGGCCGCTCCCCAGGACTGCGCGGTGCGGGTGAGCCGGTCCAGGGCGGGGGCCAGCTCCTGGGCGGCGCGGGCCACGGCCGCCGCCGGGTTGTTCAGCTCGTGCGCCAGGCCCGCCGCGAGGGTGCCCAGCGCCTCCACGGTGGCCCGCTTGCGGGCCTGGATCTCGGAGGATTTGATCCGCCAGGCCAGCACGGGCAGCAGGACCGCGGCCACCCCGTGGCAGCGGGTCAGCATTTCGAAGAAGACCGGCCTGGGGTAGGCGACGACGACGGTGACGGGGCCGCTGGCCGCCGCGGTGGCCACGTACGTCCCCTCGGTGAGCAGGGGCAGTTCGCCGGTGAACCGGTGGGCGGCGGCGGGCTTGCCGTCGTGGTCCTCGGCCGCGGCGCCCTCCTCTTCGGTGGAGTGCCGGGTGAGCACCTCCTCGCGGCCGTCGACGACCTTCGTCACGACCAGGCCGCCCGAGAGCAGCACGTGGAAGCCGGTGGCTTCCTCGCCGTCGCGGAAGAGCACCTCGCCGTCGGCGAGCGCGCGCGGCTCGGAGACCGAGACCAGCCAGTCGAGTTGGTCCTCGGTGAGCGCGGCGAAGATCTCCAGCGCGCCCAGCGCCGTGCGCAGCTCGGACGGGTTCACGGCGTGTTCCCCTCTGCCCGGGTGCGGGCGGCCAGTCGCAGGGTCATCCACAGGGCCACCGCGCAGACGGCGGCGACGGCGGTCATGAAGCCGACCGAGGTGCGGTGCAGCCCGTGGATGTTGGTGAGCAGCCCGGCGAGCACGGCCGGGACGCTCATGGCGAGGTACGCGAACACGTAGACCGCGGCGGTCAGTTCGCCCCGGTGCGCCGGCTCCGCGAGGGCGCTCAGGGCGCGGAAGGAGCCGAGGAAGGCGGCGCCCCAGCCGGCCCCGAGGACCGCGGTGCCGATCAGGAACACGGCGGCCGAGCGCGCTCCCAGCGCGAGCAGGACCAGCGCCAGTCCGGCGAGCAGCCCGCACAGGCCGAGCACGGCGGTCCGCAGGGCCTCGGTCCGGCCGAGGAAGAGCTGGGCGGTGGTGGCGGCGCCCGCGAGCAGGGCCACGGTGGCGCCGCCGACGAGGTAGTTGGTGCTCTGGAGGAGCGAGAGCGCCAGGTGCGGTCCGAGCGAGAGGTAGAAGCCGCCGACCGACCAGACGGCGACGATGGTCAGGACGAGGACGGCGAAGCGGCGCCGGACCGGGGCGGGTACGCCGATCCGGTGCGGGCTCAGGGAGAAGCCGCGGCCCGGCCGGGCGGCGCCGGGTGCGCTCTCCCCCATCCGCACCACCCCGATCAGGGCGAGCGCGAAGGCGCCGATGAGCAGCAGGTAGCTGAGCGCGGTGGGCGCGGGCCCGTACTGCACGAGGAGTCCGGCCCCGAGCCCGCCGAGCCCGATCCCGACCGTCGGTCCGGCGCTGTTGACCTGGGCCCCGAGCGCGGGCCGGGAGCGCGGGGCCAGTTCGAGGAGCCCGGCGCCCATGGCCCCGGTGGCCAGTCCGACGGCGAGCCCCTGCACGGCGCGGGCGGCGAGCAGCCAGCCCAGTCCCTGCGCCCCGGCGAAGAGGGCCATGGAGACGATCGCGAGGACGAGTCCCGCGCCGAGCACGGGACGGCGCCCGAGCGTGTCGGAGAGGGAGCCGAAGAGCAGCAGGCCGCCGAGCACGGTGACGGCGTACAGGGCGAAGACCACCGTGATCACGCCCGCGGAGAGGTCCCACTTCTGCTGGTAGAGCACGTAGAGGGCGGAGGGCACGGAGGAGGAGAGCATCAGGAGCACGAGGACCGCGCCGATCACCCAGAAACCGGAGCCTCTGGAGGGCGCGGCCGCCCCGCCGGCAGGGTGCACCGTCACTCCCGTCGTCGTCTTGGGCAGGTGGGCCACTGCTCTCACTCCCCCGTGGTGCGTCGCTGCGCGGCCGCGCTCAGCCGAGTGCGGTCCATGCGGACAGGGCCCTGGTCAGGGCCCGGGCCGTCAGTACTCCCGCGAGGTGGCCGAGGTACTCGGCCGAGGTGCCGCGCCCGGGGACGAACAGGTCCCGCGGTTGGGCCCGGAAGGCCGCCAGCACCTCCTGCGTCGGGTACGCGTCGTGGTCGCACAGGAGCTCCTCGACCCCGTGCAGCCGCACCGCCCGGGCGGTGGCCCCGGTGACCGCGATCCGCGGTCCGTGGCGGGTGATCCGTACGGCGACCGCGCAGACCGGGTAGCGGGTGGCCCGGTCGGCGGTCTTCTCGAAGGCGCCGGCCGCTCCCGCGGCGGGCACCAGCAGCGCGGTGATCAGCGCGTCGGGTGGCACGCCGGTGGCCGTGAACTCCTCGGCGGTGCGGGTGGACCGGCCGCCTGGTGCGGCGAGCTCGACCAGCGCGTCCGCGGCGAGGGCGGCGACCGGGAGGTCGGTGGCCCGGCCGGGCGCGGCGAGGTTGCCGCCGACGGTACCCAGGTTGCGGACCTGCGGGTCCCCGTTGGCGCGGGCGGCGGCGGCCAGCTCGGGGGCCTCGCTCAGCACGAGCGGGTCGGCGGCCAGTTCGGCCAGGGTGGTGAGGGCGCCGATCCGCAGCCCCGCGGAGGTGCGGACGGCGCCGCGCAGCCCTTCGAGCCGGGTGACGTCGACGAGCAGGCGGACCGGCCCGCCGCCGGGGAGGGCCTCCCCGGTGCGCAGTCCCGGGAGCAGGCTCTGGCCGCCGGCCAGGATCCGCGCTCCCGGGGTGCCCGCGAGGAGGGTCAGGGCCTCCTCGACGCCGTCGGGCCGGACGTAGTCGAACGCGGTGGGGATCACTGCTCCGCTCCTTCTCCGCGCAGGCGGCGCCAGACCTTCTCCGGGGTGAGGGGCATGTCGATGTGCCGGACGCCGAGGTCCGCGAGCGCGTCGACGACCGCGTTGACCACGGCGGCCGCGGGCGGCACGGTGGCGATCTCGCCGGCCCCCTTGGCTCCCAGCGGGTTGTGGGGGCTGGGCGTGCAGGTCTTGTCGAGCGCGAAGAAGGGGACGTCGGCGGCGCGGGGCAGGGCGTAGTCGCGCAGGTCCGCGGTGATCAGGACGCCCTGGTCGTCGTATTCGGCGGCTTCCATCAGGGCCTGGCCGAGGCCGTGCACGATGCTGCCCTCGATCTGGCCGAGGACCACCTTCGGGTTGCCGATGTTGCCGGCGTCGTCGACGGCGGTGTAGGCCACCACCTCGGTCTCGCCGGTGAGTTCGTCCACCTCGACGACGGCGACGTGGCTGCCGAAGGGGTAGTTGAAGTCCGGCGGGTCGAAGTGGGTGGTCTCGTCGAGGGCGGGTTCGATGTCGGCGGGCAGTCCCCAGCCGTACCACAGGCCCATGGCGAGCTCGGCGAAGGTCTTCGCGTTCTCCTCGTTGCCCGCTTCGAAGACCTTGCCGTTCGCGTAGAGCGCCCGGTCCTCGGGGATGCCCAGGAAGACGGCTCCGGCCCGGACCAGCTTGCGCTTGATCTTGCGGGCCGTGAGGGCGATGGCGGGGGCGGCCATGCTGTAGGAGCGGCTGCCGTACGTGCCCTGCCCGTAGGGGGCCTTGAGGGTGTCGCCCTCGTGGACGTCGACGGTGTCCACGTCGATGCCCAGCTCGTCCGCCGCTACCTGGGCGAAGACCGTGGCGTGGCTCTGGCCGGTGGAGGCGGAGCCGACGGTGACGCTGACCTCGCCGGTCGGGTGGACCCGGATGTTGGCGCTCTCCCAGGTCCCGCCGAGCATGCCCTCCTGGGACATCCGGGTGGAGGGGCCGACCCCGCAGATCGCGACGTAGGTGGCGAGGCCGACGCCGAGGCGCTTGCCGCGGGTGCGGGCCTCGGCCTTGCGGGCGGGCATGTCGGCGTATCCGGAGAGCTCCAGGGCCCGATCGAAGTTCACCCGGTAGTTCCCCGAGTCGTAGGTCCAGCCGAGGCCGTTGTCGTACGGGAAGCGGTCGGCCGGGACCAGGTTGCGGCGCCGGACGGCGGCCGGGTCCATGCCGATCTCCCCCGCGTACCGGTCCACCAGGCGTTCCATCAGGAAGGCGGCCTCGGCGCGGCCGCTGCCGCGCTGGGCGCCCAGCGGGACGGTGTTGGTGAAGGCGGCGTACACCTCGCAGAACGCGGCGTCGATGGCGTACATGCCGGTGATCGAGCGCCCCATCAGCGCGGTGGCCACCCCGGGTCCGATGGTGGAGGGGTACGCGCCGAGGTTGGCGTAGCTGGTGCAGCGCACCGCCGTGATCCGACCGTCGCGGGTGCCGGCCAGCGTGACGTGCTGGCGGTGGTCGCGGCCCTGGACGGTGGAGTTCATCAGGCCGGTGCGGGTGTCGACCCACTTCACGGGCCGGCCGAGCGCCTTGGCGAGGACCAGCACCAGGGCCATGTCGGGGTAGAGGTACCCCTTGGTGCCGAAGCTGCCGCCGACGGTCGGGGCGATCACCCGGAGCTTGTTGAAGGGGATGCCGAGGACCAGTGCGGAGAGCAGGAAGCGGTGGTTGTGCGGGCCCTGGGTGGAGGAGTAGAGGGTGTACTCGCCGGTGGCCCGGTCGTAGGCGCCGATCGCGCCGCGCGGCTCGATGGGGCTGTTGATGGTGCGCTGGTTGACCAGGTCCAGCTCCACGGTGACCTCGGCGTCGGCGATGGCCGCGTCCGTACGCTCCTGGTCCCCGCAGGTCCAATACGCGTTGAGGTTGCCGGGGACGGCTTCGTGGAGCTGCGGGGCGTCTTCGGCGAGGGCGTCGTCGGCCCGGGTGACCACGGGCAGCGGCTCGTACTCCACGCTGATGGCGGCGAGCGCGGCCACGGCCTGGCGCTCGGTCTCGGCGACGACCACGGCGATCGGGTCGCCGACGTGGCGCACGGCGTCGCCGCTGAGCACCGGGCGGGAGCCCGGAAGTCCGTACGGGTGGGGCGGGAAGTGGCTCTCGACCCCGCCGGGTATCCAGATGCAGGGCAGCGGCATCAGGTCCGTGAAGTCGGCCGCCGTGGCCACCTTCAGGACGCCGGGCATCTGCCGCGCGGCCTTGGTGTCGATCCCGAGGATCTTCGCGTGCGCCACCTCGCTGCCGAGGATCGCCATGTGGGCGGTGCCGGGCAGGTCGATGTCGGCGATGTACACGGCCTCGCCGCGCAGCAGTTGCGGGTCCTCGCGGCTGTCGATCGGCTGCCCGAGCAGTCCCGGTGCGTGGAGTTCGCTCTCCCCCGTCACGGTGGTCATGGCGTTCACCCCTCCTGTCTCGACGTCGCGCAGGCGCGCTGCACGCCCCGGACGACGCTGTGGTAGCCGGTGCAGCGGCAGAGGTTCCCGGTGAGCCATTCGCGGATCTCGGGCTCGGTGGGGGCGGGACCGCCGGCGGTGGTGTCGACGAGTTCACCGAGTGCCATGACCATGCCGGGGGTGCAGAAGCCGCACTGGGTGCCGTGCTCCTGGCGCAGGGCCTCCTGGAGTCCGCTCAACTCGCCGTCGGGCCCGGCGACTCCCTCGATGGTGGAGACCTCGGAGCCGGCCGCGGCGACGGTGAGGACGAGGCAGCTCTTGGCGGACTTCCCGTCGAGCCGGACCACGCAGGAGCCGCATTGGCCGGTGTCGCAGCCGACCTTGGTGCCGGTGAGGCCCAGTCCGTCGCGGAGCCGTTCGACGAGCAGTTCGTTCGGCTCGGCGGCGAACCGCTCTTCGACCCCGTTCACTTTCAGTGTGATATCCATGCGAGGGCCTGCGCTTCCGTGAACGGATGGTTGAAGAGGGGTCCGTCGGGCTGCTGGAGAATTCCTCCGGAATGCAGCGGACCGGTGTCGACGGGGGCGAATCCGAGATCGGCGATGATTCCCGCGACGATTTCCTTGGCCTTCGCGTCGTCGCCCGCCGTGTAATGCGCCAGACGTTCCGCGGCCGTCGCGCGCGGCACGCTTCCGGCGACGGCGAGGGTCTCGAAGTGCATGGTGTTCAGGGATTTGACGATGCGGGCCCGCGGATACCATTCGGCGACCCGCTCGCTGGAGGACTTCGGCCCGAAGTCCCGCGGCGCGCCGCGGTCGTCGAAGGCGTTCATCGCGTCCACGAGCACCGTCCCGTCGACGGCGGCCGCGGGCAGCAGGGCGGCGGCCCGGTCGAAGGGCACCATCAGCACCAGGAGTTCGGCCCGCTCCGCCGCTTGGACGACGGTCGCGGCCTGCGCGTCCGGGCCCAGTTCGGCCACGAGCGGGTCCAGCGAGCGCGGGCCGCGCGCGTTGGCGAGGACGACCTGGTGGCCGGCCGCGACCAGGATCCGCGCGAGGGTGGATCCGATCCGCCCGGTGCCGATGATGCCGGTGTTCATGGGTGCCCCTTCAGTCCATGCCGATCCAGACCGATTTGGTCTGGGTGTAGCTCTCCAGGGATTCGGGGCCGCACTCGCGGCCGAAGCCGGAGGCCTTGTAGCCGCCGTACGGCACCGAGGGGTCGTACTGGTTGTAGCAATTGACCCAGACCGTCCCGGCCTTGATCTGCGAGGCGACCCGGTGGGCCCGGCGCAGGTCCTTGGTGTGCACCCCGGCGGCGAGGCCGTACGCGCTGTCGTTGGCGATGCGCACGGCGTCCTCCTCCGTGTCGAAGGGGATGATCGACAGGACCGGCCCGAAGATCTCCTCCTGGGCGATCCGCATGCCGTTGTCCACCCCGGTGAAGATGGTCGGCAGGAAGTACAGGCCCTCGGCCGAGGCCCCTTCCGGGGTCCAGCCGGTGCCGCCGACCCGCAGGACGGCGCCCTCCTTCTGGCCGATCTCGACGTACGAACCGACCTTGTCGAACTGCCCCTGGTGGGCCAGCGGCCCGAACAGGGTGGCCGGGTCGCGCGGGTCCCCGGGCCTCAGCGCCGCGGCCCGGCGCACCAGGCGCTCGACCATCTCGTCGTGGACGGGCCGCTGGAGCAGCAGCCGCGAACCGGCGGTGCAGATCTCGCCCTTGTTGTAGTAGATGCCGAAGAAGGCGAGCTCCTCGGCGGCGTCGAGGTCGGCGTCGGCGAAGACGATGTTGGCGGACTTGCCGCCGAGCTCCATCGTGACCTTCTTCAGGGTGTCGGCGGCCCTGCGGATGATGGACTGGCCGACGACGGTGGAACCGGTGAAGGCGATCTTGTCGATGCCCGGATGCCCGGTCAGCGTCTCGCCCAGCTCCACCCCGGGCCCGGTGATCACATTGAGCACCCCGTCCGGGATCTCCGCCTCCTGGAAGAGCTCGGCGATCTTCAGGGCGGTGAGCGGGGTGGCGGGAGAGGGCTTGTGCACGACCACGTTGCCCGCCGCGAGGGCCGGTGCGATCTTCGTCATCGACAGCAGCAACGGGAAGTTGAAGGGGGTGATGGCGCAGACCACCCCGACCGGTTCCCGCAGCGTGTAGGCGAGCTGGCCGCCCGCCGGGGCCCGCGAGGAGCCCTCCACCCGGGTCACGGCCCCGGCGTAGTAGTGCATGAGCTGGGCGGCCATGGGCGCGTCCACGGTGCTGGAGAAGGCGAACGGCTTGCCCATGTCCACGGTCTCCAGCAGCGCGATCTCCTCCAGGTCCCGCTCGATCAGCTCGCCGACCCGGTTCAGCCTGAGCGCGCGCTCCTGTGAGGAGAGTCTGCTCCAGGGGCCTTCCTCGTACGCCGTGCGGGCGGCGGCGACGGCCGCGTCCGCGTCGGCGGCGGCGGCTTGGGCCACCGGCACGATCTCCTGACCGTCCACGGGGCTGATGTCCGGTTCGGTCCGGCCGTCCCGGGCCTCGACCCAGGTGCCGCCGATGAACAGCTTCCCGGGGTTGGCAAGGGGCTGGCCCTTGAGCTGACGCTTCGTCATGACTGCCTTCCGGTATCGGGTGCGGGCGGGTGTGCTACCCCTGGTCGAGCTGGAGCAGGAACGTCTCGGCGAGGGCCTTGGAGGAGTAGGGGTTCTGTCCCGTCGTGAGCCTGCGGTCCACGACCACGTGCGCGTCCCAGATCGCCTCGGCCTTCTCGTAGCGGGCACCGAGCCGGGTGAGTTCGACTTCGAGGATCAGCGGGAGCCGGCCCGCCATGTTGGTGACCATCTCCTCGCCGTGCGAGAAGGCCGTCATCCGATAGCCCTCGAAGGGCCACCGGCCCTCGCCGTCGCGCAGCGCGAGCAGCGCGGTGTGGCCGTGGCAGACCGTCGCGAGCGGCTTGTCCTGGGCGATCGCCCACCGCAGGACCTGCGCGAGCTCGTCGGACTTGGGGAGGTCCCCGATGGCGCCGTGACCGCCGCTGATGTAGATCCCGTCGTAGTCGGCGACGTCCTTCTCGCCCAGGGTCTCCAGGGCGATCGGCTGCCTCAGCTGCGGGGTCTGCTCGATGGCCCGCAGGTACGCGGCGGCATTGGCCGCGTCGTTGTCCTCGGAGCCCTGCGGCCGGACCCACCGCAGGAAGGCGGCGTCGACGCTGGTCTGGTCGACCGTGGGGGCCCGGCCGCCGATCGTCGCCACGTCCACGCTGTGGCCCGCTGCCTTGAAGAGCTGATAGGGCACCACGAATTCCTCGGCCCAGAATCCCGAGGGATGCTGTTCACCGTCCAGCAGGTGGAGCGTGGCCTTGGCCGTCATGACGACGAGAATCTTCATGACTGTTCTCCTTGTTTCCGATTCGCTGCCGATTCAACACGCCGCCCGCAAGGGGCGTAAGGGGGGTGCCCTCAGGCACGTGATACTTCGTCACGTGCGTCGAGTACCGAGATGATGGTGTGGAATTCACCGACCATGGGGTGGTCGGGATGGGCTTCGGCGAATATGCGTTCGCCGTACAGCGCGGCCAATTCCGGTGCGTACGGCAGGATTCCGGCCAGGGGCGCTCCGTAGACCTCCTCCGCGCAGCGCCGGAAGCGGACCGGATCCACGCCCTGCGGGGCCATGCTCATCACCAGGGCCCGCCGGCAGGAGAGCCGCCCGGCCAGGGCGATGGTCTCCTCGACCCCCGAGAGGTCGATCCGGTCGGCGCGCGCGAGGATCAAGAGGACGTCGGCGCTCGCCATGGCGGTGACCGACTCGTTGCTGAGTCCGGCGTGGGTGTCGAGCAGCAGCACGTCCAGGGCCAAGGAGGAGGCCAGTCGGTCGAAGCCCTCCGGGAGCAGCCCGACGTCGTAACCCGCGGTCATGATCTCCCGCAGGGCCGCGCTGCCGGTCCTGGCGGGTACGACGTACAGCCCGGGGACGCCGGCCTGCTGGGCCGCGGCCTCGATCTCGCACCGGCCGAGCAGGTAGTCGGTCAGCGACGGACCGGGTCCGAGCCGGAAGAGCAGGTCGAGGGCGGGCGACTGGAGGTCGGTGTCGACCACCCCGACCCGGCGGCCCGCGCCCGCGAGCAGCAGTGCCAGGTTGGCCAGCACGGTGGACTTGCCGGTGCCGCCGCGGTGCGAGTGGACCACGACGGTCAGGGCCATCAGGCCACCGCCCGCTCGGCCGGTCCGGCGTCCCCGCCACCGGTCCCGTGCGGCCCCCGCGCCGCAGGTGGCCGGTGCAGGGCCAGCATGGTGACGTCGTCGTGCTGCTCCGCGCTCCCGGTGTGTTCCCGTACCGCGGTGTCCATCCGGTCCAGCAGGTCCCGGCCGCGCAGCGGCGTGCGGGAGAGCAGGTCGAGCATGCGCGCGTCGCCGAGGAAGGTGCCGTCCGGGCACCGGGCCTCGGGCACCCCGTCGGTGAAGATGAAGAGGGTGTCCCCGGGGTCGAGTTGGGCGTACCCGAGGGTGTAGACGCAGTCGGGCAGCACCCCGACGGCGGGTCCGGTGACCTCCAGGGGCCTGGGCGTGGAGCCGTTCGCGCTGAGCAACAGGGGCGGGTTGTGGCCGCCGTTGATGTAGACGAGGCTGCCGGTGTGCGGGTCGAGGACGCCGAAGAAGAGAGTGGCGAAGTACCCCTGCCGGAGGTGGTTGCGGGTGAGGTAGCCGTTCGTCGCGGTGACCGCGTTGAGCAGCGGGGTGGCGCCGACGACCGGGATGCGCCTGCTGCTGCCGGCGCGCCCGCCGGCGACCAGGTTCTGCAGGCCGCTGTTCTCGGCGGTGTGCCGCAGCAGCGAGCGGATCAGGGCCATGAAGAGGGCCGAACCGACGCCCTTGTCGCAGACGTCGGCGACGACCACGGCGAGGCGTCGGCGGTGGGAGATCTCGAAGACGTCGTAGAAGTCCCCGGCGACCTGTCGGGCCGGCCGGAAGCGGACGTCGATCTCCCAACCGTCGGGCACGGGCAGGGACTCGGGCAGGAAGCCGGCCTGGATCTCCCGACCGATCTCCAACTCCTTCTCGTAGCTCATGAGTTCGGCGCGGGCATCGGCCTCGCGCAGGGTGCGGCCGAGCTCGGCGCGCTCGGAGCAGGTGTGCAGCCGGGCCGCCACCAGGGCGGGCAGGAAGGGCGGGACGAGGTAGTCGTGGCCGATGCGCACGTGTTCCTCCAGGGAGGCGAACCCGCCCACGGTCCAGACGACCACGATCGGGGCTCCGGCCCAGCGGCGCAGCCTGCGCACGACCGTGCGCACGGACTCGCCCGCCACCTCGGCGGGGGCGAGCAGCACGTCGGCGACGGGCAGCGCCCCCAGCGGTCCGGTGAGCAGCTCCGACAGGGTGCGGCCGACCACGGCGGCGTCCATCGCCGCCAGGGCGGCGAGCAGTTCCGGGGGCGGCGGCGGGTGCGCCTCTAGGACGATCACGGTCGTGGAGGGCATGGGCCGGTCCCCTCTGCCTGCATGGGTGTCATCGCTGCGGCCGCGGGCCCGCGAGGACGGTCAGCGTGCTGATGTTGCGGCCCTCCCTGCGTACGTAGCCGAAGTCGTCCACGCTGGTGAGGGCGAGGTGGATGCCCAGGCCCCCGATCCGCCTGCGCTCGGGCGGCAGCTCGGTGGCGGGCGGCAGCCGGCCGGCCACCGGGTCGAAGGCCGGCGCCCCGTCCTCCAAGGCGATGCTCGCCCGCCCGGCCCCGGCGCGGCCCAGGACGGTGATCCGCCCCTCGCCGCCCCGGTACCCGTGCGTCACGATGTTCGTCGCCAGTTCGTCCACCGCGAGCCGCAGCCGGTAGGCGGCCCCCCGGTCGAGTCCGGCCGCCACCGCCACCGCCCGGACGAACTGGGCGATGGCGGTCAGCGAACCGAGGGTGGCCGGGACGTGCAGCTCGGCGGTGGCCGGTTCGGTCAGACGGGTCCCGCGGTGCGGGCTAGCGCCCATGGGCGTCGCCCTCACTCATCGGAGAGGATGATGCTGCGGTCCAGGCCGGCCGTCCGGATGGTCCGGGAGACCGGCTCGATCGCGCCGACGACCCGGATGGTGACGTGGCCGGCGACCTTCTGCTGGGCGAAGACCAGGGAACGCAGCCCGGCGCTGGCCATGTAGCCGACGCCGGCCATCCGGATCTCGACGGTGCTCGTGCCGTGCCCGGCGGCCTTCTCGATGGTCTGGTGGAAGTCGGGTGCGGTGTTGGCGTCCAGTTCGCCCGCCAGCTCGATCACGGTGGTGTCGCCCTCGATGCTCAAGGACACGGAAAGCGGCATGTCAGGTCTCCTTCGGCCGTGCGGTCAGGACGTCTCGGGATCCGGTGCGCGGCCGACCAGGACGACGACCGAGCGCGGACCGATCAGGTACTTGCCGGCGTTCTCCAGGACGGCCTCGCCGCCCGGGGAGCGGATGTCGTGCGGGGCGGTGGCGCCGGTGTCGGCGAAGAGGTGCCAGCTGCGGTGCCCGGGCAGGGCGGGCAGCTCCAGGTCGTGCGCCTCCCAGTGCGCGTTCATGGCGACGTACACGACGTCGTCGTCCGCGGGCCCGCACCGGGCGACCGCCAGCAGGCGGCTGTCGGGCGACCAGTCGGGCTGCCAGGCCCGCTCCCCGTGCCAGCTGATGTCCGGGAGGCCGACGTGGTCGCGGACGAGGCCGGTGGGGTGTTCGGTGGAACGCAGCTCGCGGTGGTGCATGCGCAGGGCGATCATCTGGCGTGCGAAGCGCAGCAGTTCGGCGTTGTCCTCGACCTGGTCCCAGTCGAACCAGGAGAGTTCGTTGTCCTGGCAGTAGGTGTTGTTGTTGCCCTGCTGGGTGCGGCCGACCTCGTCGCCCGCCAGCAGCATGGGGATGCCCTGGCTGGTGAAGAGGATGGCGAGGGCGTTCTTCATCTGGCGCAGCCGCAGCCGGTTGACCTCGACGTCGTCGGTGGGTCCCTCGGCGCCGCAGTTCCAGCTCTGGTTGTCGTTGGCGCCGTCGTTGTTGTACTCGCCGTTGGCGTCGTTGTGCTTCTCGTTGTACGAGACCAGGTCGGCCAGCGTGAAGCCGTCGTGCGCGGTGAGGAAGTTGACGGAGGCGGCGGTGCCGCGGCCGGTGTACAGGTCGGGCGAACCGGCGATCCGGGTGGCGAGTTCCCCGGTGAGGCCGGGATCGCCCTTGAGGAAGCTGCGGACGGTGTCGCGGTACTTGCCGTTCCACTCCGCCCAGCGTCCGTAGGCCGGGAAGTTGCCGACCTCGTAGAGGCCGCCCGCGTCCCAGGCTTCGGCGATCAGCTTGGTGTGCCGCAGCACGGGGTCGTACGCGAGCATCTCCAGCAGGGGCGGGTTGGGCAGCGGGGTGCCGTCCAGGTCCCGGCCGAGGATGGCGGCGAGGTCGAAGCGGAAGCCGTCGATGTGGTAGTCGGCGACCCAGTGGCGCAGGCAGTCGAGCACGTAGTTGCGCACGACCGGGTGGTTGCAGTTGACCGTGTTGCCCGTGCCGCTGAAGTTGAAGTAGTAACCCTCGGGCGTGAGCATGTAGTAGGTGGCGTTGTCGAGGCCCTTGAAGGAGATGGTCGGGCCGAACTCGTTGCCCTCGGCGGTGTGGTTGAAGACGACGTCGAGGATGACCTCGATGCCCGCCGCGTGCAGGTCCTTGATCAGGGTGCGGAACTCGTCGCCCTGCATGCCGTAGCGTCCGGTCGCCGCGTACCCGGCCTTCGGGGCGAAGAAGGAGACGGTGTTGTAGCCCCAGTAGTCGAAGAGGTGCTCGCCGGTCTCCGGGTTGGAGCGCGGGTTGTCGCTCTCGTCGAACTCGAACACGGGGAGCAGCTCTATGCAGTTCACCCCGAGTTCCTTGAGGTACGGGATCTTCTCGCGCAGGCCCGCGAAGGTGCCGGGGGCCGTCACGCCCGAGGAGGGGTGCCGGGTGAATCCGCGCACGTGGGTCTCGTAGACGACGAGGTCGGTGGCGGGGATCTGGAGCGGGGTGTCGTCGCCCCAGTCGAAGTCCTGGAGGCAGACGCGCGAGCGGTACTGGTAGGCCCGGTCGCGGTCCGGTTCCACGCCCCACACGTCGCGGCCGCTGATCAGCCGGGCGTAAGGGTCGGAGAGGATCTGCCGGGCGTCGAAGCGGTGCCCGGTGACGGGGTCGAAGGGGCCGTCGGCCCGGTAGCCGTATTCGATGTTCTCGTGGTCGAGGCCGAAGACGGTCATGGAGAAGACGCTGCCGGTGCGGAACTCCTGGGGGAAGTCCAGCTCGGCCATCGGCTCGGGCTCTCCGCGCTTGAAGAGGACCAGGGCCATCGAGGTGGCCTGGTCGGAGAAGACGGAGAAGTTGACCCCGCCGGGGACCACGTTGGCCCCGAAGGGGAAGGGCTTGCCCGCGCGGACGCCGTACCCGCCCACCTCGTGGGTCGGGTAGGCGTCGACGCGCAGGACCTGTTCGGAGCTGCTCCCGCTCATCGCACGGCCGGTTTCGCGGCGGCCGCGGCGGCTTCGCCGGTCTCGAAGAAGTCGAGGAAGCCGGTGGCCGACATGACGAACCGGACTTCCTCGCTCACCCCGTACAGGGTGACGGCGACCCCGGCGTGCTGGGCCTCGCGGTAGACGACGAGCAGGGTCCGCAGGCCCGCGCTGGAGACGTAGGTGACGGTGGTGAGGTCGATGCGCAGCGGACGGCCCTCGCGGACCAGCGGCAGCAGCGACTGGAGCAGGGACCCGGAGGTCTCGCTGTTGATCTCGCCGGTGGCGACGAGCACGGTGCCCGTCTTGTTCCGGCGTTCCTTGACGCTGAGTGTCATGGTCTTCTTCCCCTCGTGTTGGGGCGCCCCCCGTTGAGCGCTATCGGTTCACCGGCCGCAGCCGGACCTTGACCTTCACCCGCCCCTGGACGTCGGGCAGCCGCACGGTGAGGCCGTCCGCGTCGAAGTCCGTCCACGGCTTCTCGTCGATCTCGACGGACGCGACCTGGACCGAGCCGGCGGGGAGCAGGTCGGGCGAGACGCGCAGCACGCGGTCGGGCAGGCCCGCCGGGTCGGGCTGGAAGTGGAAGTCCATCTCCCGGCCGTTGATCAGCAGGTTGTTGTAGACGGCGGAGAGGTAGCAGAGCTCCGCCGAGTGGTACATGGACATCGAGTGGCTGCCCTTGAGCCGCTCGGTGCCGAGCAGGTACGGCGTGCCGCTGGCCAGCACGTTGAAGTAGACCGCTCCCTCGTCGTGGTCGAGGAAGAAGGTGTTGTAGAAGGCCTCGGCCTGGCGGCCTTCGCGCAGGAAGTCCTCGTCGCCGAGGGTGCCGTGCAGGATGAGGTAGGCCAGGACGGCCTGTTCCTGCTGCCACCACGCCTTCCGGTCGTGCCAGGCGAAACGATACGTCTGGGCGTCTCCGACCTTCTGGCGCTCCACGACGTCGTACCAGCCGCCGCGCTGGAGGTCGCTCCCGACCTCCGGCATGATCTCGCCGATCCGGCGGGCCAGCTCCTCGTAGGCGGGCTTCGCCTTCAGGGAGTTCATCCGCATCAGGTTCCAGGCGATCTTGAGGTTGTGGCCGACGACCGCGCGGTTCTGCTGCCAGCTGTGCGTGGTGTCGTGGGACCAGTCGCGGTGGAAGCGTTCCTGGACGAAGGGGCTGTTCTTGTAGTCCGGGAAGCGGTCCGCGATGGTGTCGAAGGTGTACTCCAGGAAGTCGGCGTACTTCTGCTCGCCGGTCGCCAGGTACAGGTTGATCAGGTAGGCGGGCGCGTGGTCCCCGACGGAGTTCCAGTTCTTGCGCTCGCGGTTCTCGCCCAGCGACTCGTGGTCGGCGCTGAAGAGGATCGGGTCGATGTGCGAGTAGTAGCCGCCGAGCTCGCCGTCGTGGAAGAACTTGTCGAACAGCCGGATGGTGGCGTCCGCGTCGTTCTTGATCCGGACGTCGCCGGTGATCCGGTAGGTCTGGATCGGCCCGGCGAGCGCGTAGATCTGCTCGTACATCGGGATCGCGTCGTAGTCGTCGGAGAACTCCGAGGTGAAGAGCTTGCGCTCGCTGTCCCCGTCGACGCTGATGCCGTGGTACCAGAAGACCACGTCCTCCTCGCTGTCCACGACCCGCATGTGCTTGCGCAGGTACTCGGTGCCGCGCTCGGCGACCTCCAGGTACTCGTCCTTGCCGGTCAGGAGGTAGGCCGAGGCCATGCCGTAGACCAGCCGGGAGATGGTGTCCGTCTCCTGGACGTGGCTGGCCGTCTTGTCGCCGCCGAGCCGGATCTCCGTGCGGTACTGCGCGAAGTCGACCGGGCCGTCGCCGAACTGGGCGCGCCGGTAGAAGGAGGCCAGCGATTCGATCTGCTTGACCCACCAGCTCGGCTCCTCGAAGCGGAAGTCCTCGGCGCCGCGGCCGAGGAAGACCAGCCGCTTCGCCTCGAACCGGCCCCCGGCCTCGGGATAGTGCACGCCGTAGACGTAGAGGAAGCGGCCCGGCGAGAGCATCTCGTCGATGTGCCCGGAGGCGTCCACGTACGGCTCGTCCAGATTGCGGACCAACTCGGCGCTGGGGTCCCCGGCGAGCGAGACCTCGAAGGTGCGGCCGTCGGCCGTGTTCAGGCGCAGGGTGCGGGTGGTGGAGTCGAAGCGGCCGACGTAGCCCGCGATGGTGTCGGAGAAGGAGAAGCTCACGGCGTCCGCCATGTCATGCACCGTCCTTGTCGGGAGAGCGGTCGGTCACTGAACGGTCTTCGTCCTCGTATCCCTGGCTGACCTCGACGATCACGCCGTCGGGGTCGCGCAACCACACCGTGCGCCAGCCGCAGATGAAGTCGTCGAAGTCCAGTGGCCCCAGGGTCACTTCGGCCGCGTCCCCCAGGTCTGCCAGGAAGGCGTCGACGCTGTCGGTCTGGAAGGCCAGGTGGCGCATCCGCCCCGGGGCCCGGGGGCCGTCCTCGTGCGCCGGGCGGGCCGGCCCGTCGGCGGAGCCGAAGAGCTCCAGGTACGCGTCCCCTTTGCGCAGGAACACGATCCGGGCGTCCCCCAGGTCCACCACGCGGGCCCGGGCGAAGCCGAAGTACCGGGTGTAGAACTCCTCGGTGGTCTTCTGGTCTGCGCAGTTCAGACCCACGTGCGAGAAGCGCAGGCTCGCGTCCATCAGGGGGCACCTCCCGGCGGTGGCTGGGGGACGGTCCCCCGACCCCGCGCCGCGGCGATCTGCTCGATGATCCGGCGGGCGAAGAGGTGGTGGTGGGCGCCGGTGCGGCCGGTGACCAGGTCTCCGTCGACGACCACGTCCTCGTCGACGTACTGCGCGCCCATGTTGCGGACGTCGCCGATCAGGTTGTTGTGGCACACCACCTTGCGGCCGCGGACCTTCTCGGGGATCGAGGAGGCCAGCCACATGCCGTGGCAGATGATCCCCTTGAGGACCGTCGGTTCCTCGAAGGCCCGGCGCAGCAGCTCGGTGGCGGGGGCCGGCCGGTCGACGTCCTCGGTGTAGCGCAGCCGGTCGGCGACCATGCCCGAGGGCACGATCAGGGCCGCGTAGCCGCGCAGTTGCTCGTCGTCGAGCCCTTCGAGGCTGTGGTCGGCGGTGAAGGGCGCCCGGTACTCGTGGCCGGTGAAGGTGAGGGAGTCGTTGCCCCACAGCCGGGTCAGGAAGTCGACCTCGGCGCCCTCCTCGGCGAAGCGGCGGCCGTAGTAGAAGATCTCCGGCTCGTAGAAGTCGCTCTCGATCAGGACCGCGATCCGGGTCCCGGACAGCGCTCCCTCGCGCAGCACGGCGTCAGACACGGGAAGCCCCCTTCAGGAAGTCCGCCGCGCGCTCGGCGATCATCGCGATGGCGGTGTGGCAGTTGCCCGAGGGCACGGCGGGCATGACGCTCGCGTCGACGACGCGCAGGCCCCGTACGCCGTGCACCCGCAGCTCGGGGTCGACCACGGAGAGGTCGTCGACGCCCATCCGGCAGGAGCCGGCCTGGTGGTGGTAGCTCTCCGCCTTCTGCCGCACGAAGCGGCGCAGGTCCTCGTCGGTGACGGCGCCCGGACCCGGCTGGAGTTCCTGCTTGTACCAGGGCGAGAAGGCGGAGGTCGCGAAGATCTCGCGGGCCACCCGGACGCCCTGCACCATCCGCTCCAGGTCCCAACGGTCGCCCAGGTAGTTCGGGTTGATCAGCGGGTGGGCCAGCGGATCGGCGCTCGCCAGCCGGATCCAGCCGCGCGAGACGGGCCGGACCACCCCGGGCAGGATCGAGACGGTGTGCGGATGGTCCTGGCCGACGATGACGTCGAACGGGACGTGGACGAAGGCGATCTGGAGGTCCGGCGCGGGCAGGCCCGGCCGGGAGGACAGGAAGAGCGCGCTCTCGGAGAGGTTCTGCGCGGGCGCGGGCAGTTCCTGGGTGACCTCGGCCATCAGGCCCGTCAGGACGTGGTTGTGGAAGTTCTCGCCGACCCCCGGCAGCGCCGCGGTGACCGCGATGCCGTGCGGGCGCAGTCGGTCCGGATGCCCGATCCCGGAGAGCAGCAGCAGCTTCGGGGACTCGATCGCCCCGGCCGCCACGATCACCTCGCGCCGGGCCCGGACGGTGTGCGTGCCGGGCGCGGCGGCGCTCAGGTGTACGTCGCGCACGTCGCGGCCCGGGAAGTCCGCCGCCGGGACGCTCTGGACGTACTCGGCGCCGGTGCAGGTGTCCCCGTCGAAGAGCAGCCGGGTGGTCTGGGCGCCGGTGCGCAGGGTGAGGTTGGAGCGGTCGAGGGCGGGTTCCAGGTAGGCGGCGAGCGCTCCCTGGCGGCGGCCGTCGGCGACGTCGATGTGGTGCCAGCCGGTGCCGAAGAGGCCGCGCCGGGGCCCGTCGGTGTTGAAGTCCTCGATCTCCGGATGGCCGAGCTCCACGGCCGCGTCGATGAAGGCGCGGGAGACGGGGTTGGGGTCGTGCCGCCCGGCGTGGGTGACGCGCTGGGGGCCGCGGGTGCCGGTGGTGGCGGCGGTGCGGTCCTCCTGTGCCTCCAGCAGCGCGAAGTAGGGCAGGACGTCCTCGTGGGCCCAGCCCGCGGCGCCCTGGTAGGCCCAGTTGTCGAAGTCCGAGGCGTGGCCCCGGACGTGCATCATGATGTAGAGGTTGCTGCTGCCGCCGGGTGCCTTGCCCCGCGGTTCGTAGGTGCGGCGGCCGTCCAGCCCGGGCTGCGGGACGCTGGTGTAGCCCCAGTCGACGGGCCCGCCCAGCAGCTTGTACCAGGAGGACGGGTCGTCCACCTCGGGCGGGATCCGCGGTCCGCCCGCCTCCAGGACGAGGACGGTGACGTCCGGGTCCTCGGAGAGCCGGTTGGCCAGGACGCTGCCCGCGGTGCCCGCTCCCACGACGACGTAGTCGTACGCTTCCTCGTTGCCGGTCCCGCCGCGGGACCCGGCGCGCGCTCTGCTGTCCACCGGTGGCCCCCTCAGTCCTGACCCAGCACCTGGAAGGGGACGGTGTCGTGGTAGTTCGCCATGTAGGCGATCTTTCCGTCCACGATCCGGAAGAAGTTCATGACCTCGGCCTCGACGGCCTCGCCCGTGGCGCTGACGGCGCTCAGGTGGGAGACGGCGGCGGCCTTCTCCCCTCCCCCGTCGAGGACGAAGTGCACGGGTTCGTTGCGGAAGGTGCGGTACATCGCGCCCATGCCCTTCATCATCGAGCGCAGGGTGTCCAGGCCCTCGACGTGTCCGGCGAGCTGTTCGTCCATGACCTGGTCGTCGGCGAAGAGGTCGCACCAGCGGTCCCAGTCACCGGCGTTGGCGTACTCGTAGTACTTCGTCAGGATCTGACGTGCGTCCATCGCGCTCATCCCCCTATCGGTCCCTACGGGTTCCGTCCGGCGCGAAGGGCGCCCAGAACTGGCTGAATGCGGTCGCCGAGTCGCCGAAGAGACCGTCGCGGCCCTCGACGATCCGGCCGTCCCGCCAGCGCATGAAGTGGAAGACCGGGTAGTCCATCCGCTCGTACGGGGACGTGCCCGCGGGGTCCGCGCCCTCGCGCCGGGCGACGTTGCGGCACAGGTCGGCGCTGCAGTCCTCGCCGACGAGCACGGCGTCGATGTCCATGCGGAAGGTGCCGCCGGTGAGCTTGTGGGTCTGGCCCATCAGCTCCAGGAAGGCGTCCAGGCTCTCGTACCAACCGGCCAGCGGGTGGTTGCCCGGGACCAGCCAGCGCAGGTCCTCGGCGTAGTACTCCAGGATCCGGGCGCGGTCTCCCGAGCCGAGCGCCCGGTAGGCCGACTCGACCCGCTCCCGTGTCACTTCGGTCATCGCTCGTGTCCTTCCTCGGGCCCGGTACCGGGCCTCAGAGCGCGCCCGAACCGGGCATCGGGGCCAGCTGGTCGACGGTGTAGGTCTTGATGCGCGGGCCGCCGGGAGCGGCGACGACCGTCCAGGTCTGGTCGGCGTCGAAGCCGAGCCACTGGCTGCGGGCGCCCGGCGGGTCCCAGATCTTGGCCTGCCAGTTGACGAGGACGCGCACCACCGCGCGGTCGCCCTCGATGACGGGCTCCACCTTGGTGACGGTGTGCACCTCGTCGAAGAAGCGGTTGGTGACGGCCGCGTACCAGCGGCCGAAGCCCTCGTGGCCGAGGAAGGTGTCCTCCGGGACCTTGAACTCCAGGTCCGCGGTGATGAGGGCGAGCACCCGGTCCAGCGGAAGGTGCTGGTCCAGGGCCACGTACCACCGGTCGGTGAACGCGCGGATCGCGTCCTCGGTCAGCCGCTCGACGGACATGCCTGTCTCCTCCTTGTCGGTGGGGCGGGGGCGGGAACGAACGTGCTCGGATGACGTGCGCGCACGGCGTGCTCAGATCTGGACGTCGACGAGGAACGGGCCCGGGTGCGCCAGCATCCGGTCGACGGCCGCGGCCGCCTCGTCCGGCTTCTCCACCCGCGTCCCGCCCGCGCCCAGCGCCCGGGCCAGGGCGGCGAAGTCGATCTCGGGGCGGGAGAGGTCGAAGGAGTCGGGGAAACCGTGCTCGGGAATGGCCCGCTCGCGCCAGTACTGGGCGATGTTGTCGTCCAGCAGCCGGTACTTGCGGTTGTTGCACACGACGAACTTCGCCTCGATGCCGTGCCGGGCCGCGGTCCACAGGGCCTGGTAGGTGTACATCGACCCGCCGTCGCCCGCGAAGCCGACCACGGTCCGGTCGGGACGGGCGAGCTTGGCGCCGACCGCCCCCGGGAAGCCGACCCCGAGGGAGCCGCCCCGGGTGAGGTGGTAGTCCCCCGGCCGCTCGGCGGGCAGGTAGTGGGTGACCAGCGGGGAGGTGGTCAGCGCCTCGTCGAAGACGATCAGGTCGCCCCCGGTCCGTTCGGCCAGGGTTCGCAGGAAGACGGCCATCGGCGTACCGTCCCCGGGCCCGGGGTCGCGGGCCGCCAGGGCCCGCTCCCGGGTGCGGGCGTCCAGCCGGGCGGCCGCGGCCGCCCGCCGCTGCGGGGTGAGCAGCTGCTCCAGCGCGCCGGCCAGCGCGCGCAGCGCCCGTTTCGGGTCGGCGGCGAGGCCGAGGTCCACGGGGTGGTTCTTGGCGATCTCGTAGGCGTCGAGGTCGATGTGGACGACCTTGGCGCCTGCCCGGAAGGGGCTCTCCAGCTCCGGGAAGACCTCCGGGAAGACGTAGGTGCCGACGATCAGCACCCCGTCCGCGCCGGCGATCAGCTCCCTGCTGTGCGGGCCGAACATGTGGCCGCTCTGCCCGCGCCGCAGTGGGTGCGAGGCCGCGATGTTGACCTCCGAGGAGTCGACCTCGTACACGTCGGCGCCCAACAGCTCGGCGACGGTCACGAGTTCGGCCTGCGCCCCGGAGAGGGCGACCCCGTCGCCGATGAGCACGACGGGCCGCTCGGCCGCCGCGAGGAGCTCGGCCGCCCGGCCCACCGACGCGGGCGAGGGCGCCACATCGGTGAGCGGAACGGTGGCGGGCAGGACGGGCTCGGCGTTCAGCTCGTCCAGCACGTCCATCGGCAGCGCCACGAAGACCGGGCCGCGCGGCGGGGTCAGGGCGATCTTCACGGCCCGCCGGAGCGTGCGCAGCACCGAGCGCGGATCGGTCACCCGGGTGGCGTACTTGGTGACCGGCCGGGCCATGGCGACCAGGTCGGCGGCCATCTGCGCGTCCATCGCGTCGTAGCGGACCCCGGCGTCACCGGCGACCACGACGAGCGGGGTGTGACCGCGCAGGGACTGGTAGAGCATGCCGATCCCGTTGCCCAGACCCACGCCGGAGTGCAGCTGGAGCAGCGCCGGACCGCCGGTGGCGCGGGCGTAGCCGTCGGCGATGCCCGCTGCCACCGTTTCCTGGAGGGCGAGGACGTAGCGGAAGTCCGCCGCCGCGTCGGCCGCGTCGAGGAATCCCTGTTCCACGGTCCCGGGATTTCCGAACATCACCGTCAGGCCGTCGGCCTTGAACTGCTCGATCAGCCTTTCCCGTCCGGGAGTGGCTTCCATGAATTCCCCCTCGATTCACACGGGTTGCCGAGCGATCCGCCCGACTACCATCCGTACCGGGTGAGACCGTCCTCCAGGACTTCCACGATCTTCTGCCCCGTGAGATAGGAATCGGGGGTGGAACGGCCGGTCACGAAGGGATGGTCGACGATCACCGAGACCGGTTTGCCGAAGTTCCCGTGGTACGCCCCGCGCGGGCCCGTGGCATCGCGCAGGATGTATTCCAGCGGGTACGGCGGCGGGCCCATGTTGAAATCGGTACCGAGGAAACCGGTGCCGTCCTTGTAGTCGTATTCCTTGCAGTGGCCGGTGACGTGCTTGCCCCGGATGATGCTGCGGCGGTCGCCCCAGTCCCGGGCGAAGGCCAGGCAGGCCACGCCGTAGCACTCGGCGGCCACGACCTTGCCGGCCTTGTGGAAGGCCAGGATCAGGGCGTGGACGCGTTCGTTGTTGGCGAGGTCGGCGATGGGTCCGCTGCCGCCCACGATGAGAACGGCGTCGTAGCCGTCGATGTCGGCCTGGAGTTTGTCCAGGTCGCGGTGGTACTGCTCCAGCTTGCGCAGGTAGCCCTCGTCGCTCGTGTACGGGCGCTCCGGGGCCCACGCCTCGATGTCGAGCGGGGAGTCCAGCCGGCTCGACTGCTCGAACTCGCGCCCCAGCCGGGCGTTCTCCTCGGTGGTGACCGAGCGCCCCAGCGGGGGGTCGATGTAGTGCGCGTCGAGACTCGGTGGAAGTGCGTGCGCGCGCTTTCCGGTCGGGGTGGCGAATACGACGTCGTAGCCCCGCTCGTCGAACTTCGAAACGGGCCCTATCAGTTCTTCGGCCCAGTAACCGTGTTCGGAGACAATGACCAGAATCTTTCTGCTCACGGATTCCTCCAGGCGCCGCCTGTTGTCGTTGGCGTTCCCCACACTGCTTCCGCCGCGAGCCCGCGTCAAAGCGCCTGTGTGCGACTACGTGAGGTAGCGGCCCAGGTCATGCGGGCACCTCACGAAGTCGTCCGGTGAGTTCATGAAGTACCCGCCGGACTTCATGACTTCGGCCGAATCCATGAACCACTCCCCGAGGCCCGCCCTATCGTCGTTCGAGGCCGGATCAAGGTCGAGAAGGAGGACGGGCCGATGGACGGTAGTTGCGCACACATCGATCAGATACGTCCGGTGAAGCCCTCCGCGGAGGGCTGCGAGGAGTGCCTCGCCCTGGGCGAGGGCTGGGTGCACCTGCGGATGTGTCTCGGCTGCGGCCACGTGGGGTGCTGCGACTCCTCGAAGCACCGGCACGCCACCCGCCATTTCCGGGCCTCCGGCCACCCGATCGCCGCCTCGCACGAGCCCGGCGAGTACTGGGCCTGGTGCTACGCCGACCGGCTCATGCTGGACCCGGCGTGAGCGCGGCCCCGGGGACCCCCGCGCCCGCCTCCGGCACCGCGCCCGCCTCCGGCCCCGCGTCCAACGGCCCCACCTCCACCGCCGTCGCGGCCGCGGCGAGCGCCGCCCGGGCGGAGAGCCGCAAGCCCGTCATCCTCGCCGTGGACGACGACCCGCAGGTGCTGCGGGCGGTCCGCCGGGACCTGCGCAGCGCCTACGGGGACCGCTACCGGGTGCTGGGCGCCTCCTCCGCCGCCGACGCCCTGAAGATCCTCGACTCCCTGGACGAACGCGGCCACGACCCGGCGCTCTTCCTGGTGGACCAGCGGATGCCGGACGTCACGGGCGTCGAGTTCCTGCTCGAAGCGGTTTCCCGCTTCCCCGACGCGCGCCGCGTACTGCTGACCGCCTACGCCGAGACGGACGCGGCGATCACCGCGATCAACCGGGTCCGCCTGGACTACTACCTCCTCAAGCCGTGGGACCCGCCGCACGAACGGCTCTTCCCGGTCCTGGACGACCTGCTGTCGGACTGGCTGGCCACCTACCGCCCCGCCTACGACGGGATCATCGTCGCCGGTCACCTGGTGGCCCCGGGCACCCACGCGGTGCGGGACTTCTTCACCCGCAACGGCCAGCCGTTCCGCTTCCTCAACGTCGAGCGTGACCCCGAGGCGCTGACCCTGCTCGCCGCACAGCCGGGGGCCGCCCTGCCGCTCGTCCGCTTCCCGGACGGCTCGGTGCTCTCCGCGCCGACGGACACCGAGCTGGCCGTCCGCCTGGGCCTGGCGACCACCGCCTCGCGTCCGCACTACGAGTGCGTCATCGTGGGCGCGGGCCCGGCGGGGTTGGCCGCCGGGGTGTACTCCGCCTCCGAGGGCCTGACCACGCTGATGTTGGACTCCCGGGCGCCGGGCGGCCAGGCGGGCACCTCCAGCCTGATCGAGAACTACCTCGGCTTCCCCTCGGGCCTCTCCGGCGCGGACCTGACCCGCCGGGCCACCATCCAGGCCGCCCGGTTCGGCGCCGAGATCCTGCACCCGGTCGAGGTGGTCTCGCTGACCCGGGACGATCCGGCGAAGATCCTGACCCTCGCCGACGGTACGGAGATCAGCGCGGAGACGGTCCTGCTGGCGACCGGGGTCGCCTACAACCGGCTCCAGGCACCGGGCGCGGACCGCTTCGAGGGCGCGGGCCTCTACTACGGCGCGGCCACGACGGAGAGCTCGGCCTGTATCTCGCAGCACGTGTTCATCGTGGGCGGGGCGAACTCGGCCGGTCAGGCGGCGGTCCACTTCGCCAAGTACGCGGCCCGGGTGACGGTCCTGGTCCGGGCCGCCTCGCTCGACGAGAGCATGTCCCGGTACCTGATCGAGGAGATCGGGCGGACCCCCAACATCGAGGTCCGGGTCCGCACCACGGTGGTCTCGCTCGACGGGGACGAGCACCTGGAGCGGATCGTCCTGCACGACGCGGACACCGGGGCGGACACCGAGGTCCCGGCCCGCTTCATGTTCACCTTCATCGGCGCCCGCCCGCACACCGACTGGCTGGCCGGGGTGGTCGAGCGGGACGAGTTCGGCTTCGTGCTGACCGGCTCGGACCTGATCTCCAACGGGGGCGAACTGCCCGCCGAGTGGAGCCTGCAACGGGCGCCGTACCCGCTGGAGACCAGCGTCCCCGGGGTCTTCGCGGCGGGCGACGTCCGGGCCCGTTCGGTCAAGCGGGTCGCCTCGGGGGTGGGCGAGGGCGCGATGGCGGTGTCCCTGATCCACCGCTACCGCTCGATGGGCTGAGAGCGAAATCCGGGGGGCGCGGGGTCCGGTGCCTTGCGATCAAGCACCCACCGGATGCAACGTTGATTACATGATTACAGCCGAACGGCGCGAGCAGCTCCGGGGTTGGTTCGCCGAGCGCCTGCCCATCGACGTCTACGAAGAGCTGGTCGAGGTGGTGGTCGACCGCGAGGAGATCACCGTCGTCGGCCGCATCCCGGCCACGGAATCGGTGCGGGAGTTCCGCGAGCGCACCCGCGAGCAGCGCATCGAGGTGGCCCGCGAGGCCGAGGAGCTCTACCAGCGCAAGGTGGCCTGGGGGGTCGAGGCGGAGGGCGAGCGGACCCTCTTCACCCACCTCGCCGTGCCCGTGATGACCCGCCTGCGCCAGTCCGAGCGCGCCGTGCTCGACACCCTGGTCGCGGGCGGGGTGGCCCGCAGCCGGGCCGACGCGCTCGCCTGGTGCGTCCGGCTCGTCGGGAAGAACACCGACGCCTGGCTCGCCGATCTCCGGGGCTCGCTGGAGAAGGTCCAGCAGGTCCGCGCGCAGGGCCCCGACCAGGCGGAGGCGGCGAAGCCCGACGCCGCCGACTCCAGGAAGTCCGGGGACGAATGACCGAATGCGCGGCCGGGCACCAATGATCGCGGAAGGGTAGCCGCGAACACCCGAACCCAGGGAGAGGCACGCACACCATGACCACGACCGTCGAATACATCCGCTACCGGATCGCATCGGCCGACCAGCCTGCCTTCGAGGACGCGTACCGGCGGGCGGCCGAGGCCCTGGCCGCCTCGCCCGAGTGCATCGACTACGAGCTGGCGCACTGCGAGGAGGAGCCCGAGCGCTACGTCCTGCGGATCCGCTGGACCTCGATCGACGCCCACCTGAACGGCTTCCGCAAGGGCGAGCACTTCCCGGCGTTCTTCACCGCGATCCGCCCCTACGTGACCGCCATCGAGGAGATGCAGCACTACCTCGTCACCGATGTCGTGGGCACGGGAAAGGCTTCCTGAAGCTCATGAGCACGCCGACGATCTACGAGTGGATGGGCGGGGCCGCGGCGATGAACCGCCTCACCGACGTCTTCTACTCGTACGCCCTGCGGGACGAGATCCTCGCGCCGGTCTTCGCCGGCATGGACGCCGAGCACCCCCAGCACGTCGCGGCCTGGCTGTCCGAGGTCTTCGGCGGGCCGGCCGCGTACTCGGCCCACCACGGCGGCCACCAGCACATGGCCACCAAGCACCTCGGCCGCGCGATCACCGAGAAACAGCGCCGCCGCTGGGTGGACCTGCTCCTCGACACGGCCGACGAGGTCGGTCTGCCGACGGACCCCGAGTTCCGCGCGGTGTTCGTCTACTACATCGAGTGGGGCACCCGGATGGCGCTGATCTACTCGGGCCCCAACCCGCCCCCGGTGGACGCGGCCAAGATCCCGATCTGGTCCTGGGGCCAGACCCCGCCCTGGGTGCCGAAGGCGGCGCAGGACGACTGAGCCACGGCCGGCGGCCGCGCGGGGCGAGCCCCGCCCGGTCGGCGGCCGCCGCGCATCGGCCGCTGGGCGTCAGCCGCGGCGCGGCGGCGGCCCCGGCTTCGGCCGGGGCTTCTCGCCCGGCTCCGCCAGCAGCACGGTCAGCACGCCCTCGGTGGAGCCCCGCCAGAAGTCGACGGCCTGCTCCAGGACGTCCTGGAAGGTCTCCCAGTCCCCCGGCCGGGCCGCCGCGTAGCCGCGCCAGGAGGTGACGGCCAGCAGCCGCCCCGACGCCGCCGGCAGCCAGGACAGGTCGATCAGGCAGTCGGCCAGCGCGTCCCAGTTCCCGCCGAAGTGCTCCGGCAGCCGCAGCGCCCGCTCGCACCGCCCCATCAGATCGGCCTTGCTGCGCACGCCGTCCAGATCGAGCCGAACGACCATCCAGCCGGCCTGCTCGGCTGCTGCCAGGGCCGGGGCGAGCGCCTGCGGGTCCAGGGTCATCGGAGAACCGCCTTGAAGGTGTCGTAGTGGTCGTCCGTGTAGAAGAACTCGCTGCCCTGACCGGTGATGATCCGGCGCGCACCGCGGTCCCGCGAGCCCGGCGTCTTCACCGTGAACTCGTGGTAGTAGCCGCGCTTCTGCTGCGGCAGCCGCTTCTCGAAGTTCCCGAAGACGGTGTCGTCCTGCCGGTACGGGTAGGGTCCGCCCTTGTCGATGAGGGCGAGCGTGTCCCGCGCCTGCGGGGGCAGCTCGGCCGCCCGGACGGTCTTCATCCCCTTCGCCCATCCCGGGGCGGCGCTCGCCCGCGGGCTCGGGGAGCCGCTGGAGGCGGAGCCGCTCGGCGAGCTGCCGGAGGCGGCGGCGCCCGGGGGCGCGGGGTCCTTCTTCCCCGCGCAGCCCGCCGTACCCACCAGGGCCACGCAGAGGAACACAGCCCCGAGCAGACGCAGCAGCTGGCGGGGCACGGTCCGGAAGATCATGCGCTGATGGTGTCAAATATCCGTTTCGCCCGCGAATCGCGAGCGGCAGGTGGCCGACGCGGGCGTACGGCGCGGGCGCCCGGAGCAGGCGCCCCGAGCAAGCCCGCGGCTACGCCAGGTCGTCCGGGTCGGCGCGCTCCAGCGCGGGGCGCAGCCCCGGCTGCGACTCGGTCAGCAGGAAGTCCGCCACCGCCGTGTCCGTCACCAGGCTGGTGACCAGCCCCGAGCGCAGCACCGCCCCGATCGCCGAAGCCTTGCGCAGGCCGCCCGCGATCGCCACGACCTCCGGGATCCGGCGCAGCCGGTCCGCCTCGACCGTGATGCAGCGCTCTCCGAGGTCGCGGCCGACCCGGCGGCCCTCGGAGTCGAAGAGGTGCGCGGACATCTCGGCGGCGACGCCGAGCGAGGCGTAGTGCGCCCGCTCCTCGTCGGTCAGCATGTCGTGCACGGTCGAGATCCCCGGCTCCCAGGACCCGATGGACACCGCCGCGACCGTCACCTTGTCGAAGTACTCGAAGGCCCGTGCGATCCCGGTCTGCCCCCGCAGCGCGGCGGCCGTCGCCGGATCGGGCAGCAGCATCGGCGCGTAGATGGGGTGCGCGTCCCCGCCCGAGACCTGGGCGGCGCGGCGGACGGCCTCCACGGATCCGCGCTCGGCCGTCCCGGCGTCGTACACGCCGGTGAGCTGCACCACGGTGCACGGCGGCAGCCGGTGCAGGGAGGCGGCCATGTGGATGGTGGACCGGCCCCATGCCAGGCCCAGTACGTCGCCCTCGTTGACCAGCTCGCCGAGCAGGTCCGCCGCCACCGCGCCCAGGTTCTCCGGGTCGGGGGCGTCCTCGGTCGCGTCGGCCGGGGATTCCACGACGACCGCGTGCCGCAGGCCGTACCGGGCGCGCAGCGCGTCGGAGCGCTCCGCGTCCAGCTCCGCCGGCACCCGGATCTCGATGCGCACGAGGTCGCGTTCGAGGGCGGTCTCCAGTACCCGGGCCACCTTGAAGCGGCTCACGCCGAACTCCTCGGCGATCTGGATCTTGGACTTGCCCTCCAGATAGAAGCGACGGGCCATCGCCGCCGCCTGTACCAGCTCCGCGGGTCCCATCCGCAGGGCTGACCGTCCCGCCGACATTGCAGACACCGCGTTCTCCTCACTGCTGTTCACATTCTCGACTCGCCGTTCATCCTGTCAGATCCGGCGGCCGTTGATCAGCCTGGACAGCCAGCGTTCACCGAGCTGTTCACCAAGCCTTGGCTCAGTGGCCGCAAGCCCAGGGCGCCGCGGAGATCGCCAGGTCCGCCTGCTCGCGCAGGGTGCGGACCGCGGCGGCCGGGTCGACGGCGCCGTAGACCGCGCTGCCCGCCACGAAGACGTCGGCGCCGGCTTCGGCGCAGCGCTCGATGGTCGAGGCCGAGACACCCCCGTCCACCTGGAGCCACAGCTCCAGACCGTGCTTGGCGATCAGCTCCCGGGTGCGGCGGATCTTGGGCAGCATGATGTCGAGGAACGGCTGTCCGCCGAAGCCCGGCTCGACCGTCATGATCAGCAGCATGTCGAGCTCGGGGAGCAGGTCCTCGTACGGCTCGATCGGCGTCGCGGGCTTGAGCGCCATGGAGGCGCGCGCGCCCTTGGCCCGGATCTCCCTGGCCAGCCGGACGGGCGCCGCGGCCGCCTCGGCGTGGAAGGTGACCGATCCGGCTCCCGCCTCGACGTACTGCGGGGCCCAGCGGTCCGGGTCCTCGATCATGAGGTGGAGGTCCAGCGGGATGTCCGTGGCGCGGCTGAGGGACTCCACGATCGGCACGCCGAGGGTGAGGTTCGGGACGAAATGGTTGTCCATGACGTCGACGTGCAGCCAGTCGGCGCCCTCGACGGCCTTCGCCTCCTCGGCGAGGCGGGAGAAGTCCGCGGACAGGATGCTGGGATTGATCTGAACGGCCATGCCCCAAGCCTGCCATGCCCGCCGCCGCTTCCCGACCCGCCCCCGGAACCGGGGCGGGCGGCTCCGCGGGCCCCGGTTCCGGGGGCGGGTGAAATCGAGCCGACCCTCGCCGGGGTGCCCCACTTTCGGCCACCGCGGCGGTTTGGCCGTTTCCCGCCTGCCCTCCGGCTGGCCACGGGCGCTTAATGGTGCTCCACTCCGCGCCGCGCGAGCCGGAGCGACCACCACGGGGGACCAGATGGATTCCACAGGAAACGTCGGGGCGCCGCCGCCCCCGCCCACCCCACCACCGACCCCGCCCACCCCGCTCCCGGTCCAGGACACGCCGCCGCCGACCGAGCGCGGCAGACTGGTCCTGCGGGTCACCGGCCGCATGTTGTGGGTGGGCTCGGCGGCCGTCCCGTTGCACAACATCGCCCTCGTCGACGCCTTCAAGTACCGACCCTCGCGGTGGGCTTCCTTCGTCGACTCGCTCAAGTGGTTCATCGTCATCGCCGTCGTCATCGCCGTGCTCGCCTACGCGAGCGGGGGCGAGCTGGTCGACGACGACAACAGCGGCACCCTGCTCCCGTTGGCCGTGGTCATGCTGGCCGTCCTCGCCGTGGCGGCCCTGCTCAAGATGCCCAAGCCGGTACTGGCCGTCGAGACCGCCGGCGGCACCAAGATCATCGTGACCCTGCCGAGCGTGGACGAACTGCGCTACATCGCCGGACGGATCGTGTACGCGATCGACCACCCGGAGGCCGAGTTCACCACCGTCGTCAACTACTTGGCTCCCGTCGTCAACATGAACGGCGGCAGCGGGAACACGGGGATCCGCGCATGAGCGAGTCGTCGAACTACTACGGGCCCGTGGTCAACATGAACGACGGCCACGGCAACATCGGCATCAACTACGGCAACGTCGGCGCCGGCGCCCAGGACGCCGAACTGCGCGCCGCCGTCGAGGAGCTCACCCGCCTCCTCGGCGAACTGCGCCGCCACCTCACCCCGGAGCAGGACCGCACCGTCGAACAGGCGCTGCCCGAGCTCACCCCGGACCGCGGCGCCCTGCGCGAGCGCGGCCTCCTCCTGGCGCACGTCGCCCAGATCGCGGCCGCCGTCGGCGCGGTGGGCCAGCCCGTGGCGGACGCGGTGGGGCGCCTGCTGGCACTCCTGGCGTAGGTCGTCCCCGACGGATCCCGCCGCGCCGCGCGCCGCACGGCGCGGCGGGATGCTCAGCCGGTGCGCCGCAGCAGTGCGAGGTACATCGCGTCCGTGCCGTGCAGGTGCGGCCACAGTTGGACGTCCGGTCCCTCGCCGAGGGCCGGGACGCCCTCCATGTAGGGCCGCGCGTCGATCAGTTCGGCCGAGACCGGCTCGTGGCCCGCGCCGCGGCCCTTGAGCACGTCCTCCACCACGACCCGCGTCTCCGCCAGGTGCGGCGAGCAGGTCGCGTAGCCGACCACGCCGCCCACCCGCACCGCGGACAGCGCCTCGCGCAGCAGCGCGCGCTGGAGCGGGGCGAAGCCCTCCAGGTCCTCCGGGCGGCGCCGCCAGCGGGCCTCCGGGCGGCGGCGCAGCGCGCCGAGGCCCGTGCACGGCACGTCCATCAGGACCCGGTCGAAGGTGCCCGGCAGCCACGGCGGGCGGGTGCCGTCGGCCGTGATCACCTGGTACGGGCCGGGATTGCCCGCCAGCGACTTCTCCACCAGCCGGGCCCGGTGCGGCTGCTTCTCGGAGGCCAGCAGGAGGGCGCCGCGCGGCGCGGCGAGCGCGGCCAGCAGCGCCGCCTTGCCGCCCGGTCCGGCGCAGCCGTCCAGCCAGCGGGCGTCACGACCCTCGACGGGCACGTTCGCCAGCGCCATCGCGACCAACTGGCTGCCTTCGTCCTGGACGCCCGCGCGCCCGTCGCGGACCGCTTCCAGCGCACCCGGCTCGCCGCCCTCGGCCATCCGGACGGCGTACGGCGACCAGCGGCCCGGCAGCGCGGAGTCCTCGCCCACCGCCTCCAGCAGCTCCTGCGGCGTGGACCGGCCGGGCCGGGCGACGAGGGTGACCTCGGGGCGCTCGTTGTCGGCTTCGAGGAGGTCCTCGATGCCGGCCCGCCCCCCGCCCAGGGAGTCCCACAGTGCGGAGACGACCCAGCGCGGGTGCGAGTGGACGACCGCGAGGTGGTCCTCGGCGTCCACGTCGTAGGGCGGGGCGACCTGCTCCAGCCAGGCGTCCAGGTCCTTCGCGGCGATCTTGCGCAGGACGGCGTTCACGAACTTGGCCCGGCCGTCGCCCAGCACCACGCGGGCCAGCTCCACGCTCGCCGAGACGGCGGCGTGCGAGGGGATCCGGGTGCCGAGCAGCTGGTGCGCGCCGAGCGCGAGCACGTCCAGCACCGGCGGGTCGACCTCGCGCAGCGGCCGGTCGATGCAGGCGCCGATGATGGCGTCGTACGTGCCCTGGCGGCGCAACGTCCCGTAGACCAGCTCGGTCGCGAGGGCGGCGTCCCGCGCGTCGAAGCTCTCGTCCTTGCGGGCCTTGCGCAGCAGCGGGGGCAGGACGAGGTTCGCGTACGCGGCACGCTCGTCCACCGCCCGCAGCGCCTCGAAGGCGAGGAACCGGACGGGGTCCTTCTTGGGCCTGCGGTACGGGTTGGCCTGCTTGCCGCCGGCGGCGGCGGGGCGGCGGGGCTGATCGCTCACGTGAAAGGTGCTCCGGAAGTACGAAAAGAAACGGGAGGTGAGGAGGGGGGAGGGGGAGGTGCGTCGAGGAGGGGCGGCGGGGGGCGGGATCGGGGCCGTACGGCCTCCCGATCAGCCTACGTCGACCCCGCCCAACCGCTCGCCGGGAGCGATCCGGACCCCGCGCGCCCAGTCGGCCGCCTTCATCGGCTTCTTGCCCTGCGGCTGCACCCAGAGCAGTTCCACGGCGTGCGAACCGGTGCCGACGTAGAGGTTGTTCTTGGCCGGCGAGAGCTCGCCGGGCGCCAGGTCCGTGCGGTCGGTCACCAGGGCCATCGAGATCAGCTTGAGCCGCTCCCCGCGGAAGACGGTCCACGCGCCCGGCGCGGGCGTGCAGCCGCGCACGACCCGGTCGGCGCGCAGCGCCGGGGCCGTCCAGTCCACCCGGGCGTCCTCGACCGAGATCTTGGGCGCGAGCGAGATGCCGTCGAGGTGCTGGTCGACGGCGCGCAGGGTGCCGTCCTCGATCCCGTCCATGGTGGCGGCCAGCAGACCGGCCCCGGCGAAGGCCAACCGGGTCAGCAGGTCGCCGCTGGTGTCGGTGGGGCGGATCTCCTCGGTGAGGATGCCGTAGACCGGGCCGGAGTCCAGTCCTTCCTCGATCTGGAAGGTGGACGCACCGGTGACCTCGTCCCCGGCCATGATCGAGTGCTGGACGGGCGCCGCGCCGCGCCAGGCGGGCAGCAGCGAGAAGTGCAGGTTGACCCACCCGTGCCGGGGGATCTCGATGGCGCTCTTGGGGATCAGGGCGCCGTAGGCGACGACCGGACAACAGTCCGGGTCGATCTCCCGGAGCCGGGCCTGGAACTCCTCGTCACGCGGCCTGGCCGGCTTGAGCACCTCGATCCCGGCCTCCGCGGCGCGCTCGGCCACCGGGCTCGCGACCATCCGCCGCCCGCGGCCCGCGGGCGCGTCGGGTCGGGTGACGACGGCGGCGACCTCATGGCGCCCGGAGGCGAGCAGGGCGTCCAGGGCGGGAACGGCGACCTCGGGGGTGCCTGCGAAGACGAGCTTCACCGGTGTCTACCTCGCTATCTCGGCTGTCAGCAGCGCACCAGTCTATGGGGCGCCCGACCAACCCCCCACCGGTGGCCACCCGTCCCGCGGCGCCACCCACACGGGGGGCGTACGCACACGCGCGCGCCTCTCGCATATGCCGACACGCCCCCACAGCGTGACCAACGCGCCACATGACGCGTTGGTCAAGAGAGATTGACCCGAAGCGGGCCGCGTGTGAACGGTGTGTGCGGCCCGATCCGCTCCTCAGCACCGGTACGAGAGGCTTCTTCATGGCCGACCACGCCAGCCACGACGCCCAAGCGCGGGCCAGCCTGCACCTCCTGGTGCGGGACATCGAGCGGGTCCGCCGGCAGGTGGACGCGCTGCGTACGCTCACCGCCCAGCTGGGCAACGTGTACCGCCCGCGCCGCTCCGGCCCCTCCACGGGCTTCGTCGTCTACGGGCGCGCGCCCGCCCCCACCGTCCGCCTGGCGCAGGAACTGCGGGACAGCGTCGAGACGCTGGTCACCGCCGCGGTGGACTTCGACCGCTCACTCGGCTTCTCGTGGGACGCGGTCGGCTCCGCCCTCGGGGTCACCAAGCAGGCCGTGCACCGGCGGTACGGGGCCCGGCGCGCGCAGGCCTCCGAGGCGGCGGAGCCGCTGGCCGAGGGATCGACCACGCGGACCCTGGGCATCCCCCCGATGTCCCCGCTGCCCACGATCCCGGCCGCCCGGTCGGTACCGCCCCAGCCCCAGCGCGAGGAATCCGCGGCAGCGGCAGCGGCCCCGTCCCTGCGCCCCCCGGCCTTCCCCGGCCCCCGCAACGGCTGACCCACCACCAAGCCCTCAACCGCCGGCGCTCCGGCCCCACCCGGCCCCCAGCCAGCCCCAGCCCCGCCGGCGCTTGAGGCACCCAGCCCCAGCCAAACCCAGCCCCACCGGCGCTCCAGGCACACCCGAACACCCCACCCCGGCCATCCAAGCCCCGCCGGCGTTTGAGGCGCCCCCGGAGGGCCCACCGAGCCGCAGGCCCTCCCGACCGGTGGCGGCCCACCAGCCACAGGCATCGGAAGAGCCCACCCCGGCCATCCAAGCCCCGCCGGCGTTTGAGGCGCCCCCGGAGGGCCCACCGAGCCGCAGGCCCTCCCGACCGGGCGGCGGCCCACCGGACACAGGCACCCGACCCGGCGGCGACCGGCCAGGCAGGCAGGCCAGACCAGGCCAGGCCAAGCCAAGGGGCACACGCCCCGGCCCCCCTCACCCCCCGGCCGGCCGCCAGGCCCCCGTCACCCGATGTCCGGCGGATCGATCCGCACCCGAATCGCATCCGCCACCGAGACCCCCCGCGCCGTCCGAGCCGCCTGCGCCGCCTTGAGCGCCGCGGCCAGAGCGGCCCCACTACCCGGCGGCACCCTCACCAGCGCCCGCTCACCGGGCGACGGCTCCCCCCGCCGCCCGAGCACCGGCACCGGCCCCAGCACCTCCGCATCGGCCGGCAACCCGGCGTCCGCCAAGAACGCGTCCAGCACCTCCCGCCGCCCCGCCACCGCGGCCATCCGGGAGACCGGCGGAAAGCCCAGCTGCGCCCGCTCGGCCAGCTCCCGCACCGCGTGCCCCACCGGGTCCCACCGCACCAGCGCCTGCACCGGCCGCAGCGTCGGCTCGGCGACCACGACCACCTGCCCGTCCCCCCGGACCAGCGAGGCGGCCGCGATCCAGCGCCGCAGCGCCTCCTCGCCGGCCCTCAGGTCGGGCCGCGACAACATGGCCCAACCGTCCAGCAGCAGCCCCGCCGCGTAGCCGGCCCCCTCGGCCACCGGCTCCGCACCCGGCGTGCACACGATCAGCGCGGGCCGGTCGGGCACCGAGTCCAGCACGTGGTCCCGCCCGGAGGTCCGCACCGGGACCGCGGGGAACGCCCGCCCCAGCTCCTCCGCGGTCCGCCGGGCGCCGACCACCTGGGCCCGCAGCCGGACGGCCCCGCACTCCTCGCAATGCCAGGAGGACTCCCCGCGCCCGCACCACCCGCAGTGCAGCTCCCGCTCGTCGGGCGCCTCCAGCGGCCCCGCGCACGCCCGGCAGCGGGCCGGGGTCCGGCACCGCTCGCACGCGAGCCGGGGCACGTACCCGCGCCGCGGGACCTGGACGAGCACCGGTCCGCTCTTCAGGCCCTCCCGTACGGTCTCCCAGGCCAGGCTCGGCAGTCGGGCGGCCCGCGCGGCCTCGTCCCGGGCCAGCAGTTCGTCGCCCACGGTCCGGATCCGGGGCGCGCACTCCCGTACCCGCTCCCGGTCCGCGGCCAGCGGCCGGGCCCAGCCGGACTCGACCAGCTGGGCGGCCTCCACGGTGCAGCTGGTGCTGCCGACGAGGAAGCCGCAGCCGTCGGTGACCGCGCGGAGTTCGAGCACCTCCCGCACGTGCGGGAAGGGGGCGTGGTCGTCGCTGTGGCTGGAGTCGCCGTCGTCCCAGACCGCCACCAGGCCGAGGTCCCGGACGGGCGCGAACATCGCGGCCCGGGTGCCGATCACCGCCTTCACCGAGCCGCGGTGGACGGCGAGCCACTGCCGGTAACGCTTCTCGGGGCCGGATTCGGCGGTCAGCAGGGCGTGGCGCCCCTCCCCCAGCAGCGCGGTCAGGGCCGCGTCGACCCGCGCCGCCGTGCGCCCGTCGGGCAGGACGGCCAGCGCGCCGCGGCCGGAGGCCAGGGTGGCGGCCATGGCCCGGGCCAGTTCGTCGGCCCAGCCGGGTCCGGGCAGCGCGGTCCACACCGCGCGCGGGTCGGCGCCGCCCGCCAGGGCCCGCAGGAAGCCGGGGCCCGCCGGGTAGCGCTCCCAGCCGCCGGGCTCGGGCGCGGCGGGCGCGGGCAGCGGCTCGGGCGAGGGCTTGGCCTCGGCGCGCGCGTTGCGGGGCGGGAGGGCGAGCTGGAGGACGTCGGCCAGGCTGCCCGCGTACCGGTCGGCGACGGCCCGCGCGAGGGCGAGCATGCGCGGGCCGAGGACCGCCTCGGGCGAGACGACCTGGGCGAGGGCCGCGAGCGGGCCGTTGTAGTCGGTGTCGGCGCGCCGCTCGACGACGAACCCGTCGATCAGGCCGCCGCCCTCGCGGCGGCCGCCGTGCACCTGGTGGGAGCCGGCGCCGAAGCGGACCCGGACCCGGACCCCGGGCTGCGCGGCCTCCGACAGGTCCTCGGGGACGGCGTAGTCCCAGAGCTGGTCGAGGTGGAGCACGCCCTTGTTCACCAGGATCCGCGCGACGGGCAGGTCATGGGCCAGCGAGGCTCCGCGCCAGGTGCGCGGCTTGGCCTTGGGCGCCTTGGCCTTCGCCTCGGCGACCATCTCCCGCATCAGCGCGAGCTGCTCCGGCGCTCCACCGGTGTCCGGTCCGTTCTGGCTGCTCACACCGGAATTCTCACCCATGCCACCGACAGTCACGGCCACGACGGCGGGGCGGACCGGGAACGGGAGCCGGCCGCAACGACGTACGGCCCCGGACCGTGGGGTCCGGGGCCGTACGCGGTGGAGCAGGTGGAGCAGGTGGGGACTTACAGACCGGCGGCGGCGCGCAGGGCGTCGACGCGGTCGGTGCGCTCCCAGGTGAAGTCGGGCAGCTCACGGCCGAAGTGGCCGTAAGCGGCGGTCTGCGCGTAGATCGGGCGCAGCAGGTCGAGGTCGCGGATGATCGCGGCCGGACGCAGGTCGAAGACCTGGGCGATCGCGTCCTCGATCTTCTGCACCTCGACCTTGGCGGTGCCGAAGGTCTCGACGAAGAGGCCGACGGGCTCGGCCTTGCCGATCGCGTAGGCGACCTGGACCTCGCAGCGCGAGGCCAGACCGGCGGCGACGACGTTCTTCGCGACCCAGCGCATCGCGTAGGCGGCGCTGCGGTCGACCTTGGACGGGTCCTTGCCGGAGAAGGCGCCGCCACCGTGACGGGCCATGCCGCCGTAGGTGTCGATGATGATCTTGCGGCCGGTGAGGCCGGCGTCGCCCATCGGGCCGCCGATCTCGAAGCGCCCGGTCGGGTTGACCAGCAGGCGGTAGCCCTCGGTGTCCAGCTTGATGCCGTCTTCGACGAGCTGCTTGAGGACGTACTCGACGACGAACTCGCGGATGTCGGGAGCGAGCAGCGAGTCGAGGTCGATGTCCGAGGCGTGCTGCGAGGACACGACGACGGTGTCGAGGCGGACGGCCTTGTCACCGTCGTACTCGATGGTGACCTGGGTCTTGCCGTCGGGACGCAGGTACGGGATGGTCCCGTTCTTGCGGACCTCGGACAGGCGGCGCGAGAGCTTGTGCGCGATGTGGATCGGCAGCGGCATCAGCTCGGGGGTCTCGTCGCAGGCGTAGCCGAACATCAGGCCCTGGTCGCCCGCGCCCTGCTTGTCCAGCTCGTCCTCGTCGCCCTCGACCCGGCTCTCGTACGCGGTGTCGACGCCCTGCGCGATGTCCGGGGACTGCGCGCCGATGGACACCGAGACGCCGCAGGAGGCGCCGTCGAAGCCCTTCTTCGAGGAGTCGTAGCCGATCTCGAGGATCTTCTCGCGGACGAGCTGGGCGATCGGCGCGTAGGCCTTCGTCGTCACCTCGCCCGCGATGTGCACGAGACCGGTGGTGATCAGGGTCTCCACCGCGACGCGCGAGGTGGGGTCTTCCCTGAGCAGGGCGTCGAGGATGGTGTCGCTGATCTGGTCAGCGATCTTGTCGGGGTGGCCCTCGGTAACGGACTCCGAGGTGAAGAGGCGGCGGGACACATCGCTCCCTGGGGTTGCAGCGGCTGCTGGCTGAATCAATTGGCGGAACACTACCGGGAGCTGCGCCCGACCATGTTCCTGGTGCAGTTTATCGGTCGCCACCGTTTGCCGGACCACCCGTCTCGCCCTATGGGAGGCGCGTGACCTGCGGCACTCCATCTTCTCCCATCGGGCAGCCGGAGAAAAGGTCCGTTTTTCAGGCGCGCCGGAGCACGACCGGGGGCGCGAGTCGGGGCACCACCTGGTCCCAGATGACATCGGCCAGGAATTCCTTCGGACCATGGGCCACAGGAACCTCGGAGCCATCAGAGGCAAGGATCACGGCCTCGTTCTCCTCGGAACCGAAGGTCTTGGCCTCGCCGACCTCGTTGACGACGAGGAGGTCGCAGCCCTTGCGGAGCAGCTTCGCGCGCCCGTTGGCGAGGACGTCGTCGGTCTCGGCGGCGAATCCGACGACGACCTGACCGGGCACGGAACGCGCGGAAGACAGTTCTGCGAGTACGTCAGGATTGCGCACGAGGGCGACCGGCGCGGGCTCCTGACCGTCCTGCTTCTTGATCTTCCCCTCGGCGTAGGAGGCGGGCCGGAAATCGGCCACCGCGGCGGCCATCACCACCGCGTCGGCGTCGGCGGCCGCCTTGAGGACGGCCTCCCGCAGCTGCAGCGCGGTCCCCACCCGTACGACGTCCACCCCGGCCGGATCGGCCAGCGCGGCGTTGGCGGCGACGAGGGTCACCCGGGCCCCGCGCGCGACGGCCGTCCGGGCGAGGGCGTAGCCCTGCTTGCCGGAGGAGCGGTTGCCGAGGAAACGGACCGGGTCCAGCGGCTCGCGCGTGCCGCCCGCGCTGATCACCACGTGCCGGCCGGCCAGATCGGGTCCGTCGGCGCGGCCCCGACCGCGCAGGACGTGCCGGCACACCTCGAAGATCTCCTCGGGGTCGGGCAGCCGCCCCTTGCCGGTGTCCTTGCCGGTGAGCCGACCGACGGCGGGCTCGATCACCACGGCGCCCCGGCGGCGCAGCGTGGCCACGTTCTCCTGGGTGGCGGGGTGCTCCCACATCTCGGTGTGCATGGCGGGCGCGAAGACCACCGGACAGCGGGCGGTGAGCAAGGTGTTGGTGAGCAGGTCGTCGGCGAGGCCGTGGGCGGCCTTCGCCAACATGTCGGCGGTGGCGGGGGCGACCACGACGAGGTCGGCGCCCTGCCCGATCCGCACGTGGGGGACCTCGTGCACGCTCTCCCAGACCCGGGTGGAGGCGGGGTTCCCGGAGAGGGCGGCCCAGGTGGCTTCGCCCACGAAGTTCAGCGAGGCCTCGGTCGGCACCACGCGGACGTCGTGCCCCGACTCGGTCAGCCGGCGTAGCAACTCGCACGCCTTGTAGGCGGCGATCCCGCCGCTGACCCCGAGAACCACCTTCGGCTTGTCCACTGCGCACTCCCTTGACTGACGCTGCCTGACGCTGCCTGACGCTCCGCTGCCTGACGCACGTCACATCCCACACATGACACACCACAGGCCCGGCAGTCGGTCTACCGGGCCTGTGGTGGCAAAAATGATGTCGCGTGCCGCTTACGTGGCCGGGGCCTCGATGGCCTCGGAGGTCAGCAGACCCGCGTTGATCTCGCGCAGCGCGATCGAAAGGGGCTTCTCGTGGACGTGGGTGTCCACCAGGGGGCCGACGTACTCCAGCAGGCCCTCACCGAGCTGCGAGTAGTACGCGTTGATCTGACGGGCACGCTTGGCCGCGTAGATCACGAGGCTGTACTTCGAGTCGGTGGCCTCGAGCAGCTCGTCGATCGGCGGGTTGATGATGCCCTCGGGCGCAGACATGGAAGAGGACACGCTCTACCTTCCGAAGATGGGTAATGATCGAACTACGATCAAACAACTGCCACCAAGGCTAGCAGCTCGCGCGCCACGTCTTCGACGGAGGTATTGACAAGCGTGCTGTCGAACTCGGACTCGGCCGCGAGTTCGATCTTCGCCGCGGCCAGTCGGCGTTCGATGACCTCGGCCGATTCGGTGCCGCGGCCGGTGAGGCGGCGGACCAGCTCCTCCCAACTGGGGGGAGCGAGGAAGACCAGCTGGGCCTCGGCCATCGACTCGCGGACGAGCCGGGCGCCCTGCAGGTCGATCTCCAGCAGGACCGGCTCGCCGTTGTCCAGGCGCTCCAGCACCGCGCCGCGCGGTGTGCCGTAGCGGTTGCCCGCGAACTCGGCCCACTCCAGCAGCTCGCCGTTGGCGATCAGCTTGTCGAACTCGTCGTCGGTGACGAAGAAGTAATGGACTCCGTGACGCTCACCAGGCCGCGGCTTGCGGGTGGTGGCCGAGACCGAGAGCCATACCTCGGGGTGGACCTTGCGCATATGCGCGACGACCGTGCTCTTGCCGACCCCTGAGGGGCCGGAGAGCACGGTCAGCCGCGGACGTACCTCTGCTGCCATAGAGCGATTATCCAGGCTCCCAGGACTGCCTGAGAACACCGGGAGAACTTCGGGCGACGCGTCAGGCGCCGCTACCGCCGAACTCGCGCTCCAGGGAAGCGATCTGGTTGGAACCGAGACCTCGGACACGCCGGGACTCGGAAATGCCGAGGCGCTCCATGAGCTGCTTGGCGCGGACCTTGCCCACGCCCGGCAGAGACTCCAGGAGAGCGGACACCTTCATCTTGCCGATGACATCGTTCTCCTGTCCCTGCTTGATCACTTCGTGCAGGGATGCACCGGAGTGCTTGAGTCGATTCTTCACCTCGGCCCGCTCCCGGCGAGCCGCGGCGGCCTTTTCGAGCGCGGCTGCGCGCTGTTCAGGGGTAAGGGGCGGAAGAGCCACGCCTACGTCACCTCGGATGTCGAACTGTCGGATACGGACCGGTGGGGAACACAAGGCACCTCACCAGGCGAGCCCCACGAACAACGGTCCAGCAGGTCCGCCGTTCGTTCACTCTGGTCGGAGACTAGCGGCCAAGGCCGCTCTAGTCAGCGAGAACGGACGAAAAGTCCTGGTCAGCCTCCACTGAACCGTACATCACGGACAAAGCACCCCGGTTTTGTCCGGTGGAGGCCGTACGAATTAGTCATGTGGTCCGATGAGCCAGCCCCACGGCGGACGTGAACGACCCGATGCCGCGGGCCGCGAGGGCCGCGCGCAGCTCCTCGATGATCCTCAGGGGTGCGGACGGGTCGTTGAACAGCGCGGTGCCGACCGCGACCCCCGAAGCACCCGCCAAAACGAACTCCAGGGCGTCGCGGCCGTCGGTGATCCCGCCCATGCCGAGGATCGGCACCTCGCGCACCTGTCCGGCCAGCATGGCCGCGTACACCTGGAAGACGCAGCGGACCGCCACGGGGCGGATCGCCGGGCCGGACAGACCGCCGGTGGCCGCGGCGAGGGCGGGGCGCATCGCGTCGACGTCGACGGCCGTGCCGAGCACGGTGTTGATCATCGAGAGCCCGTCCGCGCCGGCGTCGACGCACGCGGCGGCGATGTCCGTGATCCGCGTCACGTCGGGGGTGAGCTTGGCGTACACCGGCAGCGCCGGGTCGGCCGCGGCCCGGACCGCCTCGACCACCTCGTGGGAGGCCCGCGGGTCGCAGCCGAAGACCAGGCCGCGGCTCGCGACGTTGGGGCAGGAGATGTTCACCTCGATCCCGACCACCCCGGGCCGCCCGGTCAGCCGCGCGGCGACCTCGGCGAACTCCTGCGCGTGCTCCCCCGCGATCGATACGACCACCCGCGCGCCGCGCTCGGCGAGCCAGGGCAGTTCGTGCGCGACGAAGCGGTCGATGCCGCAACCCTGGAGGCCGATGGAATTCAGCATCCCGCTGGGGGTCTCCGCCATGCGGGGCGTGGGGCGGCCCGAGCGGACGTGCGGCATCACGGTCTTGGTGGTGATCGTGCCCAGCTCGCCGAGCGGGACGAAGCGGTGCAGTTCACGGCCGTACCCGGCGCATCCGGAGGCGGTGGAGACCGGGTTGGGCAGGGTGCGGTGGGCACCCAGCGGTGCCGACATGTCGACTTCCTCGGGCCTCATCGGGCGCTCACCCCGCGCGGCTGCCGCGGAGCCATGGCGGCGGCGCCTTCGAGGTCGGGCGGGAGCGTGCCCGCCCGGTCCCAGCGGACCGTGGTCCCGTCGAAGACCGGGCCGTCGGTGCAGGAGCGCAGGAAGCGGGTGACCCCGTCGGCTCCGGTGACCGGCAGGACGCAGGACATGCAGATGCCGATCCCGCAGGCCATGGCCTCCTCGACGGCGGTGTGGCTGCGGGCACCCGCGGCGACGGCGACCTCGGTGACGGCGCGCAGCATGCCCATGGGGCCGCAGGAGTGCACCTCGGTGGCGCCGATCCCGGCGATCGCCCGCGCCAGCGGGTCCGTGACCCGGCCGCGGCGGCCGGCCGAGCCGTCGTCGGTGACGACGAAGACGTGCTCGCCGAGGGTGCGGGCCCGCTCCACGCCGAACAGTCGGTCCGCGGTGGCCGCGCCGAGCACGAAGGAGACCCGACCGCCCCGGCCGAGGATCGTCTCGGCCAGGGAGAACAGCGGGGCGCTGCCGTAGCCTCCGGCGACCAGGACGGCGCTGACCGGGCCTTCGGGGAGCGGGAAGGGCGTGCCGAGGGGTGCGATGAGGTCCACCGTGTCCCCGGGCCGGTGCCGGGCGAGGGCGCGGGTGCCCTTGCCGCGCTCGGCGAAGACGAACTCGACGGTGCCGGTGGCCGGGTCGGCGCGGTGGACGGAGAAGGCCCGACGCAGCAGCATGGCGCCGTCGCGGCCGCCGATGGCGAGGGCCCCGAAGTGGCCGGGCCGTACGTCGGCCGCGGCGGCGGCGGGGGCGTGGAGGATCAGCCGGTGGTAGGCGCCGACGGGCTCGATCCGCCGGATGGTGGCGACGGTCTGGACTGGGGGCACGCGGCGGCGCTCCGATCGTGTGGGGACGGCGGTCTCCCCCTCCCCCATGATCGCCGCCCCGCCTCCCACCCGAACCGGCCCAAGGCCCCGACCCCACCGGCCATTGGACCCCTACCGGGCCCGCGCCTCGGTCCCCGGCGGGCCGGCCCCTCCGGGGGCGCCTCAAACGCCGGCGAGGCTGAAACGGGCCGACCCAGCCGGGCCGAACCAAGCCCCGCCGGCGATTGAGGCGCCGCCGGAGGCAACCCCGGCCACGGCATGACCCGCACGGCCCGCCGCCCGACCACCGGTCTCCGGCCCTCCGGGGGCGCCTCAAACGCCGGCGAGGCTGAAACGGGCCGACCCAGCCCGGCCCAATCGAGCCCCGCCGGCGATTGAGGCGCCGCCGGAGGCAACACCGGCCACCGCCGGGGGCGCGCCGGCCGCGGGCCGGTCAGGAGGCCGAGACGGCCTTGCGGATCTCTTCGGCGAAGGTGAGGGCGGAGGCCCGCAGGGCCGCCGCGTCGGGACCGTGCCGCAGCACCCCGCGCGAAACGTTCGGCACGACGTTGCGCACCGCCGCCCCGAAGACCCCCGGCAGGTCCGCCGCGGTGGCCCCCTGCGCACCGATCCCCGGCGCCAGCAGCGGCCCGTTGATGTCCAGGTCGAAGGAGGACAGGTCCCCGAGCGTGGCGCCCACCACCGCTCCGAAGGAGCCCATCGGCTCGGCGCCCGCGTTCTCCGCGGCCAGGTGCGCCAGCATCGTGGCCCCGATGGTCCGCCCGTCCTCGCGCACGGCCCGCTGGACCTCCGCCCCCTCCGGGTTGGAGGTCAGGGCCAGCACGAAGAGCCCCGCACCCGACGCCCGCGCCAGCTCCACGGCCGGCCGCAGCGAGCCGTAGCCGAGGTACGGGGAGACGGTCAGCGCGTCGGAGAAGAGCGGCGAGGCCGGGTCGAGGAAGGTCTGCGCGTACGCGGCCATCGTCGAGCCGATGTCCCCGCGCTTGGCGTCCATGACCACCAGCGTGCCGGCGGCCCGCGCGTCGGCGACGGTCCGCTCCAGCACCGCGATGCCCTTGGAGCCGAAGCGCTCGAAGAAGGCGGCCTGCGGCTTGAAGACGGCCACCTGGTCGGCCAGCGCCTCGACGACGGTCCGCGAGAACCGCTCCAGGCCCGCGATGTCGTCGTTCAGGCCCCAGGAGGCCAGCAGCTCCGCGTGCGGGTCGATGCCGACGCACAGCGGGCCGCGGGAGTCCATCGCCTCGCGCAGGCGGGTACCGAAGGGGGTCACGGTCACGGTCACTTGGCGGCCTTTCGGATTTCGGCTCGGGTTTCGGCGCCGACGGCCTCGGCGAGGGTCGCGTACGGGCTGTTGGCCAGGCGCGCGGCCAGACCCTTGTGGAGGGCGCGGGCGTAGAACGGGCCCTCGTAGATGAAGGCGCTGTAACCCTGGACGAGCGTGGCGCCCGCCAGGATCCGCTGCCAGGCGTCCTCGGCGTTCTCGATGCCCCCGACGCCCACCAGGACGATCCGGTCGCCCACGCGGGCGTACAGGCGGCGCAGGACCTCCAGGGAGCGCGCCTTCACCGGGGCCCCGGACAGCCCGCCGGTCTCCTTGACCAGCTCGGGCGCCGACTTCAGGCCGAGGCTCTCGCGGGCGATCGTGGTGTTCGTCGCGATGATGCCGTCCAGCCCCAGCTCCAGGGCCAGGTCGGCGACCGCGTCGACGTCCTCGTCGGCGAGGTCGGGGGCGATCTTGACGAGCAGCGGGACCCGGCGGTCGGTCACCGTGCGGTCGGCGGCCTCGCGCACGGCGCTCAGCAGCGGCCGCAGCGACTCCGTCGCCTGCAGGTTGCGCAGGCCCGGGGTGTTCGGCGAGGAGACGTTGACGACGAGGTAGTCGGCGTGGCGGGCGAGCCGCTCGGTGGAGGCGACGTAGTCCGCCACGGCCTCTTCCTCGGGCACGACCTTCGTCTTGCCGATGTTGACGCCGACGACGGTCCTGAAGACCGGGCGTCGGGTCGCGAGGCGCTCGGCGACGGCGGCCGAGCCCTCGTTGTTGAAGCCCATGCGGTTGATCAGCGCGCGGTCGGCGACCAGCCGGAACAGCCGCTTCTTGGGGTTGCCGGGCTGCGGTTCGGCGGTGACCGTGCCGATCTCGATGTGGTCGAAGCCGAGCATCGACATACCGTCGATTGCCACGGCGTTCTTGTCGAAACCGGCGGCGAGGCCGAAGGGGCCGTGCATCCGCAGGCCGAGGGCCTCGGTGCGCAGTTCCGGGAAGCGGGGGGCGAGGGCGACCGCGGCGAAGGTGCGCAGGACCGGGGTGCGGGCGGCGAGGCGGATCCACCGGAAGGCCATGTAGTGGGCCTGCTCGGGGTCCATCCGCTTGAAGACCAGGTTGAAGAAGAGTTTGTACACGGGGTGAGGATCCTTCTGCGCTCATGAAGAGGGGGACACCCGGCGCGCGTGCGGCGCGTCCGGTGTCCCCCTCCCCTGTCCGGGCGTGTAGGTGCTGCTAGTCGCGGGCCGCGGTCAGGTGCTCCGCGTGCTCCTGGAGCGAGCGGACGCCCACCTCGCCGTGGCCCAGCGCCTCGATGCCCTGGACGGCGGCGGCGAGCGCCTGGACCGTGGTCAGGCACGGGACGCTGCGCGCCACGGCGGCCGTACGGATCTCGTAGCCGTCGAGGCGGCCGCCGGTGCCGTACGGGGTGTTGACGATCAGGTCGACGTCGCCGTCGTGGATGAGCTGGACGATCGTCTTCTCGCCGTTCGGGCCTTCGCCCTCGCTGAGCTTGCGCACCACGGTGGCGTTGATGCCGTTGCGGCGCAGCACCTCGGCGGTGCCGGAGGTGGCCAGCAGCTCGAAGCCGTGGGCGACCAGCTCGCGGGCCGGGAAGATCATCGAGCGCTTGTCGCGGTTGGCGACGGAGATGAAGGCGCGGCCCTTGGTGGGCAGCGGGCCGTAGGCACCGGCCTGCGACTTCGCGTACGCCGTGCCGAAGACCGAGTCGATGCCCATGACCTCACCGGTCGAGCGCATCTCCGGGCCGAGGACCGTGTCGACGCCGCGGCCGTGGATGTCGCGGAAGCGCGACCACGGCATGACGGCTTCCTTCACCGAGATCGGCGCGTCGAGCGGCAGGGTGCCGCCGTCGCCGGTCTTCGGCAGCAGGCCCTCGGCGCGCAGCTCGGCGATGGTGGTGCCGAGCGAGATGCGCGCGGCGGCCTTGGCCAGCGGCACCGCGGTCGCCTTCGAGGTGAAGGGGACGGTGCGCGAGGCGCGCGGGTTGGCCTCCAGGACGTAGAGGATGTCACCCGCCATCGCGAACTGGATGTTGATCAGACCGCGCACGCCGACGCCCTTGGCGATGGCCTCGGTGGAGGCGCGCAGCCGCTTGATGTCGTGGCCGCCGAGGGTGATCGGGGGCAGGGCGCAGGCGGAGTCGCCGGAGTGGATCCCGGCTTCCTCGATGTGCTCCATGACGCCGCCGAGGTAGAGCTCGGTGCCGTCGTAGAGGGCGTCGACGTCGATCTCGATGGCGTCGTCGAGGAAGCGGTCGACCAGGACCGGCCGGGTGGGGCTGATCTCGGTGGACTCGGCGATGTACGACTCCAGGCGGGTCTCGTCGTAGACGATCTCCATGCCGCGGCCGCCGAGCACGTACGAGGGGCGTACGAGGACGGGGTAGCCGATCTCGTCGGCGATGGCCTTGGCGCCCTTGAAGGTGGTCGCGGTGCCGTGCTTGGGGGCGGGCAGCCCGGCCTCGGCCAGGACCTGTCCGAAGGCGCCGCGGTCCTCGGCGGCGTGGATCGCCTCGGGCGAGGTGCCGACGACGGGGACGCCGTTGTCCTTGAGCGCCTGGGCGAGACCGAGCGGGGTCTGGCCGCCGAGCTGGACGATGACGCCGGCGATCGGGCCCGCGAGGGACTCGGCGTGCACGATCTCCAGCACGTCCTCGAGCGTCAGCGGCTCGAAGTACAGGCGGTCGGAGGTGTCGTAGTCCGTCGAGACGGTCTCGGGGTTGCAGTTGACCATCACGGTCTCGTAGCCGGCGTCGCTGAGCGCGAAGGAGGCGTGGACGCAGGAGTAGTCGAACTCGATGCCCTGGCCGATGCGGTTCGGGCCGGAGCCCAGGATGATCACCGCGGGCTTCTCGCGGGGGGCGACCTCGGACTCCTCGTCGTAGGACGAGTAGAAGTACGGGGTCTTCGCGGCGAACTCGGCGGCGCAGGTGTCGACCGTCTTGTAGACCGGGCGGACGCCGAGCGCGTGCCGGACCTCGCGGACGACGTCCTCGCGCAGGCCGCGGATCTCGGCGATCTGGGCGTCGGAGAAGCCGTGCCGCTTGGCCTCGGCGAGCAGCTCGGGGTGGAGCTTCTCGGCGGCGGCCAGGTCGTCGGCGATCTCCTTGATGAGGAACATCTGGTCGACGAACCAGGGGTCGATCTTCGTGAACTCGAAGACCTCCTCCTGGGTGGCGCCGGCGCGGATGGCCTGCATGACGGTGTTGATGCGGCCGTCGGTCGGGCGGACCGCGGTGCGCAGCAGCTCGTCCTTGTCGCCCGGCTCGCCCACGAAGGTGAACTGCGAGCCCTTCTTCTCCAGGGAGCGCAGGGCCTTCTGGAGGGCCTCGGTGAAGTTGCGGCCGATCGCCATGGCCTCGCCCACCGACTTCATGGTGGTGGTGAGGGTGGAGTCGGCGTGCGGGAACTTCTCGAAGGCGAAGCGCGGGGCCTTGACGACGACGTAGTCGAGGGACGGCTCGAAGGAGGCCGGGGTCTTCTCGGTGATGTCGTTGGGGACCTCGTCGAGCGTGTAGCCGATGGCCAGCTTGGCCGCGATCTTGGCGATCGGGAAGCCGGTGGCCTTCGACGCGAGCGCCGAGGAGCGCGAGACGCGCGGGTTCATCTCGATGACGATGACCCGGCCGTCGGTGGGGTCGATCGCGAACTGGATGTTGCAGCCGCCGGTGTCGACGCCGACCTCGCGGATGATCGCGATGCCGATGTCGCGCAGCCGCTGGTACTCGCGGTCGGTCAGCGTCATCGCCGGGGCGACGGTGATCGAGTCGCCGGTGTGGACGCCCATCGGGTCGAAGTTCTCGATGGAGCAGACGACGACGACGTTGTCCTTGGTGTCGCGCATCAGCTCCAGCTCGTACTCCTTCCAGCCGAGGATGGACTCCTCCAGGAGCACCTCGGTGGTCGGGGAGAGCATCAGGCCCTGGCCGGCGATGCGGCGCAGCTCGTCCTCGTTGTGGGCGAAGCCGGAGCCGGCGCCGCCCATGGTGAAGGAGGGGCGGACGACGACGGGGTAGCCGCCGAGGATGTCGACGCCGCCGATGACGTCGTCCATCGTGTGGCAGATGACCGAGCGGGCGGACTCGCCGTAGCCGATCTTCGCCTTGACGGCTTCGACGACGCCCTTGAAGAGGTCGCGGTCCTCGCCCTTGTTGATGGCCTCGACGTTGGCGCCGATCAGCTCGACGCCGTACTTCTCCAGCACGCCCTGCTCGTGCATGGAGATGGCGGTGTTGAGCGCGGTCTGGCCGCCGAGGGTCGGCAGGAGCGCGTCGGGGCGCTCCTTGGCGATGATCTTCTCGACGAACTCGGGGGTGATCGGCTCGACGTAGGTGGCGTCGGCGATCTCCGGGTCGGTCATGATCGTCGCCGGGTTGGAGTTCACCAGGATGACGCGCAGGCCTTCGGCCTTGAGGATGCGGCAGGCCTGGGTACCGGAGTAGTCGAACTCGGCTGCCTGGCCGATGACGATCGGGCCGGAGCCGATGACCAGGACGGACTGGATATCGGTGCGCTTAGGCACGATCGGCCTCCATCAGGGCGGTGAAACGGTCGAAGAGGTACGCGGCGTCGTGCGGGCCCGCGGCGGCCTCGGGGTGGTACTGGACGCTGAAGGCCGGCTGGTCGAGTAGCTGGAGGCCCTCGACGACCTGGTCGTTCAGGCAGACGTGGGAGACCTCGGCGCGGCCGTAGGGCGTGTCCGAGACCTTGTCGAGGGGCGCGTCGACGGCGAAGCCGTGGTTGTGCGCGGTGATCTCGACCTTGCCGGTGGTGCGGTCCTGCACCGGCTGGTTGATGCCGCGGTGGCCGTACTTCAGCTTGTAGGTGCCGAAGCCGAGCGCGCGGCCCAGGATCTGGTTGCCGAAGCAGATGCCGAAGAGCGGGGTCCTGCGCTCCAGGACGCCCTGCATGACGGCGACAGGGCCGTCGGCGGTGGCCGGGTCGCCCGGGCCGTTGGAGAAGAAGACGCCGTCGGGGTTGACGGCGTAGACGTCCTCGACCGTGGCGGTGGCGGGCAGCACGTGCACCTCGATGCCGCGCTCGGCCATCCGGCGCGGGGTCATGCCCTTGATGCCGAGGTCCACGGCGGCGACGGTGAACTTCTTCTCGCCGATCGCGGGGACGACGTACGCCTCCTTGGTGGCGACCTCGGCGGAGAGGTTCGCGCCCTTCATCTGCGGGGCGTCCTGGACGCGGGCCAGCAGGGCCTCGTCGCGGACGCCCGCCCAGTCCTCGCCCGAGAAGATGCCGACGCGCATGGCGCCGCGCTCGCGCAGGTGGCGGGTGAGCGCGCGGGTGTCGATGCCGGAGATCCCGACGACGCCCTGCTTGACCAGCTCCTCGTCCAGCGAGCGCTGCGAGCGCCAGTTGGAGGGGACGCGGGCGGGGTCGCGCACGACGTATCCGGCGACCCAGATGCGGGAGGACTCGGGGTCCTCGTCGTTGACGCCGGTGTTGCCCACGTGCGGGGCGGTCATCACGACGACCTGGCGGTGGTACGACGGGTCGGTCAGCGTCTCCTGGTAGCCGGTCATGCCGGTGGAGAACACGGCTTCGCCGAAGGTCTCCCCCACGGCCCCGTAGGCGCGCCCGCGGAAGATGCGGCCGTCCTCCAGGACGAGTACGGCGGGAGCTTTGGCTGCTCCCCTGGTGGAGGTCGTCATCGTGCGGCGCCTTCCGTCGGGATGGATGAGTTCTGGTTCACGAGTGTGGTGATCGCTTCGACCCAGGCGGCGTGCTCGGCCGCCCGGTCGGAGCGGAATCCGGAGTCGATCAGCTTGTCGCCGTGCGCCCAGGTGACGACGAGCAGACCGCCCTCGGTCAGTACCTTGCCCGCGATTCCCTTGTCGAGGCGGGCGCCGCGCAGTCGCGCGGCCGGTACGAAGAAGTCGGTGGCACCCGGACGGACCACGTCGAGGCCCGTGTCGGTGAGCGTCAGCTCGACCCGGCTGCGGACGCCCAGCCCGTGGGCGACGATCCGGTCGAGCCACTGCCCGGCGGTCGTGGAGCCGTGGTACCGGCCGGTCAGGGCCAGCCGGTGCGCGGGGAGGCCGCTCGGTGTCGTGGGCAGCGCCGGCAGATCGTTCTGCAGTGCGCCGCGCCACTTCCAGCCCTGCCGCATCAGCCAGTACACGAACGCGATGAAGACGAGCAGACCGAGGACCCACGCGAGGCGCGCGTCCCAGTCCGTCACCTCCGCCGACTGTCGTTCGGCGGCCTCGGCGGCCAGTTGGATCACTGCAGGTGTCACGCCAGTTTCCCGTCCACGACCGTTGCCCGGCCCCGCAGGAAGGTGTGAGTGACGCGTCCCGGAAGCTCACGGCCCTGGTAAGGCGTGTTGCGGCTGCGGGAAGCGAAGTGTGCGGGGTCCACGACACCACGGTACGAGGTATCGACCAAGGTCAGGTTGGCGGGTTCACCTGCCGAGACGGGACGGCCGTGGTTCTGGAGGCTGCCGATCCGCGCCGGGGCGCAGGACATCCGCTCGGCGACGCCCGCCCAGTCGAGCAGTCCGGTCTCGACCATCGTCTGCTGGACGACGGAGAGCGCGGTCTCCAGGCCCACCATGCCCATGGCGGCGGCGGCCCACTCGCAGTCCTTGTCCTCGTGCGGGTGCGGGGCGTGGTCGGTGGCGACGATGTCGATCGTGCCGTCGGCGAGCGCCTCGCGCAGGGCCAGCACGTCGCGCTCGGTGCGCAGCGGCGGGTTGACCTTGTAGACGGGGTTGTACGAGCGGACCAGCTCGTCGGTGAGGAGCAGGTGGTGCGGGGTGACCTCGGCGGTCACGTCGATGCCGCGGGACTTGGCCCAGCGGACGATCTCGACGGATCCGGCGGTCGAGAGGTGGCAGATGTGCACCCGGGAACCGACGTGCTCGGCGAGGAGCACGTCACGGGCGATGATCGACTCCTCGGCGACGGCGGGCCAGCCGCCGAGGCCCAGCTCGGCGGAGACGATGCCCTCGTTCATCTGGGCGCCCTCGGTGAGGCGGGGCTCCTGGGCGTGCTGGGCGACGACGCCGCCGAAGGCCTTCACGTACTCCAGCGCGCGCCGCATGATCACCGCGTCGTCGACGCACTTGCCGTCGTCGGAGAAGACGGTGACGCGGGCGGCGGACTCGTGCATGGCGCCCAGCTCGGAGAGCTGCTTGCCCTCCAGGCCCACGGTGACGGCGCCGATGGGCTGCACGTCGCAGTAGCCGGATTCCTTGCCCAGGCGCCAGACCTGCTCGACGACGCCGGCGGTGTCGGCGACCGGGAAGGTGTTCGCCATGGCGAAGACGGCGGTGTAGCCGCCGCTGGCGGCGGCGCGGGTGCCGGTGAGGACGGTCTCGGAGTCCTCGCGGCCCGGCTCGCGCAGGTGGGTGTGCAGGTCGACCAGGCCGGGGAGCAGGACCTGGCCGGCGGCCTCGATGACGGTCGCGCCCTCGGCGCTCAGGTTCTCGCCGACGGCGGCGATGGTCTCGCCGTCGATCAGGACGTCCTGCACGTCGTCGCCGAGCACCTTCGCGCCACGAATAAGGATCTTGCTCATCTTTACTTGCTCTCCGATTCGACGGGGCGGGCGTGGCTGACGGCGGACTCGTTGCCGCCCAGAAGCAGGTACAGGACCGCCATGCGGATGGACACGCCGTTGGCGACCTGCTCGACGACGGTGCAGCGGTCGGAGTCGGCGACCTCGGCGGTGATCTCCATGCCGCGGACCATCGGGCCGGGGTGCATGACGATGCCGTGGGCGGGCATCTTCGCCATGCGCTCGCCGTCCAGGCCGTAGCGCCGCGAGTACTCGCGCTCGGTGGGGAAGAAGGCGGCGTTCATCCGCTCTCGCTGCACACGCAGCATCATGACCGCGTCGGACTTCGGCAGCACCTCGTCGAGGGCGTACGAGACCTCGCAGGGCCAGGTCTCGACGCCGATCGGGACCAGGGTCGGCGGGGCCACCAGGGTGACGTGGGCGCCGAGGGTGTGCAGCAGGTCGACGTTGGAGCGGGCGACCCGGCTGTGCAGGACGTCGCCGACGAGCGTGATCCGCTTGCCCGCGAGGTCCTGGCCGAGCGCGTCGGGGCCGACCAGGCGACGGCGCATGGTGAAGGCGTCCAGCAGGGCCTGGGTCGGGTGCTGGTGGGTGCCGTCGCCGGCGTTGATGACGGGGACGTCGATCCAGCCCGAGGTGGCGAGCCGGTACGGGGCCCCGGAGGCGCTGTGCCGGATGACCACGGCGTCGATGCCCATGGCGGCCAGGGTCTGGGCGGTGTCCTTGAGGGACTCGCCCTTGGAGACGCTGGACCCCTTGGCCACGAAGTTGATCACATCGGCGGAGAGGCGCTTCTCGGCGGCCTCGAAGGAGATGCGGGTGCGGGTCGAGTCCTCGAAGAAGAGGTTGCAGATGGTCAGGCCGCGCAGGGTGGGCAGCTTCTTTATCGGCCGGTCGGCGACCCGGGCCATCTCCTCGGCGGTGTCGAGGATGAGGACGGCGTCGTCGCGCGAGAGATCGGCGGCCGAGATGAGGTGACGCTTCATCTGGGTGCTCCGTGAGTCCGTGGGTCTGGGCTGGGGAGGGCGGGAAGGCAGGCTGTCGAGCGGGCGGGCGCCGGTCGGGCGGGCGTCCGCGCGGGCAGGCGTCGGCGCGGGCACCCGTGAACGGGGGCCCTCACCTGTTCGGGCTACTGCCCGCCTGCCGGGGCGGTCCGCTGGCCGAGCAGCACGGCGTCGCGGCCGTCCTCCTCCTGGAGCTGGACCATGACGGTCTCCCGCAGCGAAGTGGGGAGGTTCTTGCCGACGTAGTCGGCGCGGATCGGCAGCTCGCGGTGGCCCCGGTCGACGAGGACGGCGAGCTGGACCGCGCGCGGGCGGCCGATGTCGCCGAGGGCGTCGAGGGCCGCGCGGATGGTGCGTCCGGAGAAGAGCACGTCGTCGACGAGGACCACGAGCCTGCCGTCGATGCCGTCACCGGGGATCTCGGTGCGGCCGATCGCCCGGGCGGGCTTCATCCGCAGGTCGTCGCGGTACATGGTGATGTCGAGGGAGCCGACCGGGACCTTGGTGCCGGTGATCTCTTCGAGCTTGGCTGCGAGCCTGCGGGCCAGGAAGACGCCGCGGGTCGGAATGCCGAGGAGCACCACGTCGTCGGCGCCCTTGGCGCGTTCGACGATCTCGTGGGCGATACGGGTCAGCACCCGCGCGATGTCCTGCGCCTCGAGAACGGGGCGGGCACCGTCGGCGGTGTGCCGGTCATGCTGAGCGTCCATGAAAAGGACCTCCTTCTCCGCCTCACGGGACGGACCTTAAAGGACGTCTGGCCGGCTGCCGCAGGCAACCGGGTCGTACGGCATCCACGGTACCAGGGCCGTCCGGGGCCGCCCGACCCGGGTCGGGCGGGTCCCCTTAAAGGGGGCGGGGGAGACCATTCGGCTTGACGCATCCAAGTAACGCTGCGTAACCTCACAGTGAGTTACCAGCCGCGCGGCGCAGCCGCACGTTGTCCATATCATCACAGCGTCACAGCGTCCGGGAGCGTTATGTCCAGCGAATACGCCAAGCAGCTCGGGGCCAAGCTCCGTGCCATCCGCACCCAGCAGGGCCTTTCCCTCCACGGTGTCGAGGAGAAGTCCCAGGGCCGATGGAAGGCCGTGGTGGTCGGATCGTACGAGCGCGGGGACCGCGCCGTGACCGTCCAGCGCCTCGCCGAGCTGGCGGACTTCTACGGTGTGCCGGTGCAGGAACTCCTGCCGGGCACCACTCCGGGCGGAGCGGCCGAGCCGCCGCCGAAGCTCCGTCTGGACCTGGAGCGCCTTGCCCACGTGCCCGCCGAGAAGGCCGGCCCGCTCCAGCGCTACGCGGCCACGATCCAGAGCCAGCGCGGCGACTACAACGGCAAGGTGCTGTCGATCCGCCAGGACGACCTGCGCACCCTCGCGGTCATCTACGACCAGTCCCCCTCGGTCCTGACCGAGCAGCTCATCAGCTGGGGCGTGCTGGACGCGGACGCCCGCCGCGCGGTGACCCACGAGGAGATCTGAGCGTTCTGACCTCCGGGCCCAGGCCCAGCAGAAACGTTACCGGCGGGGGCCGGGAAGCCATGTGCTTCCCGGCCCCCGCCGGTTTTTCCGCTTCCCGCCCCGAGGGGCGGACACGCGAAGGGCCCGCGGCGCGCGATGCGCTGCGGGCCCTACGCGTACCGAACCACTGGGACGCTAGGCGCTCTCGTCCCGTCGCAGCTTCGGCTTGAGGTCCTTGAAGCGGGCCAGCAGCCCGTTCACGAAGGACGGCGACTCGTCGGTCGAGAACTCCTTGGCGAGCTGGACCGCCTCGTCGATCGCCACGGCGTCCGGGGTCTCGTCTACCCAGATCAGCTCGTAGGCACCCAGGCGCACGATGTTCCGGTCCGCGACCGGCATGCGGTCGAGGTCCCAGTCCACGGCGTAGGTGACGATCAGGTCGTCGATGCGGTCCACCTTGTCGGCGTACCCCTCGACGAGGACCATCGTGAACTCGCTGACCGCCGGCTGACGGCCGTCGGTGTCGTTCCGTGAGTGACGGACCCAGTCCGCGAGGACCTCGCGCACGGGTACACCGCGCTGGTCCGCCTCGAAGAGGATCTGGAAAGCACGCTTGCGGGCGTTGCTCCGGGCTCCCACGGTTAGCTGTTCACCCGGCCGAGGTAGTCGCTGGTACGGGTGTCGACCTTGACCTTCTCGCCGGTGGTGACGAAGAGCGGGACCTGGATCTCGTGACCGGTGACCAGGCGCGCCGGCTTGGTGCCGCCGGTGGAGCGGTCGCCCTGGACGCCCGGGTCGGTGTGCTCGATCACGAGCTCGACGGCGGCCGGCAGCTCGACGTAGAGCACCTCGCCCTCGTGCTGCGCGACGGAGGCGGTGAAGCCCTCGATCAGGAAGTTGGCGGCGCTGCCGACGGCCTTGCGGTCGACCATCAGCTGGTCGAAGGTGTCCATGTCCATGAAGACGAAGTAGTCGCCGTCCATGTACGAGAACTGCATGTCACGGCGGTCGATGGTGGCCGTCTCGACCTTGGTGCCGGCGTTGAACGTCTTGTCGACGACCTTGCCGGACATCACGCTCTTGAGCTTGGTGCGCACGAAGGCCGGGCCCTTGCCGGGCTTGACGTGCTGGAACTCGACGACGGACCAGAGCTGGCCCCCGTCGAGCTTCAGCACCATGCCGTTCTTGAGGTCGTTCGTGGAAGCCACGGTTGCGAAATCTCCTGGACTGGTGGACCACGGGTGGCGCGCACAGCAAAGCTAGAGCGCGAGCAGCTCCTTGGTCGTGATGGTGAGTAGCTCGGGTCCGCCGTCCGCCTCAGGGCGTACGACGAGCGTGTCATCGATCCGGACGCCGCCCCGGCCCGGGAGGTGAACCCCCGGTTCGACGGTGACCGGCACGCAAGCGTCCAGTTTACCCATTGCTGTAGGTGCAAGCTGCGGGTCCTCGTCGATTTCGAGACCGACGCCGTGTCCGGTCGACGGAGCGAGGGCTTCCCCGTGCCCCGCGGAGTCCAGTACGGAGCGCGCCGCGTGGTCCACGTCGCGGTACGCGGCCCCCGGCGCCAGCGCCTCCCGGCCGGCCCGCTGAGCGGCGAAGACGAGGTCGTAGAGCTCGATCTGCCAGTCCGCGGGGGAGGTACCGATCACGAAGGTACGGCCGATCTCACACCGGTAGCCGCGGTAGTTCGCGCCCAGGCAGACGGAGAGGAAGTCCCCCTCCTCCACCCGCCGGTCCGAGGGCCGGTGCCGGGAGCGCCCGGAGTGCGGGCCGGTGCCGACGGAGGTGGGGAAGGCCGGGCCGTCCGCGCCGTGGTCCACCAGCCGCCGCTCCAGCTCCAGGGCGAGGTGGCGCTCGGTACGGCCGACGAGGATGGACTCCAGGAGTTCACCGAGGGCCTGGTCGGCGATCTCGGCGGCGATCCGCAGACAGGCGATCTCCTCCTCGTCCTTGATCAGCCGCTGCTGTTCGACGGCGGGCCCGAGGTCGGCCAGCCGCAGCCTGGGCGCGACCGAGCGCAGGGCCCGGTGCCGGGCGACGGTGAGGTGGTGCTCCTCGACGGCGAGGGAGTCCGCCCGGACGTCCTTGCCGCAGGCGAGGTCGGCCGCGGCGACGGCGGGATCAGCGCCGGGACCGGACAGGACGGACAGCCGCAGGTGTTCGTCGAGCCGCCCCTCGTCCGCCTCGCCGGTGGGCGAGGCGGCGCAGAGGAGGACGTCCTCGGCGGGCCCGATCAGCAGGACCGCCCCTTCGGGGAAGGCCCCGGCGAGATAGCGGACGTTCGCCGGACGCGTGATCAGTGCGGCGGAGTTGCCCGCTGCGGCACAGCGGTCGCGGAGCAGGGCCCGACGGGCCGCGTACACGTCTGACATGTCTTCGAGCGTACGAGCGCCCCGCGCATCCGGCTCGACGAGCGCGTCCGGACGGGGTGCGCGGCCGCCCTAGGCCGTGGTCACCAGCTGGCGGGGGTCGAGATGGCGCGGGCCAGGACCTCGTCGAGGGCGCGGGCGGTGCCCTCCACGTCCAGGTGGGAGTTGTCGATGATGGGCAGGCCGGAGCCGTACCAGCCCGCCATCCGGCCGTGGATCCGGGCGACTTCCTCGTCGGAGAGGCGGCGGTTGCCGGAGCGGGCCGCGTTGCGCTCCAGGACGATCTCCAGGCCGGGCAGCAGGACCACCGGGAGCAGCCCGGGCCCCACGTGCCGCTTCCAGCCGCCCAGGCCCACCACGGGCCGGTCGGGGAAGACCGCGTCGTCGAGGATGCAGGAGATCCCGTTGGCCAGGAAGTTGCGGGCGGCGAAGCCGCAGGTGCGGCGGGCGAGCCGGTACTGGGCCTCGGAGTGGTCGTTCCAACCGGCCTGCGGGTCGGCGAAGCCCGAGCAGACCCACTCGCGGACGTCGTCCAGGCTGATGTGCGCGGTCGGCACCTGCCGGGAGCCCGCCCAGTGCCGGGCCACGGTGGTCTTGCCGGCGCCGGCGGGGCCGATGAGCAGGACGGCGAGGGTGGCCACGCCCGTGCCGGGGGCGGGCGGCGCGGCCGCCGGCAGCGGGATGTGCCCGGTGGCCTCGGGTACGGGCGCCACCACCGCGCCCGGTACGTAGCCGGGCCGGCGCGGCGCCCCGTGCGGCGCGGGCACGGGGGCGGGATGCGGCGGAGCGGGCGGGCCCGCGGGGTGCACCGGACCCGCGTGGTGCGGCGGAGCGGGCGGAGCCGGCGGGTGCGGCGGGCCGGCCGGATGCGGCGGGCCCGCGTGGTGGCGCGGCGGCCCCCCGGGGTGCGACGGGTGCGGCGGGCCGGCAGGCGGCGGGGCCCAGCCGGTCACGGGGGCTATCGGCGGCTGCGCGGGGGCGGCCGGATGCTGTCCCGGCTCGCCCCATCCCCCCACTCCGTGCTGCATCCGCTGCCACTCCGTCTCGTTCAGGCGAGGACTGATGCGAGAACGTTATCTCAGGCCGCGGGCAGTTCCTCCGCCAGCGCGTGCAGCGCGAGCCGGTAGGAGCCCAGTCCGAAGCCCGCCACGGTCCCGGTCGCCACCGAGGCGATGACCGAAGTGTGCCGGAATTCCTCACGGGCGTACGGGTTCGAGATGTGCACCTCGATCAGCGGCGCGGTGCGCTGCGCCGCCGCGTCCCGCATCGCGTAGGAGTAGTGCGTGAAGGCGCCGGGGTTGATGACCACCGGGATCTTCCCGTCGGCGGCCTCGTGCAGCCAGCGCACCAGCTGGCCCTCGTCGTTGGTCTCGCGGACCTCGACGTCGAAGCCGAGCTCCCGGCCGAGGCTCTGGCAGCTCTCGACCAGCCCCGCGTACGAGGTGGCCCCGTACACGTCGGGCTCGCGGGAGCCGAGCCGGCCCAGGTTCGGGCCGTTCAGCACGAGCACCTTGCGGCTCACGCGGACACCTCGCCGTAGGCCGCGATCAGCACGGCCGGGTCGGGGCCCTCCAGGACGGTCGGCTTGGCCAGCCCGTCCAGGACGATGAAGCGCAGCAGGTCGCCGCGGGACTTCTTGTCGACCTTCATGGTCTCCAGCAGCTTGGGCCACTGGTCGCCGCGGTAGGTCAGCGGCAGGCCCACCGAGGCGAGCACGCTCTTGTGCCGCTCGGCGGTCGCGTCGTCGAGCCGGCCGGCGAGCCGGCCCAGTTCGGCGGCGAAGACCATGCCGATCGACACGGCGGCGCCGTGGCGCCACTTGTAGCGCTCGTTCTTCTCGATCGCGTGGGCCAGGGTGTGGCCGTAGTTGAGGATCTCCCGCAGGCCCGACTCCTTGAGGTCGCTGGAGACCACATCGGCCTTGACCTGGATGGAGCGCACGATCAGCTCGGCGGTGTGCGGGCCCTCGGGGGTCCGGGCCGCCTGCGGGTCCCCCTCGATCAGGTCGAGGATCACCGGGTCGGAGATGAATCCGGCCTTGATGATCTCGGCGAGGCCGCTGACGTAGTCGTTGACGGGCAGCGAGTCGAGGGCCGCCAGGTCGCAGAGCACACCGGCGGGCGGGTGGAAGGCGCCGACGAGGTTCTTGCCCTCGGCGGTGTTGATGCCCGTCTTGCCGCCCACGGCCGCGTCGACCATCGCGAGGACGGTCGTCGGCACCGCGATCCAGCGCACGCCGCGCAGCCAGGAGGCCGCGACGAAGCCCGCGAGGTCGGTGGTGGCGCCGCCGCCGACGCCGACGATCACGTCGGTGCGGGTGAAGCCGGACTGCCCCAGGGCCTTCCAGCAGTACGCCGCGACCTCGATGGTCTTGGCCTCCTCGGCGTTCGGCACCTGGATGGCGACCGCCTCGTAGCCCTGGGCCGCGAGGTCGTCGCGCAGCGCCTCACCCGTGGAGGCCAGCGCCTCGGGGTGGATCACCGCGACGCGCTGCGCCTTCGTGCCGATCAGGGTGCCGAGCTCGCCGAGCAGCTGCCGGCCGACCAGCACGTCGTAGGCGTCGTGCCCGGAGCTCGCGCCGACCTGGATGCGCGTCACCTGGTCTGTCATACGTCCTTCAACTCCAGAGCGTCGAGGACCGCCTGGGCGACCTCTGCGGGGGTGCGGTCGTCGGTGGCCACCACGACGCGCGCGACTTCGGTGTACAGGTGGCGGCGCGCGTCCATCAACTCGCGCCACTGGCGGCGCGGGTTGACCGCGAGCAGCGGGCGGGCCGCGCCGAGGCCGACCCGGCGGACCGCCTCGTCGATGTCCATCGACAGGTAGACGACGGGCAGCCCGGCGAGCAGGGCCCGGGTGCCGTCGTCGAGGATCGCACCGCCGCCGAGGGCGAGGATCCCGGTGTGTCCCGCGAGGGCGTCGGCCACGGCCGCGCGCTCCAGGCCGCGGAAGTACGGCTCGCCCTCGTCGACGAAGAGCTCCGCGATCTCCCGGCCCTGCGCCGCGACGATGTCGGCGTCCGTGTCCCGGTAGTGCACGCCGAGCCGTTCGGCGAGCAGCGCCCCCACCGTGGACTTGCCGGACCCCATCGGTCCGACCAGGACGACCAGGGGGCCGCCGGTCACCGGATCTGCAGGTTGTCGAGGTACGACCGGACATTGCGGCGGGTCTCGGTCACCGAGTCGCCGCCGAACTTCTCCACGACGGCGTCGGCCAGCACGAGGGCGACCATCGCCTCGGCGACGATGCCCGCCGCGGGGACGGCACACACGTCGGAGCGCTGGTGGTGGGCGACCGTCGCCTCGCCGGTGGCCACGTCGACGGTCGCGAGCGCGCGGGGCACGGTCGCGATCGGCTTCATGGCGGCCCGTACGCGCAGCAGCTCGCCGGTGGTCAGTCCGCCCTCGGTGCCGCCGGAGCGGCCGGAGGTGCGCCTCAGGCCCTCGGAGGTGGAGACGATCTCGTCGTGGGCCTGGGAGCCCGGGACGCGGGCCAGGTCGAAGCCGTCGCCGACCTCGACGCCCTTGATCGCCTGGATGCCCATGAGCGCGGCGGCGAGCCGCGCGTCGAGGCGGCGGTCCCAGTGCACGTGCGAACCGAGGCCGACCGGGACACCGTAGGCGAGCACCTCGACGACGCCGCCGAGCGTGTCGCCGTCCTTGTGGGCCTGGTCGATCTCCGCGACCATCGCCTTCGACGCGTCGGCGTCGAGGCAGCGCACCGGGTCGGCGTCGAGCTTCTCGACGTCCGCGGGGGTCGGGTAGACGCCGTACGGGGCCTTGGCGGCGGCCAGTTCCACCACGTGGGAGACGATCTCGATGCCCGCGGTCTCCTTGATGAAGGACCGGGCGATGGCACCGAGGGCGACGCGGGCGGCCGTCTCGCGGGCGCTGGCGCGCTCCAGGATCGGGCGGGCCTCGTCGAAGCCGTACTTCTGCATGCCCGCGAGGTCGGCGTGGCCCGGGCGGGGGCGGGTCAGCGGGGCGTTGCGCCCGGAGCCCTCCAGCTCGGCCGGGTCGACCGGGTCGGCCGACATGACCTTCTCCCACTTGGGCCACTCGGAGTTGCCGACCATGACGGCGACCGGGGAACCGAGGGAGAGACCGTGGCGGACGCCGCCGAGGAAGGTCACCACGTCCTGCTCGAACTTCATCCGGGCACCGCGGCCGTATCCGAGCCGGCGGCGCGCCAGGTGGTCGGCCACCAGTTCGGTGGTGACCGGAACGCCGGCGGGAAGCCCCTCCAGCGTCGCTACCAGCGCCGGTCCGTGCGACTCCCCGGCGGTCAGCCAACGCAACCTGCTCAACGATGCTCCTCATGCTCGCGCCTGGCACAGCTAAGGCGCGACCGGGTGCGCCGTCCGGGCCCGCCACCCCCGATCCTCCCACGTCCGGGCCGATGTACCGGCCCCCGGTCCAGCTATCGGACGCCACTGTGGCAGGTCGGGGCGGGTACGGACGGGTACAGGCGGTTACGGGCCCACCGCCCCGGATGGATCTACCGGGCGGCCAGGGCCCGTTCCCCGGCGGCCCGCATCGCGGCGAGCGGGCCGGGAGAGCGGCCGGTCATCCGCTCGACCTGGAGGACGGCCTGGTGGACCAGGAGGTCGAGACCGCCGACCAGCTGCCCGCCGCGCCGCGACCAGGCCGCCGCGAGTGCGGTCGGCCAGGGGTCGTAGAGCACGTCGAAGAGGGTGCCCGGTCGCTCGGGGACCGCCGTGGCCAGGGCGTCGGTCGCCCCGGCGGGGGTGGTCGCGATCACCAGCGGCGCGCCCAGGGCCTCGGCCGCGGCCGACCAGTCGGCCGTGTGCACGGGCACGCCGAGCCGCTCGCCCCACCGGCGCATCTCGGCGGCCCGCTCGGCGGAGCGGACGTACGCCGTGACCTCGCCGGAGCAGATCCGGGAGAGGGCGGCCAGCGCGGAGGAGGCCGTGGCCCCCGCCCCGAGGATGGCGGCGGTCGGGACCCGCTCCACGCCCCGCTCGCGCAGCGCGGCGAGGATCCCGGGGATGTCGGTGTTGTCGCCGACCTTGCGGCCGTCCTCGGTGAAGACGACCGTGTTCACCGCCTCCACGGAGGCGGCGGTCTCGCTGACCTCGTCGAGCAGCGGCATGATCGCCCGCTTGAGCGGCATGGTCAGCGACAGCCCGGCCCACTCGGAGCCGAGCCCCGCGAGGAATCCGGGGAGCGCGGCCTCGTCGGTCTCGAAGCGGTCGTATGACCAGTCGACGAGGCCCAGCTCCTGGTAAGCGGCGCGGTGCAGCACCGGTGAGAGGGAGTGCTCGATGGGCGAACCCAGCACCGCGGCCCTTATCCGTGACATGTTCCCGCTACCCACCGCTCTGCTGTTGCTTCTTCTGTGCCTGTCGTGCGTTGAACTCCTCGACGAGCTTGTTGTGCTCGGCGAGGGTCTTGGTGAAGCTGGTCTTGTTCCCGTCGACCGAGACGAAGAACATCCAGCCGTCCTTGTCCGGGCTCAGCACCGCGTTGAGCGCGTCGATGCCCGGGTTGCTGATGGCTCCGGGCGGCAGGCCCTTGACCTTGTAGGTGTTGTACGGGTCCTCGATGGAGCGCGTCTCGTCGCGGGAGACGTTGATGTTGCTCGTGCCCTTGATGTAGTTGATCGTCGAGTCGAATTCGAGGCGCTGCATGGTGACGTTGTTCGTCGGCTTGAGGCGGTTGTAGATGACGGCCGCCATCTTGCGGTAGTCCTCGTGCTTGTTGCCCTCGGCCTGCACCAGGCTCGCGACCGTGACCACTTCCAGCGGGGACTTGAGGCCCAGGTCCTTCGCCTTGCCCTCGATGCCGAGCGCCCCGTACTTCTCCGTGGCGTTCTTGACCATCTTCTTGAGCAGGTCCTGCGGGGTGATGCCCGTCGTGAGGTCGTAGCGCGCCGGGTAGAGGAACCCTTCCAGCGGATCCTTGATGTTCTGCCCGTCCTCGGCCCAGGCGGGCAGGCCGAGCGTCTTGACCTCGCGCTTGGCGAGCTCCGCGGTGGTGCCCTCCTGGAGCTTGAGCTTCTTGTCGATCGCACCGTAGACCTGCACGTTGCGCAGGCCCTCGGCGACGATGATCACGTTCAGCTTCGAGGGGTCGGACATGACCTCGACGACGGACTTCGCCGACATCTGCTTGCGCAGGGGGTAGAGACCCGGCTGGATCCCGCTGCCCTTGGGGTGCTCCTGGGCCGCGTTCACGAAGGCTTCGGCGCTGGCGACGACGCCCGCCTTCTCCAGGATGGCGCCCATCTGTCCCAGGGTCGCGCCCTTGGGGATCTCGACGTCGACCGAGGTGGTGCCCTCGCCCGTGTAGTCGTCGGCCATGCCGAGTTTCGCCTTAACGTACGAGAACCCGTAGTAGCCGACGCCGCCGACGGCGCCCACGATGACCAGGGCGGCGATCAGGCAGGCCGAGCCGGTGCGCTTGGTGCCCTTGCTCTTGCCGCCCTTGCCCTTGCCGCGGCCGCCGCGTCGTCCGCCGGACGGGGGCTCGTCCGCGTCGCCGCCGCCACCGGCCGCGAGGAGGGACTCCTCCTCCGGCTCGGCGACCTCGTCCTGCCACTCGGTGGAGGGCTCCGGGACGAGGTGGCGGCGGCCGGGGGGCTGCGGCGGCGGGTAGGCCGTGTCCGTGGCGTAGCCGTCCGGGGTCTCCCCCGGGTAGGCCACGGCCTGCTGGGCGTAGGGGTCCACGCCGTAGGGAACGGCCTGCTGGCCCTGGCCGGTGTCCCAGACCTGGTCCGGCTGGCCGTCGTACCCGGGCTGCTGCTGCGGGTGCAGTTGCTGCTGGGGCTGCTGCTGCATGGGGTACTGCTGCTGCTGGTGTTGCGGGTGCAGCTGCTGGGGGTGCTGCGGCTGCTGAAGGTGCTGCGGGTGTTCGGGCTGGTACTGCTGCGGCTGCCCCTGGTACTCCGCGGGGTACTGCTGCGGGTGCTGGGCGTACTGCGGCTGGGGCTGCTGCTGGTACTGCTGCGGCTGCCCCTGGTACTGCGGCTCCTGCGGATACTGCTGCTGGCCGACGGCGTAGGGCACCTGACCCTGTTGGGCCTGGTGCCCGGCCCACGCCGGGTCCCCGTAGAGAGGGTCCTCTGGGTGCCACGGTTCAGGGCCGGAGCCCCGTCCATACTCGGTCATCGGTCCCCTAGAGCCGCGAGACGGAGGCAGCGGCTGCTTGTGGGCCGCGGCACCCGGTTCCGCCTCAGAAGTGGTGGGCGACGGCTGTTCGAATGCCGTCACATCGCGCGGAACGTTACCGTATCGCGATCAGACAACCACTTCGACGCACTCACCGGGCGGATTACCTGATACCCGTTCGGTCTCCAGAGCGTTCTGGAGGATGACCACAGCGGCCGCCTGGTCGATCACCGAGCGCCCCTTCTTGGCGTTGCGCCCCGCGGCCCGCAGGCCCTGGGCCGCGGTGACCGTGGTCATCCGTTCGTCCACCAGCCGCACGGTCACGGGCTTGATGCCCTTGGCCAGCTCGGTGGCGAAGGAACGGCACTTGGCCGCGGCCGGCCCCTCCCGCCCGCTGAGCGAGCGGGGGAGGCCGACCACGACTTCAAGGGGTTCGTACTCCGCGACCAGCTGCCGCAGCCGCTTGTGCGCGGCCGGGATGTCCCGTCCCGGCACGGTTTCGACCGGCGTGGCCAGCACCCCGTCGGGGTCGCACGAGGCGACCCCGATCCGGGCGTCACCGACATCGATCGCGAGGCGTCGGCCGCGGCGCAGCGTCATCGTCAGGCCGTCTCTCCGACGAGGCGCTCGATGGCGCCGATGGCCTCGCCGATGGCGTCCGGGTTCTGGCCGCCGCCCTGGGCGACGTCCGGCTTGCCGCCGCCACCGCCACCGAGGGTCTTGGCGGCCGTGCGCACCAGGTCACCGGCCTTGAGACCGCGCTCGCGGGCGGCCTCGTTGGTGGCGATGACGGTGAGCGGGCGGCCGCCCGCGACCGTGAAGAGGGCCACGACGACCGGACGGTCGCCCTGGATCCGGCCGCGCACGTCGAGGACCAGCTTGCGCAGGTCGTCGGCGCCGGTGCCGTCCGGCACCTGGCCGGTGACCACGGCGACGCCGCGGACGTCCTGGGCGCCGGCGGCCAGACCGGCGGCGGCCTGGAGCACCTTCTCGGCGCGGAACTTCTCGATCTCCTTCTCGGCGTCCTTCAGCTTGCCGAGCATGGAGGCGATCTTCTCCGGCAGCTCCTCGGGGCGGCCCTTGACCAGCTCCTGGAGCTGGGCGACGACCGTGTGCTCCTTGGCCAGGAAGTTGTAGGCGTCGGCGCCGACCAGGGCCTCGACGCGGCGCACGCCGGAGCCGATGGAGGACTCGCCGAGCAGCTTGACCAGGCCGAGCTGGGCGGTGTTGGCGACGTGGGTGCCGCCGCACAGCTCCTTGGAGAAGTCGCCGATGGTGACGACGCGCACGCGCTCGCCGTACTTCTCGCCGAACTCGGCGATGGCGCCCTGCTTCTTGGCCTCGTCGATGCTCATGACCTCGGCCGTGACGTCGAGCTCGCGCGACAGCACGTCGTTGATCTTCTGCTCGACGTCGGTGAGCACGCTGCCGGGGACGGCGTTGGGCGAACCGAAGTCGAAGCGGAAGCGACCGGGCGAGTTCTCGGAGCCGGCCTGGGCGGCCGTCGGGCCGAGGGCGTCGCGCAGCGCCTGGTGGGTCAGGTGGGTGGCCGAGTGGGCGCGGGCGATGGCCCGACGGCGCTTGATGTCGATGACGGCGTAGGCGGAGGCGCCGACCGTCACCTCGCCGACCTGGACGACACCCTTGTGCACGTGCACGCCCGGTACGGGCTTCTGCACGTCGCGGATCTCGACGACGGCGCCGGAGTGCAGCTTGATCCGGCCCTGGTCGGCGAGCTGGCCGCCGCCCTCGGCGTAGAACGGGCTGCGGTCCAGGACGATCTCGACCTCGTCGCCCTCGGAGGCGGCCGGCGAGGAGACGCCGTCGACGAGCAGGCCGACGATGGTGGACTCGCCCTCGGTGGAGCCGTAGCCGGTGAACTCGGTCTCGCCGGAGTTGTCGGCGACCTCGCGGTAGGCGGACAGGTCGGCGTGACCGGTCTTCTTGGCGCGGGCGTCGGCCTTGGCCTTGTCCCGCTGCTCCTGCATCAGGCGGCGGAAGCCCGGCTCGTCCACGCTGAGGCCCTGCTCGGAGGCCATCTCCAGGGTGAGGTCGATCGGGAAGCCCCAGGTGTCGTGGAGCAGGAACGCCTTGTCGCCGGCCAGGACCGAGCCGCCGGCGGCCTTGGTCTCGGTGATGGCGGTGTCGAGGATGTTCGTGCCGCCCTTGAGCGCCTTCAGGAAGGCGGCCTCTTCGGCGAGGGCGACGGTCTCGATCCGCTTGCGCTCGGTGGCCAGCTCCGGGTACTGGAGGCCCATCGTGTCGATGACGACGCCGATGAGGTCCAGGACGACCGGGCCGGTGGCGCCCATCAGGCGCATGTTGCGGATGGCGCGGCGCATGATGCGGCGCAGCACGTAGCCGCGGCCCTCGTTGCCGGGGGTGACCCCGTCGCCGATGAGCATGGCGGAGGTGCGGATGTGGTCGGCGACCACGCGCATCGAGACGTCGCTGTCCTTGGCCTGGCCGTAGCGGACGCCGGTCAGCTCGGTGGCCTTGTCCATGACCACGCGCAGGGTGTCGGTCTCGTACATGTTCTGTACGCCCTGCAGGATCATGGCGAGGCGTTCGAGACCGAGGCCGGTGTCGATGTTCTTCGACGGCAGGTCCCCGAGGATCGGGAAGTCTTCCTTGTTCTCACCGGCGCCGCGCTCGAACTGCATGAAGACCAGGTTCCAGATCTCCACGTACCGCTCGTCGTTGACGGCCGGGCCGCCCTCGACGCCGAACTCGGGGCCGCGGTCGTAGTTGATCTCGGAACACGGGCCGCAGGGACCGGGGACGCCCATGGACCAGAAGTTGTCCTTCTTACCCAGGCGCTGGATGCGCTCGGCGGGGACGCCGATCTTCTCGCGCCAGATCTGCTCGGCCTCGTCGTCGTCGAGGTAGACCGTGATCCAGAGCTTCTCGGGCTCCAGGCCGTAGCCACCGTCCGCCACGGAGCTGGTGAGCAGCTCCCAGGCGTAGGTGATGGCGCCTTCCTTGAAGTAGTCGCCGAAGGAGAAGTTGCCGCACATCTGGAAGAACGTGCCGTGGCGGGTGGTCTTGCCGACCTCTTCGATGTCCGGCGTGCGCACGCACTTCTGGACGCTGGTCAGCTTCGAGGCGGGAGGCTTGACCTCACCCAGGAAGTACGGCTTGAAGGGGACCATGCCCGCGTTGACCAGCAGCAGAGTCGGGTCGTCCGCGATGAGCGACGCCGAAGGGACGACGGCGTGACCGCGCTCCTCGAAGAAGCTCAGCCAGCGGCGGCGGATTTCAGCCGACTCCATCAGTGGTCCTCATTCCGGTTGTACGAAAACTTCGGTGGGTTGTTCCGGGGGTGCTTGCCGGGGCCCTGTTCGGCCCCGATGGCCCGCAGTCGCCGCGGCCCGGGAAGGGCGGTGACGTTGTCGGGCCGGTCCGGGTCCTGGTGCAGACCCAGTGCGTCGTTCAGCTCGTCCTCGCGCTGCGTCATTCCCGCTTTGACGTCCAGGGCGAAATCCTTGAGCCGGTGGCCCGCTTCGAGCGCCTTGTCGGCGGCCTGCGCGGCGAGGCTCTCGGGCGTCAGCTGCTTGAGCTTGCGGTTGACCTTGGTGGTGGCCCACACGCCGGCGGCTGCGCCTGCGGTGAACCAGAAGGTACGGCGGAACATCGCGGTCTCAGTCCTTCTGCTTCCGGCGCCGGGCCGCCGGTACGGTCCGCCCGACGATCACGGTACGCCTGGGTGTCCGCGCGGGCGCGCCGTTCGGGGCCGCTGCCGCCGCCTCCTTGCGCCCGAGCGCCTTGCGCACTCCGTAGCCGAAGGCCGCGACCTTGACCAGCGGGCCGCCGAAGGCGGAGGCCACGGTGCTGGAGAGCGCGGAGGCGTTGGAGGTGACTTCCTGGACGTCGCTGGCGATGGCGTCGACCCGGTCGAGCTGGGTGCGCGCGGAGCGTACGGTCATCGAGGCGTCCGCCAGCAGCGGGACGGCCTGCTCGGTCACCTCGGCCACCAGCTTGGTGGTCGCCCTCAGCGTCTGGGCCAGTCGCGCCAGCGCGAGCGCGAGGAACGAGACCAGGATCGCCCAGAAGACGGCCACGAGGATCCCGGCCACCTCACCACCGGACACTTTGCACCGCTCTCTGCGTGTTGAAAACTCGTCCCCCGACCCTATCGCGCCGGAGATCCGCAGCCCTACCGGAATTCGGAGGTCGAACCCGATCGCCTTGTACGGAGCGCATGCGGACCAGTACCCTCCGTGTCCCATGCGAGCACCCGACGACTCCCCCCGCACCACAGCGCCCCACGGCAATCTTCCCTCGGAGCTGAACGCCTTCGTCGGCCGGGGCCCGGAACTGGGCGAATTGGCGCGGCTGCTGGAGAACGCACGGCTGGTGACGGTGACCGGCGCGGGGGGCGTGGGCAAGTCCCGGCTGGTGCTCGCCGCCTCCCGCCGGGCGCAGGAACGCTACTGCGACGGCGTCTGGCTGGTCGAGCTGTCGACCCTGCGCGATCCCGCGCTGCTGGAACTGACGTTCGCCGAGGCCCTCGCGCTGACCGACCACACGACCCGCCCGCCCCGCACCGTGCTGGCCGAGCACCTGGCGCCGCGCCGGCTGCTGCTCGTCCTGGACGGCTTCGAGCAGCTGGTCGACGAGTGCGCGGAGCTGGTCCACGAGCTACTGCGCCGCTCCCCCGGCCTGTGCGTGCTGGCCGCCGGGCGGCGGCCGCTCGCGCTGGACGGCGAGCGGAGCTTCCCGCTGGCCCCGCTGGACGCCGACGACGCGCTGGCGCTGCTGGCCGACCGGGCGGTCGCGGCCGACCCCGGCTTCGCGGTCACCGGCGAGAACCGGGCCGCGCTCGGCGAGCTCTGCGCCCGGCTCGACGGGCTTCCGCTTGCGCTGGAGTTGGCGGCGGGGCGCCTGCGCACGCTCTCCCCGGCCCAGGTGGTGGTCCGGCTGGAGGACCGTTTCGCCCTGCTGACGGGCGGGGGGCGCGGGGCGCTCCCGCGGCACCGGGCGCTGCGGACCGCGATCGGGTGGAGCCACGAGCTGTGCACGGCCGAGGAGCGGCTGCTGTGGGCGCGGCTGTCGGTCTTCGCGGGCCAGTTCGACCTGGACGCCGCCGAGTACGTGTGCGCGGGCCCGGACCTGCCGGTCGAGGGCGTGCTGGACCTGGTCGGGGAGCTGCTCGCGCAATCCCTGCTGGTGCGCGAGCGGACCCCGGCGGGCGTCCGCTACCGGATGCTGGAGACCGTACGGATGTACGGGGCGGGCTGGCTGGAGTCGCTCGGCGACGCCGGGCGGCTGCGCCGGCGCCACCGCGACTGGTACATGGGCCTGGCGACCTGGTGCGAGCTGGACTGGTTCAGTCCGCGCCAGCACGAGGTGGCGGCCCTGGTGGAGACCGAGCTGCCCAACCTGCGGCTCGCGCTGGAGTGCTGCCTGGAGGAGCCGGACGAGCTGCACCTGGGCCAGTACCTGGCGGGGACCCTGTGGTTCTACTGGGCGGGCTGCGGCCGGCTCACCGAGGGGCGGCTCTGGCTGGACCGCGCGCTGGAGCAGGCCGAACGCCCGGGGACCGAACGCCCGGGGACCGAGCGCCCGGGAGCCGAGCAGGAACCGGCCCGACTGAAGGCCCTGTGGGTGCTCGGTTACGTGGCGGCCCTCCAGGGGGACGCCGTGGCCTCGATGAGCGCCCTGCACGAGTGCCTCGACGCGGCCCGGGCCGGCGGGAACCCGGTGGCCACGGCCTACGCGGTGCACCGGCTGGGCTGCCTGGCGCTGCTCTCGGACGACATGGTGCGGGCCGGGGAGCTGCTGAGAGCGGCGCTCGGGCACTACCGGGAGGTCGGGGAGCTGAACAGCAACGTCCTGATGTGCCAGGTGGAGCTGGCGATGGCCACGGCCTTCCAGGGGGACCTGCCGGGCGCGCTGGCCCTGTGCGAGGAGGCCCGGGAGATCTGCGAGGAGCGCGGGGAGCGCTGGGCGAAGGCGTACGCGCTGTACGTCCTCGCCTACGCGGCCCTGGACGCGGGCGGCGCGGCCGAGGCGCGGCGGCTGCTGAGCGAGTGCGTGACGATCAACCACGCCTTCCACGACCTGCTGGGCCTGGTGCTGGCGCTGGAACTGCTGGCGCTGGTGACGGTGACCGAGGGCGAGCCGGCGGAGGCCGCGGTGCTCCAGGGCGCTGCGGAGCCGCTGTGGGGCTCGGTGGGGCTGCGGCTCTTCGGCTCGGGCTACTTCAACGCGCCGCGCCTGATGTGCCAGGAGCGGGCGGGCGAGCTGCTGGGCGCCGAGCGGTACGCGGCCGGGGCCCGGCACGGGCGCGCCCTGAGCCTGGACGCGGTGGTGGAGCGGGCCCTGCGCGGGCCGGAGCCGCTGGCGGGGCAGGGCCCCGCGGGAAGCGAGGGCGGCGTACCGCGACCGCGCGGAACGGCGGAAAGCCCGCCCCCTCCCCCGAAGGGGAGCGGACGGGCTTCCGTCGAGACGAACAGCCTGTGAGGACCGCGCTCGCTGAGGGAAATCAGCGGGCGTAGTACTCGACGACGAGCTGCTCGTCGCAGATGACCGGGATTTCCTTGCGGTTCGGGTCACGGTCGAGGCGGAAGGCCAGGGCCTTCAGGTTGATCTGCAGGTAGCGGGGGGCCTCACCCTCGCCGGCGTAGCCACCCTCACGAGCAACCTGGAAGGGGTGCTTGTCGCGGCTGCGCTCGCGGACCGTGATGACGTCGTCCGGGCGGACACGGAACGACGGCTTGTCGACCTTGCCACCGTTGACCTCGATGTGGCCGTGAACGACCATCTGGCGCGCCTGGTAGATGGTGCGGGCGATGCCCGAACGCAGGACCAGGGCGTCGAGGCGACGCTCGAGCTCGACGACAAGCGCCTCGCCCGTCTTGCCTTCGGCCTTCTTCGCGCGGTCGTACGCGCGGGCCATCTGGCGCTCGGAGATGTCGTACTGGGCGCGCAGACGCTGCTTCTCGAGCAGACGCACCTTGTAGTCCGAGTTCTGCTTGCGGCCACGGCCGTGCTCGCCCGGCGGGTAGGGGCGGGCCTCAAAGTACTTGACGGCCTTCGGGGTCAGCGCAATGCCGAGGGCACGCGACTTCTTGACCTTGGGTCGCTTCTGGTTCACGTGGAACCTACCTCCATGTAAGTTAGGTGAGGCTTACCTTAGCGAGGAGGACGTAATGTCTCGACCACATGGGATCCCTCTGCCCAGTGCGCGTCGAAGTTCAGATCCAGACGAAACAGGATCTGCTTTCGGCGACGATTGGCAGAGTCAACCGCGTCCCAGGGAAGGCGCTCGACAGCTCACCGGAGCCGAGCGCGTACGAACCCTCGTAGAGTCCAACGCCTCAGTATCCCTCACTCTGCCGGGTGCTCACGACACGCACGAGCCCGACGGGTTCGGGACGGGAATGCCGGTCGCTCGGACCGTCACCCCGGACGGGGACGTGATTCTCCTTGTGTCAGGGGAATCCGCGGCTGCCAGGGCAGCCGCTCACGCCCAGGACGACGACCTCACCGCCGTGATCGAGATCACGGATGTGGCGCCGGTGTCCGTGCCCCATCGTATCCGAGGCCGCGCGTGGCTGGCGGGCTGGCTCACTCCGGTGCGCGGGGACGACCGCGCCGCCTGCGCCGCACTGCTCGCCGAGCGCCATCCGGTGGGCGAACTGCTGGGCATGGGCGAGGCCCTCGACCCCGATCCCGCCCCCGGCCGCTATGGGCGCCCCGCCTGGATGCTGCTGCGGCTGGAGGTCGGCGAGATCACCGTCGAGGACCTGTGGGGCTCGGGCCACGTGGACCCCGACGCGCTGGCCACCGCCGAGCCCGACCCGATGGTGGCCCACGAGACCGAGCTGCTCCAGCACCTGTACGCCGACCACGGCGACCGGGTCCGCGAGCTGTGCGGCCTGCTGGGCCCGCGCGGCGCCGCCGGCCTGGACGCGGTCCCGCTCGCCCTGGACCGGCTCGGCCTGCGGGTCCGCTTCACCGGCGCCGCGGGCGGCCCCTTCGACGCGCGCTTCGACTTCCCGACACCGGTCCACGACATCGGCGGGCTGCGCCGGGCGATGCACACGCTCTTCGCCGCCGCCGGTCACTGACGCCCGTCACCCGCCCGCCGGGCACGTGTCCAACAGTTCCTGGAGCGCGAGCTTCTCGGGGGCGGTGACGGACAGCCGGTACCTGTGCTTGATGCCGGTGTAGCGGCGCGCGTACTCGCACCAGTACTCCCGCCGCGGCGGGCGCCACTTGTCCGCGGTCTTGCTGCTCTTGTCGTAGTTCGTCTGCTTGTCCACCGCGAGCAGCACGTCGAGGTCGTTGGCGTACTCCAGCCGACGCTGCGGGGTCCAGGCGTACGCGCCCGCGCGCCAGGCGGCGCCGAGGGCGACGACGTGGTCGGTCTGGATCTGCGAGGCCCGCCGGTAGTAATGGGGGAGGGACGCGCCGGTATAGGGGTCGTGCAACACCCCGGACACCACCACGCACGGGTTGCGGTCACCCTCGCGCAGCTCGCTCAGATCGCGGCGCAGGACGTCGTCACGGGTGTCGCAGCCGTTGCGACCGCCGACGGCGTCGGTCTCGTCGGACCAGTACCTGCCGAAGTTCTCCCGCTTGTACGTCTCCCAGTTCTTGCCCCACTCGACGGTCAGGCCGGCCAGCTGGGCCCTGGCCGCGGCCGCGGCGGGCGGGAACCCTGGGCCGGTCAGCGGCGCCCGCGCGAGCAGCGCGGCCGCACTGGCCCGGGCCGCCGCTTCCCGCCCCTCGTGGTGGCACCCGCCGACCAGCAGCGCCGCCACCACGGCGAGGACGGCTCCCGCAGAACGCTGACCCATGGGACGACCCTAGGTCTGTGCCCGACCGCACGCGGTGCGGGGCGCGCCGGGATCCCGGCGGGTCAGTTCCCCCGCAGTCGCTCCCGCACCTTCTCCACCACGTCCGCGTACCGCGCCTCCGCCCCGTACCGCGTCGGCTCGTAGTACCGCTTGCCGTGGATCTCGTCCGGGGCGTACTGCTGCGCCGCGATCGCGCCCGGCACGTCGTGCGGGTACACGTACCCCACCGCGTGCCCAAGCTTCGCCGCCCCCTTGTAGTGGCCGTCCCGCAGGTGCGCGGGGACCGGCCCCGTCAGTCCCGCCCGTACGTCGGCCAGGGCGGCCCCGATCGCGGTGGTGGCCGTGTTCGACTTGGGCGCCAGCGCCAGCGCGATCGTCGCGTGGCTCAGGGTCAGCGCGGCCTCCGGGAAGCCGATCATCGCCACCGCCTGGGCCGCCGCGACGGCGGTCGGCAGGGCGGTCGGGTCCGCGAGGCCGATGTCCTCGCTCGCCGAGATCATCAGGCGGCGGGCGATGAAGCGGGGGTCCTCCCCCGCCTCGATCATCCGGGCCAGGTAGTGCAGGGCGGCGTCCACGTCGGAGCCGCGGATCGACTTGATGAGGGCGCTGGCCACGTCGTAGTGCTGGTCGCCGTCCCGGTCGTACTTGACGGCCGCCCGGTCGACGGCCTCCTCCACGGTCTGGAGGGTGATCTCGCCCTCGCCCTTGGCGATGGCCGATCCGGCCCCCGCCTCCAGCGCGGTCAGCGCGCGCCGCGCGTCGCCGCCCGCGATCCGCAGCAGGTGCGCCTCGGCATCGGCCGGCAGGGTGACCGCACCGCCGAGTCCGCGCTCCTCGGTGAGCGCCCGTGCCATCAGCGCGCTGAGGTCCTCGTCGGTGAGCGGTTCGAGGGTGAGCAGCAGGGAGCGCGAGAGCAGCGGCGAGATGATCGAGAAGTACGGGTTCTCGGTGGTCGCGGCGATCAGGGTGACCCAGCGGTTCTCGACGGCCGGGAGGAGGGAGTCCTGCTGGGCCTTGCTGAAGCGGTGGATCTCGTCGAGGAAGAGGACGGTCTCCTTGCCGTACCCCCCGGCGGCCCGCCGGGCGCCCTCGATGACCGCGCGGACCTCCTTGACCCCGGCGGTGATCGCGGAGAGCTCCACGAACCGCTTCTGGGTGGCCTGGCTGACGACGTACGCCAAGGTGGTCTTCCCGATGCCGGGCGGACCCCACAGGATCACCGAGGAGGCGCCGGCCGGACCGCCGGCCCCGTCGCCCACCAGGCGGCGCAGCGGGGAGCCTGGCTTGAGCAGGTGCTGCTGGCCGACGACCTCGTCCAGGGTGCGCGGGCGCATCCGGACGGCGAGCGGAGAACTCGACGGGTCCTTCTCCTGGCGGTCCTCGGCTGCTGCGGTGAAGAGGTCTGGTTCCACCCCGAAAGCCTAAGCGAGCCCACCGACAGTGCGGACCCCCACGCTCACGAGGTCCAGAAGTCCCACCAGCGCGTCAGGACCAGCATGCCGATGATCCCGACGTGCAGCACGGGCGGCACCCACGCGAACTCGCCGAAGAAGCCCCGCAGCCAGCCCGGCGCCGGCAGCAGCCCCTCCCGGACGTTGTGCGCGGTGACGTACCAGAAGAGGAAGATCGTCGCGACCCAGGCCAGGGAGCACCACAGGCACAGCGAGTTGATGTTGTACAGCGACTGGTACATCAGCCAGGCGCAGAAACCGACGCCGAAGAGGGCTCCGGCATTGAGGGTCAGCCAGTACCAGGGGCGGAAGCGGGCCCCGGCCAGCAGGCTCATGCCGACGCAGACGACGATCCCGTAGGCGACCAGGCCGAGCATCGGGTTCGGGAAGCCGAAGGCGGACGCCTGGTCGCTCTTCATGATGTTGCCGCAGGAGACGACCGGGTTCAGGCTGCAGCCCGGCGTGAAGTTCGGGTCCTCCAGCAGCTTGAACTTGTCGATCGTGATCACCCAGGCGGCGAGCAGGCCCGCGGCTCCCGTGATCACCAGCAGCCAGGCCAGCGCCCGACTGCCGCCGACGGTCCGCGGAACGTCACTACCGGTGGTGGTCGTCATACGGCCGCTCTCCCACATCCGTGCAAGCAAGGTCGACAAGCAGGGGCCATTGTGCCGTACCGGGCACGCGGTCCACCGTTCGGTGCACATAAGTACGCCTGACGGCAGGGCCGGTGGCGGCCGGGAGGAACCACCGCGACGGTCGAGCGGCCGGTCGTCGCGGCGGTTCGTGACCCGTCACCGACGGGCCGGGTTCAGGCCAGCTTCGCGCGCACCGCTTCGACCACGTCGGCCAGGGCGACCGGGGTCTGCTCCCCGGACTCCATGTCCTTGAGCTGGACGACACCCTCGGCGAGGTCCCGGTCGCCCGCGACCACGGTGAACCGGGCCCCGGAGCGGTTGGCGTCCTTCATCGCGCCCTTGAGGCCCTTGCCCCCGAAGGAGAAGTCCGCGGCGATCCCGGCCCGGCGCAGCTCGGTCACGGTGGCGAAGAGGGCGCGCCGCGCCTCCTCGCCCAGCGCGACCGCGAAGACCGACGTGGTCGCGGGGATGTCCAGCTCGATGCCCTCCGCCTCCAGCGCCAGCACCGTACGGTCCACGCCGAGGGCCCAGCCCACGGACGGCAGCGCGGGCCCGCCGATCATCTCGGAGAGGCCGTCGTAGCGGCCGCCGCCGCCCACCGCGGACTGGGAGCCCAGACCGTCGTGGACGAACTCGAAGGTGGTCCGCGTGTAGTAGTCGAGCCCGCGCACCAGCTTCTCGTCGTCCTCGAAGACCACTCCGGCCGCCGTCACCAGTGCCCGCACCTCCTCGTGGTACGCCTTGCACGCGTCGCACAGGTAGTCGCGCAGCACGGGCGCCCCGACGAGCTGGGCCTGTACGTCGGCCCGCTTGTCGTCGAGGACGCGCAGCGGGTTGATCTCGGCCCGGCGGACGGTCTCGGCGTCCAGGTCCAGCCCGCGCAGGAAGGACTGCAGGGCCTCGCGGTAGACGGGACGGCACTCCTTGTCGCCCAGCGAGTTCAGCAGGATCCGGAAGTCGCGCAGCCCCAGCGAGCGGTACGCCTGGTCGGCGAGGATGATCAGCTCGGCGTCCAGCGCCGGGTCCTCGGCGCCGATCGCCTCGGCGCCGACCTGCGAGAAGTGGCGGTAGCGGCCCTTCTGGGCCCGCTCGTAGCGGTAGTACGAGCCGGAGTACCAGAGCTTGACGGGCAGGCCGCCGAGCTTGTGCAGGTTGCCCTGGAGCGCCGCGCGCAGCACGGAGGCGGTGCCCTCGGGGCGCAGGGCGAGCTCGTCGCCGCCCTTCGTCGTGAGGGTGTACATCTCCTTGCTGACGATGTCGGTGGACTCGCCGACGCCGCGCGAGAAGAGCTCGACGTTCTCGAAGCCGGGGGTCTCGACGTACCCGTAGCCCGAGTTCTTCAGCGGCGCGGCGATCGCCTCGCGCACCGCCAGGAAGCTGGCGGAGCGGGGGGGCAGCAGGTCGTACGTGCCCTTGGGGGCCTGAAAAGTACTCACGAAACTCGTCACATTCCTCGTCGTGGAGCGGGGCCCGCTCCGTGGCCGGCGGCGACTTCCCTCAGGTAGGGGTTGGTCGCGCGCTCACGGCCGATGCTGGTCTGGGGACCGTGGCCGGACAGCACCACGGTCGAGTCGTCGAGCGGGAGGCACACACGGGCCAGCGATGCGAGCATCTCGGCGTGGGAGCCGCCGGGCAGGTCCGTGCGCCCGATGGAGCCGGCGAAGAGCAGGTCGCCCGAGAAGAACACCGACGGGATGTCGGCCGCTTCGGGGACCTGGAAGGTCACCGACCCCTTCGTATGCCCCGGCGCGTGCGCGACGGTGAACTCCAGACCGGCCAGGGCCAGCCGGGCTCCGTCGGTCAACTCGCGGACCTCGTCCGGCTCGCCGACGGTCAGCTCGCCCATGAGCGGCATCCCGATGGAGCGGCCGAGGGCCTTCTCCGGGTCGCTCATCATGTAGCGGTCGCTCGGGTGGATCCAGGCGGGGACGTCGTGCGCTCCGCACACCGGGACCACCGAGGCCACGTGGTCGATGTGGCCATGGGTGAGGACGACGGCGACGGGCTTGAGCCGATGCTTCTTCAGCGTCTCCTCGACACCCTGGGCGGCCTGGTGGCCCGGGTCGATGATGACGCACTCCTCACCCGCGGCGGGGGCGACCACATAGCAATTGGTCCCCCAGGCCCCGGCGGGGAACCCGGCAATCAGCACGTTCGTCCTCAATCGTCAGGTGGGGTAGGTGCAGATCAGAGCCTACCGGCGACGCTCATCACACAGCGAACCCATATACGGTACGGCCTCAACGGTTCCTACAGCCCACAGGCCCACAGCAACGAGGAGACAGACCCGGTGGTCACGAGCGATCAGCGGCGGCGCCAGCTCGCCAGGGAGAAGTTCGAGCGTCAGCAGGAGCGCAGGGCCACGGCCCGGCAGAAGGCCCGCAGACGGACCGCGGTGATCGGCGCGGCCGCGGCCGTGGTGATCGCGGTGCTGGTCGGCCTGACCGTGGGCGGTGTGTTCGACGGGAAGAAGGACACGAAGGACTCCGCCGCGGACCCGACGCCCTCGCCGACCCCCACGCCCAAGACGTCCCCGTCGCCGGCCATGGCGATCGACGCCAAGGCGAAGTACGCCTTCTCCCTCAAGACCAACGAGGGCGAGATCAAGATCGACATGGACGCGGCGAAGACCCCGCAGACCGTGAACTCGTTCAAGTCGCTCGCGGACAAGGGCTTCTTCGACACCACCAAGTGCCATCGGCTGACCACCGAGGGGATCTTCGTCCTCCAGTGCGGCGACCCCGAGGGCACCGGCATGGGCGGCCCCGGCTACACGATCGCGGACGAGAACCTCGACGCGCTCGGCAAGCCGGGCGCGGACGGCAAGGTCGTCTACCCGGCCGGCACGGTCGCGATGGCCAACACCGGCCAGCCCGGCTCCGGCGGCAGCCAGTTCTTCCTGGTCTACAAGGACAGCCCGTTGCCGCCCAGCTACACCCCCTTCGGGACGATGGACGCCGGCGGTCTGAAGATCGTCCAGGACGTGGCCAAGGAGGGTGTCGCCGACGGCGACAAGGCTCCCGCGCCGAAGAAGCCGGTGACCATCGAGAAGGCCGCCGTCACCAAGAACTAGTGCGGGAATAGCGTGAACGGACCGTCGCGACCGGCGAGATTGCGTCGTGCTGGATGCGGACAGCCGGGGCGGCGGTCGCCTATGTTGGCGTTGAGCGGGGCGGGCGCTGCCCGCCCTAGGAAACTGTGGACGATGCCAGGGGGCGAACACCCCCGCAGGCATCATGTGGAGGAGGCGCTGTGAGCAGCGATCCGTGGGGCCGCGTCGACGAGACGGGCACCGTGTACGTGCGTACTGCCGATGGCGAACAGGTCGTCGGCTCCTGGCAGGCGGGCACCCCTGAGGAGGCCCTGGCCTACTTCGAGCGCAAGTACGAGGGCCTGGTGGTCGAGATCGGCCTGCTCGAGCGGCGGGTGCGGACCACCGATCTGTCCTCCAAGGACGCGACGACGGCGATCGACCACCTGCGCACCCAGATCGACGAGCACCACGCGGTCGGCGACCTCGCCGCGCTGCGGGTGCGCCTCGACAAGCTGGTCGCGACCGTGGACTCGCGTCGCGAGGAGCGCAAGGTCCAGAAGGCGAAGCAGACCGACGAGGCCCGCCTCGCCAAGGACAAGCTCGTCGCCGAGGCCGAGGAACTGGCGCAGAGCGACCAGTGGCGCAGTGCCGGGGAGCGGCTGCGGGCGCTCGTGGACACCTGGAAGGCGCTGCCGCGCCTCGACCGCAAGTCGGACGACGAGCTGTGGCACCGCTTCTCGCACGCCCGCTCCGCCTTCTCCAAGCGTCGCAAGGCGCACTTCGCGTCCCTGGACGCGCAGCGCGAGGACGCGCGCAAGGCCAAGGAGAAGCTGGTCGCCGAGGCCGAGTCGCTGTCGAAGTCGACCGACTGGGGTACGACGGCCGCCCGCTACCGCGACCTGATGGCGGACTGGAAGGCCGTCGGGCGGGCGCAGCGCGAGTCCGAGGACGACCTGTGGAACCGTTTCCGCGGGGCGCAGGACGTCTTCTTCGCGGCGCGCGGCGAGGTCTTCGCCGAGCGCGACGCCGAGCAGGACGAGAACCTGAAGCTCAAGGAGGAGCTGGCCGACGAGGCCGAGAAGCTCCTGCCGATCACGGACCTGAAGGCGGCGCGGGCCGCCTTCCGTACCCTGAACGAGCGCTGGGAGGCCATCGGCCACGTACCGCGTGACGCGCGGCCCAAGGTCGAGGGCCGGATGCACACGGTCGAGCGCGCCCTGCAGGAGACCGAGGAGAACGAGTGGCGCCGGACGAACCCGGAGGCGCGTGCGCGCGCCGCGGGTCTGACCGGTCAGCTCCAGTCGGCCGTGGACAAGCTCCGCGGCCAGGTCGACACGGCGCGCGCCGCGGGCAACAACGCGAAGGCCGACAAGCTGGCGCGTGAGCTGGAAGGCCGTCAGGCGCTGCTGGACCAGGCGCTCAAGGGCCTGGAGGAGTTCGGCGGCTGAGTTCCCCGGCCTTCGGATTCGACGCGGGGCCCGGTGGTGGGAGCACTTCCCACCACCGGGCCCCGGTGTCGTTTCCGAGGGCGTACGGGCCCGCGTGCGGCCCGCCGTCCGTCCTACGGCCTGCGCGCCGAGGTCACGCGGTAGACGTCGTAGACCCCCTCCACACCGCGCACGGCCTTCAGGACGTGGCCCAGGTGCTTCGGGTCCCCCATCTCGAAGGTGAAGCGCGAGGTGGCGACGCGGTCGCGGGAGGTCTGGACGGCCGCCGACAGGATGTTGACGTGCTGGTCCGAGAGGACCCGGGTGACGTCCGACAGCAGTCGGGACCGGTCCAGCGCCTCGACCTGGATGGCGACCAGGAAGACGGACGACTGGGTCGGGGCCCATTCGACCGCGAGGATCCGCTCGGGCTGCTGCGAGAGCGAGTCGACGTTGACGCAGTCGGCCCGGTGAACCGATACGCCGCTGCCGCGGGTGACGAATCCGATGATCGGGTCGCCGGGCACCGGCGTGCAGCAGCGGGCGAGCTTCACCCAGACGTCGTCGACGCCCTTGACCACCACGCCGGGGTCGGCGTTGTTGCGCCGCTTGCCGCGGGTGCGCGAGGGCGGGACGCTCTCCTCCATGTCCTCGTTGGCCGCGTCCTCGCCGCCGAGGGCCTGGACCAGCTTCTGCACGACGCCCTGCGCGGCCACGTGGCCCTCGCCGATCGCCGCGTAGAGCGAGGAGATGTCGGGGTAGCGCATCTCGTGGGCGAGGGTGACGAGCGAGTCGCCGGTGAGGATCCGCTGGATCGGCAGGTTCTGCTTGCGCATGGCCCGCGCGATGGCGTCCTTGCCCTGCTCGATGGCCTCGTCGCGGCGCTCCTTGGAGAACCAGGCGCGGATCTTGTTGCGGGCGCGCGGGGACTTGACGAAGCCCAGCCAGTCGCGGGACGGGCCCGCGCCCTCGGCCTTGGAGGTGAAGACCTCGATCAGGTCGCCGTTGTCGAGGGTGGATTCGAGCGGGACCAGCCGCCCGTTGACCCGTGCCCCTATGGTCCGGTGGCCGACCTCGGTGTGGACGGCGTACGCGAAGTCCACCGAGGTGGCGCCCGCGGGCAGGGCGATGACGTCGCCCTTGGGCGTGAAGACGAACACCTCGTTGCGCGAGAGGTCGAAGCGCAGCGAGTCGAGGAACTCGCCCGGGTCCTCGGTCTCCTTCTGCCAGTCGAGCAACTGGCGCAGCCAGGCCATGTCGTTGACGGTGTCCTGGCCCGCGGTGCCCTTGGCGGCCTGCGGGACGTCGGTGCGGACCTTGGAGGCTCCGGCGACCGTCTGCTGCTTGTACTTCCAGTGCGCGGCGATGCCGTACTCGGCGCGGCGGTGCATGTCGAAGGTGCGGATCTGCAGCTCGACGGGCTTGCCGCTGGGGCCGATGACCGTCGTGTGCAGCGACTGGTACATGTTGAACTTGGGCATCGCGATGTAGTCCTTGAACCGGCCGGGGACCGGGTTCCATCGCGCGTGCACGGTGCCGAGGGCGGCGTAACAGTCCCGGACGGTGTCGACCAGCACCCGGATGCCGACCAGGTCGTAGATCTCCGCGAAGTCGCGCCCGCGGACGATCATCTTCTGGTAGACGCTGTAGTAGTGCTTGGGCCGGCCGGTGACGGTGGCCTTGATGCGGGCGGCGCGCAGGTCGCTCTGCACCTCGTCGGTGACGATGGTGAGGTACTCGTCCCGCTTGGGCGCGCGCTCGGCGACGAGGCGGACGATCTCGTCGTACATCTTGGGGTAGAGGATCGCGAAGGCGAGGTCCTCCAGCTCCCACTTGATGGTGTTCATGCCCAGGCGGTGGGCCAGCGGAGCGTAGATCTCCAGCGTCTCGCGGGCCTTCTTCTCCTGCTTCTCCCGCTTGAGGTACCGCATGGTGCGCATGTTGTGCAGGCGGTCGGCGAGCTTGATGACCAGGACGCGGGGGTCCTTGGCCATGGCCACGACCATCTTGCGGACGGTCTCGGCCTGGGCCGCTTCGCCGAACTTGACCCGGTCGAGTTTGGTGACGCCGTCCACGAGGAGCGCGACGGCGTCGCCGAAGTCGCGTCTGAGCTGTTCCAGGCCGTACTCGGTGTCCTCTACGGTGTCGTGGAGGAGACCGGCCATCAGGGTGGCGGGGTCCATGCCCAGCTCGGCGAGGATGGTCGTCACCGCGAGCGGGTGGGTGATGTACGGGTCGCCGCTCTTGCGCTTCTGGCCGCGGTGCCAGCGCTCGGCGACCTGGTACGCCTGCTCGATCTGGCGCAGCGTCGCCGTCTCGATCTTCGGGTCGTTGCTGCGGACTATGCGCAGCAGGGGTTCCAGGACCGGGTTGTACGGGTTGGAACGCTGCACGCCCAGCCGGGCGAGACGGGCGCGCACCCGGTTGGAGGACCCGGCGGACTTCGCGGGCGCGGGGCGCGCCGGGGCGGGTGCGGGTGCGGCGGCCGGTGCGGGGGCCGGTGCCGGCGGGGGCGTGGCGGCCGCCGCGGGCTGCGCGGGCTCGCCCTGCGGGTCGGGCTGCGCGGCGGAGAGTGGCTGGACCTCGTCTGGCAAGAGCGCTCCTCATGCGGATCCGGGGCCCGGTCAGGTCCGGATAACCCATGGTAGCGAGGCTTGCGCCCCCTCGTCCGCCCCGCCCACCCTCCGGACCCCGCAGCGGCACCCGGCCGTGGGCGGACCAGCTTGGGCCCCGCGCCCAGCGCCCGACTGGGCCCGGGGGCCCAGGCGCGGCCCGGAGCGGCCCGGGTGGGGCTGGCCGAGGGCCGAGTGCGGCCCCGGATGGCCTCCGGCGGCGCCTCAAACGCCGGCGAGGCTGCAATGCCCACCCCAAGGCCGGCCGAGCAACGGCGCCAGCCCCATCAAGCCCCGCCGGCGATTGAGGCGCCGCCGGAGGCACCCGCGGGCACACGCACCGCACCGCCGACCGCCGACCACCGAGCCCCGCCACATCAAGCCCCGCCGGCGATTGAGGCGCCGCCGGAGGCACGCGCGGGCACGCGCACCGCACCGCCGAGCAACGGCACCCGCCACGCCCGGCCCCGCCGGGGGGCGCGACCGGCAACGCCGGAGCGGCGGGCCCCCGCAAGGGGACCCGCCGCTCCGGCACGCGCAGCGCGACGTCAGACGACGATCAGCGCATCCAGCGGCGCCCCGCCGAGGACCGGCTCCAGCCGGGCCCGGCCCGGCAGGAACGACAGTTCCATCAGCACCGCGACCCCCGCCACCTCGGCCCCGGCCCGCCGGATCAGCTCCAGCGAGGCCCCGGCCGTACCACCGGTGGCCAGCACGTCATCGATGACCATGACCCGGTCACCCGGCGCCAGGTCCTCCGCGTGGACCTCGATCTCCGCGGTGCCGTACTCCAGCTCGTACGACTGGGCCAGGGTCGCCCCCGGCAGCTTGCCCGCCTTGCGGACCGGCACGAAGCCGATCCCCGACCGGACCGCGGCCGGGGCCGCCAGGATGAACCCGCGCGCCTCCAGCCCGACGATCTTCGTCGCGCCACGGGCTTCGCACAGCCCCGCCAGCACGTCCGTCAGCGCGGAGAACGCCGCCGGGTCCGCCAGCAGCGGGGTGATGTCCTTGAACAACACGCCCGGCTTCGGGTAGTCCGGTACGTCCTTGATGCGGCTGAGCAGCAGCTCGCGCACCCCTTCGGGCAGCTCCACGGGCACGCCGACCGCGCTCACCGGCGCCGTCCCGAAGCCCGACCGCCACGGCCCTGGGCCACGACACCGCTGTCGTCGCCCGTCTCCTCGGAGGCGTCGTCAGCCGACTCCCCCTTGGCCTCGGCGGCGGCCCGCTTGGCGAGCACCCGCTTCTTGAGCGCCTTCATCGCCGGCTCGCGCTCCTTGAGGTCGACGACCAGCGGGGTCGCGATGAAGATCGAGGAGTACGCACCGGCGGCGAGGCCGACGAACAGCGACAGCGAGATGTCGTTGAGCATGCCCGCGCCGAGGAAGCCGCCGCCGATGAACAGCAGCGCCCCGACCGGGAGCAGCGCCACGACGGTGGTGTTGATCGAGCGGACCAGGGTGCCGTTGATGCTGCGGTTGGCGACCTCGCTGAAGGTCCAGCGGGTCTGCTTGGTGATGTCCTTCGACCCCTCCTTGAGACCGTCGAAGACGACGACGGTGTCGTAGAGGGAGTAACCGAGGATGGTCAGCAGACCGATCACGGTGCCCGGGGTGACCTCGAAGCCGACGAGCGCGTACACGCCGACGGTGATGGTGAGGTCGTGGATCAGGGCGATGAGCGCGGCGACGGCCATCCGCCACTCGAAGGCGATCGCGAGGTAGATCACCACGAGGATCATGAAGACCCCGAGGCCGGTCCAGGCCTTGTTGGCGATCTGCTCACCCCAGCTCGCGCCGACCTGGTCCGAGTTGATGTCGGCGGCATTGACCTTGAGGTCGGTGGCGAGCTGCTTCTTCACCTCGGCGGCGGCGGACGGGTCCAGGTCCGAGATCTGGATGCGCAGGCCGCCGGTGCCCAGCTTCTGCACGATCGCTTCGTGACCGGAGACCTTCGCGGCGGATTCGGTGGCCTTGGCGATCGAGGCGGTCGTCTTCGGGGTGGTGAAGACGGCACCGCCCTTGAACTCGATGCCCATGTTGAGGCCCTGTACGGCCAGGGCCACGATCGCCGTGATGGTGATCAGGATGGAAACGCCGTACCAGAGAAAGCGCTTGCCGACGAAGTCGTATCCGACCTCACCGCGGTACAGCTTGGCGCCGAGATCTCCCAGCTTCGACATCTCTCACGCCTCCTTTGCGTCGACGGGGGCGGAGACAGCGGCGGCGGCGTCCGTACCGGCACCGGTGCGCCGGGAGCGGCGCAGCGGGGGCTTGGCACCGAGTCGCTTCGGGTCCAGCCCGGACCACGGGTGGCCGCTGGAGAAGAACTTCGTGCGGGCCAGCAGGGTCATGACCGGCTTGGTGAAGAGGAACACCACGACCACGTCGAGCAGGGTGGTGAGACCCAGGGTGAAGGCGAAGCCCTGCACCTTGCCGACGGTGACGATGAAGAGCACCGCGGCGGCCAGGAACGACACGAAGTCGGAGACCAGGATGGTGCGACGGGCGCGCGGCCAGGCCCGCTCGACGGCCGGACGCAGCGTGCGGCCCTCGCGGATCTCGTCGCGGATGCGTTCGAAGTAGACGATGAACGAGTCCGCGGTGATGCCGATGGCGACGATCGCACCGCAGACGGCGGGCAGGTTCAGCGCGAAGCCGATGGCCTTCCCGAGCAGCGACATGATCTCGTAGGTGAGGATGCCGGACACCACGAGGCTGATGATCGCGATGAACGCGAGGCCGCGGTAGTAGGCCAGCAGGTAGATCACGACGAGGGCGAGGCCGATGGCGCCGGCGATGAGACCGGCCTTCAGCTGCTCGCTACCGAGCGCGGCGGTGACGGTGGTGACGTTGTCCTCCTGGAAGGACAGCGGCAGGGCGCCGTACGAGAGCATGTTGCCCAGGTCCTGCGCGGTCTGCTGGGTGAAGCCACCGGAGATCTCGGCGCTGCCGCCGGTCAGGGCCTGGCTCACGTACGGGTCCGAGACGACGTTGTTGTCGAGGACGATCGCGAACTGGTTCTGCGGGGACTGCTTGGTCGCCAGCTCGCCGGTGATCTTGGCGAACTTGTCGGAACCCTTGTCGGTGAACTGCATGGTGACGATCCACTGACCGCGCTGGGTGTCGATGACGCCCTTCGCGTCCTTGACGTCCTTGCCGTCGACACCGGCCGGGCCGAGCAGCCACTTGCCCCAGGTGCCGCCGCGCTGGCCGCAGGCGAGCGTCGCGTCACCGGGCTTGACGCCCTGGCCGATGGCCGCGCGCTGCTTCTCGTCGGTGCAGTCGAGGGCGATGAACTTCGCCTGCAGGTCGGCGACCGCCGCGTCGGCGCCCGAGGGCGTCGGGGTGGGGGCCTTGGCGTCGTCTGCCTTCTTCGACTCGCTCGCGGAGGGCGAGGGAGAGGGGCTGCCGGTGGCCATCAGGGCCTCGGGTACGGCGCGGCCCTGGGAAGTGGCGCTGGACGACGGGCTGGGCGACTTGTCGCCATCGGCCTTCGGGGCACCGGAGGTGCTCGCCGAGGGGGACGGGCTGCCGGAGGCGCCCGTGGACGGAGTGGGCTGGGGGGCGATCGGCTTGCCGTCCGCGAAGGCGAGGACGGGGCGGAAGTACAGCTGCGCCGTCGTACCGACCTGGTCGCGCGCCTGCTTCTCGTTCGCACCCTTGGGGATGTTCACGATGATGTGGTCGCGGCCCTGGGTCTGGACCTCGGCCTCCGAGACGCCGAGACCGTTGACGCGGCGCTCGATGATGCCGACCGCCGTGTTCATGTTGGTCTCGTTGATCGCGTCCGGCTTGCCGGGCTCGCTCTTGGCCTTGAGCGTGATGCTCGTGCCGCCCGCGAGGTCGATGCCAAGCCGGGGAGTCGTCTGATGGGTCAGGAACATCCCCGCGGTGAGCGCCACCATCGCGATCAGGATGAAGGCCAGGGCGCGCCCCGGCCTCCCCTGAGCCCCCGTGGGCCGCCGGCCCTTCTTCGGTGCTGCCACCTTGTCGTATCTCCCTGTCCAACCGCCCCGCGCCGGGTCAGCGCGCAGACGGCCACGAAATGTGTGTGGGGACCCCTGCCCCCCGCAGAATCGGGTCACTGAAGGGGACCGCCGCGGCCTCCGATCAGGCGCCGTGCGGTCCCCCGCCGAGCGCTACTTGGCGCCGGCCTCGCCGTCGGTCTTGCCGTCGGTCCTGCCATCCGTCGTGTCGTCCGTCTTGTCCTCGGACGCGTCCTTCTTGCCCAGGTCGAGCTTGGGGGCTTCCGCCTGGTCGGCGTCGGCGGGCTCGTCCTTGAGCAGCGAAGAGGCGTCGTCCGGGACGACCGGCGTGTCGATGGTCAGATCATCGCCGGCGCCGTGGACGATGCGGTTGTACTCCTCGTCCTCCAGAACGGCGCCGATGGAGTTCTTCGCGTAGATCGCGTGGACGCCGGGGGCCACCTCGAGGGTGACGGTGTCGTCGCCGATCTCCTTCACCGTGGCGTACATGCCGCCGATGGTGCGCACGCCGGTGCCGGGACCCATCTGGTCGCGCATGGAGACCGCCGCCTGCTGCTTCTTCTTGGCGGAACGCGTCATCAGGAACATCGCCCCGATGAGCACGACGAACGGGAGGAAGGTCAAGAGGCTACTGTTCACGGGACGAAGATCCTTCGCACGACCGCACGGGAAGCGGCCTTTTTCTACGGGGGGTGGGCATGCCGGCCGTTACGGCCAGCATCGGCGGAGTCTAGGCGAGTCCACACCGATGGAACAACGCCCAGCATGGCACCGCAGTTCCTGACCCGGCGAACCTCCGCGCCGTCAGGACCCGAACAAGCCACCTTGCCCGGGCGATCCGGTCCCGGGCCGGACCGGCGGGACGAGCCCCAGGTGAGCCCATGCGGCGGGTGTCGCGACCCGTCCCCTGGGCGTCCGCGCCAGCAGTCCCTCCCGCACCAGGAACGGCTCGGCGACCTCCTCGACGGTCTCGCGCTCCTCCCCCACCGCGACGGCGAGGGTCGACAGGCCCACCGGACCGCCGCCGAACAGCTTGAGCAGGGCCTCCAGCACGCCCCGGTCGAGGCGGTCCAATCCGCGCTCGTCCACCTCGTACACCTTCAGCGCGGTGGCGGAGACCTCGCGGTTGATCACCCCGTCCGCCCGGACCTGGGCGTAGTCGCGGACCCGGCGCAGCAGCCGGTTCGCGATGCGCGGGGTGCCGCGGGAGCGGCCCGCGATCTCGGCGGCGCCCGCGGTGTCGATCTCCACGTCCAGCAGCCGGGCGGAGCGGTGGATGACCCGTTCCAGCTCCTCGGGGGCGTAGAACTCCATGTGCCCGGTGAATCCGAAGCGGTCGCGCAGCGGCGGCGGCAGCAGGCCGGCCCGGGTGGTCGCTCCGACGAGGGTGAAGGGGGGCAGCTCCAGCGGGATCGCGGTCGCGCCCGGCCCCTTGCCGACGATCACGTCGACGCGGAAGTCCTCCATGGCCATGTAGAGCATTTCCTCGGCGGGTCGCGACATCCGGTGGATCTCGTCGAGGAAGAGGACCTCGCCCTCCTGGAGGGAGGAGAGGATCGCGGCGAGGTCGCCCGCGTGCTGGATGGCGGGGCCGGAGGTGATCCGGATCGGGGCGCCCATCTCGGCCGCGATGATCATCGAGAGCGTGGTCTTGCCGAGGCCGGGGGCGCCGGAGAGCAGGACGTGGTCGGCGGTGGCGCCGCGCTGGCGGGCCGCCTTGAGGACCAGGTCGAGCTGCTGGCGCACCTTCTCCTGGCCGACGAACTCCTCCAGGTCCTTGGGGCGCAGGGCCGCCTCGACCGCGCTGTCCTCGCCGTCGGCGCCGGCCGCGACGAGCCGGTCCGCCTCGTCGTGGGCGGTGCCCGCCGCTCCGGCGTCCGCCGCGTACGCGCCGTCCTGGTAGGGATCGCTCTCGTCGTACGGGTTCACGGTGTCAGTCTGCCTTCTCGGTCTGTGCGGTTCGCGCGGCGCGTACGGGCGCTCAGCGGGCGCGGTTCAGGGTCTGCAGGGCGGCGCGCAGCAGCTGCGGCACGGGGGCCGGGCCACCGGCGGCCAGGGCGGCCTCGGCCTGCGGGGTCACCGCGGAGACCGCCTCGTCCGCCTCGCGGGAGGCGTAGCCGAGACCGATCAGGGCGGCCTGGAGCTGCTCCGTCCAGGGAGCCGGGCCGGCGGCCGCCGCGGCCCGTTGCGCCCCGACCAGGGCGCCCGTGCCGAGCGGCAGGCCGAGCTTGTCCTTCAGCTCCAGGAGCAGCTTCTGGGCGCCCTTCTTGCCGATGCCGGGCACCGCCGTCAGGGACTTCTCGTCCCCGGTGGAGACCGCGAGGCGCAGCGCGTCCGGGCTGTGCACGCCGAGCATGGCCTGGGCGAGGCGCGGGCCGACCCCGCTCGCGGTCTGGAGCAGCTCGAAGACCTGGCGCTCGTCGTCGTCCGCGAAGCCGTACAGGGTGAGCGAGTCCTCCCGGACGACCAGGGAGGTCGCCAGCTTCGCCTCCTGGCCCAGCCGCAGTCCGGCGATGGTGTGCGGCGTGCAGTGCACCGCCATGCCCACGCCGCCGACCTCGATGACGGCCGTGGTGGGGGCGAGCGCGGCGACGGCTCCGCTGACGAAGGCGATCATCGGTTACGGCCTTTCAGGGCTTTCTGAGCGGACGGAGCGGGCGGAGCGGTGCCGGCGCCACGGGTCGCGGCGGTGGCATTCGAGGCGCGCGTCGCGGCGTGCAGGGCCACTGCCTGCTGGAGCCGGTTCTGGGCGGGGGCGCGCCAGATGTGGCAGATGGCGAGGGCGAGGGCGTCGGCCGCGTCCGCGGGCTTGGGGGGTGCGTCGAGCCGTAGCAGCCGGGTCACCATGGCCCCGACCTGGGCCTTGTCGGCGCGGCCGCTGCCGGTGACGGCGGCCTTGACCTCACTGGGCGTGTGCAGGACCACGGGCAGTCCGCGGCGGGCGGCGCACAGCATGGCCACCGCGCTGGCCTGAGCGGTCCCCATGACGGTGCTGACGTTGTGCTGGCTGAAGACGCGCTCGACGGCGACCACGTCGGGCCGGTGCTCGTCGAGCCAGGCTTCGAGTCCGACCTCGATCGCGACCAGCCGGTGGCCGATGTCCGCGTCCGGCGGGGTCCGTACGACACCCACGCCGCGCATGGTCAGCGGTCGGCCCGCGACCCCCTCGACCACGCCCACGCCGCACCGGGTCAGGCCGGGGTCCACCCCGAGCACGCGCACTGGCCCCTCCTTCGTCCGTCCGTTCGTGCAGGCTATCGGGCGCCACCGACATCGGGGGCGCGCCGGGCGCGCGAACGCCGACGGGCCGTCGGGGAGTCCCCGACGGCCCGTCGTGCGTGCTGGTGATCGGCGCCGATCAGGCGTCGATCTTCTCCATGACCTCGTCGCTGACGTCGAAGTTGGCGAAGACGTTCTGCACGTCGTCGCTGTCCTCCAGCGCGTCGATCAGCTTGAAGATCTTGCGCGCGCCGTCCTCGTCCAGCTCGACCTGCATGGTCGGCAGGAAGTTCGAGTCGGCCGAGTCGTAGTCGATGCCGGCGCTCTGGAGCGCGGTGCGGACCGCGACCAGGTCGGTGGCCTCGCTGACGATCTCGAACTGCTCGCCGAGGTCGTTGACCTCTTCGGCACCCGCGTCGAGGACCGCGTCGAGGACGTCGTCCTCGCTCAGCTCGCCCTTGGGCAGCAGGACGACGCCCTTGCGGTTGAACAGGTAGGAGACCGAACCCGGGTCGGCCATGGAGCCGCCGTTGCGGGTCATGGCGACGCGCACGTCGGATGCGGCACGGTTGCGGTTGTCGGTGAGGCACTCGATGAGCACCGCGACACCGTTCGGGCCGTAGCCTTCGTACATGATCGTTTCGTAGTCGGCGCCGCCCGCTTCGAGACCGGCACCGCGCTTGAGCGCGGAGTCGATGTTCTTGTTCGGGACGGAGCTCTTCTTCGCCTTCTGCACGGCGTCGAAGAGCGTCGGGTTGCCGTCGAGGTCAGCGCCACCCGTGCGCGCCGCGACCTCGATGTTCTTGATCAGCTTCGCGAAGAGCTTGCCGCGCTTGGCATCGATCACGGCCTTCTTGTGCTTCGTCGTAGCCCATTTAGAGTGGCCGGACATCTGCCTGTCTCCTTCGCGTAACCAACGGTGTTCGCCACAGATCCTACCGGGACTCCTCCCGGGAGCGGATCAGGACCCCGCGCGCACCATGTCCACGAAGTAGGCGTGCACCCGGTGGTCTCCGGTGAGCTCCGGGTGGAACGACGTGGCCAGTACGTTGCCCTGCCGCACGGCGACGGTGTGGCCGTCGTACGTCGCGAGCACCTCGACGGCCGCGCCGACCGACTCGACCCAGGGCGCCCGGATGAAGACGCCCTCGACCGGGCCGCCCGCTATGCCGGCGAAGTCGATGGAGGCCTCGAAGGACTCGTTCTGACGGCCGAAGGCGTTGCGGCGGACGATCATGTCGATCCCGCCCAGCGTCTCCTGGTCGTCACGGCCTCCGAGCAGCTTGTCGGCGAGCATGATCATGCCCGCGCAGGTGCCGTAGACCGGCATCCCGGACCGCACGCGCTCGCGCAGCGGCTCCAGCATGCCGAAGAGCACGGCGAGCTTCGACATGGTCGTCGACTCGCCGCCGGGGATCACCAGGGCGTCGACCTCGGCGAGCTCCTCGGGACGCCGGACCGGCCTGGCCACGGCGTCCGCCGAGGCCAGGGCGATCAGGTGTTCCCGTACGTCGCCCTGGAGTGCCAGGACGCCGATGATCGGGGGATTGTTCATGGGTGGAGTGCCTTACCAGCCGCGGTTGGCGTAGCGCTCGGCCTCGGGCAGGGTGTCGCAGTTGATGCCGACCATGGCCTCGCCCAGGTTGCGGGAAGCGTCCGCGATGATCTTCGGGTCGTCGTAGAAGGTGGTGGCCTTCACGATGGCGGCGGCGCGCTTGGCCGGGTCGCCCGACTTGAAGATGCCGGAGCCGACGAAGACGCCCTCGGCGCCGAGCTGGCGCATCAGCGCGGCGTCGGCGGGGGTGGCGACGCCACCGGCCGAGAACAGCACCACGGGGAGCTTGCCGAGCTCGGCGACCTCCTTGACCAGCTCGTACGGGGCGCGCAGGTCCTTGGCGGCGGCGTACAGCTCGTTGTTGTCGAAGCCGCGCAGCTTGGCGATCTCGTTCTTGATCTGGCGCAGGTGGCGGACGGCCTCGACGACGTTGCCGGTGCCGGCCTCGCCCTTGGAGCGGATCATGGCCGCGCCCTCGGCGATGCGGCGCAGGGCCTCGCCCAGGTTGGTGGCGCCACAGACGAAGGGGGTGGTGAAGGCGAACTTGTCGCTGTGGTTGACCTCGTCGGCCGGGGTCAGGACCTCGGACTCGTCGATGTAGTCGACACCGAGGGACTGGAGAACCTGGGCCTCGACGAAGTGGCCGATGCGCGACTTCGCCATGACCGGGATGGAGACGGCCTCGATGATCTCTTCGATCATGTTCGGGTCGGACATGCGGGCGACCCCGCCGTCCTTGCGGATGTCGGCCGGGACCCGCTCCAGGGCCATGACGGCCACGGCGCCCGCGTCCTCGGCGATCTTCGCCTGCTCGGCGTTGACCACGTCCATGATCACGCCGCCCTTGAGCTGCTCGGCCATGCCGCGCTTGACGCGAGAGGTGCCGATCTCGGGGTTCTGCGAAGGGGTGGAAAGCGTGCTCACGGAGGACCTCACTCGAAGGAAGACGGGTACTGCACTGAGCAAACCCTCCGGACCAGTCCACTGCAAGGGCCAATGGGCAGGCGGTGGCCTGCACCGCCCGGTCGGCCCAGGGCCGGTCAGGGGCGGTCGGCGAGGTGGGCCGGGGGCTCGTCGTCCATTTCGAAGGCGAGCGGGAAGGGTGCGTGTCCGGCCAACCGGAACCAGCGGACCTTGCGGTGCCGGCGCAGCGCGCGAGCGGCACGGACGGCGTCGTTGTGGAAGCGCCGGGCCATCGGAACCCTGCGCACGGCGGCCGCCAGCTCCTCCGCGGCGACCTCGCCGCCGGGGGCCCGCTTGAGTTCCTCGACCTGGTCGGCGTCCGCGAAGACCGCGCGCAGGGCCTGGGACAGTTCACTTTCGGCCACCTCGCGGTGCTCCTCCTCCACCTGGCGGGCGGCGTGCGCGGCCTCGTAGAGCACGAGGGAGGACGCCGGGTCCAGTACGCCGGAGGTGGCCACCTCCAGGACCACCGAGGCCCGGCGCACGAGCTGTGCGTCGAGCGCGGCCCGGGCGGCGTCCATCCGCGAGTGCAGGCGGTCGAGCCGGCCGGCGGTCCAGCTGAGGTAGACCCCGATGGCGCCGAGCGCCAGGGCGATCCATACGAGGGTTTCGATCACGGGCGGCGACTTTACCTCCCCGCGGGCCGCTCCCCGCGCGCCCCCGCCGCCGCCGCGACCGCGACGGTTTCAGCGGATCCGACGGCGTACGGGAGGACGCCGGGGCGCCCCGGCCATGCCCGGGGCGCCGGCCCTCAGGAGGGTTCGGAGAAGGAGGACGGGGTGGCGCCGCGGGTCAGGCCGAGCCGGGCGCGCAGTCCGACCCGTTCGTCCGTGGCCACCGAGGCCGCGCCGTCCGCGACCGTCTCGTACACCGCCAGGACGTCCGCCCCGACCGTAGACCAGTCGAAGCGCCGCACGTGGGCGGAGCCCCGGGCGCTGAGCCCGGCCCGCCGCTCGGGATCGCGCAGCAGCGCGATGGCGCCCGCGGCCAGGGCGTCGGCGTCCTCGTTGGCGAACAGCTCCCCCGCCGCCCCCTTGTCCAGGACCTGGGCGAAGGCGTCCAGGTCCGAGGCCAGCACCGGGGCGCCGGCGGAGAGCGCCTCGACCAGGATGATCCCGAAGCTCTCGCCGCCGGTGTTGGGGGCGACGTACACGTCGACGCTGCGCAGCAGCCGCGCCTTGTCCTCGTCGGAGACCATGCCGAGGAACTCCACGCGCTCGCGCAGGGCGGGCGGCAGCGAGGCCACCGCCTCCTCCTCGTCACCGCGGCCCGCGACCAGCAGCCGCACGTCCGGGCAGGCCGCCACGATCTTCGGGAAGGCGGCCATCAGCACCGGCATCCCCTTGCGCGGTTCGTCGATGCGGCCGATGAAGCCGAGCGTGCCGCCCTGCCACTCGGGCTTCGCTTCGGCGGCGGCGAAGAAGTCGACGTCGACGCCGTTGGGGATGACGACGGCGTCCCCGCCGAGGTGTTCCACCAGCGTGCGCCGGGCGTACTCGCTCACCGCGATCCGCGCGCTGATCTTCTCCAGCGCGGGCTGGAGGATGGGGTACGCGGCGATCATGGCGCGCGAGCGCGGGTTCGAGGTGTGGAAGGTGGCCACGATCGGGCCCTGGGCCGCCCAGCAGGCGAGCAGGCCGAGCGAGGGGGAGGTCGGCTCGTGGATGTGGATGACGTCGAAGGTGCCCTCGTGCAGCCAGCGGCGCACCCGCGCGGCCGAGATGAAGCCGAAGTTCAGCCGGGCCACCGAGCCGTTGTAGGGCACCGGCACCGCGCGGCCCGCCGAGACCACGTACGGCGGCAGCGGGGTGTCCTCCTCCGCCGGGGCGAGCACCGACACCTGGTGACCGCGCTCGATCAGGTGTTCCGCCAGGTCACGGATGTGGAACTGGACGCCGCCGGGGACGTCCCAGGAGTACGGGCACACGATGCCGATCTTCATCCGGAGCCCTCCCGACGGTCCGTGGAAGCCAGCGGCTCCCGGGGTTCCAGGTCCTCCAGCCACAGCCGCTGCAGCATGTGCCAGTCCTCGGGGTGCTCGGCGATCCCGGCGGCGAAGGCATCGGCCACCGCCTGGGTCATCGCCGCCGTCTTCTCGTCCCGGGTGCCGGTCCGCGGTTCGGACACCGGCGGGTGGAAGCGGCCCCGCATCACCGGAGCGTCCTCGTACCAGAGGGTCACGGGCACCAGCAGGGCGCCGGTCTGCTGGGCGAGCAGCGCGGGACCGGCGGGCATCCGCGCCGTGGACCCGAAGAAGTCCACCTCGACGCCGGAGGAGGACAGGTCCCGGTCGGCGACCAGGCAGATCAGTCCGCCGGAGCGCAGCCGGCGGGCGAGGGTCCCGAAGGCGGCGCCGCCACTGTGCGGCAGCACCTCCATGCCGAGGCTCTCGCGGTAGGCCACGAACCGGTCGTACAGGCTCTCCGGCTTGAGGCGTTCCGCGACCGTGGTGAACGGGATGCCGTGGTGACTGGTGACCCAGGCCCCGGCGAGGTCCCAGTTGGCCAGGTGCGGCAGCGCGATGATCACGCCGCGGCCGGCGGCCATGCCGTCGAGCAGGACCTGCTCGTCGGTCATGACGACTTCCTTGCCGAACCGTTCCTTGTTCATGGCGGGCAGCCGGAAGGATTCCATCCAGTAGCGCATGTACGAGCGCATGCCCGCCCGGGAGAGTTCCCGCAGCCGCTCCGGCCCGGCCCCGGGCACCACCCGGGCCAGGTTCGCCTCCAGCCGCCGCACGCTCTTGCCGCGGCGCTTCCAGGTGCGGTCCGCGATCGTGCGGCCGAGCGCCGCCGCCGTCGGTTCCGGCAGTTTCTTGACCGCGGCCCAGCCGAGCCCGAAGGCCCCGTCCGTCAGACGGTCCGCCAACGCGCCCATCAGGCGGCGCCGCCCTCGGCGGCGGCAGCGGCCGCGTCGGCCTCCGCCGCCTCGCGGCGCACGGTCACCACCCGCTGGATCAGCGTCACCAGCGAGCCGACCGCGACCACCCACAGCGCGACGGGCAGCAGCACGCCGATCCAGGAGGGCACGCCGAAGGTCTCCAGGCCCGACAGGCCGGCCGCGACCAGCGTGATCACCAGGCGCTCGGCGCGCTCGACCAGCCCGTTGACGGCCACCGGCAGGCCGATCGCCTCGCCCCGGGCCTTCGTGTACGAGACCACCTGGCCGCTCGCCAGGCAGAAGATGGCCACGGCGCACAGCATGTTGTCGTGGCCCGATCCGGCGTACCAGAGCGCCAGGCCACCGAAGATCGCGGAGTCCGCCACCCGGTCCAGCGTCGAGTCCAGGAACGCGCCCCACCGGCTGGAGACCCCGGCCTGGCGCGCCATGTTCCCGTCGACCAGGTCGGAGAACACGAAGAGGGTGATCGTGATCGTGCCCCAGAAGAACTCTCCCCGTGGGAAGAAGACCAGCGCTCCGGCCATCACTCCGGCCGTGCCGATCAGGGTGACCGCGTCCGGGCTCACCCCCCGACGGAGCAGAAACGCGGCGAACGGTGTGAGGACACGCGTAAAGAATGCACGCGCGTACTTGTTCAGCATGGCCTTCCCAGGGGGTCGCTGGGCCGCACGGCCACCACGGCCACCGGCTGGCCCATCGTAGCCAGCGCCCGGGGCCCGCACCGCCGCGCACCCACCGTGGGGCTCCGGCAATACCCGGATCGCGCCACGGAGGCGCCCGACCGGGGGTGGCCGGGTACGACGTATGGACGCAGTGTGACGCCAGTGCAAAGCTCGAAGGATCCCACCTCACCGTTGTACCGGGAGGCACGAGAATCATGGGTGACAAGACGCAATCCGGGGCCGCCGGCAGGGCACTGACGGCCGACCGCCCCTCTGCGATACGCAATGTGGTGCTGGTCGGCCACAGTGGAGCCGGGAAGACCACCCTGGTCGAAGCCCTCGCCCTGACCGCCGGAGCCGTCGGCCGGGCGGGCCGGGTCGAGGACGGCGCGACCGTCTCCGACTACGACGAGATCGAGCACCGGCGCCAGCGCTCGGTCCAGCTCTCGCTCGTCCCCGTCGCCTGGGGCGGCATCAAGATCAACATCCTGGACACCCCCGGATACGCCGACTTCGTCGGAGAACTCAGGGCCGGTCTGCGCGCCGCGGACGCGGCCCTCTTCGTCGTCTCGGCCGCCGAGGGCGCCGCGGACGGCGGCGACGGCGCCGGCCTGTCCGGCGCGACCCGGATGGTGTGGGACGAGTGCGCGGCCGTCGGGATGCCCCGCGCCATCGTCGTCACCCACCTGGAGGCCGCCCGCGCCGACTACGACCGGATGGCCGCCGTCTGCGGCGAGACCTTCGGCCCCGACGACCCCGACGCCGTCATCCCCCTCTACCTGCCGCTGCACGGCCCCGTCGGGCCCGACGGCCACGCACCCGTCGCCGGGCTGCTCGGCCTGCTCTCGCGGCGCGTGTACGACTACACCTCCGGCGAACGGGTCGAGCGCGACCCCGACCCCGCCGAGCTGGCCCTGATCACCGATGCCCGGGCCCGCCTGATCGAGGGGATCATCGCCGAGAGCGAGGACGAGACCCTCATGGACCGCTACCTCGGCGGCGAGGAGATCGACCTGGGGACCCTCGTCGACGACCTGGAGCGCGCCGTCGCCCGCGGCACCTTCCACCCCGTGCTGATGGCCGCGCCCGCCGCCGAGGGCGCCCGCCAGGGCCTCGGCACGGTCGAGCTCCTCGAACTGATCACGGGCGGCTTCCCGACCCCCCTCGAACGTCCGGCCCTCGCCGTCACCGACCCCGGCGGCGCCCCCCGTCCCGCCGTCACCTGCGACCCCGACGGCCCGCTGCTCGCCGAGGTGGTCAAGACCTCCTCCGACCCCTACGTCGGCCGGGTCTCCCTCGTCCGCGTCTTCTCCGGCACCCTGCGTCCCGAGGAGACCCTGCACGTCTGCGGCCACTTCCCCGGCGCCGACGGGGCGGCCGCCCCCCGCGACCTGCACGAGGCCGACGAGCGCGTCGGCACCCTCACCTCCCCCTTCGGCAAGCAGCAGCGCACCCTCACCCACGGCATCGCGGGCGACCTCGCCTGCGTGGCGAAACTCACGCACGCCGAAACCGGCGACACCCTCTCCGCCAAGGCCAGCCCGCTCCTCATGGAGCCCTGGGCGATGCCCGACCCGCTGCTCCCCCTCGCCATCGAGGCCCACAGCAAGGCCGACGAGGACAAGCTCTCCCAGGGGCTCGCCCGGCTCGTCGCCGAGGACCCCACGATGCGGCTGGAGCAGAACCCGCACACCCACCAGCTCGTCCTGTGGTGCCTGGGCGAGGCACACCAGGAGGTCGCCCTGGAGCGGTTGCGCAGCCGCTACGGCGTCCGGGTCGACGCCGTCCCCCACCGGGTGAGCCTGCGCGAGACCTTCGGCGCCAAGGCCACCGGGCGCGGCCGGCACGTCAAACAGTCGGGCGGCCACGGCCAGTTCGCCATCTGCGAGATCGACGTCGAGCCGCTGCCGGCGGGCAGCGGCATCGAGTTCGTGGACAAGGTGGTCGGTGGCGCCGTCCCGCGCCAGTTCATCCCCTCCGTCGAGAAGGGGGTACGGGCCCAGGCCGCCCGCGGCGTGGCCGCCGGGTACCCGCTCGTCGACGTACGGATCACCCTGCGCGACGGCAAGGCGCACTCCGTGGACTCCTCGGACGCGGCCTTCCAGACCGCGGGCGCGCTCGCCCTGCGCGAGGCGGCCGCCGAAGCCGAGATCCACCTCCTCGAACCCGTCGCCGAACTCACCGTCCTGGTCCCCGACGCCTACGTGGGCCCTGTCATGAGCGACCTCGCCGGGCGCCGCGGCCGGGTCGTGGGCACCGAACCGGCGGGCCCCGGACGCTCCGTGGTGCGCGCCGAGATCCCCGAGATCGAGATCGGCCGCTACGCCGTGGAACTGCGCTCGGTCTCCCACGGCACCGGTGGCTTCAGCCGCGGCTACGCCCGCCACGAGCCCATGCCGGCCCACCTGGCGGACAAGATGCGCGAACAGGCCGAGAAAGGGCACTAGTTGACATAGCACCTGGGATACCGCCCACCCAACCCGCTTGCGGAGGGCGGTATTTCCCTGTCCCATGACCATCGGGGGACGACCCTCGCTAGGCTCTTTCAGGCTCGGCGGGGCGGGGCAGAACATCGGGTGACGGGACACCGAACAGCGGGACACCGGGCACGCACGAAAGCACAGCGATGGGGGCAGCGGTGGCGGACGACGGTTTCGACTTCAGGCCGGGGGCGCAGATCCCCCTCCAGGGCGGTGGCGGCCAGACCGCGGCGACCAACGCGCTGGCCTCCGCCGCGTACCGCGACGGCAAGCCGGACGAGATACTCAAAGCCAACAACGAGCACTACGAATCCACCGTGAAGAAGGGGAAGCTCTCCCTCTTCGAGCCCAACTTCGGCGAGGCCTTCTGCCGGGCCGTCGAAGCCCGCATGCTCGGCGCCGGCCGCAAACCGCTGATCCAGTCCTTCGGCGCGGACCCGCAGACCGTCGTCGAGCACTGCCTCGCCGCCTCGCGCCTGCGCAAGGAGCGCGACCGCAAGCTCCGCCTGATCATGCTGGTCTGCGGCGTGCTCTTCCTGCCCGGACTGCTGTTGTGGCTGGGCCTGTTCCAGTTGCGCAAGTCCCTCGCCGGGAACGCGGGCAAGCGCGCCTCCTGGATGGGCACCGCGCTCCTCGTCGGCGTCGCGCTCGTGGTGGCGGTGCTGATGTTCCGGCTGCCGTTCACCGGTTTCTGGGGCCTGTACCTGCGGGCGATGGTCATCGCCCCGGCCGTGGGGTGGCTGTTGGCCTCCCGGATCGCCGAGGCGGCCGCCAAGGACATGCGCGCCCGGTGGGACGGCCTGCTCGGCGGGGCCTCCGTCGGGGCCAAGATCCCCGAGGCGGTCCCCGGCAACCCCGACGAGACCGCCCGCGAGGACCTGCGCCACCAGCTCGCGAAACTCACCGCCGAGGGCCGCAGCAACTCCGTCTTCTACGCCGGCCCCAAGGGCATCCTGGGCATGGGCACCCGCTGGGGCAGCTGGCAGTTGGCGGAGGACCTCGCGCCCAAGACGGAGGGCGCCGAGATCCACCCCTTCCGCAGTTGGGACGTGGTCCGCGCGATCCACGACCAGCTGCGCATGCTGGAGCGCGGTCCGCTGCACACGGGCGGCTTCCCGCCCCCGTCCATCACGCACTGGATCGTCACCCCGGTCGGCGAGGGCGCCAAGGAGGTCGCCCGCCCCACCGGCGCGGACGTCGACGCCTTCCTCATCAAGCAGCACGAGATCACCCGGATCTGCAACGAGCAGCAGTTCGGCGCGGGCAACCGGCACTACCTCGGGGTCCAGTGGCCCTTGTGGGACGGCCAGTTGGTGATCACGATGATGGTGACCGTGACCGTGCTCTACAAGACCCTGCGCGTCGACGTCACCGCCCACTCCCTCGGCCCGGTGCACGGCCTGTTCACCACCAAGTCGGCCCCGAAGACCACCGAGGTCGCCAAGACCGTCCGGTTCTGGGAGACCGTGGAGCGCACCCACGCCCTCGTGGACGCCTCCGAGGTGGTGCGCCTCGCGGTCCGTGCGCCCTTCACCTGGTACCCGCCGCTGCTCGACTTCCTGGGCGGCAAGCTGGTCCTGCCCGAGCCGTTCGGCGTCCGGCACGTGTGGGCCGGTTCGATGTGGCGGCACCGGTTCATGGCCGACGACGCGATGCGCACGGCCACCCCGGTGCTGCGGGCGGTGCACGCGGCCGCCATGCGCGTACTGGACGAGAACGGCGTCGACACCGACCGCTTCGCGAACCGCTCGATGATCGTGAGCGGCATGGTCCAGGACGCCTCGCCGCGCAAGGCCGACGCCTACGACGCCTGACCCGCCCCCGGTCCACGCCGGTCCCGCACCGCCCCGCACCGGCCTCCGCCGGTGCGGGGCGGTCGGCGTTCCGGGGCAGGAGCGAGGGGAGGACCAGGGGAAGGCGAGGGGAAAGCGGGGCGGAAAACAAGAAGGGCAAGGAAGTGAAACCACTCCTTGCCACTCCTAACTTATAGCGCACCGGGGGGCTTGCGGCAAGGCCCCGGTGGCGGGGCAGAATCGCCCACCTACCCCCCTGTCGCCCCACTTGGGAGATCCGCCACGTGCGACCGCTGCCGTCCCCGACCACCCGTGCGTTCGACCTGCCCGACCACCTCGGCCCCAAGGCCGACCCGGCGCTCATCGGCGGCGACGAACGCCACTTCGCCGCGATTTCCGCGAGCCTCGACCAGACGATCGCCGAGCTGTCCGACCAACTCGCGGCCACGCGCCGGGCGCCCGGCGGGATCGGCCGCGGGGCGATGGACCGGGACGCGGAGATCCACCGCCTGACCGCGCGCCTGCGCACCCTGCGCCGTTTCGGCCTCGACCTGTGCCTGGGGCACTTCGTCCCCGCGGACGGCTCGGAGCCCGTCCACGTCGGACGTCTCGGCCTCACCGACAGCCACGGCCGCCGCCTGCTCCTCGACTGGCGCTCCCCCGCGGCCGAACCGTTCTTCGCGGCCACCCACGGCAACCCGATGGGACTGGCGAGCCGCCGCCGGTACCGGTGGACCCGCGGCCGGATCACCGACTACTGGGACGAGGTGTTCAGCGCCGACGGGCTCGAAGGGCGCGCCGCGCTCGACGACCAGTCCGCCTTCATCGCAAGCCTCGGCAGCAGCCGCTCGGACCGGATGCGCGACGTGCTCGCCACCATCCAGGCCGACCAGGACGCGATCGTGCGGGCCGGCTCCCGCGGCGCCCTCGTCGTCGACGGCGGCCCGGGTACGGGCAAGACCGTCGTCGCCCTGCACCGCGCCGCCTACCTCCTCTACTCCGACCCCCGCCTCGGACACCGCCGCGGCGGCGTGCTCTTCGTCGGCCCGCACCAGCCCTACCTGGCCTACGTCGCCGACGTCCTGCCCAGCCTCGGCGAGGAGGGCGTACGGACCTGCACCCTGCGCGACCTCGTGCCCGAGGGCGCCGCCGCCGCGGCCGAGCAGGACCCGGCGGTGGCCCGCCTGAAGGCGTCCGCGGACCTGGTCGGGGCGATCGAGCCGGCCGTCCGCCTGTACGAGGAGCCGCCCACCGAGGGCACGACCGTCTCGACCCACTGGTCCGACCTCTGGCTGAGCCCCGCCGACTGGGCGGCCGCCTTCGACGCGGTCGAGCCCGGCACCCCGCACAACGAGGCGCGGGAGCAGATCCTGGAGGAGCTGCTCGCGATCCTCGTGGACAAGGACGACAGCGGGGCCGCGCCCCACCTGCTGCGGCGCTCGCTGCTCCAGGACGAGGAGCTGATCGGGACGCTGCGGCGCGCGTGGCCGATGCTCGACGCGGGCGAGCTGGTCGGCGATCTGTGGTCGGTGCCCGCGTACCTGCGCAGGTGCGCGCCGTGGCTCGCCCCCGAGGACGTGCGCACGCTCCAGCGCGCGGACGCCCGCGCCTGGACCCTCTCCGACCTGCCGTTCCTGGACGCGGCGCGGGCACGGCTCGGCGACCCGGAGGCCGCCGGGCGCAGGCGCCGGGGCGAAGCCGCCGCAGCGGCCGAACGCGCCCGCCGGGCCGAGGCCATCGACAGCCTGCTCCAGAACACCGTGATCGAGGAGGACGAGGGCGCGCTCGGCATGCTGCACGGGCGGGACCTGCGGGAGGCCCTGGTCGACGGGAGCGCGTCGGCCGACGGCGAGGTCGATCCGCTACTGGGACCGTTCGCGCACGTGGTGGTGGACGAGGCCCAGGAGCTGACCGGGGCCGAGTGGCAGATGCTGCTGGCGCGCTGCCCGTCGCGCAGCTTCACGATCGTCGGGGACCGCGCCCAGGCGCGGCACGGGTTCACCGGGTCGTGGCGGGAACGGCTGGAGCGGGCCGGCCTCGACCGGATCACCGTGGCGTCCCTGAGCGTCAACTACCGGACACCGCGAGAGGTGATGGCGGAGGCGGAACCGGCCATCCGGGCCGTGCTCCCGGACGCCAACGTGCCGACCTCCGTCCGCAGCAGCGGCATCCCCGTCGTCCACGGGTCCGTCACGGAGCTGGCCGCGGTCCTCGACGGCTGGCTCGCGGCGAACGCCGAGGGGACCGCCTGCGTCATCGGCGCCCCCGCGTTCCGGGCCACGGGGCGCGTGCGGTCACTGACGCCGGAGCTGTCGAAGGGACTCGAATTCGACCTGGTCGTCCTCGTCGATCCGGACGCCTTCGGCGAGGGCATCGAGGGCGCCGTCGACCGCTACGTCGCGACGACCCGCTCGACCCGGCAGCTCGTCGTCCTGACGAGCGGGTAGCCCGCCGGAAGCGGTCCGGCGCGCGGTCAGCTCGCGCCGAGCGGCGCGGTGTCCTCGGCGTCGAGCTGGTGGTCCGCCCAGACGTAGCTCGCGGGCAGCAGCTCGGCGATGGGGACGGCGCGGGGTTCGCCCCGCACCATGACGATGACCTCGATGGTCGGGAAGTAGTCGAGCAGGACCTGGCGGCAGCGGCCGCAGGGCGGCACGATCCCGCGGTCCCGGTCGCCGACGGCCACGATCGTTTCCAGGTCGTGGGCGCCCTGGGCCGCGGCGGCGCCGATGACGACGAGCTCCGCGCAGGGGCCGCCGGTGAAGTGGTAGGCGTTCACGGCCGTGACGATCCGGCCGTCCCGGTCGCGGGCCGCGGCGGCCATGGTGTGGTTGTCGCCCCGGCAGCGCGTGGCCGCGACCTCGGCAGCGGCCCGGACCAGCTCGTGGTCGACCTCGTGGGTCCGCTCGCCCATCTAGTCGACCGGCCAGGAGTCGGCGAGCATCTGCCGCGTGTCGGCGAGGAGTTGGGGCAGCACCTTGGTGTGGCCGACCACCGGCATGAAGTTCGTGTCCCCGCCCCAGCGCGGCACGATGTGCTGGTGCAGGTGCGCGGCGATGCCGGCGCCGGCGGCGGCGCCCTGGTTCATCCCGATGTTGAAGCCGTGCGCCCCGGAGGCCTTGCGCAGCGCGACCATGGCCCGCTTGGTCAGGTCGGCGAGTTCGGCGGTCTCGGGGCCGTCCAGCTCGGTGTAGTCGGCGACGTGCCGGTAGGGGACGACCATGAGGTGTCCGCCGTTGTACGGGTAGAGGTTCAGCACGGCGTAGACGTGCTTGCCCCGGGCCACGACCAGCCCGTCCGCGTCGGACATCTCCGGAATCCCGCAGAAGGGACAGCCGTCCCCGGCCTCCGGGCCGGTCGGCTTGTTCTCCCCTTGGATGTACGCCATCCGGTGGGGCGTCCACAGTCGCTGGAACGCGTCCTGCGTGCCGACACCGATCTGCTGCTCCGGCTCACTCGTCATGGGATGCAGCATATGACCTTGCCGCGACGGACGAGGAAGGCCCCCGGGAAGTGATCACTTCCCGGGGGCCCCGACCCGTACGGATCATCCGTGGATCAAGCGCGCGTCAGCCGTGGATCAGACCTGGACGCGGTCCTCGACGACCTGGACCAGCTTCGCCAGGGCATCGGCCTTGGGCACACCGTTCTCCTGGGAGCCGTCGCGGTAGCGGAAGGAGACGGTGCCCGCGGCCATGTCCTCGTCACCGACGATGATCATGAACGGGACCTTGAGCTTCTGCTGGTTGCGGATCTTCTTCTGCATCCGGTCGGACGAGGCGTCCACCTCGACCCGCAGGCCCTTCTTCTTCGCCTCGGCGGCGAACTCCTGGAGGTACTCGACGTGCGCGTCGCCGATCGGGATGCCGACCGCCTGCACCGGGGCCAGCCACGGCGGCATGACGCCCGCGTAGTGCTCCAGCAGCACGGCGAAGAACCGCTCGATGGAACCGAACAGCGCGCGGTGGATCATGACCGGCTGCTGCTTGGTGCCGTCGGGGCCGGTGTACTCCAGGTTGAAGCGCTCCGGCAGGTTGAAGTCGAGCTGCACGGTCGACATCTGCCAGGTGCGGCCGATGGCGTCACGGCACTGGACCGAGATCTTCGGGCCGTAGAACGCGGCGCCGCCCGGGTCCGGGACCAGCGGGAGGCCCTGCTTCTCGGCGACCTGGCGCAGGGTCTCGGTGGCCTCTTCCCAGACCTCGTCCGAGCCGACGAACTTCTCCGGGTCCTTGGTCGACAACTCCAGGTAGAAGTCCGTCAGACCGTAGTCGCGCAGCAGGTTCAACACGAAGGTGAGGGTCCGGTCCAGCTCCTCCGCCATCTGCTCCTTGGTGCAGTAGATGTGCGCGTCGTCCTGGGTGAATCCGCGCGAGCGGGTCAGGCCGTGCACGACGCCCGACTTCTCGTACCGGTACACGGTGCCGAACTCGAAGAGGCGCAGCGGCAGTTCGCGGTAGGACCGGCCGCGCGCATCGAAGATCAGGTTGTGCATCGGGCAGTTCATGGGCTTGAGGTAGTAGTCGATGCCACCGTCGAGCTGCATGGGGGGGTACATGCCGTCCGCGTACCAGTCCAGGTGGCCGCTCTTCTCGAAGAGGGCGCCCTTGGTGGCGTGCGGGGTGTAGACGAACTCGTAGCCCTCTTCCTCGTGCCGCTTGCGCGAGTAGTCCTCCATCACCCGGCGGATGGTGCCGCCGCGCGGGTGGAAGACGGCGAGGCCGGAGCCGATCTCGTCCTGGACGGAGAAGAGGTCCAGCTCGACGCCGAGCTTGCGGTGGTCGCGCTTCTCGGCCTCCGCGAGGAAGTCGAGGTGGGCCTTCAGCTCGTCCTTCGACGGCCACGCGGTGCCGTAGATGCGCTGGAGCATCGGGTTCTTCTCGCTGCCGCGCCAGTAGGCGGCCGCGTTGCGCATCAGCTTGAACGCCGGGATGTTGCGGGTGGTCGGCAGGTGCGGGCCGCGGCACAGGTCCGACCAGCACAGGTCGCCGGTCTTGGCGTCGATGTTGTCGTAGATGGTCAGCTCGCCGCCGCCCACCTCGACGTCCGCGCCGTCGTCCGAGGTCGCCGCCGAACCCTTGAGCCCGATCAGCTCCAGCTTGTACGGCTCGTGCGCCAGTTCCTCGCGGGCCGCCTCGTCGGTGACGACGCGGCGTGCGAAGCGCTGCCCGCGCTTCTGGATCTCCTGCATCTTCTTCTCGACGGCCTTGAGGTCGTCGGGGGTGAAGGGCTTCGCGACGTCGAAGTCGTAGTAGAAGCCGTCCCGGACCGGCGGGCCGATGCCCAGCTTGGCCTCGGGGAAGAGCTCCTGCACGGCCTGCGCCATGACGTGCGCGGTCGAGTGGCGCAGGATGTTCAGGCCGTCCTCGGAGGAGATCTCCACCGGCTCGACGGTCTCGCCGTCCTCGACCTCGTACGAGAGGTCCTTCAGCTCGCCGGCGACGCGCGCCGCGACGACGGTGCGTTCACCGGGGAAGAGGTCGGCCGCCGTAGTGCCCGTGGCCACCACGCGCTCGTCCCGCTCGGAATCGCGTTGGATGACCACACGGACGTCTGACACCGGTCTCTCCTGACTCAGGGGGTGCGCGAGCGAACGCTGCGCGCCTGAATCGTACCGAGCCGGACGGCCCGGCCGCTAAACGGTTACTTCGCGGCGCCCGCCCACCGGACGGACGTACCGTGGGCCGGGTGACCCACGCCACCCCGCCCCGCTCCCCCCTCGTCCGCCCGCTGGACCTCGCCGACGACGCGACGGCCGCCGCCGTGTACCGGATCGGCCGGGCCGCCTATGCGGTGGAGGCCGAGCTGATCGGCTTCGACGGCATACCCGCGCTGCGCGAGAGCCTGGCGGAGCTGCGCTCCCGCCCGCTGAACTGGCTCGGCGCGCTCTCACCGGCCGGGGAGGTGGCCGGGTTCCTCGCCTGGGCAGCGGCGCCGGAGGCCGCGGCAGCGGCGATCTCCATCGACCGGCTGTGCGTCGACCCGGCCTGGTTCCGCCGCGGCGTCGGCTCGCTGCTGCTGCGCCACCTGCTGGAGGAGGTGGTCCCCGGCCGCGCGGTCGGGGTCACCACCGGCGCCGTGAACGCGCCCGCCGTGACCCTGTACGAACGCCTCGGCTTCCTCCGGGGCGCCGACTTCTCGCCGGTCCCCGGTCTGGTGATGGCCTCCTTCACCCGGCCGTGAGCCCCGCGCTCACGCGTCCGGATCCGGGCCCCGCGCCTCCCGCTCCTCCTCCTCCTCCTCCTCCTCCTCCTCCGGGTCGACGAAGGGCAGCTCCCCCGCCGCCGGGAAGTCCCCGTACAGGGACTTCATCAGCCGGTCGCGCTCCACCTCGTCCAGCCGGACCGGGGTCACCTCGGCCGCGTCCGTGAGCCGGCGGAAGCCGCCCCGCCGCTGGAGCCGCCCGCTGAGCCGGACCGGGAGCCCGGCGAGGTGGGCGTGGCCCGCCACCCGGTACGCCTCCTCGTCGAGCGCGACCCGGACGTACGGGACCTCGGCGCCCGACAGGACGCGCAGCCGGACCGTGCCCCCGCCGTCCTGCCCCGACCGCTGCATCCGGACCACGGCCCCCGCGATCCGCACCGCCACGGCGGGCTCCTCCCGGGTGTAGCGGGCCGCGGCCTCGCGCAGCACGGGCAGGTCCCCCGGGGAGAACTCCACCGGCTCGGGGCGGGCCGCGCAGCCCGCCGGGACCCCGGCGGCCGGAGCCCAGGCCAGCGCGATGCGGACCCCGCCCGAGCCCCGGACCAGGGCGATCAGCGCGTCCGCGAGCTCCCGGCTGGCCCCGGCCCCGACGGCCGCGTCGAAGGCCTCCATGCCGCCGGTGGCCCGCTGGTAGTCCACGGCCTCGCGGGCCGCGTGCAGTGCGTGGTGCAGCCGGGTCACCGGCCCCCGACCCCCATCGACCGGTACGTACGCGGTCAGCCTGCGCCCGCCCGGAGCGGGCCCCACCAGCACCCCGTCCAGGGCCCGTTCGGCCTGCCACCGGTGCCGGGCGCCGTGGTATCCGGCCCGGGCCCGGTCGGCGAGCGCCCCGGCCAGCAGGAGCTGGCGGGCGGCGGTGCGCAGCTGTTCCTGCGCCGACCAGGAGGCCTCGCCCCCGGGCCCGTACAGCCCCTCGCCCTCCGGGATGTCGCGGATCCAGCGGACCTCGTCGCTGGGCACGCTCAGCCCGTACAGCACCTCGCGCGCCGAGGGCAGCCCGCTGCGCGAGAGGGCGGTGAGGGCCTCCTCGACCAGGTCGGCGCAGTCGGGGAAGGTCCGGTCCTCCGGCACGAGCAGGCTGGTCGCGGCGGGCCCGGGCGGGGTCCAGCGCCCGTAGCGTCCGGTCGCGCCGCCGCGGCGCAGCCAGCCGTGCCGCCGCAGCAGCGCGCCCAATACGGCGGGGTCCACCTGCGCCGGGTCGGGCGGCCGCACCGCGTCGGGGTCCGCGAACTCCGGCGACGGCGCCGGTTCCAGGTTCGGCCAGTTCATCAAGGCGTCCCTCCCGACCCGACCCGGGTCATGATCTCGCACAGCGCCCGGTCGTCGAAGATCCGCGCGGTCGGTATCCGTACGGTGGTCCGGCGCCGCCCGGTCACGGGGTGACCGGCCAGGTTGGTCCAGTAGCAGCAGTGCCGCAGGTCGAGCCGGTCGTGCCCGGCGCTGAGCCACTGCTCGCGCTCCCGCGGTACGAGCATCACGACGAGGATCTTGGGCACCGCGGCCGGTGTGCGGGCGAGCTTGACCAGGTGCTCGTTGTCGAGGGTGAAGGCGAAGGTCGGTCCGGGCGGGTTCGGCGGGGTCTGGTAGGTGGCCTTCAACTGGACCTTGACGGTGACCTCGTCGTCGATGACGTGCTCGGGCGAGCCGTGGCTGACGTGCCAGTCGATGCCGTTGTCCGGGAAGGGCTGGGACAGGGAGCAGCCGGCCGCGGCCGCGACGGCGTGCAGGTATCCCACCTGGAGGGTCTCCATGCAGGCGGTGGTGGCGAGTGCGCCGCGCAGCGGTCCGGTCTCCGTTTCCGGCCCGGTCCGCCCGCGCAGCACCCCGCCCGGTTCGGGATGCGCGAGCGCCATGGCTCCCCATGCCTTTCGGGCTCTGCGGGGTGTCGTGCGGAAGTGGCCGGGGGCCCACGGCGCGACGGCGGTGCCATGGCGGTGACGATCGCTCACCCGTGCGGTCCCCCAAGGAAGTTGTCTCCGCACCTGGCACCCCGCAAACGGCGTACACGGCAAACCGCACGGGTATCACCGCTTCGGGCAGGGGTCGCACGCCACGGGCGTCGGCGTCCATCTGCCGATCGGGGACGAGGAGTTCGCCATGACGCGCTGGTACGAGGGCCCGCTGGCCGCATTTGACACCGAGACCACCGGGGTGGACGTCGAGCAGGACCGGATCGTGTCCGCCGCGCTCGTCGTGCAGGAGTGTGCGGGCGGCCGGGCCCGTTCCACCCGGTGGCTGGTCAATCCGGGGATTCCGGTTCCCCCCGGCGCCACGGAAGTGCACGGACTGACCGACGACCACCTCCAGCGCAACGGGCGCTGGCCGGCGCCGGTCGTGGACGAGATAGCGCAGGCCCTCGCGGAGCAGCAGGCCGCGGGCCGGCCGGTGGTGGTGATGAACGCGCCGTTCGACCTGACCCTGCTGGACCGGGAGTTGCGCCGCCACCGCGCGTCGCCGCTGAGCCGCTACCTGGACGACCGACCGCTGACCGTGCTGGACCCGCGGGTCCTGGACAAGCACCTGGACCGCTACCGCAAGGGCCGCCGCACCCTGACGGACCTGTGCGCGCACTACGGGATAGAGCTGGAGGCGGCGCACGACGCGGCGGCCGACGCGATGGCCTCGCTGGAGGTCGTGCGGGCGGTGGGCCGGCGCTTCTCCGGACGGCTGGAGCGGCTCTCCCCGTCCGAGCTGCACACCCTCCAGGCGGTGTGGCACGCGGCGCAGGCGCGCGGGCTCCAGGCCTGGTTCGCGCGCAACGGCACGCCGGAGCCGGTGGATCCGCACTGGCCGCTGCGCCCGGAGCTGCCCGCCGCCGCGTGAGCCGGGCCCGCACACGGGGCCCGATATGCGGAAGGCCGGTCCGTCTTGCGACGGACCGGCCTGTCCCGGTGGGCGATACTGGGATCGAACCAGTGACCCCTTCGGTGTGAACGAAGTGCTCTCCCGCTGAGCTAATCGCCCGGGAACGGATCGAACAATACAGGCCCCGGGGCCGTGCGTTCAAACCGCGTCCCGCCGGGCCGCCAGATGGGCCGCCAGGCCGCGCCGCCCGGCCCGCATCATCAGCGCGTGGTTGAGCCGGAAGGCGGGCCGCCCGGGCACCGCGAGGCGCCGCATCAGCGTCCGGCGGACCTCGACCTCCTGCTCGTACACCGCCCGCGTGCCGCGCCCGCGCGGCCGTACGGTCCACCGCGCCCAGCCTTCGAGATCACCGCGCAGGGCCGCCTCCAGCACCCCGGTGGCCGGGTCGCGCAGCAGCTCGGTGGCGGTGACCTCGATCTCGTAGGGCAGGAACGAGCGGAAGTGCCCGACGCCGGTGCGCGGGTCGACCGGCTCCACCGCGCGGACCTGCGGCCACCAGAGCGGGTACTCCTCGGCGCGTTCGAGCGCGGCGTAGACCCGGTCGGGCGGGGCGTCGAGGTCCCACACGCTGCGGAAACGGTAGTGGCTCCAGTCCATGGGCCCAGTGTGAACTCCCGGGGCGGGCCCGGGTACTCAGTCCGGGAATGAGCACCCGGCTGAGTACCCGCGCCCATGTTCCGGGGGCGTGATCGGCGCCACACTGCGGAGCATGGAGAATCCGCTGACGCCCGCCTCGGAGCTGGCACTCATCGACCGGGAGCTGGCCCACCTCGACGCGAGGCGGCTGCAGTTGCTCGGCCGCCGGGACTGGCTGCTGCGGCTGCTGAACGCGCAGCTCGCCCCGCCGCTGTCCGTCGGGCCCCCCGCTCAGGGCTGGGGTCCCGGCCCGAACCGGCCGCCCGGTCCGACGGGACCGGCGGGACCGGCGGGGGTTCCCGCACGGGAGACCTCGGCGCCGGGCGCGCAGAGCGTGCTGCTGGTCCTGGGCGCCGTGCTGCTGGCGGTGGCCGCGCTCGCCTTCACCCTGGTCAGCTGGGGTTCGCTGGGGATCGGCGGGCGCGCGGCGGTGCTGGCCGTGCTGACCGGGACGGCGCTCGCGGTGCCGGCCGTCCTGCTGCGGCGCGGACTGGGCTCGACCGCGGAGTCGGTGGCGGCGGTGGGGCTGCTGCTGACCGTGCTCGACGTGTACGCGCTGCACGAGGTGGCCCTCGGCGGGGTCCCGGCCGCCTGGTACGTGGCGGGCGCCTCCGCCGCGCTGGCCGCGCTGTGGGCGGGGTACGGGGCGACCCTGCGCGGGCTGCTGCTGCCGCTCCCCTTCGCGCTGGCCGCGGCCCAGTGGACACTGCCCGGCCTGGCGCTGGCCCTGCACGTCGGCCGGACGGCGGGCGGCTGGACCCTGCTGGCGATGGCGGCGCTGAACGCGGCGCTCGGCCTGTGGGGCGGTCCCGCGGCGGCCGTGCGGCCCCGGGTCTGGCCCGCGGTGCGGATCCTGGCCGGGGTGCTCGCCGCCCTGGCCGCCCTGGCCGCCGTCGGGGTCGCGCTGGCCCTGGCCGCCGATGCGGGCTCGCTGCCCGGCCGACTGTCCGCCGGTGTGCTGCTGGCCGCCGTGGGCGGCGCCTTCGTGGTGGTGGCGGGCCGGATCCGGCAGGAGCAGCTCGCTCCGGTGCTCGCCGGGGCCGGTGGCCTGGTGTGGACGCTGGCCGCGCAGGTGCTGCTGGTCCCCCGGGGCTCGGCGTGGGCGCCGGCGCTCTACGTCCTGGTGTCGCTGCCCCTGCTGGCGGCGCTGCGGGTGAGCGCGCTGGCCCGGCCGGTGCGCTACGGGCTCACGGGGGCCGGGGTGGTGGTGGCCGGGCTCGGCGGGCTGATCGCGTTCCTGTCGGCGCTGCCCGTGCTGGCGGCGCCCGCTCCGCTGCTGGGCGAGGTGTGGACCGCGGCGAGCCCGCGGGCGGAGCTCGGCGGCGGGCGGCAGGCGGTGGCCGTGGCGCTGATCGCCGCCGCCGTGGCGCTCTGGCTGGAGCGGGCCTCGGGGCGGCGGGAGGCGCGGGTGGTCGCCGTGCCGCTGGCGTGGACGGCCCTCTTCGCGGCGCCGGTGGCCTTCGCGTTCCCGGTGGCGGCGGTGTTCGCGGCCCAGCTCGTGGTGGTGGCGGCCGCGCTGGTCGTCGCCCTGGGCCTGGTACGGGCGCCCGCCGCCGGGGTCCGGATCGCCGCGGGGGCGTGCGGGGCGGTCGGCGCCGCGAGCCTGTCCGTGGCGGCTCTGGACGGGCGCACGACGACCTTCGCGGTGTGGGCGGCGCTGGGCGCGCTGTGTGGCGCGGGGGCGGCGTACGGGCGCGGCCCGCTGGCCTCCCGGGTGGCGGCCGCCGTGGTGGCGACCGGGTACGCGACGGGGCTGCTGCTGGCCCTGGCCGCGCTGCTGGAGCTGCCGGCGCGGCAGTGGCCGCTGCTGGTCCTGCTGGTCCCGGCCGCGGCCGCGGCCCCGGGGCCCCGGGCCGGCACGGTGCGGATCCCGGTGGAGGTGGCCGGGGCGGCCGCCGGGGGCCTGGCCCTGCTGCTGGCCCTGGCTGCGGGGCACACACCCTCGCTCGCGCTGGTCCTGGGCCTGGCGGGCGTGGTGTGCGCGGCCGCGGCCGTGCGGGCGGACCGGCGGGCTGTGGGCTGGGCGGCCGGGGCGCTGTTCCTGGCGGCGACCTGGGTCCGGCTGGCGGCGTCCGGGGTGGACGCGGTGGAGGCGTACACGCTGCCGGTGACGGTGCCCGCGCTGGTGGTGGCGTGGCTGCGGCGGCGCCGGGACCCGGCCGCCCCGTCCTGGGCGACGTACGGCCCGGGCCTCGCGGCGACCCTGGTGCCCAGCCTGATCGCGGTCTGGGCCGACCCGCACTGGACGCGCCCGCTGCTGCTGGGGCTGGGCGCCCTCGCGGTGACGCTGGCCGGGGCGCGGTGGCGGCTCCAGGCCCCGCTGGTGCTGGGCGGGGTCACGCTGGGCCTGGTGGCGCTGCACGAGCTGGCGCCGTACGTCCTCCAGGTGGTCGGCGCGCTGCCGCGCTGGCTGCCGCCGGCGCTGGCGGGGGCGCTGCTGCTGGCGGTGGGGGCGACGTACGAGAAGCGGCTGCGGGACGCGCGGCGGCTGCGGTCGGCCCTCGGCAAACTCGGCTGAGCCCTCGGCGGGGGCCCGCCCCCCGGGCGGGAACGACGAAGGCCCCGGAGACGGTGAAGTCTCCGGGGCCCTCGGTCCGGGTGGGCGATACTGGGTTCGAACCAGTGACCCCTTCGGTGTGAACGAAGTGCTCTCCCACTGAGCTAATCGCCCGGACGCACCGCAAACATTACCGCATGTCAGCGGCGCTCCCGACCATCGTCGGACGGCCGCTACTTCTTGACGTGCCAGGGCAGGGTGAGCCCGTACTTCCACAGGTAGAAGCCGATCAGCGCGCCCGCGATGACGAGGCCGACGCTGGTCAGGATGATGTTGCGGCGGCGGACCTTCGGGTCGAGGGCCTTCTGGGCCGCCTCGGACACCTTGCGCTTGGTCCAGCGCAGCACGACCTGGGCCCAGGCGAACTCGGTCGCCCAGATGAACAGGCCCGCGAAGATCGCGACCCAGCCCGGCCCGGGCAGCACCAGCATCGCGATGCCCGCGACGATGACCGCCAGTCCGACGACGAAGACGCCGACCTGCCAGCTCAGGTGCAGGCTCCGGCGGGCCTGGATGAAGGCGGGCGCCTTCGACACGTGCGGCTCCTGCTTCGCCGTCGCGTCCGCGTCCGCGGCTGCGCCCGATGGAGCGGATCCTGCCGATTCCGGCGATGCGCCGGTCGCGGACTCGCTGCTCTCGCGGTTACTCCCCGTATTCATGGGGTCGAATCTACCGGAGCCGGATGCACAGGTGAATCGTCGTTTGGATCCGCCGTCCGAGGGACCCAGAGGTCCGCAAAACGGTCAGAGGGGTTTACAACGGCACCGCAGGTGGCATGTCGATTTCGCCGACGTGCGAATCCCCGAGCGCACACTGAGCGAAAGGCCCTGGCGCTTATGAACACCACGGTCAGCTGCGAGCTGCACCTGCGCCTCGTTGTGTCGAGCGAGTCCTCACTGCCTGTACCCGCGGGCCTGCGGTATGACACGGCCGACCCCTACGCCGTGCACGCCACCTTCCACACCGGCGCCGAGGAGACGGTCGAATGGGTATTCGCCCGCGACCTCCTCGCGGAGGGCCTGCACCGGCCCACCGGTACCGGCGACGTCCGCGTCTGGCCGTCCCGCAGCCACGGTCAGGGCGTCGTATGCATCGCCCTGAGCTCACCGGAGGGAGAAGCACTGCTCGAAGCACCAGCACGAGCACTCGAGTCGTTCCTCAAGCGGACGGACGCCGCGGTCCCACCCGGGACCGAACACCGGCACTTCGACCTCGACAAGGAGCTCTCCCACATCCTGGCCGAAAGCTGAGCCAGGCCTACCGCCGCTCGACACCGTCCGACTCGGGGCGACGGTGCGGGGCGGACAACCACATACGCACGTGCCGGCGCTGTTCCCGCGGGATCCACCCGCGGGGACGGCGCCGGTGCGCGTGGGGACCACTCGGCTAAAGTCGGCGACCAGCGGCGGCCTCGTTCCGCGCCGCCGCAAGCCAGGCCCCCAGGGAGCACCCGTGCAGATCCCCCACGACACCCGGCGCGCACTCGACGTCGTCGTCGCCGTGGTGAACACCGCGGCCGAGGCGGGCCAGCCCGACGGGCTGGCGGACATCGGCGCACTGCGCGCCTTCGTACACGAGTTCGCCATCAGCGACGTCGGCGAGCTGGGCGCCCGCGACCTCTCCGGCGTGCGCGCCGTCCGCGCGAAGTTCGCGCAGGTCTTCGCGGCGCCGAACTCCCGTGCGGCCTCCGTGCTGATCAACGAGCTGGTCGCGACGGCGGGCACCACGCCCCAGCTGACCGATCACGACGGCTACGACTGGCACGTGCACTACTTCGCCCCGGGCGCCTCGGTCGGCGACCACCTGGCCGCGGACGGCGGGATGGCGCTCGCCTTCATCGTGGTCTCCGGCGAACAGGAACGGCTGCGCCGCTGCGAGGCCCCGGACTGCCGGCGCGCCTTCGTCGACCTCTCGCGCAACCGGTCCCGGCGCTACTGCGACAGCCGCACCTGCGGGAACCGGCTGCACGTGGCGGCGTACCGGGCCCGCCGCAAGGAGGCGGGCACGGAGCACGTGGAGCCGGCGGCAGGACAGGGATCAGAGCAGGAAGAGGTCGTGCACGGCGGCGAGCAGCAGCAGGGTGCCGATCACCGTTAGGAAGATCATCAGCGGCGGTTGGGAGAGCGCGAAGAGGCAGCCGCGCGCCTCTTCGGGCGGCACGGGCGGAGCGGGCGTTACGGGCGCGGCGGACCGAGGTGCGGGGACCGGAGGGGACGCGGGCGCGGCAGCGGGGACGAGGGCCGGAAGCGGAACGGGAACCGGCGGCTCGCCCGTCGAGGTGTCGGGCATGTCGGGCCGATGATGACGCAGCGCACCCCTGTTCGTCCGTCAACACGCCAATGACGATGCGGTAGTTCGTCAGATCTTGTGCTTCTGGTCCTCAGATCCCGTGCTTCTTCAAGATCGCTTCGATGTCGGAGAAGTCCTCCGCGGGCGCGGCCGCGCGCTGCGGTGCGGCCTGCGGGGGCGCGCCGGCGCCGAGCGAGGGCGCGGAGGCGTTCGGCGCGACCGCGGCCTGCCGCTCGGACCGGGTCGAACGGTCCGGCCGGCCCGCCTTCGCCACCTTCGCCGGCTTCTCCCCCTCGGGGCCGAGCCGCCGGCGCTCGATCGCCCGGGTGCCCGTGAAGAGCAGCCAGGCGAGGCCCAGCAGGCCGAAGCCCACCCAGACCGTCGGGTTGAAGGCGATCCCGGACACCCACTTCACCAGGCCGGTCAGCACCAGGGCCACCGGGACCAGCGCGTACGCGGTGATCCGCGCCGCCGCCAGGAAGCGCTTGCGGTAGGCGGTGAGCGCGGCGATGCCCAGGCCCGCCGCGGATGCCGCGGAGCATATGGTCTCGGCAAGCATGGGTTCCTCCAGCTCTGGGCGATCCGTCCCCTCCATCGTGCACCGGGGACGGCCGCGGGGGCCATGCGCCGGAGCCGAAGGCGGGCGATCTCCGGGACATCTCCGGGTCGCCCCTCCTCCCCAGGTCGCGGTCGGGGCCGGGAGCGGGGGCTGGGAGACTGTCCGCATGACCGATTCCCAGCCCGCAGGCTCCCCCTCCCCCGTGACCCTCGAGGTCTGGTGCGAACTCCAGTGTCCCGACTGCCACGGCGCCCTCGACGACGTGCGCGCCCTGCGGGCCCGGTACGGCGACCGGCTGGACATCGTGCTGCGCCACTTCCCGCTGGAGAAGCACAAGCACTCCTTCGCCGCCGCGCAGGCCGCCGAGGAGGCCGTGGTCCAGGGGCAGGGCTGGCCGTACGCGGAGGCCGTACTGGCCCGCACCGCGGAGCTGACCACCCGGGGCGAGCCGCTACTGCTCGATGTCGCCCGTGAACTGGGGCTGGACGTCGAGGAGTTCGAGGTCGCGCTGATCGACGGCCGCCACATCCTGATCGTCGACGCCGACCAGGCCGAGGGCAAGGCGATCGGCGTGACCGGCACGCCGACGTATGTCATCGGCGGGGAGCGCCTGGACGGCGGCAAGAGCCAGGACGGGCTGCGCGAGCGGATCGAGGAGATCGCCGACCGTCTCCTCGCGCACCCCGCTTAGGCGGGTTGCCCGGAAGGGTTCAGAGCAGCTCCTTGGCGAAGTTGACCGCGGTGTAGCGGTAGCCGAGCGACTCGTACAGGCGCTCCGCCGGGGTGTTGCCCGCGAAGACGTGCAGGCCCAGGGCGGTCAGCCCGGCCGCGCGGGCCGCGCCCTCGGCGAGCAGCATGAGGGAGCGGCCGTGGCCCCGGCCGCGCTGCTCCGCGACGACCTCGACGTCGAAGACGTACGCCGCCCCGCCGAGCCGGCCGACCCAGATGTGCCCGGCGCGCTCGCCCGCCGCTTCCAGGACGAGGATGTCCACGTCCGGGGAGTCGGGGCCGTGCGGCAGCTGGCTCGCGTGGTCGGCGACCGACTTGGCGTGCGCGGCTTCCGGCGACAGGCCCCGGGCCTCCCAGTCGCCGGCGTACCGCACGGTGGCGTCGGCCAGCCAGGGCCCGTACTCCTCGGCCGTGATCGGCCGCCCGGTGGTCCCCGCGGGCAGCGGGGGCGGGTCGGACCCGAGGTCCTTGACCATGGTGCGGCCGGTGCGCAGGTACCCCAGCGCCTCGGCCAGGCGCAGCCCGCCGCCGGACTCCGTCGGGACGGACACCGTGACGCGGCGGCACCCCCAGGAGCGCAGGATCTCCTCGGCGGCGAGCCCCGCCACCGTGGCCCGACCGCGACGGCGGTCGCCCTCGTCCACGGCCAGGCCGTCTATCCTCCCGATCACGACGGACCCGAGCGGTTCGGCCGCGGTCAGCACCAGGGCGCCGACCCTTCTGCTGTTCACCCGGATCTCGTACGGGCGCGAGCGCGCCCCGGTCGGGGTCTGCTGGAGCGGCGCGGACGGCCGCAGGGTGGTGGTCATCAGGGTCTTTCTACCCGCCGTACGGGCCCACGACAGCCTCCTTTTCGCCCGGACCGCCGCCGGGCGCCGGGGCGGCGCCGGGTGCGGCGGCGGGCTCACGGGTCGAGGTCGGCCCCGGACCGCTCGTCGAAGATCCGTGCGGCCTTCGCCGTGACGGGTCCGGGCGCGGCCGTCAGGACCCGCCCGTCGATCCGGTGGACGGCCTGGACGTCGCGCAGCGAAGAGGTCAGGAAGACCTCCTCGGCCCGCTCCAGGACCTCGTACGGCAGATCGGTCTCGTGGGCGCCCGCCCACTCGACGACGAGGTCGCGGGTGATGCCCGCGAGGCAGCCGGAGGCGAGCGGCGGGGTGTGCAGCTCTCCGTCGAGGACGACGAAGACGTTGGACCCGGTGCCCTCGCAGAGCCGGCCGACGGTGTTGGCGAAGAGGGCCTCGGAGGCGCCGGCGCGGTGGGCGGCGGCCAGGGCGACAACGTTCTCCGCGTAGGAGGTGGTCTTCAGGCCGGCGACGGCGCCGCGCTCGTTGCGCACCCAGGGGACCGTGATCACCGCGGTGGTGTCGGGGCGGCGGGTGGCCGGGGCCAGGGCGACGACCAGGGTGGGCGCCGATTCGCCGCGGTCCGAGCCGAGCGGCGAGCGGCCCGCGGTGTAGGTGATCCGCAACCGTCCGGACGGGGTGGCTCCGGAGCCCGCCTCCAGTACGGCGGCGCAGGCGCGCCGCACCTCGTCGAGGTCGGGGTCGCACAGCCCGAGGCCGCGGGCGGAGCGGGTCAGCCGGTCGAGGTGCCGGGTGAGGGCGAAGGGACGGCCGCCCTCGACCTTGAGCGCCTCGAAGACGCCGTCGCCCACGGTCAGCCCGTGGTCGAAGACGGAGACGGCCGCGCTGCCGGCTTCGTGCAGCGCCCCGTCGAGCCAGACCGGGGTCCCGGACGCGGGCGGCTGCGTCATCGGCGTCGGATGCGGCGTCCTGTCCGGCGTCCTGTCCGGCATCGGGTTCGGCGTCGGGTTCGGCGTCGTCACTGAGCGGTCCCTCCACTGTGCTGGTGGTAGGTGCCCGACGCTACCGCCAGCAACCGGGCCGCCTTCAGTTCGGTCTCCGCCCACTCGCGGTGCGGGTCGGAGCCCCAGGTGATCCCGGCGCCGGTGCCGAAGCACAGCCGGGGACCGCCCACGGCCGCACGGTCGATCCAGAAGGTGCGGATGCCGACGGCCAGCTCGGCGGTGCCCCGGTCGGCGTCGACCCAGCCGATCCCCCCGCAGTAGGGGCCGCGCGGGGCGGTCTCCAGGGCCTCGATGATCCGCAGCGCGGAGGACTTGGGGGCGCCGGTGACGGAGCCGGGCGGGAAGGTCGCGGCGAGCAGTTCCGGCCAGCCGGCGCCGTCGGCGAGCTCACCGCTGACGGTGGAGACGAGGTGGACCAGGCCCGGGTGCTCCTCCACGGCGCACAGTTCGGGCACGGTGACGGACCCGGTGGCGCAGACCCGGCCGAGGTCGTTGCGGACCAGGTCCACGATCATCACGTTCTCGGCGTGGTCCTTCTCCAGCAGGTCCGCCGCGGTCCGGCCGGTGCCCTTGATGGGTCCGGACTCGATCCGGCGGCCGGTGCGGCGCAGGTACAGCTCGGGGGAGGCGGTGGCGATCTCGACGCCGTGCGCGGGGAGGCGAATCGTTCCGGCAAAGGGGGCGGGATTGCCGCGGGCCAGCAGTGCGGTGAGCGCGTCCACATCGGCCGGACCGGAACCGGAAGCGGAGCCGGACAGGGGCGCGGACATCACGCGGCAGAGGTTGGCCTGGTAGACCTCGCCGGCCGCGATGTGCTCGCGGATGCGCCGTACTCCCGCGACGTAAGCGGCCCGGTCCAGAGAGGACGTCCAGTCGCCGGCGGCGGGGCCGTTCCAGGCACCTGGGACGGGCGCGGGAACGGGGTCGGGGCGCACGTCACCGAAGCGCGCGCAGGTCAGGCGCCCCTCGAAGTCCGCGGACACCGCCCAGAAGCCGGTGGAGTCCAGGGCCGCGGGATCGCTCGTGACGTCGCGGAGGTCTGATGCGAGGAGGCCGCCGAAGCGGGCCATGGGAGCCAGGTCGTGCACGGCTGCGAGTCTATGACCGGTGACGGGTCGGCGCCGGTGGGGTGACCTGTGGTGATCGGGCGGCAGCACGCTGCGGAAACGCGTTTTTGAGCTGGCTCGGGAATCCGCTAGAGTTCAACACGTCGCCAGGGAGCGCCGGGGAAAAACCCGGAAGCGAACACGGTGACCTGCGGACGTAGCTCAGTTGGTAGAGCACCACCTTGCCAAGGTGGATGTCGCGAGTTCGAGTCTCGTCGTCCGCTCGAAGTGGGGGATCTTCCCGAGAACCCTTGCTCACGCTCCATGGTGGAGTGGCCGAGAGGCGAGGCAACGGCCTGCAAAGCCGTCTACACGGGTTCAAATCCCGTCTCCACCTCCAAGGACGATTAGCTCAGCGGGAGAGCGCTTCCCTGACACGGAAGAGGTCACTGGTTCAATCCCAGTATCGTCCACTCGATCCGCAAGGATCACCCGCGCGATTAGCTCAGCGGGAGAGCGCTTCCCTGACACGGAAGAGGTCACTGGTTCAATCCCAGTATCGCGCACGCTGTACAGTTACGACCTGCGGCTTCACTGCCGTGGTGCCCGCGCGATTAGCTCAGCGGGAGAGCGCTTCCCTGACACGGAAGAGGTCACTGGTTCAATCCCAGTATCGCGCACCATACGAAAGCCCCGGCCGTTCATTCGGTCGGGGCTTTCGCGTTGCGATGGGTAGGGCGACGCGAGATGGGTAGCGCGTCGCGATGCGCTGTGCGATGCGCTGGCCGCCCGGGCCGGAAACCGGAAGAGGGTGCTGCCGGTACGACGTCAGACGTCGCACCGGCAGCACCCTTCTCCTGCCGTCCGCCGCACCCCCGTCCCCACGGGGCTGAAGGCCGATGTCCGGCCCGGGCCGCTCTCCCGGGCCTGGAGCGCCGCTCAGCGCCCCAGCATCGCGCCCACGGACGACGCTTGCGCCACCACCTGGTCCCATCCCCCGAAGAGGAAGACCAGGACGGCGGCCAGGGGGAGCACCATCGCCGCGGCGACCAGTGGGTGCCGCGTGCCGGACTCGTGGCCGTTGAACGCGAATGCCCTGCGTCCCTGCCGTGCGACGTCCGCCATGGCCCTCTCCCTGTAGTTGACAGCGGCGGGCCAGTGACCTCGGGGGACGAGTGCGCCACCCGCCGCTTGTCTTCAACACTAGGCGGGCCGGGCGCCCCTGGCCTCATGCCCTCGTATCCATGCCGGGCCTCCAGGAGGATGACTGCGGCGATCTCCTCGTACTCCCCTGGGTGGAGACCGCTCCCCCGTTGTAGGGGGCATCCCCCAGGAGCGTGGTCGGGGTCCGTGCGGGAGCCGTCACCCGTGGTGACTTCCCTCACGCCCACCGCCGCCCGCACGCCGTCGCGCGCCGCGCGTACGCCGGGCCCGCGCGACCCGGTGGTTCCGGGTGCGTCGGGGCCGGGGGCGCGCCAATCCCCTTGGACCGGGGGCCGTTTGGGGGAACGGCCGTTACCCCGGTCCCCCACCGCTCGTACCCCTGATTCTCCCTCAAGTGGCCTTCCCAGCACTGACGATCGAATCTCCCGGCGAGGGCGCGGCCTCTGAGCGGACATGCCGGATGGTCCGTAAGCTGTGCCACGTCAACAGGACGACCGGTCAGCGGGGTGGACATGGCGATGATGCGGCTCCGGCGGGAGGACCCGCGCGTCGTCGGCTCGTTCAGGCTGCACCGGCGGCTCGGTGCGGGCGGCATGGGCGTGGTCTACCTCGGCTCGGATCGGCGCGGTCAGCGCGTCGCGCTCAAGGTGATCCGACCCGACCTCGCCGAGGACCAGGAGTTCCGCTCCCGCTTCGCCCGCGAGGTGTCCGCCGCCCGGCGGATCCGCGGCGGCTGCACGGCCCGGTTGGTGGCCGCGGACCTGGAGGCCGAACGGCCTTGGTTCGCCACGCAGTACGTCCCCGGGCCCTCGCTGCACGACAAGGTGGCCGAAGAGGGCCCGCTCACCGCCGCCCAGATCGCCGCGATCGGCGCCGCGCTCTCCGAGGGGCTGGTCGCCGTCCACGAGGCGGGAGTGGTCCACCGCGACCTCAAACCGTCGAACATCCTGCTGTCGCCCAAGGGCCCCCGGATCATCGACTTCGGGATCGCCTGGGCGACCGGCGCCAGCACGCTCACGCACGTCGGCACGGCCGTCGGCTCCCCCGGCTTCCTCGCCCCGGAGCAGGTGCGCGGCGCCGCCGTCACGCCCGCCACCGACGTCTTCGCCCTGGGCGCCACCCTCGCCTACGCGGCGACCGCCGACTCGCCCTTCGGGCACGGCAGTTCCGAGGTGATGCTGTACCGCGTGGTGCACGAGGAGGCACACCTGCTCGGCGTACCGGACGCCCTCGCACCGCTCGTACAGGCGTGCCTGGCCAAGGACCCGGAGGACCGGCCCAGCACCCTCCAGCTGTCGATGCGGCTCAAGGAGATCGCGGCGCGGGAGGCCCAGGGGATCACGGACGGGCGGCCGCCGGCCCAGCGCGCCCGGGGCGCCGAGCGGCCCACGGGCCGGCTCGCGGACGAGTACGCCGAACAGCACACCGAGCGGCGCACGGCGGGCACCCCGGCGCTGCGACCCCAGGGCGGTCAGGGTGGTCCGGGCGGTCCGTCCGCGAGCGGCTCGCACGGCGCCCACGAGGGGGCGCACGCGCGCCCCACGGGCCCCCGCGAGCCCGGTGGCCCGAGCTCCCGGCCCACGGCCGGACGCACGGCCGGACGCACGGCCGGGCGGACGGGCGGTGGCCGCCCGGGTCCGCGCACGACGGGCACGGGTCGTCGACCCTCCCGGCCGGACCCGCGGTTGATGCGGCAGCGGCTGATCGTGTTCGTGCTGGTCACGTTGATCGTGGCGGTGGGGATCGCGGTCGCCCAGAGGTTGTGAGCGGGCCCCCCGCGCCGGCCCGGTGGGCCCGGCGCGGGGACCGTTCGGGTCAGCCCCGGGGGCGGGTCGCGTAGAAGGCGACGGCGGAGGCCGCCGCCACGTTCAGCGAGTCGATCCCCTCGGACATGGGGATGCGCACCCACTCGTCCGCGGCGCGCAGGGCGTAGGTGGAGAGGCCGTGGCCCTCCGAACCGAGCATGATCGCGGACTGCTCGAAGCGCTCCGCCGGAACCTGGTCCAGCGGAGTGGCCTTCTCGCTCGGCGTCATGGCGAGGATCCGGTACCCGGCTTCGCGGACCTGTTCGAGGTCGGCGGGCCAGTCCGTCAACCGGCCGTACGGGACGGAGAAGACGGACCCCATCGAGACCTTGATGGCCCGCCGGTACAGCGGGTCCGCGCAGTCCGGGGACAGCAGGATCGCGCTGATGCCGAGGGCCGCGGCGCTGCGGAAGGCCGCGCCGAGGTTCGCGTGGTCGACGAAGCCCTCGAAGATGGCGATCCGGCGGCCGCCGGGCCCGGCGCCCATCAGTTCCTCGGCGGTCGGCAGCGGCTTGCGCTGCATGGAGGCGAGCGCGCCGCGGTGCACGTGGTAGCCGGTGACCCGCTCGGCCAGCTCGGGGCTGACGGCGTAGACCGGCGCCGGAAGCTCGTCGATGACGTCGCGCATGACGTCGACCCACTTCGCGGAGAGCAGCATGGAGCGCATCTCGAATCCGGCGTCCTTGGCCCGCCGGATGACCTTCTCGCCTTCCGCGATGAAGAGTCCTTCGGCGGGCTCGCGACGTCTGCGCAGTTCGACGTCGGTCAGGCCCGTGTAGTCGCTCAGGCGCGGGTCGTCGGGGTCTTCGACGGTGATGAGATCAGCCACAGGGTGATACTGCCTTGTCCTGGGTGTGGTGCCAACGGCTTGGTCGTAGGGGGCGTGCGGAGACGACGCGGGGGGGGCGGAAGCGCCCGGGGGCGCGGGTGGCGCCGTGGTCAGGCGGCCGGGCCCACCTTCACGACGTCGCCGATGACGATCACCGCGGGCGGGCGGACCTCCTGGGCGCGGACCGTCTCGCCGACCGTGGCGAGGGTGGCGTCCACCCGGCGCTGGGCGGCGGTCGTGCCCTCCTGGACCACGGCGACCGGGGTGTCCGCGGAGCGGCCGTGGCGGACCAGCGCCTCGGCGATCAGGCCGATCTTGTCGACGCCCATGAGGATCACCAGGGTGCCGGTCAGCTTGGCGAGCGAGGCCCAGTCGACGAGCGAACGGGGGTCGTCCGGTCCGACGTGGCCGCTGACGACCGTGAACTCGTGGGCCACCCCGCGGTGCGTCACCGGGATGCCGGCCGCGCCGGGCACGGAGATCGAGCTGGAGATGCCGGGGACGACGGTGCAGGGGATGCCTGCCTCGGCGAGCGCCTGGAGCTCCTCCATGCCGCGGCCGAAGACGTACGGGTCCCCGCCCTTGAGCCGGACCACCGACTTGCCGGCCTTCGCGTGCTCGATCAGCGCGTTGTTGATGGCCTCCTGGGCCATGAAGCGGCCGTACGGGATCTTCGCGGCGTCGATGACCTCGACGTGCGGGGCCAGTTCGTCGAGCAGGCCGCGGGGGCCGAGCCGGTCGGCGATGACCACGTCGGCCTCGGCGAGCAGCCGGCGGCCGCGGACGGTGATGAGGTCCGGGTCGCCGGGGCCGCCGCCGACCAGGGCCACGCCGGGGTTGCGCTTCTCGCGCCCCTGCGCCGGAGCGGCGAGGCTGCCGTCGCGCAGCCCCTCGATGATCGCGTCGCGCACGGCGGCGGAGCGGCGCGGGTCGTTGCCGGTCAGTACGGCGACGGTGACGCCCTCGCTGCGGCCGGTGGCCGGGGTCCAGGCGGTGGCCGCTTCGGCGTCGTCGGCGCGCACGCACCAGACCCGCTCGCGCTCGGCCTCGGCGGAGGCGGCGTCGTTGGCCGCCGTGTCACGGGTGGCGATCAGCGCGTACCAAGTGTTGGCGAGGTCGCCGTCCTGGTAGCGGCGGCGCTCCCAACGGATCTCGCCGGTCTCGGCCATGACGTCCACGGAGGGGGTGGCCGAGGGGGAGATCAGCAGCACGTCGGCGCCGGCCGCGACGAGCGCGGGGAGCCGGCGCTGCGCGACCTGGCCGCCGCCGATGACGACGACGCGGCGGCCCGCCAGACGGAGGCCTACGGGGTAGGCGGGGTGTGCGGCCATGCGGGGCTCCTCGTACGGGGGGTTCCGGTGCGGGCGGATCTCGCGGCGGCGGTGGCGCGAATCGCGTGGTCAACGTTACGGGCCGGGGCGGGCGGGTGCCGGTCCGGGGGCGGGGCCCGGCGGTCCGGCCCCGCGGGTCCGACCCGGGCCCGAATCAGCCTCGCCGGTCCGTGCGGGCCCGAATCAGCCTCACCGGTGCGACCCGGGCCCCGGATCAGCCTTGCTGGACCGACCGGCCTCCCAATCCAGCCTCGCCGGCGTTTGAGGCGCCCCCCGCGGGCCCCCCCCGGCCCCCCGGCCCCCCCCCCCCGGGGGCCGCCCCCCGGGGGGGGGCGGGGGGCCGCCCCGGGGGGGGCGCGGTGGGCCCCGCCCCCCCCCGCGCCGCGGGCGGCCCCGCCCCCCCCCCGCCCGCCCCCGCCCCCCCCCCCCCCGGAGGGACCGGAGAGGCTCCGCGCCCACCCCGTCCGGGTGCCGGCCCTGTCGGGGTGGGTGGCGTCCTGCCCGGGTGCCGGCTCGTTCGCCCTCCGGGGGCGCCTCAAACGCCGGCGAGGCTGGACAGGGGGTCCGCCCGGGCCGGCGGTGAGGCTGGATCGGGGGCCGGCACGGCTGGCGAGGCTGGACCCGGGTCCGCCCCAGCCAGGGAGGCTGGACCCGGGTCCTCCCCAGCCGGCGAGGCTGGGGTCGAGGCCCGGCCCGGCCGGCCAGGCTGGGATCGAGGCCCACCCCGGCCGACCAGGCTGGGATCGAGGCCCGGCCCAGCCCGGCCAGGCTGGGGTCGAGGCCCGGCCCGGTCGGACAGGCTGGGAGCGGGGCTCGCTGGGGCGGGGTTACTTTTCGGTGACGCCGGCCGAGTCGAAGGTGGCTACCTCGTGCATGGCTCGGGCGGCGCTCTGGACCAGGGGGAGGGCCAGGAGCGCCCCCGTGCCCTCGCCGAGGCGGAGGTCCAGGTCGACGAGCGGGCGCAGCCCGAGGGTGTTCAGGGCCGCGACGTGACCCGGCTCCGCACTGCGGTGACCCGCGATGCACGCGGACAGGGACTCCGGGGCGATGGCACGGGCCACCAGCGCCGCCGCGCCCGCGCTCACGCCGTCCAGGATGACCGGCGTACGGAGCGATGCTCCGCCCAGCAGCAGGCCGACGATCGCCGCGTGTTCCAGACCGCCGATCGCGGCGAGCACGCCCACCGGGTCGGACGGGTCCGGCTGGTGGAGTTCGAGCGCCCGGCGGACGACCTCGATCTTGCGGGTGTGCGTCTCGTCGTTGATGCCGGTGCCGCGCCCGGTGACCTCCGCCGGATCGACGCCGGTGAAGACCGAGATGAGGGCGGCGGACACGGTGGTGTTCGCGATGCCCATCTCACCGGTGAGCAGGGCCTTGTTGCCCGCCGCGACGAGGTCGCGGGCGGTCTCGATGCCCACCTCGATGGCGGCCACGGCCTCCTCGCGGGTCATCGCGGGCCCGACCGACAGGTCGGCGGTGCCGGGGCGGACCTTGCGCGGCAGCAGTCCGGGGGTGGCGGGGAGCTCTCCCGCGACGCCCACGTCGATCACGCAGACCTCGGCGCCCACCTGGTTGGCGAAGGCGTTGCAGACCGCCCCGCCGCCCAGGAAGTTGGCGACCATCTGCGTGGTGACCTCCTGCGGCCAGGGGGTGACGCCCTGGGCGTGCACACCGTGGTCACCGGCGAAGATCGCGACCGCGGCGGGCTCCGGGATCGGCGGAGGGCAGACCCGCGAGAGGCCGCTGAGCTGGGCGGAGATGATTTCGAGCATGCCCAGGGCCCCGGCGGGCTTGGTCATGCGCTTCTGCCGCTCCCAGGCCTCGCCGAGCGCCTTCGCGTCGAGCGGGCGGATGCTCGCGACCGTCTCGGAGAGCAGGTCGTGCGGCTCCTCGCCGGGCAGCGCGCGACGACCGTACGTCTCCTCGTGGACCACCCAGGACAGCGGGCGCCGCTTGGACCACCCGGCCTGCATCAGCTCGGGCTCCTCGGGGAACTCGTCCACGTAGCCGACGCACAGGTAGGCCACGACCTCCAGGTGCTCGGGCAGGCCGAGGGCGCGGACCATCTCGCGCTCGTCGAAGAAGCTGACCCAACCGACGCCGAGGCCCTCGGCCCGGGCGGCGAGCCAGAGGTTCTCGACGGCGAGCGCGGAGGAGTACGGCGCCATCTGCGGCTGGGTGTGCCGCCCGAGGGTGTGGCGGCCGCCGCGGGTGGGGTCGGCGGTGACGACGATGTTCACCGGGGTGTCGAGGATCGACTCGATCTTCAGTTCCTTGAACTGCTTCGCCCGGCCCTTGGGCAGCGACTTGGCGTACGCCTCGCGCTGGCGCTGGGCCAGTTCGTGCATCGTCCGGCGGGTCTCGGCGGAGCGGATGACGACGAAGTCCCAGGGCTGGGAGTGCCCGACGCTGGGCGCCGTGTGGGCGGCCTCCAGGACGCGGAGCAGCACCTCGTGCGGGATCGGGTCGGTACGGAAGCCGTTGCGGATGTCGCGGCGCTCGCGCATGACGCGCAGGACCGCTTCGCGCTCGGCGTCGGCGTAGCCGGGCGCGGCGGCGCCGCGCTCAGCGGGCTCGGCGACCTCGGCGACCTCGATGGCCTCCGGGGCTTCGACGGCCTCCGGGGCGTCGACGGGCTCGGCCGGTTCCACCGCGTCCGCGGACTCGGCCACGGCCACCGGCTCGGTTACGGGCTCGGGCGCGGCCGGGACCTCGACGATCGGCGCGGGCGCCGCTTCGGGGAGCACCTCGCCAGCGGCTTCGGCCACGGGGGCCGGGACCGGCTCGGGCTCGGGCTGGAGTTGGGGCTCGGGGGCGGCCTCGGCCACGACCACGACCTCGGGGGCGACGGGCGGAGCCGCCTGCTCCACGGGAGGCACGACCGGGACCGGCTCCGCGAGGACCACGGGTGCGGCCTCCGCGACGGGCGCGGCGACGGGCTCCGGGGCCGCGGGAGCGGCCGGGGCGACCGGCTCGACGACCGGGGCCGGAGCGGCCACCGGCTCGGGAGCCGCCGCCACGACCGGCTCCGCCGACCAGGGGGCGCCCGCCTGGAGCGGGATCTCACCCAGCTGCGGGCCGGGCAGCGCGCCGGTCTCCACGGCCGGGACGTCCAGGTACTCCAGGCCGCCGCTGGTCGCCGGAGCGGTCTGGAAGACCGGCGCCGGCGCCTGCGCCTGCACCTGCGTGTCGGCCACGGCCACGGCCGCGGCCACGACCTCCACCTCGACGGGAGCCTCGGCCGGGAGTGCGACGGGCGCGGTCGCCGGTACCTCGGCGGGCACCTCCGCGGGGGCCTGCGCCACGACCACCGGCGGGTCCTCGACCGGAGCCTGCGGCGCGGGTTCGGCCGCGGCGTCGACCGCCACCTCGACCGGCGCCTCCGCCTGCGTCTCGACCTGTGCCTCGGCCGGCGCCGGAGCAGCGGCGGCGGCCTCGGCGACCTCCACCTCCGCCGGAGCCTGAACCGGAACGTCCACGGGGGCCTGTGCCTGCGCCTGGCCCTGGACCGGCGCGAGGGCGACCGCCGCGAGCGGCGCCTCGGCCTGCGCAGGCGCGACGGGCTCGACCGGGGCGCTCACGGCGACGGGCACGGGGGCGGGGGCGGGCGCGACGGGGGCCACCGGCGGCACCGGCGCGGCCGGGCCGCGGTCGGCGAGGGAGCGTACGACGCCGCCCGAGGCGTCGGGGACCGGCGGGCCCATGTGCAGCGGGCGCCGGACGGGGGTCACGGGCGCGGCCGGCGGCGGCAGCAGGCCGCCGAGGTCGAGGGCGCCGGTGTCACGGCCGCCCGCCTCGTGCGCGCCGTGCGTGTAGGAACCGGTGTCGGTGTAACCGGGCTCCGCGAAGCCGGGGTCGACGAAGGCGGGCGCGGGCTCGTAGAAGCCGCCCTCGACGGGGAAGACGGGGGCCGGGGGCACCACCTGCGGGTCGCTCCACGCCCCCTGGCCGCTGGGCATCAGCAGGAGCTCGTCGTCCTCGGCCGGGTTGTCCACCAGGTCCTGGAACGCGTACCCGCCCGTCGCCTGGAGCGGTGTCCGGAGCGGTGCCGGGACCGGCGCGGGGATGCCGTGCTGATCCACCATGCCCGCGTTGTCCGGGAGGCCCTCGCCCGGAACCTGGCCGGTGTCAGTCATGCTTACCCCTCGCCCATCGGTATTGCTGCTTCGATCGCCCGGCGCCCGTATGACCAACGAGCGTGGCTGCCGTGCGGCACGAGCCCCTCGGGCGCGCCACCGCCGACAACCACTAAGCATTGTCGCGCCCGTTCGCCACCACGGCGGCCATAACTGCCACGGTCTGCTGTGGACTGCGCCACGTCGGGTGGTCCATTGGTGCCGATGTGCCCGGAGTGACGGGGCAGTACGACGATCGGCCAGCCTACCCCGGGCCATTTCGCAGGTCCGCCCGGGTCACGGCACGGGCGACCGGGGGTCCGGTCACAGCCCTAGCGGCTCGACGGGCGTTCGGCCGCGATGAGGAAGACGACGGAGCGCTCCTGCTCGCGCCAGGTCCGGGTGTCCATGCCCACGGACTGGAGCAGCGCGCATTCCACCGCGTACCCGCCTTCGGTCAGGGCGCGGCCGATCGCCTCCGCCTCGTCGCGGGTGGAGGCGTGGGTGACGATCCGTTCCGGACGGCGGTCGGCGCAGGCCTGGACGACCGGGACTCCCCCGCCGCCGATCCGGACGACGTCGGGTTCGGGGAGGTTCTCCAGTACGTGCGGTGCGCGGCCCGCGACGGCCTGGAGGAGCACGCCGCGGTGGCGGGCGGCGACTTCGATCCGCTCGCAGGCGCGGGGGTCGGCGTCGACCGCGATGACGGCCGCGCCGAAGGCGGCCGCGTCCACGGCGAGCGCGCCGGTTCCGGCGCCGATGTCCCAGAGGAGGTCGCCGGTGCGCGGGCCGAGCCGAGCCAGTTGGGCGGCGCGAAGCAGCGCCGACTCGCCCTCCCCGCCGGGCACCCCGGGGCCGTGCTCGGGGTGGTGGGGGTCGGGGCGGGCCCAGCCCCGGGCGCCCGCGGCGGCCACGGCGACGGCGGTGGGCCGGCCCATGAGCCAGCCGGGGTCGGCGGAGACGGGCCCGCCGCCGCCGACGACGATCACGACGTTGGGGTCGCGCCAACTGTGGTCGGCGGCCCGGTCCGAGGTCAGTACGGTGACCCGTTCCTTGTCGGTGCCCAGTTCCTCGCAGATGACGAAGGTCCGGTGGACCCCTTCGAGCAGCAGGGCGAGTTCGGCGGGACCGGCGCCGGGCGAGGTGAGGACGGCGACCTTGGTGTGCGCCCGGCAGACGTTGACCGCGCGGCGCAGGGTGCGGCGTTGGGCCACGACGACCTGGGCGTCGTCCCAGGGCATGCCGGCGCGGGCGAAGGCCGCGGCCACGGAGGACACGGCCGGGACCACTTCCACCTCCAGGCCGTGTTCGGGAGCGCGCAGGGCCCGTACGACGCCGAAGAAGCCGGGGTCGCCGTCGGCGAGGACGACGGCGGTGCCGCGGTGGCCCGCGATGCGGCGGGCGGCGAGGCCGAGGCTGCCGAGCCGGATGCGTTCGGCGGCGGGCGGGATCTCGGGGAGCGCGAGGTGGTGGCCGGCTCCGGCCACCAGCGTGGCTGCGGCGAGCGCTGATCGGGCGGCCGCGGTCAGGGGGGAGCCGTCCCAGCCGATCACCGTGACCCGGTCGGCCATCGTCGTCGGTCTCCCTGGTGTGGGTGGTGGTGCGGGGCGGCCCGGCCGCGAGGGCGGGCACCGTGAGACTACCTGCTGATCGGGGCGTCCGGTGTCGGCGGACGGCCGGGTCAGGGGCGGTCGGACCGGGCGGTGCGGTCGTGCGGCTGGGGGTGGCGTCCGGCGTGCGACTGGTGCGGGGACTGGGGTTGGCGGCCGTGCGCGTCGGCGTCGGCGGCCTGGGGGTGCTGGTCGGTGATCTGGCCGGTGGGCGGTTCGGGTACGGCGTGGAACTCGCCGTAGCCGTCGAGGACGTCGAGGTCGTCGAGGTCCTCCGGGACCAGGCCCCAGACCAGCAGGTCGGTGCGGGTGTCGACCCATCTGCCGTCGGGCGTCTGGGTGCGCACTATCCAGGCGTTGCGCAGGACGCCCTCGCTGATGCAGCCGATCTTCTGGGCGACCTGCTGGGAGGCGGTGTTGTCGGCGGCCGTGCGCAGTTCGAGGCGCTCGAAGCCGTGGTCGCGGAAAAGCCATTGGGCGACGGCGAGCACGGATTCGCAGGCGTAGCCCTCGCCGCGGGCCCAGGGGGCGGTCGCGTAGCCCACCTCGGCGCTGAGACAGCGCCAGTCGGTGTGGCGGACGTGGACGGTGCCGACCAGGCGGTGGGTGAGGAACTCGGTCACGGCGAAGACGATGCCGCGGCCGTCGGTGCGCTCGCGGTGGGCTCCACCGGTGGCCCAACGGCGGGCGTCGGCTCCGCTGTAGGGGTGCGGGGCCTCGGTCCAGGCGGTGATGAGTTCGTCGTTCATCATCTCGGTGAGCGCGCTGACGTCCTCTTCCTCGAAGGGGCGCAGCACCAGCCGGTCCGTGCTGATGGAGACGTCCGGGAAGGTGGTTGTCATGCGCAGCTCCATGCCTGAGACCGTGGCCGTAGAGCCACAGCATGCAGTATCGGTCCGGTGGTGTGCAGGGCCGGGCTGCCCGGATACGGGCAGGCGGCGGCCGTGCGCGCGCAGCGGCGCGGCCCCGCCCGCCCGGGGAGGGCGTGCGGGGCCGGGGCTGCGTTACCGGTGGGTCAGGAGGCCGGGGTGCCGAAGGCCGGGATGACCGAGCCCTGGTACTTCTCCTCGATGAACTTCTTGACCTCGTCGGAGTTCAGGAGCTTGGCGAGCTTCTGGATCCGGGGGTCGCTCTGCTTGCCGTCCTTCACCGCGAGGAGGTTGGCGTAGGGGTTGCCCTCGGCCTTCTCCAGGACCAGGGCGTCCTTGGCGGGGACGAGCTTCGCCTCGATGGCGTAGTTGCCGTTGATGATGGCGGCGTCCACGTCGTTCAGGGCGCGCGGGACCGTGGCGGCCTCCAGCTCCTTGAACTCCAGGCCCTTCTTGTCGGTGATGTCGGCCAGCTTCGCGGCGGTGCCGACGCCGTCCTTGAGGGTGATGAGCTTGTTGGCGGCGAGCAGCTGGAGCGCGCGGCCCTCGTTGGTCGGGTCGTTCGGGACGGCGACGGTCTGGCCGGCCTTGATGTCCGTGAGGGACTTGACCTTCTTGGAGTAGAGGCCCAGCGGCTCCAGGTGGACGTTGACCACCGGGACGATGTGGGTGTTGTTCTTCTTGTTGAAGTCGTCCAGGTACGGCTTGTGCTGGAAGAAGTTCGCGTCGACCTGGCCCTGCTCGGTGGCGGTGTTGGGCAGGACGTAGTCGGTGAACTCCTTGACCTCGATCTTGAGGCCGTCCTTGGCCGCCAGCTTGTCCTTGACGAAGTTCAGGATGTCGGCGTGCGGGCTCGGGGAGGCCGCGATGACGAGGGGCTTGCTCTCGTCGGTCTTGCCGCCGTCCGCCTTGGTGGAGGACGGGTCCGAGGAGGTGCCGCAGGCGGTGAGGCCGAGGGCGAGGGCCGCGGTGGTGGCGGCGAGGGCGGTGAACTTGATGGAGCTGCGCACGAAGAGTGCCTCTTTCCTGGGTGGTGCGGACAACGCCCGAGCACGACGAGTGCGGGCTGTGGGAGGGAAGGAAGTCTGGAGGGGGGCGCCGTGCCCCGTCAGGCTGTCCGGCCGCGGCGGGCGAGCAGGCGGACCACGCCGTCGCCGAGCAGCTGGATCACCGTGACAAGGACGATCAGTACGACCACCGTGGCGACCATGAAGCCGGTCTCGAAGCGCTGGAAGCCGTAGGTGATGGCCTTGGAACCGAGACCTTCACCGCCGACCGCGCCCGCCATGGCGGAGTAGCCGACGAGGGTGATCACGGTGGTGGTGACGGCGGCGATCAGGGAGGGCAGGGCCTGCGGGAGGAGCACCTTGCCGACGAGGGTGGGGACGCCCCCGCCCATCGACTCGACGGCCTCGACCAGCCCGTGGTCCACGCCCCGGACGGCGGTCTCGACGAGCCGGGCGAAGAAGGGGATGGCGCCGATGGCGAGCGGGACGATCATCGCGGTGGGGCCGATGAAGGTGCCGACGACGGCGGTGGTCACCGGAATCAGGAAGATCAGCAGGATGATGAACGGCATCGAGCGGCCGACGTTCACGATCGCCCCGAGGACCTTGTTGACCACCCGGTTCTGCAACAGGCCGCCCGTGTCGGTGAGGACGAGCAGGATGCCGATGGGCAGCCCGCCGAGGACGGTCACCAGGGTGGACCACAGGACCATGTAGAGGGTGTCGTACGTGCCCTGGGTGAGCAGGGGCTGCATCTCGGACCAGGTCACTTGGCGCCATCCTTGACCAGCTGGGCCGGGACGGTACCGGCGGGTGCGGAAGCCGCGGGGGCCACGGTGGCGCCGTCCGCGTCGGTGTCGGTTTCGGTGTCGGTGTCGACCACGTCGACCTGGAGGCCGCGCTCGCGCAGGAAGCCGACGGGGACGACGTTCTCCTCGTAGCGGCCGGGGAGTTCGATGCGCATCCGGCCGACCTGGCGGCCCGCGACGGTGTCCATGGCGGCGCCGAGGATCGATATGTCGATGTTGTAGGTGCGCGCCAGCTGGGAGATGACCGGCTGGGTGGCGGCCTCGCCGTGGAAGGTGACGTCGACCACGGTGCGGTCGATGCCGGTGGCGGCGCCGCTGACCGGGAAGAGTTCGTCGGCGAGTTCGGAGCCGGGGGTGGCCAGCAGTTCGGAGACGGTGCCGGACTCGATGATCCGGCCGCGCTTCATCAGGGCCGCGGAGTCGCAGACCGCCTTGACCACGTCCATCTCGTGCGTGATGAGCAGGACGGTCAGGCCGAGCTGCTGGTTGAGGTCGCGCAGCAGTTGGAGGATCGAGCGGGTGGTCTCGGGGTCGAGGGCGCTGGTGGCCTCGTCGGAGAGCAGCACCTTGGGGTCGCCGGCCAGGGCCCGGGCTATGCCGACGCGCTGCTTCTGGCCGCCGGAGAGCTGGCCGGGGTAGGACTTGGCCTTGTCGGCGAGGCCGACGAGGTCGAGGAGTTCCAGCGCCTTGCGGGAGCGCTCGCGGCCGGAGACCCCGAGGATCTCCAGGGGCAGCTCGATGTTGCCCTGCACGGTGCGCGAGGACAGCAGGTTGAAGTGCTGGAAGACCATGCCGATGCGGCTGCGGGCCTCGCGGAGCTCCTTGCCGGCGCGCCGGCCGCGGCCGGCCAGCGCGGTGAGGTCGACGCCGTCGACGCTCACGGTGCCGGTGGTGGGGCGCTCCAGCAGGTTCACGCAGCGGATCAGGGAGGACTTGCCGGCGCCGCTCTGGCCGATGACTCCGTAGACCTCGCCCTCGCGGACGTGGAGGTCGACGCCGTCCAGGGCGGTGACCTCGCGGCCACGGGACTGGTAGACCTTCGTGAGGCCCGATGTGGTGATCACAGGAATTCCGTCGCTGTCGAGTGCACGGCATGGCAGACCGGGCACGGGGCAATCATCTGGGGACGCGATGCGGGACGAACCAGGATGAATCGGCGGTTCGACGCCGGGCGGTTGGCAGGAGCGGTCCGGGTGATTTCGATGGCTCTACAGCGCGGGGGCTCTACAGCCGGCACGGTCCGGACGGACTCGGCCGATCTCGCTTCGGGGCGCGAGGCTCAGGAAGGGGGGCCCTCAGAAGGCGCGCATTCGACACATACAACGAGCACCGGGCGTCATCGTCGCCTCGGTCGCAAGGGTGCGGCTGCTCGTCGTGGTCATGGACCCAGTAAACCAGACGTATCCCTTCACCGATCAACGTTGTCCGGATAGCGGACGGATTTCGACCGCCATCCGGACAACGCGACACGGTGGGACGGCGCGGTCAGCCGTTCGTGTCAATCACCAGGCCGTCGGCGGTGACCTGCACCGACACGGCCGACAGGTCCCTGACCACCACGTCGGCGACCAGCTCGTCGGCCCGGTGGGTTGTGGTCAAGGCCACGGTCCGCATCCCGGCCGCGCGCCCGGCGGCCAGACCCGCCGGGGCGTCCTCGAAGACCACGCAGCGGGCCGGATCCACGCCGAGGCGGGCGGCGGCGAGCAGGAAGGGTTCGGGGTCGGGCTTGCCGCGGGTGATGTCGTCGGCGGCCACCAGCTCGGGGAAGTCGATGCCCACCTCGCGCAGCCGCGCCTCGGCGAGCGGGCGGGTCGCCGAGGTCACCACGGCCCAGCGGCCGGCGGGCAGGGCGGACAGCAGCTCCTTGGTGCCGGGCAGCGCGACGACGCCGCCCGCGACGTCCTCCACCTCCAGCCGCTCGATCCGGGCCAGGGCCGCGGCCCGGACCTCCTCGGGCAGCAGGTCGGCGATGATCTCGGCGGCCGGGCGGCCGTGCAGTTCCACGGCCGCGAAATCGGCCTCGGTGATCCCGTACTCCCCGGCCCAGCGGGCCCAGCAGCGGTAGACCGATTCCATCGAGGAGAGCAGGGTTCCGTCGTTGTCGAAGAGCAGGGCGTCGGCATGCAGCGTCATGCCTTCCAGGAAAGCCCCGGCGCGGGGGTGCGCGCATCGGGTCTTTGGACCCGTAATACCCTCGCTGCATGCTCGACGCCCTGACGGTCGCCATCGGCGTGGCCGCACTCGCCCTCGCCGCCTGGTGCGGATTCGCCGCCTGGCGGGACCAGCCGACCAAGGACTGGCACTTCGCCGGAATGGCCGTGGTCACCCTGCTGGTCCTGGCCCAGCTGGTGGTCGGGCTGGTCGAGCTCGGCCGGGGCGCGGAGCCGCACGACGGTGCGGTGCTCTTCGTGGCGTACCTCGTCGGCTCCTTCGCCGCGGTTCCGGCCGCCGGGTTCCTCTCGCTCACCGAGCGCAGCAAATGGGGTTCGGTGACAGTGGCCGCGGGCGCGGTCGTCCTCGCGGTGCTCGAAGTACGGCTCTACGACATCTGGGGTGGCACCGGTGCCTGACACGGACGCTGACACGACCGAGGGCGCGCGGCCGTCGACGGACGGGACGGGAACGGGACCCGCGAAGGCGGGGCGCGTGAAGCTCGTCTCCGGGCCGGGAGTGCTGCTCGTCTGGCTGTACGGGGTGATCACCGTCGGCGCGGTCTCGCGCTCGGCCTACCAGATCTCCACCGAGTTCGACCGGGCCCCGCTGGCGTACGCGCTGAGCGGGGTGGCCGCCCTCGTCTACGCCTTCATCACCTACTCGCTGGTGCGCGGCGGGGAGACGGCCCGCAAGGCGGCCCGACTGTGCTGCGCCGCCGAACTGACCGGCGTGCTGACGGTCGGGACCTGGACCCTGGTGCGGCCCGATTCCTTCCCCGACTCGACGGTGTGGTCGCAGTTCGGGATGGGCTACCTGTTCATCCCGGTGATCCTGCCGATCACCGGGATGCTCTGGCTGCGCGCGAAGCGTACGGATCAGGCGCTGACGGCGTAGTCCGTGGCTTCCTTCTCCAGCATGACCAGCTCGATGCCGTCCGAAGCGGTCCGGCCGCCGACCGCGACGTAGCCCGCCTTGCGGTACATCCGCAGGTTGGACTCGCTCTTGCGGCCGGTGAACAGTCGGAAGCGGGAGGTCTTGGAGCCATCGGCCAGCGCCTCCTCCACGCCGCGCAGCAGGCGGGCGCCGAGTCCGTGGCCCTGGAGCCGGGGGTGGACGCACAGCTTGCCGATCTTGCCGGCGCCGTCCTCCTCGGTGCTGCCGCGGACCGCGCCGACCACTTCGTCGCCGAGCCGGGCGACCAGCACGATGTCCTTGGCCAGCTCGCCCTTGAGGGAATCGAGGGACTGGGTGAGGGGCTGGATGGAGTAGTTGCCGTACAGCTCGGCCTCGCGCTGGAAGCACAGGTACTGCAGCTTGAAGATCTGCTCCGCGTCGTCGGCCGTCGCTGCCGAAATGATCACGCTCATGCCCATGTGCGCATGCCTCCCGCTCACCTGGTGGCCCGTTGGTCTACCGCTCCCTTCCCCGCAGGCCAGGAGCCTCAACCTCTGCAGCCAGCATTCTGCGCAGACATCCCAGGCAACGGGAACGTACCGGCCCCAAACTTCCTTGTGAGATACCCAACTCTCCTGCGATTTCACGGTAGGTGAGGTCTCTGGGCGAAAGAAAAGCAGTCATGAGCTCCGGGCAGCGTCCGGGCAACCGGGCGACCGCCGAGCGGACGGCGCGGTCCTGCTCCCGATGCAGCACCTCGCCCTCGGGCCCGTCTTCGGACGCCTCGTCGGCGCAGCCGGCCGGGCCGGCGTAGGGGACTTCGCGCTGGGCGCGGCGGCGGGCGACGCGGGCCTCGGCGCGCACCGCCCGGCGCAGCCAGCGGGCGGGTTCGGCCGGAGCCGGCCCCTGCCGGTCCCGCTCCAGCAGCCGCACCCACACGGCCTGTTCCAGATCGGCGGGGTCCATCCCCGCGAGCGGTGCTTCGGCGGCGGCCTCCGCCGAGAGCAGGGGTCCGAGTTCCTTGAGCAGGTCCATGCCGGGCGGGACGCAAAGACCGCGCCCGGCGGTTTCCCCACCGGACGCGGCACACCCGTACGAGTCCTTCCGCTCGGCCGTTGACGCTTTTCAGCGCGCGGCGCCCGGGTCAGCGCGGGCGGCGCCCCGGCCGGAAGTCCTCGGCGGCGAGCAGCGCGGTGTCGGCGTTGTCCGAGAAGATCCCGTCGATCCCGAGGGCGAAGTAGGCGCGGAAGGCGCCGAAGGAGTCGCCGTAGGCGTTCGGGTCGGTGCCCTTGCGGAAGTCGGCGGGCAGGAAGGCGTTCTCGTTGCGCGCGGTGTAGGGGTGCAGGATCAGCCCGCGCGCGTGGGCGTCGCGCACCAGGGTGGTCGGCGTGCCGAGCTTGCCGGCGGCGTCGCGCGGCACGATCAGGTCCAGGGTCGGGCCGATGGCCTGCGCGTAGCCGGCGATCCACTTCAGGCCCTCGGGCTTGACCAGGTCGGCGACGGTGCGCGGGTCCTTGGCCAGCTCGAAGTCCCAGGGGCGGGTGTTCGCGGCGCCGAGCAGCACCACGCGGGGCGCCGAGACCAGTTCGGCGAGCCGCTGGATGCTGGAGGGTTCGAAGGACTGGAGGAAAAGGGCCGAATCGCGCCGGTCGCGGCCGTAGCGGCGGAGCAGTTTCGCGAGCGGTTCCTCCAGACCGAGGCCCAGCGCGCGGAAGTAGCTGGGGTGCTTGGTCTCCACGTGCAGCCAGACCCGCTTGCCGCGCCGCTTGCCCTCGCGGTCGGCCCAGCGCAGCACCTCTTCGAAGGTGGGCACCTGCCAGCGGCCGTCGTACAGCGTGTTGCGCTGGCGGACGGCGGGGATGCGCTCCTTCGCGCGCAGGGTCTTCAGCTCCGCCAGGGTGAAGTCCTCCGTGAACCAGCCCGTGACGGAGACGCCGTCGACCGACTTCGTGGTGCGCCGGGAGGCGAATGCGGGGTGGTCGGCGACGTCGGTGGTGCCGCCGATCTCGTTCTCGTGTCGACAGACGAGGTGGCCGTCACGCGTGGGCACCAGGTCCTGCTCGATGACGTCCGCGCCCAGGTCGAGGGCCAGCTGGTACGAGCCGAGGGTGTGTTCGGGCCGGTAGCCGCTGGCCCCGCGGTGTCCGATGACCGTGGGGTAGGGCAGCTCCCGGTAGCCCCCGCCGTCGCCGTACGCCTGCGCGCCGGACGGCTGCGCTCCACCGGCCGCCCCGGCGGCCGCCGCCGGGCCGGCGCCGAGCCCGAGCGCCCCGCCGCCCGCCGCCAGTACGGCCGCACCCAGCACCGCGCGCCTGCCTGCCCCACCCTGCGCCATGTCCGTCCCTCATCCCCTGCGGACCGCCCGGAGCCCTCCGGTGCGACCTGATCGCACCGGCCGGATCGGACCGGCCGGATCACGCACCGACCAGGGCCTTTGCTCCCGGGATCACCGGGCCGCACGTCCCCGATCGGCGGACCGATCGTAGGCAGTGCGCGGTGGCGCGCGGGCGACGCGGGGAGGGACGGGCGGAAAACATGGCGGAAACGTGCGTCAACTTTGCGTATCGACCTCGTGAACCCGATGTGCGATCAGAGCGGACCCGCGAGTATCGTCCTCACCTGCACTGAGCACGCACGGTGCTGAAGACGCATTCGATGCCGGAGGGCCCACGTTGTCCCGTATTGCGCTCATCAAAGCCACTGTCGGACCGGTCATGCGGATGATGTTCCGCACCCGTGTCGAGGGCGCCGAGAACATTCCGGGTACGGGGCCGGTCATCCTCGCGGGCAACCACCTGACCTTCATCGATTCGATGATCCTGCCCCTGGTGTGCGACCGCCAGGTGCACTTCATCGGCAAGGACGAGTACGTCACGGGCAAGGGCCTCAAGGGTCGGGCGATGGCCTGGTTCTTCACCGGCTCCGGGATGGTCCCGGTGGACCGCGACGGCGCCAACGGCGGGGTCGCGGCCTTGATGACCGGTCGCAGGATCCTCGAAGAGGGCAAGGTCTTCGGCATCTACCCCGAGGGCACCCGCTCCCCCGACGGCCGCCTCTACCGCGGCCGCACGGGCATCGCCCGGCTCACCCTGATGACCGGCGCCCCGGTGGTCCCGTTCGCGATGATCGGTACGGACAAGCTCCAGCCGGGCGGCAAGGGCATGCCCCGCCCGGGCCGGGTCACCGTCCGCTTCGGCGAGCCGATGGAGTTCTCCCGCTACGAGGGCATGGACCGCGACCGGTACGTGCTGCGCGCGGTCACCGACTCGGTGATGGCCGAGGTCATGCGGCTCTCGGGCCAGGAGTACGTCGACATGTACGCGACGAAGGCCAAGGCGGCCTGAGCCCCGCGGGGCCCCCGGCCCTACTGGCGGCTCAGTGAGCGGCTGACGCCGGCCGCGGTGGTCGTCGCCAGCACCCAGCCCGTCACGATCAACAGGTACGACAGCCACTGGTACCACCCGCGCGGACCGAAGGCCTCCTCCTGCCCGAAGCCGATGATGGGCAGCATCAGGTCGAGGGTGTAGAAGACCGGGTTGAACTCGGGCGCCTCGTCCGGTTTGAGCGGGGCCGGCGGCCGCAGCCCGTAGGCGAGGGCCCCGGTGCACAGCAGGGCCACGAGCCAGCCCGCCGCGCGCAGCGGCCGGAAGCCGTAGCCCACGGTGACGTCCTGGAGCAGCCCCCACACCCGGGCGTGCCGGGGCAGGGTGCGCCGGTGCCGGCGGAGCTTGGCGAGCTGGACCGTGCGGGCGGCCGCCTCGTCCCCCGCGGTGCGGTAGGAGGCGGCCAACTGCTCGTAGGCGAAGGGGAGGTAGCCCGCCTCCTCGCGGTCCAACACCGGGAGCCGCTGCTCGGCGGGCAGGTGCGGGCGCAGCGACCCGTAGCCCAGCCCGTCGAGGCGGACCGTGTCGGGCCAGCCCCCGGGCTCGACGTGGAGCAGGTCGAACTGGGAGCGGCGCAGGTTCACCGTGCCCTGGATGGTGTCGCACGCGCGCAGCCACACTTCGCCGATCGCGCAGCTGGAGGCCCGCAGGGCGGTGCCGCCGGGGTTGACCAGCCGGGCGTGGGCGAGGCCCAGCTGGCCCGGTATGCGGGAGCCGGTGAGGTTGACCCGGCCCTCGGCGTGCAGTCCGCGGGCGCGGACGTCGGTGCCCACCGTCAGGGTCTCGGCGTACAGGGCGTCGCCGCCGGGGTTGAGCAGGCGGGCGCCGTCGAGGTTGATCTGGCCGCCGACGGTGGCTCCGTTGATGCGCGTCTGCCCGTGGACGGTGAGGCCGGTGGCGATGACGTCGGTGCCGATGTCGGCGTGGTTGAACTGGAGCGGGGGCTCGGGGGCCGCAGGGTCCTCGGGGGGCGGGCCGGTCGTGGCGGGCGGTTCCCCCGCGGGTGCGGGCGGGGTGCCTATGACGGCGCGGGTGAGGAAGAGGCCGCCGGCGATCCGGGCACCGGCGAGGCGGACCGGTCCGGTGATCCGGCAGCAGGACAGCCGCAGGACCACGTCGACCGTGACGGTGGCGGCGGTCAGGCCCGGCAGGGCGGAGTCGCTCAGGACGAGCGCGCGCAACCGGGCCCCGTACAGCAGGGGTTTGCGTTCGAACCAGCAGCCGCGCAGTCGGATCGCGTGCTCGACGACGGCGTACTTCAGGTTGAGCTTGCCGGTGATGCGGAAGCCCTTGAGGTTGAGCCCGGCGACCTGGCCCTCGGCCGCGGTCCCGTCGAGCAGCAGGGCGCCCAGCACCTCGGCCCGTACGGTCCGCTCGGGGCCCCATGCCGCGCCGTCGGCGGCGTCCTCGTCGGGGGCCTCGCGGACGTCGACGCGTTCGCCGCGCGGGAAGGCGTCCCAGACGCGGCGCTCGGCCGGGGTCAGATCGGTGAGCTCCATCGCGGGGATGGTGTCGCGCGCGTGATCGTCATGTCAACTCCGCGCGCGACACCACCCTTTGGGGCGTCCATGGGGACGGGCCCGCGGGGTCAGTGCTCGATGCCGTCCTGGAGCTCCTGCCCCTTGAGCAGGAACCACGCGGCCACGGCCGTGGCGAGCAGGACGACCGCGCCGACGCCGGAGGCGAGCCGCAGTCCGTCCACGAAGGCGTTCTGGGCCGCGCCCACCATCACCTCGGCGGTGTGCGGGTCCAGCCCCTTGGCCGCCTCGACGGCTCCGCCCAGGGATTCGTGCGCCGCGTCGGCGAGCGCCGGGGAGACCGTGGAGGGGGCCGTGAAGCTCTGGTAGACCCCGGTGACGATGGAGCCGAGCAGGGCGATGCCGAGGGCCGCGCCGAGCTCGTAGGCCGTCTCGGAGACCGCGGAGGCGGAACCGGCCTGCTCCTTGGGCACGCTGGAGAGGATCACGTCGGCGGTGACGGTGAAGGAGAAGCCGGCGCCGAGGCCGACGACGAGCAGCGCGGCGCCGAGCAGCGGGTAGCCGGTCTCCTTGCTGATGACGGTGAGGGCGCCCAGCGCCACGCCGATCGCGGCGAGGCCGCCGCTCACGATGACGCGCACGGAGTACTTGCGGGCGTAGCGGCCCGCGAGCAGACCGGTGACCACCGCGCCGACGGCGGCGGGCAGTTCGGCCAGGCCCGCTTCCAGCGGCTCGCGGCCCTGGACGAGCTGGAGGAACTGGGAGAGGAAGAAGACCAGCCCGGAGAGGCCGAAGACGGTCAGCAGGTCGGCGAGGACCGCGCCGGAGAAGCCGCGGTGCTTGAAGAGCTTCATGTCGAGCAGGGGCGCGGCCAGGGTGTGCTGGCGGCGGACGAAGGCGTAGAGCATGGCGACGCCGAGGACCGCGGCCGCCCAGACCTCCCAGGAGAGGCCGTGCGTGGCGACCTGCTTGACGGCGTAGACGATGCCGATGATGCCGATGAGCGAGAGGGCGACGCTGAGCAGGTCCCAGGGGCCCTTCGCGGGGTTCTTCGACTCGGGCAGCAGCTTGATGCCGACGACGACCAGGACGATCATCACGGGCAGGTTGATGAGGAAGACCGAGCCCCACCAGAAGTGTTGGAGCAGGGCTCCGCCGACCACGGGGCCGACGGCCGCGCCGGCCGAGGCGGTGGCGCCCCAGATACCGATGGCGAGGCTGCGCTCCTTGGGGTCGTGGAAGATGTTGCGGATCAGGGCGAGGGTGGACGGCATCAGCGTCGCGCCGGCGACGCCGAGCAGCGCGCGGGCCACGATCATCATCTCGGGGCTGGTCGCGTAGGCGTTCAGGACCGAGACGAGGCCGAAGGCGGTGGCGCCTATCAGCAGCAGTTTCTTGCGGCCGATGCGGTCGCCGAGGGAGCCCATGGAGACGAGCAGACCGGCGATGACGAAGGAATAGACGTCGCCGATCCACAGCAGCTGGGTGCCGGACGGCTTGAGGTCTTCGCTCAGGGAGGGGGTGGCGAGACCGAGTACGGTGGCGTCGACCGCGACCAGCAGGACGGCCAGCACGAGGACCGAGAGCGCGATCCAGCGCCCGGGGCTCCTGCCGTCCTCCGTCCCCTGCCGTCTGCTCAGCTCTTCGGTTCTGCTCATTTCTCCACACTCCGTCGTGCGCCACCGAGCAGCAACTCGGTGATCATGTACTGAAAGTCCTTGGCCGCGACCCGGCCGTCCATGACGGCCCAGGCGCAGGTGCCGATCAGCCCGTACAGGGCCTCGGTGAGCCAGGCGGGGCTCAGGTCGATCCTGAGGTCGCCCTCCTGCTGTCCGCGCCGGAAGAGCGCGGAGACCCGGGCGTCGAGCCGGGCCCATCCCTCGTTGACCTGGTCGCCCTCGAAGAGCTGGTTCTCGGTGACGAGGAAGGCCAGCAGCAGCGCGTTCGGCTCGGCCTCGGCGACGAGGCGGCCGAGGGCGTCGACGGCGCTGCCCTCCTCCAGGCGCGCCGCGTCGAAGGCGATCTCGAACTGGCGGATGCCGAGCTCTTCGAGGGCCCGTACGAGGACGTCGCGCCCGGCGAAGTGCCGGTGCAGGGTTGCGCGGCCGATGCCGGCCGCGCGGGCGACCTCGTCCATCGTCGCGGTCGATTTGCGGGAGAGCAGGGCCGCCGCAGCGCGCAGCACCTGGTCACGATCCATGGCCATGAGACAAGCATAACCCGAATGAGACGTCACTGTCTCACTGAATATCCGAGTGCCCCGCGCGGGGCACGGAAGGAATCCTGTCGCGATGACGAAGAAGCCCCTGCTGTTGATCGACGTAGACGGCCCGCTGAACCCCTACGCGGCCAAGCCCCGGCGCCGCCCCGAGGGGTACACCACCCACCGCATGCGCCCCACCGGCTGGTCGCTCGCCGAGCACGCCAAGCCCCTGCGGGTCTGGCTGCACCCGGGGCACGGCGCGCGGCTGCGGGCGCTGGCGGGCGCGTACGAGCTGGTCTGGGCGACGACCTGGAAGGACGAGGCCAACGACTGGATAGGCCCGCACCTGGGGCTGCCGAGACTGCCCTTCATCGACTGGCCCCAGATGCACGGGCGGGCGCCGCGCGGGACCTTCTGGAAGACCCAGTACGTCGTGGAGTACGCCGGGGAGCGGCCCTTCGCGTGGGTCGACGACGACATCACGCCGATGGACCGGGAGTACGTCGACCAACGCCATCCGGCGCGGTCCCTGCTGCTGCGGATCGACGAACGGATCGGGCTGGTCCAGGACGACTTCGACCGGCTGGCCGCCTGGGCGGCGTAGGCCGGGAACGCCCGAGGGGGCGGCCGGGGCGGGTGCCCCGGCCGCCCCCTCGGGACGGGCGCGCGCCTTCTTCTCTTCGCGTCAGTTCTTGTGGTTCGCCCAGGCGTGCTGGATGACCAGGTCCGCCTTCAGTTCGTTGAGCTGGACGGCGACCGCGCTCGGCGCGGTGCCGCCGCGGCCGCTGCGGGAGGCCAGGGCGCCGGGCACGTTGAGGACCGTGCGGACCTCGGGGGTGAGGTGCTCGGAGATCTTCGCGAACTGCTCGTCGCTCAGCTCGTCCAGCTCGATGCCCAGGCCCTCGCACTCCTTGACGCACTCGCCCGCGACCTCGTGCGCGACCCGGAAGGGCACGCCCTGGCGGACCAGCCACTCGGCGATGTCGGTGGCGAGCGAGAAGCCGGCCGGGGCCAGCTCTTCCATCCGCGCCCGGTGGACGGTGAGGGTCGCCATCATGCCGGTGAAGGCGGGCAGCAGGACCTCAAGGGTGTCGCACGAGTCGAAGACCGGCTCCTTGTCCTCCTGAAGGTCCCGGTTGTAGGCCAGGGGGAGCGCCTTGAGCGTGGCCAGCAGGCCGGTGAGGTTGCCGATCAGGCGGCCCGACTTGCCCCGCGCCAGCTCCGCGATGTCCGGGTTCTTCTTCTGCGGCATGATCGAGGAGCCGGTGGAGAAGGCGTCGTGCAGGGTGACGAAGGAGAACTCCTTCGTGTTCCAGATGATGATCTCCTCGGCGATCCGGGAGAGGTTGATCCCGATCATCGCCGTGATGAAGGCGAACTCCGCGACGAAGTCCCGCGAGGCCGTCCCGTCGATCGAGTTGCCGACCGAGCCCCGCTCGAAGCCGAGGTCGGCGGCCACCTGCTCCGGGTCCAGGCCGAGCGAGGAGCCGGCGAGGGCGCCCGAGCCGTACGGGGAGACCGCGGTCCGGGTGTCCCACTGCCGCAGCCGCTCCGCGTCCCGGGACAGGGACTGGACGTGCGCCAGCACGTGGTGGGCGAAGAGCACCGGCTGGGCGTGCTGGAGGTGGGTCCGGCCGGGCATCGCCACGTCGGCGTGCGTCTCGGCGAGACCGACGAGGGCGTCCTGGAGGTCCGCGATCAGGGAGCCGATGATCCGGGCGTGGTCGCGCAGGTACATCCGGAAGAGCGTGGCGACCTGGTCGTTGCGCGAGCGGCCGGCCCGCAGCTTGCCGCCGAGGTCGGGGCCGAGCAGCTCCAGCAGGCCGCGCTCCAGCGCGGTGTGCACGTCCTCGTCGGCGATGGTGCCCACGAGGGCGCCGGACTCGACGTCGGCCGCGAGCCGGTCCAGCCCGTCCGACATGCGCTGGAGTTCGTCGGCCGTGAGCAGGCCCGCCTTGTGCAGGACGCGGGCGTGGGCGCGCGAACCGGCGATGTCGTAGGGCGCGAGACGCCAGTCGAAGTGGACCGACGCGGACAGCTTCGCCAGGGCCTCGGCGGGCCCGTCGGCGAACCGGCCGCCCCAGAGCCGGACGTCACCGTTGTTGCTGCTCACAGCTACTGCTCCTCAAGAGGTGGGTGTACGACGGCCTCCCCGTCGCGGAGGTACCGGGGAGGCCGTCAAAGCACTGCGCGTGCGCTACGCGTAACGAGCGGACCTCAGGCGAGGTCGCGCCGCGCGGCGATCTTCGAGGACAGACCGAAGATCTCGATGAAGCCCTGGGCCTTGGACTGGTCGAAGGTGTCGCCCGAGTCGTAGGTCGCGAGGTTGAAGTCGTACAGCGACTCCTCGGACTTGCGGCCGGTGACCACGGCGCGGCCCGCGTGCAGCGTCATCCGGATGTCACCGGTGACGTGCTGGTTGGCCTCGTTGATGAAGCCGTCCAGGGCGCGCTTGAGCGGGGAGAACCACAGGCCGTCGTAGACCATCTCGCCCCAGCGCTGCTCGACCTGCCGCTTGTAGCGGGCCAGCTCGCGCTCGACGGTGACGTTCTCCAGCTCCTGGTGGGCGGTGATCAGCGCGATCGCGCCCGGGGCCTCGTAGACCTCACGGGACTTGATGCCGACGAGGCGGTCCTCGACGATGTCGATCCGGCCGATGCCCTGGGCGCCGGCCCGCTCGTTGAGCTGCTGGATGGCCTGGAGCACGGAGACGGGCTTGCCGTCGATGGCGACCGGAACGCCCTCCTTGAAGGAGATGACGACCTCGTCGGCCTCGCGCGGGATCGCCGGGTTCGAGGTGTACTCGTAGATGTCCTCGATCGGCGCGTTCCAGATGTCCTCCAGGAAGCCCGTCTCGACGGCGCGCCCGAAGACGTTCTGGTCGATGGAGTACGGGGACTTCTTGGTGGTCGCGATCGGGAGGTCGGCCTTCTCGGCGAAGGCGATCGCCTTGTCACGGGTCATCGCGTAGTCACGGACCGGGGCGATGCACTTGAGGTCGGGGCCGAGGGCGGCGATGCCGGCCTCGAAGCGGACCTGGTCGTTGCCCTTGCCGGTGCAGCCGTGGGCCACGATCGTCGCGTTGTGCTTCTGGGCGGCGGCGACGAGGTGCTTGACGATGGTCGGCCGCGAGAGGGCGGAGACCAGCGGGTAGCGGTCCATGTAGAGGGCGTTGGCCTTGATCGCCGGGAGGCAGTACTCGTTGGCGAACTCGTCCTTGGCGTCCGCGACCTCGGCCTCGACGGCGCCGCAGGCGAGCGCGCGCTTGCGGATGACGTCCAGGTCCTCGCCGCCCTGGCCGACGTCCACGGCAACGGCGATGACCTCGGCGCCCGTCTCCTCGGTGATCCAGCCGATGGCGACGGAGGTGTCCAGGCCGCCCGAGTAGGCGAGTACGACGCGCTCGGTCACGGGTTTCTCCTTACAGGGTGCATCTGACGACAGGCATAACTATGCACTACTCCGTATGTTTCGTCAACGAGCCGGGAAACTCGCTGCTCAGCGGGGTCGTCCCCGCCTAAGGTCGGGGCATGAGGGACCCCGCGCAGAGCGCGCCGCACCACGCTTCCCCGCCCACACCGGTGCCCGGACCCGCGCGCCGCCACTGGACGTACCGGGACGGCTGCGAGGCCGCCGAGCACCTCGCGCGGGGCGCGGCGCTCACGGAGGTGCTCGACCCCGCCGACCCGGCCGCCTGGATCGCGCTCGACGAGGGGGTGCGGGGCCTCCCGCACCGGGACGACGCGCTGCCCGCGCTGCTGCGCTCCCGGCCGCACACCGCGCTGTGCCACCCCGAGGGCCGGGTGCGCGAGGAGGCGGTGCGGCAGCTCGCGCAGGGGGCCTGGCGGGGTCCCTCGCTGCTGCCGCTCGTGGTGATCCGCTGCGCGGACTGGGCCGGGCCGGTACGGACCCGCGCCCGCGCGCTGCTCGCCCGGACCCTGGCCGACTCCCCGACCGAGACCCTGGTCGCGCTCACCCCGCTGGTCCTGCGGCTCGGTGCTCGCGGGCGGGGCGAGTGGGCCCGTGACCTGTTCGAGGCGGCCCTCGGCGATGCCCCCGCCGCGGTGCTGGAGGCGCTGCTGGGCGAGCGCGACCCGGCCGCGCGCCGCTTCGCCGGGCGGCTGCTGCTGGGCTCCGGGCGCCGGGGGGCGCGGGAGCTGGCCCGGGCGGCCGCGCGCGAGGGCGACCCGGTGCTGCGCCGACTGTGGACCGACGGGGCACTCGCCGCGCTGGCCGCGGGGGCGCCGAGGTCGGACGCCGACGCCGTGGTCGACCTGCTGCTCGGCTCGCGCTCGGGCCAGGTCCGGGCCGCCGGGGTCACCGCCCTGCGCCGCACGGGCCGCGCGGCCGAGGCCGCGGCCCACCTCACCGACCGCACGGGCATCGTACGGGCCTGCGCCCGCTGGTCGGTCGGCCAGGACGGCGGCGACCCGCGGACCCGCTACCTGGAGCTGTGCGCCGAGCCCCGCACCGTGAGCGGCGGCGCCGTGCTCGGGCTCGCCGAGTGCGGGCGGCGCGCGGACGCGCCCTTGCTGCGCGCCCTGCTGACGCACCCCCGACCGGCCGTGCGGGCCGGCGCGGTGGCCGGGCTGCGGCTGCTCGACGCGACGGACACCGCCCTCCTGTTCCCGCTGCTGACCGATCCGGCGGGGGCCGTCGTGCGCGAGGCGGCCCTCGCGCTGCTGCCGAGCGTCGACCGGCTGCCCGAGGCCACGCTCGTCGAACTGCTCGCCCCCGCTCAGCCCTTCGCGCAGCGGCGGGCCGCCCACCGGCTGTTGCACGCGCGGGGCGGCGTGGCCGGGCTGCGGGCCGACGTACTCCTGTTGGACGACCTCGACCCGAGCCTGCGCCGCCGGGCCGAGCAGCACGTCCGGGCCATGTGGTCGCCGTACGCCCCGCCGGTCCTGCCCGCCGGCGATCCGGAGGTGGGCGCCCTGCTGGAGCGCTGCTCCGGGCTCTTCGGCGATCACGTCATAAACCTGATGCGTTCACGCCTCGGACTGCCCCGGGCGATCGTCGACGGGACGGGATACTGACCTCATGGGAAAGCTGCACGAACACATAGACGGCCGGCTGCGCGCCTTCATCGAGGCCCAGCCGATGTTCTTCACCGCGACCGCACCGCTGGCGGGCGACGGTCATGTCAACCTCTCCCCCAAGGGCCGCGCGGGCACCCTCGTCGTCATCGACGAACACACCCTCGCCTACCTGGACTTCGGCGGCAGCGGCGCCGAGACCATCGCCCACGTCCGCGAGAACGGCCGGATCACCCTCATGTGGTGCGCCTTCTCCGGGCCGCCCAACATCGTCCGCGTGCACGGCGAGGGCGAGGCGGTCTTCCGTGACGACCCCCGGTGGGGCGAGCTGATCGCCCTGTTCGGCGCGGCCGACGGGCCCTCGGCCCGTGCGGTCATCGTCGTACGGACCAAGCGGATCACCGACGTGTGCGGCTACGCCGTCCCCTTCATGGAGTACCAGGGCGAGCGCACCCTCCATGCGGAGTACTTCGGCCGCAAGACGGACGAGGAGTTCGCGCAGTACTGCGAGAAGAAGGAATTCATCGCGACGAGCGTGGACGGCCTGCCCGCACTGCCGTTGCCGCTCCCGCCGCGTACCGTCTGACGTGTGCTGCGAACCGCCCTCGCCCTCGGCTCACTGTTCGTCACCTCCCTGCTCGCCGGGTCGGGACCGCCGTGGGGATCCACGCTGCCGGACCGGCTCGCCGACACCGGTGGCGGCAGCCAGCTGATCACCGCCGTCGCCCCCTCGGCCGGTGCGACCACCGGCCGCCTGACCTGGTGGGAGCGCCGGTCCGGGCGGTGGGTGCCGATGGGCCGGGCGCCCGCCCGGTTCGGCGCGCAGGGCCTCGCCGAGGGCGCCACCCGCGTCCAGGGCACCAACACCACGCCCACCGGGCTGTACGACCTGCCGTACGCCTTCGGGATCCGGCCGGCGCCCGTGGGGACGGCGTACACCTACCGGCCCGTCCGCGAGGGCTCCTGGTGGTGTCAGGACAACGCCTCGTTCCACTACAACCGGTGGGTGGAACCCCTGCCCGCCGACTGCGCGCCCGGCGAGGCGGAGCACCTGGTCGGCTACGCGAAGCAGTACGCCCACGCCCTGGTCATCGGCTTCAACTACGACCGGCCGGTGCACGGGCGCGGCGCGGGGATCTTCCTGCACGTCAACGGCAAGGGCGCGACGGCGGGATGCGTGTCGGTGCCCGAGGAGTCCATGCGCGCGATCCTGCGCTGGGCCCGGCCGGAACGCCGGCCGCACATCGCGGTGGGCACGGAGTCGGGACCGCTGGACGTGACCCGGTACTGACGCACCCCCGGTACTGACGCCCCCCGGTACTGGCGCACCCCGGCCGGGCGTCAGAACGCGCCGCCGCTGTCGACCCAAGTGTCGTACTCCACCGGGCGCGGCTCCCGGTGGTCCACGCGGGCCAGCAGCTCCGGGTCCAGGGCGAGGAGGTCCGGGTGCGGGGGCAGCGCGGCGCAGTACGTACGGAAGGGATCGCGCCGCTTCGGCCACACCCGCACCATGGCCATGGCGGCGAGCAGCGCGCCGCAGGCCCCGACCGCCACCGCGAGGACGAAGGTGCCCATCAGCACGATCCCGCGCAGCGTGTCCGGCCGCGAGAGCACCACCAGTTGGAAGCTGTACCAGGCGACCACCGCCATGATGAGCAGGATCGCGAGGTCGGCGAGCCGGTCGTGGTCGCGGACCTCGGCCAGGTGCGGGTACTTCGCGTCCTCGGCGGCCAGGAAGGCCTCGCGGGCCGCGCGCAGCTCCTGGTCCCCGGACAGCTCCGCCGTGCTCGTGGGCCGGGAGCGCCGGACGAGCGCGGCCAGGACGGCGGCGGGCAGCGGGTGCACCGGCGCGGGGTCCGCTTCCGGCCCGTGCTGCGGCCCCCCGGCGGCGACGACCAGTCGGCCCGCCCCGTCCACCTCCACCGAGCCGTCGAGCAGCAGCCGGGCGACCGCCGGACGGTGGACGTCCTCGGCCCGCCCCGCCACGGCCACCGCGTGGTACGGATCGGGCGGCGCGGTGGCCAGTAGCGCGGCCGCGGACCGGTCGGACCGGTCCCGCAGGCGCCAGAGCACTCCGAGCACGGCGTAACAGGCAAGGGCGACTGCAGCGGCCTCGAAGACCGCTGCCCAGAGGGGGTGTTGGCTCATCCCCCCAGGGTCGCCCTCAGCCCTCCTTCTGCGCCAGACGCAGGAGGTGATCGGCCAGCGCCTGACCGCCCGCGGGGTCGCGGCTGATCAGCATCAGGGTGTCGTCACCCGCGATCGTGCCCAGGATCGCCTGGAGTTCGGCCTGGTCGATCGCCGAGGCGAGGAACTGGGCGGCGCCGGGCGGGGTGCGCAGGACCACGAGGTTCGCGGAGGCCTCCGCCGAGATCAGCAGTTCACCGGAGAGGCGCCGCATGCGCTCCTCCTTCGCCGACTCGCCCAGCGGGGCCTGCGGGGTGCGGAAGCCACCCTCGCTCGGTACCGCGTAGATCAACTCGCCGTTGGTGTTGCGGATCTTCACCGCGCCCAGCTCGTCGAGGTCCCGGGAGAGCGTCGCCTGGGTGACGCTCAGCCCGTCGTCGGCGAGCAGCTTCGCCAGCTGGCTCTGGGAGCGGACCGGCTGCCGGTTGAGGATGTCCACGATCCGGCGGTGGCGGGCGGTTCGGGTCTGCGGAACGGACTGGCCGCTCGCCTCGTGTTCCTGCGCCTGACTCATCGTCGTCTCATTCTCCGGATCCGTCCCCGTGGGCCGCGTCGAGGATGCCGGGCAGGGCCCGGAGGAACGCGTCCGCCTCCGCCTCGGTGAGGACGAACGGCGGCATCAGCCGTACGACGTCGGGGGCGGGCGCGTTGACCAGGAAGCCGGCATCCTGAGCCGCCTTCTGCACCTTCGGTGCGAGGGGCTCGGTCAGCACGATACCCAGCAGGAGGCCCGCACCGCGGACATGGGATACCAACGGGTGGCGCTCGCCCTCGCCGGCGCCCTCGATTCCGGAGCGCAGTTGCTCGCTCCGCTCCTTGATCCGGCCCAGGAGTCCGTCGGCGGCGATGGTGTCGATGACGGCGAGCCCGGCGGCGCAGGCGACCGGGTTCCCGCCGAAGGTGGTGCCGTGCTGGCCGGGCCGGAGCAGGTCGGCGGCCGGGCCGAAGGCGACGAGGGCGCCGATCGGCAGACCGCCGCCCAGCCCCTTCGCGAGCGTGACGAGGTCGGGTTCGACCCCGTCGTGCGCCTGGTGCTCGAACCACTGCCCGCAGCGGCCGATGCCGGTCTGCACCTCGTCGAGGGCGAGCAGCGTGCCGGTGGCGCGGGTGATCTCGCGGGCGGCGGTCAGGTACCCGGGCGGCGGCACGACCACGCCGTTCTCGCCCTGGATGGGCTCGATCAGGACGAGGGCGGTGTCCTCGGTGACGGCGGCCCGCAGGGCCTCCACGTCGCCGTAGGGGACGTGGGTGACCTCGCCGGGCAGCGGCAGGAAGGGGGTCTGCTTGGCGGGCTGGCCGGTCAGGGCGAGGGCGCCCATGGTGCGGCCGTGGAATCCGCCGGTGGTGGCGACCATGTGCGTGCGTCCGGTCAGCCGGCCGACCTTGAAGGCCGCCTCGACCGCTTCGGCGCCGGAGTTGCAGAAGAAGACCTTGCCGGGGCGGCCGAAGAGCTGGAGCAGCCGTTCGCCGAGCGCGATGACCGGCTCGGAGGCGTAGAGGTTGGAGACGTGGCCGAGCGAGGCGATCTGCGCGGAGACCGCTCCGACGACCGCCGGGTGGGCGTGGCCCAGGGCGTTGACCGCGATGCCGCCGACGAAGTCGGTGTACTGCTTGCCGTCCGCGTCCCAGACCTGGGCCCCGGCGCCGCGCACGAGCGCGAGCGCGGGGGTGCCGTAGTTGTCGGTGAGCGCCGCCTTCCAGCGCGCTCCGTACTCCTCGTTCGAGCTGTTCCCGCTCACGCGGATGCCCCTCCCTCTGCGTCGGGCACGACCATGGTGCCGATGCCCTCGTCGGTGAAGATCTCCAGCAGGATCGAGTGCTGGACCCGCCCGTCGATCACGCGGGCGGTGCCGACGCCGCCGCGGACGGCGTGCAGGCAGCCCTCCATCTTGGGGACCATGCCGCTCGACAGCTCGGGGAGCAGCTTCTCCAACTCGCTGACGGTGAGCCGACTGATGACCTCGTCGCTGCTGGGCCAGTCCGCGTACAGGCCCTCGACGTCGGTGAGGACCATCAGGGTCTCGGCGCCGAGGGCGGCCGCGAGCGCCGCGGCCGCGGTGTCGGCGTTGACGTTGTAGACGTGGTCGTCGTCGGCGCTGCGCGCGATGGAGGAGATGACCGGGATCCGGCCGTCCGCCAGCAGCGCCTCGATCGCACCGGTGTCGATGGCGGTGATCTCGCCGACCCGGCCGATGTCGACGCTCTCGCCGTCGATCTCGGGCCGGTGCTGGACGGCGGTGATGGTGTGGGCGTCCTCGCCGGTCATGCCGACGGCGAGCGGTCCGTGCTGGTTGAGCAGGCCGACGAGCTGGCGCTGGACCTGTCCGGCGAGCACCATCCGGACGACGTCCATCGCCTCCGGGGTGGTGACGCGCAGGCCCGCCTTGAACTCGCTGACCAGGCCGTGCCGGTCGAGCTGGGCGTTGATCTGCGGGCCGCCGCCGTGCACGACGACCGGCCGCAGGCCGGCTTGGCGCAGGAAGACCACGTCCTGGGCGAAGGCGGCCTTGAGGTCCTCGTCGACCATGGCGTTGCCGCCGAACTTGATGACGACGATCTTGCCGTTGTGGCGGGTCAGCCAGGGCAGTGCCTCGATGAGGATCTCGGCCTTGGGCAGGGCGGTGTGCTTGCGGGCACTTCCGGCGCCGGCGCTCATGAGGAGTACGCGCTGTTCTCGTGGACGTAGTCGGCGGTCAGGTCGTTGGCCCAGATGACCGCGGACTCGCTGCCGGTGGCCAGGTCGGCGGTGATCCGGACCTCGCGGCCCTTCATCGAGACCAGGTCGCGGTCCTCGCCCACGGAACCGTTCTTGCAGACCCAGATCCCGTTGATGGCGACGTTCAGCCGGTCCGGGTCGAAGGCGGCCCTGGTGGTGCCGATCGCGGAGAGCACCCGGCCCCAGTTCGGGTCCTCGCCGTGGATGGCGCACTTGAGCAGGTTGTTCCGGGCGATGGACCGGCCCACCTCGACGGCGTCGTCCTCGCTGGCCGCGTTCACGACCTCGATCCGGATGTCCTTGCTGGCTCCCTCGGCGTCGCCGATGAGCTGGCGGGCCAGGTCGTCGCAGACGGTCCGTACGGCCTCGGCGAACTCGTCGTAGGCCGGGTCCACGCCGGAGGCGCCGGAGGCGAGCAGCAGCACGGTGTCGTTGGTGGACATGCAGCCGTCGGAGTCGACCCGGTCGAAGGTGGTGCGGGTCGCGTCCCGCAGTGCCTCGTCGAGGGTGGCGCTGTCCAGGTCGGCGTCGGTGGTGAGGACGACGAGCATGGTGGCCAGGCCCGGGGCGAGCATGCCCGCGCCCTTGGCCATGCCGCCGACGGTCCAGCCCGCGGCGTGGCTGACGGTGGCGGTCTTGTGGACGGTGTCGGTGGTCTTGATGGCGACGGCCGCGGCCTCGCCGCCGTCGGCGGTGAGGGCCTCGGCGGCGCTCTCGATGCCGGGCAGCAGCTTGTCCATGGGCAGGAGCACGCCGATCAGCCCGGTGGAGGCCACCGCGATCTCACCGGCGTTGTGCTCGCCGCCGAGGACGGCGGCGACCTTCTCGGCGGTGGCGTGGGTGTCCTGGAAGCCCCGGGGGCCGGTGCAGGCGTTGGCACCGCCGGAGTTGAGGACCACGGCGCTGACGGTGCCGCCGCGCAGGACCTGCTCGGACCAGTGGACGGGGGCGGCCTTGACGCGGTTGGAGGTGAAGACGCCCGCCGCGGTCAGGCGCGGGCCGTGGTTGACCACGAGGGCCAGGTCCGGGTTGCCGTTCGCCTTGATCCCGGCGGCGATGCCCGCCGCGCTGAACCCCTGTGCTGCCGTGACACTCACGGTGCGACTCCGATCGTGGAAAGACCCAAGCTCTCGTGGAGCCCGAGGGCGATGTTCATGCTCTGCACCGCGCCACCGGCGGTGCCCTTGGTCAGGTTGTCGATGGCGCTGATCGCGATGATCCGCTGGGCGGACGCGTCGTACGCGACCTGGACCTGAACGGCGTTGGAACCGTAGACGGATGCCGTCGCGGGCCACTGCCCCTCGGGGAGCAGGTGGACGAACGGCTCGTCGGCGTAGGCCTTCTCGTAGGCGGCGCGCACCGATTCGGCGGTGGTTCCGGCCACGGCCTTGGCCGAACAGGTGGCCAGGATGCCCCGGGCCATCGGGGCGAGGGTCGGGGTGAAGGACACCGAGACGCGGGTCCCGGCGACGGCCGAGAGGTTCTGGACCATCTCGGGGGTGTGCCGGTGGCCGCCGCCCACGCCGTACGGGCTCATGGAACCCATCACCTCGGAGCCGAGCAGGTGCGGCTTGAGGGCCTTGCCCGCGCCGGAGGTGCCGGTGGCGGCGACGATCACGGCCTCGGGCTCGGCGAGCCCGTCCTGGTAGGCCGGGAAGAGGGCCAGGGAGACGGCGGTCGGATAGCAACCCGGAACCGCGATGCGCCGGGACCCCGCCAGTGCGGCGCGGCCGCCCGGCAGTTCGGGGAGGCCGTAGGGCCAGGTACCGGCGTGGGGGGCCCCGTAGAATGCGTCCCAATCGGCGGCGGACTTCAGCCGGTGGTCGGCGCCCATGTCGACGACGAGGACGTCCTCGCCGAGCTGGGCGGCGACGGCGGCCGACTGGCCGTGCGGCAGGGCGAGGAAGACCACGTCGTGCGCGGCGTCCCGGCCGGCGAGCACCTCGGGGGTGGTCGCCTCCAAGGTGCGCCCGGCCAGCGGCACGAGGTGCGGCTGGAGCGAGCCCAGGAGCGCTCCGGCGTTGGAGTTGCCGGTCAGCGCGCCGATCTCGACCTCGGGGTGGGCCAGGAGCAGGCGCAGCAGTTCCCCGCCCGCGTACCCGCTCGCTCCGGCCACTGCAACACGAACCACCATCGGACCCTCCTCGTCGATGGCATGACTATACGTTTCAATGCACGTTTATGCAAAGCTCCGGTCGGCCGCCGGATCCCCACCGGCGGCTGATCGTTTCAGTTGTCCACAGCGCGGCCGATGAGTTCGGGGCTCCCATTCGGTCCAAGCTCGTGACAGCCCACGAAAGGACACGCCATGTCGGAGCTTCTCGTCGACTTCATCACCTCCCTCGACGGCCACGCGTCAGGAGAGGGGTGGCCCGGGTTCTGGGGCCTGGAGGGCCCGGAGTACCTCGCGTGGCTCGGAGAGCAGCCCGGGGCCACCTACCTGATGGGAGCGAACACCTACCGCCTGATGTCGGGCTTCGCCTCGGGCGAGGTCCCGAAGGGCCAGGACGAGTTCAGGCCCGAGGAAGAAGCGTCCGTCGACGAGCTCACGCAAGCGTCCAAGGTGGTGTTCTCCTCCTCGCTCCAGGAGCCACTGACGTGGGCCAACTCCACGCTCGTCCGCGACGACGCCGTCGAAGCGGTCCGCGCCATGAAGTCGAGCGGCTCGGGGCTCCTGAGCACGATCGGCAGCCTCAGCCTGTGCCGGTCCCTGCTACGAGCCGGACTCGTCGACCGCTTCCGGGTCGTGATGTTCCCCGTCATCACCGGAGCCACGGGCGAGGAACGCATCTACGACGGCTACCCCGACGTCGCCCTGGAGATGACCGAGCACCGCACCTTCGACGGCCGCATCCAGCTGGTCGAGTACGAGCCCCGCGTGCTCGACCACCCGCCGCTCGGCGTCCCCGCCTGACGTCGCGCCCCGTCCGCCGGTCCGGACGGCTGCCGCGGGCCTACGCCTCCGGCTCCCAGGCACGGAGCAGGTCGAGGAGGCCCGCGTCTCCGTCGACGCGCAAGGAGGCGGCCTGGATCCGGTCGTACAGGTAGAGGACCAGCTCACTGGCCGTGCCGTGGACGGAGGCGCCGGCCGCGTCCGGGGCTTCGCCGGTCCCGGCGGTGGGTGCGGGGATGCGGGTGGTGCGTGCGCCGTCGCCGTCGACGGTGAGGCGCCAGGAGCGGCCCTCGGCGGAGTGGAAGTCGAAGGCGGTGGGCTCGTGCGGCCAGGCACTCGACGCTGCGCAGACGGTGAACAGGAACTCCTCCACACCGTCGAGGGCGAGCTCGGTCGGCAGCGGCTGCGGGGCACCCGCGGCGAGCCGGGCGTCGTAGGTGTGCACCGCGCTCTCCTGGACCCGGTGCCGGGCGACTCCGCCAGAGCTCCGCGGCGTCTGCAGGCCGCTCCACCACGCCCAGCAGCCGGCGTCCGGTCCTGCCTCGCGCAGGGCGCTCAGCAGCAGCTGCGTCGACGCGGCCAGCCAGGCCAGCAGGGCCTCGCGCTCCCGCGGCAGCTCCAGAGCGGCGCGCGCGGCCACGGCCTCGGCCGGCGGACCGTCGGCGGGCCCCGCGCCGACGATGGCGGCCCAGAAACGGTCTCCCCCGCCCAGGTGCCGCACCAGATCGAACAGCGTCCACTCGGGACAGGTCGGCACGTGGACGTCGAGGCCGGGCGCGGCGGCGACCGCAGCGCGGAAGGCGGTCGACCGTTCGTCGATCAGTCGCAACAGGGCCGGGAATTCAAGATTCTTTTCCACGCCGGATGTCTATCACCGCGCTGCGATGACCGGACAGCGATTTTCACCGTAGCCGCCAGGTGCCCCGGCGTACGTCGAGGGTCGCGGTGAAGTCGGCCCGCCCCGGGAAGGGTTCGCCCAGGCGCCAGGGGGCGGGCAGGGCGGCCAGGTCGATGGCGATCAGCGGCTCGGTTCCCGTGGGGTCGGCGGCCCCGCCCAGGGCTCCGATCCAGTGGGGTGCGGCGGCGATCAGCTGTTCCACGAGCCCGGGGCCGGGCTCGGGAACGCGCGCGAACGGCTCCTGCTCGCTTTCGGCGAGGGCGGCGCCGGCCATCAGGGTCAGCAGCCGCGCCAGGACCGCGGCCGGCAGGGCGGCATCGCTCGTCTCCAGGAACACGTAGCAGTCGTCGTGGCCCGAGAACCAGACCCGGGAGCCTGTCAGGCGGCTCAGGAGCGGCTCGTCGAAGCCGGTCGTGCCGAGCACCAGGGCGAGCTCGTCGAGCTGCTCCGCGCTCCGGTCGGCGGGCAGGTCGATCAGGGCCAGCTCGTACGGCGACCAGGTGCCGTCGAGCAGCCGCGGCAGCAGGTCCCGGTCCAGCACCAGGAACTCCTCCGCGAGTCCGTTCGTGCCGGCCGCCCAGGACCCGAGCGGGTGGACCGTACAGGGCACGCCGAGGTCGGCCGCGATGAGCGAGGGCCGCAGGGGGTGCCAGTTCTCGTCCAGATAGGAGTTGGTCTCCAGCGACACCACCGCCACCGCGTCGTTCGCCGCGGCCACGAGCAGGTCGACCAGCTCGCCGGCCTGCGCCGCGCAGGCTTGCACCCGCCACAGGCCCTCGGCCTCGCGGACGCTGAAGCCCAAGGGGAACGGCCGGCCCCTCACGCCCACGCTGTTCACACTGAAAGCGCCGTGTTGCCCGACTTCGATCACTGCCCCGCCCCCGATGCCCCGCCGACCCCTGCGTACGGTCTGATCATGATGGATCACAGACCCCCCTTGTCGTCGGTATCCGCGTTCGTGACCTGGGAGCCCGTACTGCGGCTCATGCTGACCGGGGACGAGCGGCGCCGGCACGGGCAGGTGGCCCGGGTGGCGGGACGCATCGGGCAGCACGGAACGAGCCTGGCCCACCGCGGCGCGATGTCGGCGACGGCGCGGAGCGCGGTGGAGGACCTCCAGCGGGCGCTGGCACGCGGCCGCGTCCAGGAGGTCGCCTTCCGCGCGGAGGTCCGGCCGGACGGGCGGACCTCGCTCGCCGTGGTCTGGCCGAGCCCCGTCGTGCAAGCACCCGTCGGCTACGCCGACCTGGGCGTCCTCGTCCTGGTCGAGGACTCCCTCCCCGCGCCCTGGCTGCGCCGTCCCGACCCGGCGTCCGGGGCGCTCCCGGCGCCGTCGGCGGATCCGGCGCTGCTGGAGCGGACGCTGCGCGAGCGGTTGCCCGACGCCGTGGGCGCGACGCGGGAGGAGATCGACGCCGCCGAGGCGCGGTTGGGCGTCACCCTGTCCGAGGAGCTGAAGGCGCTCTACCGGGTGGCCCGGGTGGACTGGTTCGACGACTTCGAGGGCGCCGACCTCGCGGGCGAAGCGGTCGGCTGCGAACTGAGCGGTCCGGCGGACCTGCGGGCCGTCGACGCGGCGGAGCGCCACTGCGGCTGGGGCATCGGCGCCGGGCGGGCGATCGGCGCCGGACCCGACGCCGCGGTGCAGCCCCTGGCCGGTTCGCCGGGCTGGATCGGCTTCGGGAGCAACGGCGGCGACGAGTACGCGATCGACCTCACGCCCGGCCCGGGCGGCCACTACGGGCAGGTCATCCTGGTCGGTCACGAGCAGAGCCTCGGCGCCGAGCTGGTGGCCGATTCCCTCACCGATTTCGTGCTGGGCCGGCTGCGGGAGGAGCCGAGCGGCCGCGCCGCGCAGCTGCCCGGGATCACGGCGAAGGTCCGCACCGGCGGCCTCGGCAGCGTCGAGGAGGCCGCGCATCCCGCCCTGGAGGTCCTGACCATCGAGGTCCCGGACGGCGGCGGCGCGCCCTTCGCCCTCGCCCCGGTCCTCGGACTGCCCCGCCTGCGCACGCTCACGGCGGCGCCCGGCACCCTGGCGGACCCGCTGGAGGTCACGGGCCTGCCCGCGCTGGAGTTCCTGGCGGTCGGCGTACGGGAATGGCGCCTCCTGCTGGACGCCGGAGCCGTCCCGCGCACCCTGAAGGCCGCGGCCGTCACCGTGCGGGACGAGGAGCACCTGCCCGTCGTGGACCTCGCCAACGAGATCCTGGCCCTGTGGGACCGGCCCCCGATCGAGCAGACGCTGCTCGAAGGGGACATCGGCCCCGTGGCGGCGGACGCCCGTGCGATGCTGGGCCCGTGACGATCGAGGACCTCGTACGGCTGCGCCGCGCCCGGGACGCGATGGACCGCGACTACGCCGAGCCCCTGGACGTACCCGCGCTCGCGGCCATCGCGCTGATGTCCCCCGGGCACTTCTCGCGCAGCTTCCGCGCGGCCTTCGGCGAGACGCCGTACGGCTATCTGATGACCCGCCGCGTCGAGCGGGCCAAGGCGCTGCTGCGCCGGGGCGACCTCAGCGTGACCGAGGTCTGCTTCGCGGTCGGCTGTACCTCGCTGGGGTCCTTCAGCTCCCGCTTCACCGAACTGGTCGGCGAGAGCCCCAGCTCCTACCGGGCCCGCAGCCACGACGAGGGCGCCGCGATCCCGGCCTGCGTGGCCAAGATCCTCACGCGCCCCTCGCGGAGCGGGCCGCCGCGACCGGCGCCGGACGCGGGGGCGGAATCCGGCCGCACGTCGTAGCGTCGCAGTCATGACCATCAAGCTCTCGCAGTGCTTCATCGCGGTCGACGACCACGACAAGGCACTCGCCTTCTACCGCGACACCCTCGGCCTGGAGGTGCGCAACGACGTCGGCTTCGAGGGGATGCGCTGGGTCACCGTCGGCTCCCCCGAGCAGCCCGACGTGGAGGTCGTCCTCGAACCGCCCCTCGCCAACCCCAACGCCTCGCCGGCCGACCGGCAGGCCATGGCGGAACTGCTGGCCAAGGGCATGCTCCGCGGCGTGATCTTCACGACCGACGACGTCGACGCGACCTTCGAGCGGATCCGGGCGGCGGGCGCCGAGGTGCTCCAGGAGCCGACCGACCAGCCGTACGGCGTCCGCGACTGCGCCTTCCGCGACCCGGCGGGCAACATGCTCCGCTTCAACCAGCCGCGCTGACACCGACACCCCCGACGTCGCGGCGCCGCACCACGCACGGGTGCCCCGGACCCGGCGGCAGGGCCGCGGGTCCGGGGCACCGGTGGTGAATCCCCGTGATCAGGAGTTCTGGTCGGCGGCCTTCGCCGCGCGCTCCGCGTTGCGCTCCTTGATGCGGACCGTCTCCTTGCGGACATCGGCCTGCGTGGTGCGCTCCTTCTGGAGCCACTCGGGCAGCTCGGCCTTGATGGCCTCGATCTGCTCGGTGGTCAGGGCGTCCGTGACGCCCCCGCGCGCGAGACCGGCGATGGAGATGCCGAGCTTGGACGCGACGACGGGGCGCGGGTGCGGACCGTTGAGGCGCAGGTCCTGGAGCCACTGGGGCGGCTCGGCCTGGAGGGCACTCAGCTCGGCCCGCGAGACGACACCCTCCTGGAACTCGGCGGGTGTGGCCTCGAGGTACACACCCAGCTTCTTCGCCGCGGTCGCGGGCTTCATGGTCTGGGCGTTCTGGTGCGACGTCATGGGTCTAGGGTATCGAGCGTGTGCGCTACCTCCGACCACGACCGGTAACCTGGCCGGGTGACAGGCTCGGAAACACCCCCTTCGTTCCGGCTCGCGTACGTCCCGGGAGTGACGCCCACCAAGTGGGTGCGGATCTGGAACGAGCGGCTGCCCGACGTCCCGCTGACGCTGGTCCAGGTGACCCCGGGCGAGGCGCCCGCCCTGCTCCGCGACGGCGGCGCCGACGCGGGCTTCGTGCGGCTGCCGATCGACCGTACGGACCTCAGCGCGATCCCGCTCTACACCGAGACCACCGTGGTCGTGATCCCCAAGGACCACCTGATCGCGGCGGTCGAAGAGGTCGCCACGGGCGATCTGGCCGAGGAGATCGTGCTGCACCCCCTCGACGACACCCTCGACTGGGAGCAGCTGCCGGGCAAGCCCGCGATCGCCCGCCCCGAGACGACGGAAGACGCGATCGAGCTGGTGGCGGCGGGGATCGGCGTGCTCGTCGTGCCGCAGTCGCTCGCGCGCCTGCACCACCGCAAGGACCTCACCTACCGCACGCTGACGGGGGCGCCGGAGTCGCGCGTCGCGCTGTCGTGGCCGGAGGCGGACGAGGCACCCGAACTGGTGGAGGAGTTCATCGGGATCGTGCGCGGGCGCACGGTCAACAGCTCGCGGGGGCGCACGCCGACCCCGCCGCAGCCGAAGAAGGCCAAGCGCCCCGACCCCGCGGCGGCCCGCCGCAAGCCCGGCGGCGGCAAGCCGACCGCCGGAAAGAACCCGCGCGGTGCCTCCGGGGGCGGCGCGAAGGGCGGGGGCAAGGGCGGCGCCAAGCGCGGCAAGCCGCGCGGCCGCTAGGACCTCGCCGGTTCCCGCGCCCGCGCGCCGGGGCGCCGGGGCGCCTCCAAGTGCCCCGGCCGCCGCTCTTCAGCCTCGCCGGCGATTGAGGCACCCCCACAGGGAACCGGAGGGAACCGCGGGGAAGATCCGCACGAGACGCCTAGAGTGCCGCCCATGGGGTGGAGAGGGATCTTGCGCGGGCACGGACCCGGGCCGGGGCGGCTCGCGGTGACCGCGGACCTGCGGTGGACGCGGATGCGGAAGATCGCCGTGGTCCTGGCGCAGCGGCGCCGGCCGCCGCAGGAACTGTGGGACCGGGTCGTCTTCGCGTTGGAGGACCAGATCATGGTCGCCTGCGCGGCCGGGCACCTGCTCGCGGAGGCCGGGCCGGCCGTGCTCGACGGGCACGCGGACCGGCTCGCGGCCTTCCTCCGTCACCACCGGTCGGCCGACGCCTACTCGCCCTCCCTCACCGATCACGTCCTGGTCGCCCTGACCGGGCTCGACGACCGGCGCGCCCTCCCGCTGCTGACGGCGCGCGTCGCCGACTCCTCGTCGTTCCTGCTCGGCAGGGATTTCGCCCCGACGCTGGGCCGGCTGCCGGCCGCCGACCTGCTGCCCGCCCTCCTGGCCCGCCTGCGCGCCGCCCCGGACGGCCACTCCGTCGAGGGCGCCCTCGCCCTGCTGGGCCGGTGGGGTGCGCCGGCCGGAGCCGCCGTGCCCCTGCTGGCGCCGCTGCTCGGGGGCCCGTACGCGCGGGGCGCCTGCGAGGTCCTCGGCCGGATCGGGCCGGGTGGCGCGGCCACCGCGGACGTCCTGGCCGACCTCGCCCGGGGTCGTACGCGCCCCGCCCGGCAGGGCTGGCCCGGTACCGCGAACCCCTGGCACGGCCGCCAGAGCGCGGCCTGGGCCCACTGGCGGGTCACCGGGGACGCCGGGCTCGCCCTGGAGGTGTGCGGGAGCTTCGCCCGCGCGGGGATCGGCGGACCCGTCCTGCGTTACCTCGGCGACCTCGGCCCGGCCGCCGCCGCGCACGTGGACGACGTACGGGCGCTGCTGGACGCGCCCGGCGCGTGGACCCGGGTGGAGGCGGCGAGCGCGTTCTGGCGGATCACCGGTGACCCGGAGCCGACGGTGGCGGTCCTCCTGCGGGAGCTGGCCCCGCTGCGGGACGCCCGCCTGACGGAGCCGGCCGGGGCCGCCGTGCGGCACCTGGGCGCGATCGGCGCTCCGGCCGCCGCGGCCGTACCGCTCTTGCGGGACGCGCTCGCCGACGAGCGCCGCGCCCACGAGCGGATCCTCTTCGACGAACGGCTGTGCCGGTCCCTGGAGACGGCGCTGGACGGCATCGAGGGGAACATCTGATCCATCGGACAGTCGACCAGGTGTAAGGCGAGCAGCATTTTCCGGCCACCCCGAGCGCAGTCGTCACCCTGCGGGACCGACTGAACGATTCTGCCGCTCCCGCCACCAGGAAGTCCGCCGTGCGGGGATGCCGGACGGCCCGTTCCGCCGCACGCGCGGTAGCGGAATCCGCCACCAGCCCGGCCGAAAATCGATCGTTGCGACCCCCACCCCACCCTCCCTACAGTCCCCTCTGCATTCATCTCATCACACAGGGTCACTTCCCATGGGGGCAGCAGTGTCACGCTCACGCACCATCACACGCCGCGTCGGCAGGGTCCTGGCGGGCTCGTCCCTCGGCGCACTCGTGGCACTGGGACTGGGACTGGGCGCGGCGCCCGCGACCGCCGCCGCCACCGGGGACTGCGGCGCCTCGAACCGGCTGCCGCGCCCGCAGGACCAGCGGTTCTACGTCCAGTGCGCGAACGGCATCGCCACCGTGCTGCCCTGCCCCACCGGCCAGGTCTTCGACCTGGCGCAGCAGGCGTGCGACCTGCCCGAGCGGGTCCGCCCGGCCGTGGCCACCGAGACCACCGCCGGGCCCGCCAAGCTGAACGGGCTGCTCTTCGGCGTGAAGAACCTCAGCACCACCGTCCGCATGGCCGACGGCCCCGCCGGGCTGGACGGGGTCCCGGTCACCTTCACCACCGCCGGTGGCAGGACCCTCTGCACGGCCGTCACCGACCAGTACGGCGCGGCCCGCTGCGACTCACCGGCCCGACTGAACGTCCCGATCGACGAGATCCTGCGCGGCTACCGGGCGACCTACGCCGGGATCGACGGCATCTACCGGCCCTCCACGGCGACCGGACCCGTCTCCCTCCTCTGACCGGCGGGCGCGGGATCAGGCCCCGGTGGCGCGCACCGCCGCGTACAGCTCGGCGGCCACGTCCGCCAGTTCGGCCGCGTCCCGCACGCTGCCCTGGAGGTCCACGAGCAGGTCGGTCAGCGGCACGGCCGCCGCGTGCGCGGCGATGTCCTCGGCGATCTGCCCGACGCTCCCCTGGAAGGGCCGCCGGTCCGCCCCTTCGAAGGGCCGCGGCGTGTAGAGCGCGTTCGCCCGCGCGCACACCTCGATCGGCCGGGTCCGTCCGCGCTCGGCGGCCAGCTCCGTCAGTCGCTCCCAGGCCCCGGCCAGCACCTGCGGGCCGGTGGCCACCGGCATCCAGCCGTCCGCCCGGTCCACCAGGCGTCGGGCGGCGCGCGGGCTCGTGGCGGGCAGGTAGACGGGGACCGGACGGGCGGGCTTGGGGCCGATCCCGGCGGGGGCGATGACCGTCGACCCGCCCTTGTAGGAGACCGGGTCGGGGCCCCAGACCGCCGCGCACACGTCGAGCAGCTCGTCCAGCACCGCGCCGCGCCGCTCGAAGGGCGCCACGCCCGCGGCCGCGAACTCGTCGCGCGACCAGCCGGTGCCCAGGCCCGCCAGCACCCGGCCGCCGCTCGCCGCGTCCAGGGAGGCGAGGGAGCGGGCCAGTTGGACGGGTATGTGGAGCGGGGCGACGAGCACGCTGGTCCCCAGCAGGGTCCGCTCGGTCGCGGCGGCCGCGAGGGTCAGCGTGATCAACGGGTCGGCGACCGAGCGGTACTTCTCCGTCCAGGGCAGGCCCGGGATCCCGTACATCCCCTGCAGGGGTTGCTCGGGGAAGAGGATCCGCTCGAAGACCCACAGGCTGCCGTACCCGGCCGCCTCGGCCGCGCGCGCCACCGCCGGGACGTCGCGGCCGACGTGGAAGTGCTTCATCTGGGGCAGGCTGAGCCCGAGCCGGATCGCCACGGTTCTTCTCCTTCGCCGGAGGGACGCGCGGCGCCTGCCGGTGAGGCGCCGTCGGAGCGTCAAACGGTCGTCTCCAGCGAAAGGTGCCAGCGTCCCGCGGATCCGGCGAGGGTGACCGTGGACAGCGGCCGGACGTCCACGTTCCAGTACGTCTGCGGTGGCGCCCGGAGCGCGAAGACCAGGGCGGCGCGCACCACGGACGGTTCGGCGACCGCCACGATCGCTCCCCCGTCGTCGGCGGGCCGGGTGTCCAGCCAGGCCCCGATCCGCGCGATGAAGGCGAGCAGCGACTCCCCGCCGTGCGGGGTCGCGCGCGGGTCGGACAGCCAGAGGTCCACCGCGCCCGGCTCGCGCGCGGCCACCTCGGCCAGGGTGAGCCCCCACCAACGCCCCATGTCGCAGTCGCGCAGGGCCGGCTGGGCGAGCGGGGCGTAGCCCAGGGCCCGACCGGTGGCGCGGCTGCGCGCCGTGGGCGAGCAGTAGCGCAGCTCGGCCGCGCCCAGGGGCACCAGTCCGTGCGCGGCCGTCTCCACCGCCCGCCAACCGACGGGGTCGAGCGGCCGGTCGTCGTCGAAGCGCTCGGCGAGCAGCGAGGAACTACGGGCTGCGGTGACGAGCGAGACCCGAACATGCATAGCGGCGATGGTGCGGCGAGCGTCGCCCGAGGTCAAGCCTGCGTACCGACCCCGCAGCGCAGCTTGCCGACGGCCGCCGCCAGTTCCCCGGCGGACGCGACCCCGGCCAGGCTCATGCGGACGTACGGACCCGGCGGTTCCGCGCAGAAGTACGGACGGCCCGGGGTGACGGCCACCCCGGCCCGCAGCGCCCCCGCCACGAAGGCGGACTCGTCCGCGCCGTCGGGCAGCCGCACCCACAGCTGGTAGCCGCCGACGGGCAGGTGGGGCAGCGTCAGGCCGGGCAGCTCGCGCCGCAGGGCGCCGACGAGCACCTCCCGCCGGTGGCGCAGCTCGGCGCCGACGGCCCGCAGGTGACGCGGCCAGGCGGGAGCGCCGACCAGTTCCAGCGTGGCCTCCTGGAACGGCCGCGGTACGAAGAAGCTGTCCACGACCTGGATGGCGCGCAGCCGCTCCAGGACCGGCCCGCGGGCCGCGAGCGCGCCCACCCGCAGGCTGGGCGAGGCCACCTTGGTGAGGGAGCGCACGTGCACCACCACCCCGTCGGGGTCCTCGGCGGCCAGCGGCGGGGGCAGCGGTCCGGCGTCCTCGTGGGCGAGCGAGCGCGCGTAGTCGTCCTCGACGACGAAGGCCCCGGCGGCCCGCGCGATCCGGCGCACCTCGGCCCGCCGCGCGTCGGCCAGCACCGATCCGCTCGGGTTCTGGAACAGCGGCTGGCACACGAACACCCGCGCGCCGGTGGCTTCGAAGGCCGCGGCGAGGAGGTCCGTACGCACCCCGTCCGCATCGCAGGGCACCGGCACCGGCCGACACCCGGAGGCGCGGGCGATCGCCAACAGGCCGGGATAGGTCGGGGACTCGACCAGGATGGGCGCACCCGGCGGGGCCAGCGCCCGCAGGGCGGTGGTGAGCGCGCTCTGGCCCCCCGCGGTGACCAGCACGTCGGCGGCGGTGAGCGGGCCGCCGATCTCCCGGGCGAACCAGTCGCGGAGCTCGGTCAGCCCCTCGACGGGCGGCCGGGACCAGGCCCCGGGCCGCCGGCCGGCACGGGCCAAGGCCGCGGCGAGGGCGCGTTCGGGCTGGAGGGAGGAGTGCAGGTAGCCGCCGTTCAGCTCGATCACCCCGGGCGGCGGGGCCGCGAGGGAGACCAGCACGCCGGAGGCGTCCACCGAGCGCGGCACGATCTCGCCGCCCTCCTCCGCGCTGAGGGCCACTTCCTGCCAGGAGGTGTCCGGGGCGGCCGGGGACGCCTCGCGCGGCGCGCAGCGGAACGCCCCGGCGCCGGGCCTGGTCACCACGAGCCCTTCGGCGGCGAGCTGGGCGAGGGCCCGGGACACCGTCACCGGACTCACCCGGAACCGCTCGACCAAGGAGCGGCTCGACGGCAGCTTTCCACCCACCGAGTAGCGGTTCAACTCGGATCTGAGGGATTCCACCAGTTCAGCCACACTGCTACGCTCGTACATGAGAGCACAGAATAGCGCTACTGGCCCCGTCACGATAGCGGTTGAGCGCGCGACGGACTCGGGAACCGGATCGGGAACCGAGTCGGTCACCGGGCCCGGCACCGGGCCCGGCACGCCGTCCGCCACCGCATCCGGCGCCACCTCCGGCACGCTGCTCGCCGCCCTCGGCGTCGTCACCTTCTCCCTCACCTTCCCCGCCACCGTCTGGGGCATGGAGAGCTTCGGCCCCTGGTCCTTCGTCGCGCTGCGCAGCGTCCTCGCCGCCGCGATCGCGGGCGTCTTCCTCCTCGCCCTGCGGGTCCCCCTGCCGGGCCGTGCGCACTGGGCGGGCCTCGCCGTGGTCGCCGCCGGGGTGGTCGTCGGCTTCCCGATGCTGACCACGCTGGCCCTGCGCACCTCCACCACCTCGCACTCCGCCGTGGTGGTCGGCCTGTTGCCGCTGACCACCGCCGCGCTCGCCGCGCTGCGCACCGGCGTCCGGCCCTCGCGCACCTTCTGGGCCGCCGCCGTCGCGGGGGCCGCGGTGGTGCTCGGCTTCACCCTCGCGCAGAGCGGTGGCGCCCTCTCCGCGGGCGACGCCTACCTCTTCGCCTCCCTGCTGGTGTGCGCGGCCGGGTACACCGAAGGCGCCCGGCTGGCCCGGTCGATGCCCGGCTGGCAGGTCATCGGCTGGGCGCTGGTCCTGTGCCTGCCGCTGACCGTGACCGGGTCGGTGCTGGGCCTGGCCGCCGAGCCCGTCCACCTGACCGGGCACGGGATCGCCGGGCTGGTGTGGGCGGCGGCCGGCTCCAGTTTCCTCGGGCTGTACGTCTGGTACCGCGGGATGGCCGAGATCGGACCCGCCCGCGCCAGCCAGCTCCAGCTCGCCCAGCCGCTGCTCACGCTGGTGTGGGCGGTGGCCCTGCTGGGCGAGCACCTGACCCCGGCCGCGCCGGTGGCAGCGGCCGCGGTGCTCGTCTGTATCGCCCTGACCCAACGGGTCAAATAGGTCTGGAACGCCGTAAACTGCTGTCACCGACCGGACCGGCCCGAGGGAGGTCAGCATGCACGCGACCGAGGGTGACCAGCTGGTGCAGCACGGCAGGATCGTCGGCCAGAACGACAAGGTCGGCGAGATCCTCCAGGTCCTGGGGGACAACGGAACCCCGCCCTACCGGGTGCGGTTCCAGGACGGCCACGAGGCGCTGATGGCCCCCGGGCCCGACTGCGTCGTACGGCACCCGGACACACACCAGTGAGCCCGGCAACGGCAACGGCAACGGCGGCCGATCAACGCGGTGGCACGCGCGTCGGATAGTGGTCCGCGACCACCTCCGCCATCGCTCCGCACCGGTCCGCGACCACCTGCTTCGCGGAGAAGTAGGCGTGGCCGCGGACCTCCGGGTACCGGGCGGCGATCGTCAGGTGCCGGGACAGCTCGGCCGGGTCCCGCCAGGCCGCCGTGGGGCTGTCGGGATCGCAGCGGTAGAGCGCCTCGCCGATCAGCAGTTCCACCGAGGTGCCCCGGACCGTCCCCGACCACCAGTCGACGAGCGTCTCGTAGTCGCACTGCGGGTGCCCGATGTGCCAGTAGAGCTGCGGCGCGATGTAGTCGAGCCAGCCCTCCCGCACCCAGCGGCGGGTGTCGGCGTACAGGTCGTCGTACGTGCCCAGGCCCGCTTCGGTCGCCGAGCCGAGCGGATCGACCTCCTGGTTGCGCCAGACCGCGAAGGGGCTGACCCCGAAGCGGACGCCCGGCCGCGTCGCCTTGATCGCCGCGGCCATCTCCCGCACCAGGGCGTCGATGTTGTGCCGCCGCCAGTCGGCGCGCGAGTCGAAGTCGGAGCCGTGCGCGGCGAAGGCGTCGTCGTCGTCGAAGTACTGGCCCTCCACGGGGTAGGGGTAGAAGTAGTCGTCCCAGTGCACCGCGTCCAAGGGGTAGCGCCGGACCGCGTCGAGCATCGCCCTCTGCACGAACGCCCGGACCTCCGGCAGCCCGGGGTTGTAGTAGAGCTTGCCGCCGTACCGGACCACCCAGTCGGGATGGAGGCGCGCCGGGTGCTCGGGGACCAACAGGGACGCGTTCGTGTGGTTGGCCACCCGGTACGGGTTGAACCAGGCGTGCAGCTCCAGCCCGCGCTCGTGCGCCCGGGTCACGGCCGTGCCCAGCGGGTCCCAGCCCGGGTCCCCGCCCTGGCGCCCGGTCAACCACTGTGACCAGGGTTCCAGCGCCGAGGGCCACATCGCGTCGGCGGTCGGCCGCACCTGGAGGACCACCGCGTTCAGCCGCCGCCGGACCGCGGTGTCGAGCAGGGCCACCAGCTCCGTCTCCTGGGCCGCGGCGCTCAGCCCGACCTCCGAGGGCCAGTCGACGTTCTCCACGGAGGCCACCCACATCCCGCGGAAGGCGGAGCCGGGGGCGGGCGCGCCGTCGACCCCGGGCGCGGGGCCCGGAGCCGCTGCCGCCGCCGGGCCCGCGGCGGCCGTCGTCACCGTTCCCGCGGCCAGCGCCCCGGCCACCCCCACCAGCAGTCCCCGTCGGCCGATGTGCGCCATGTGTCCGCTCCGTTCCGCACAGTGATATTGATCTCGGTGCGCCCAGCATGCCCGCCCCGGGCCGTCATCGGGCCGCAGGTCGGGAGTAACGTCGGGGTGCGTGGCGGGCGCCGGAATGCAGTTACCACTGTCAACGACGGGGGACCCGCGATGGATGAGCAGCGAAAGGCACGATGTGACGGACCTCTCTACCCTCCCGACCGACATCGCACGGGTCGGCGTAGTGGGCTGTGGCCAGATGGGCGCGGGCATCGCGGAGGTGTGCGCGCGCAGCGGTCTCGAGGTGAAGGTTGCCGAGACCACCGGCGAGGCCCTGGAGATCGGCCGTACCCGGCTGCACAACTCCCTGATGAAGGCCGCCGAACGCGGCAAGATCACGGAGGAGGAGCGGGACGCCACCCTGGCCCGACTGAGCTTCACCACGGACCTCGGCGAGTTCGCCGACCGTGACCTGGTCATCGAGGCCGTCGTCGAGAACGAGCAGGTCAAGACCGAGATCTTCCAGGTGCTCGACCAGGTGGTGACCCGCCCCGACGCGATCCTCGCCTCGAACACCTCCTCCATTCCGCTGGTGAAGCTGGCCGTCGCCACCTCGCGACCGGACCAGGTCATCGGCATCCACTTCTTCAACCCGGCCCCGGTGCAGCAGCTCGTCGAGCTGATCCCGGCGCTGACCACGGGCGAAGAGACGGTCAAGCGGGCCGAGGCCCTGGTCCGGGACGTGCTCGGCAAGCACGCGATCCGCGCCCAGGACCGCTCGGGCTTCGTGGTCAACGCGCTGCTGATCCCGTACCTGCTGTCCGCGATCCGGATGTTCGAGTCGGGCATCGCGAGCCGCGAGGACATCGACAACGGCATGGAGCTGGGCTGCGCCCACCCGATGGGCCCGCTGAAGCTGGCGGACCTGATCGGCCTGGACACCGTGGCCTCGGTGGCGGACTCGATGTACTACGAGTTCAAGGAGCCGCTGTACGCCGCTCCCCCGCTGCTCCAGCGCATGGTGGACGCGGGCCGCCTGGGCCGCAAGACGGGCTCGGGCTTCTACCCGTACAACTAGTTCCCGGTCCCCGGCTCACCCCCGGCTCACCCCGGGTTCAGGCCAGGCGCAGGTGGTGCAGCAGCAGGAGCCCGGCCGCCATGTTGGCGGCCGGGACCTCGCCGCGCGCGATCATGTCCGGGACCAGCTTGAGCGGCACCCACGCGCGGTGCGAGGACTCGAAGTCGTCCTCGGGGTGGCCGGTGTACGTCGCCCCCTCGGCCCAGTAGAGGTGGTGGCGGGCGTCGGTCAGCCCGTTGGAGGGCTCGACGGTCATCAGGTGGTGGAGGGGACCCGGGCGCCAGCCCGACTCCTCCTCCATCTCGCGGGCCGCCGCGGCGGCGATGTCCTCGCCGTCCTCGACCACGCCGGCCGGCAGCTCCCAGCCCCAGCTGTCGGTGATGAAGCGGTGGCGCCACAACAGCAGCACCTCGTTGGCCTCGTTGACCGCCGTGGCCACGGCGACCGGGCGCAGCCGGATCACGAAGTGGTCCAGGTGCCGGCCGTCGGGGAGTTCGACGTCCGCGAGGTTCACGTCGAACCAGCGGTTCTTGTACACGGTCTGCTCGCTCAGGTTCATCCACTGCACGGTTGTGCCACCTTTCGATCGAGTAGGTGGCAACATGGCAGCAGTTCCGAGCATCACAGCGGAACGCGCAACGCCCCGTCGATGAGGTGCGCCGTCTCCTGCGCCCCCGCACATCCGCTGGTCAGCAGCTGTTCGCGGACCGCGCGCAGCCGGTCGCGCAGCCGCAGGGATTCCATCCCCCTGGCCCGTTCGGCCATTTCGGTCGCGGCCGCCACCGCCCCGTCGGCCTCCCCCTGGCGCAGCTGGATGTTGCACAGTATGGCCAGCCGGTGCACCCGTCCCCGCTCGTGCGCCGGGGTGTCCACAGCGGCCGTCGCCTGCTCGTAGGCGGCATCGAGTTCGCCCAGCCCGAGCAGCGCCTCGGCCACTTGCACGTTGACCAGACCGGGCTGTACGTACCCGGTCTCGTCCGGTTCGCTGCCCGGCCGGATCCGCTCGGCCGCCGCCTCCGCGCGCCGGATGCACTCCAACGCGGCGCTGCCGTCACCGAGTCGGGCGTAGGCCTTGGCCTGCATCGCGTGCAGGTCGGCCGAGAGCGCGGGGGTGATGTGCCGCCCCGCGGCCCGCAGCGCGGCCTCCGCGAAGGCGACCGCCTGGCGGAACTCCCCCAGGTGCAGGGACTGGTTGACGAGCAGCGCGATCACGTAGGCGCCCAGGCCCCGGTCCCCGCTCGCCTTCGCGAGCCGCAGGGCCTGGTGGAAGTAGCGCTGGGCGAGCCCGTGGGCGTCCGAGTCGTACGCGCAGATCCCGGCCACCGCCACCAACGACCCGGTGGCCCGGTAGAGCCCCCGGCCGAGCGTGTCGGGGTAACTCCCGCGCAGCAGCGGCGCGGTCTCGCTGCCCAGGAAGCGGACGACCCGCTCCCGGGTGGCCACGCCACCCGCCCGCCGGTACATCAGCTCGTAGTGCACGCGGGCCGCCCGCAGGATCTCGATGTGCTCGGGGCCGACCGGGGTGGGCCCCGAGCGCGAGACGTCCGCGTCCTCGGGCGGATTCTCCCACTCCCAGACCGGGATGACGGCCGGGGTCCCGCACACCGCCCCGGCGGCCAACAGCTGCGGGCGGGCCTGGCCGTCGGCACGCCACAGGGCGGTGGCCCGGTCGACGAACCCGCCCAGCGGGGAGCCGGGCGGCGACCCCTGACCGGCGTCGCCCGCGGCGCCACCGGCGCCGGGCGAACCGGGCAGGCCGAGCCCGATGTCGTCCAGCGACAGCGGCCGGCGCAGGCGGCTGCCGAGCACCTCGCAGAGCAGGTCAGGCACATGGCCGCGGGGGCGCTGGCCCTTGAGCCAGCGGGCGACGGCGGTGTGTTCGTAGCGCAGGGCCAATCCGCGGCTGCGGCCTGCCTGGTTGACGTGTGCGGCGAATCCGGCATGGGACATGCCCGCCTCGGCAAGGAGGGCATCGAGCAGTGCGTTGGGCTGCATGGGCCGCTCCCGGGGCTCGTCGCTCTCAGATTAGTGGGTGCTCGCTTCACACGGGGTGTGAACCGGATGCGCGCATAAATGCGCCGCACACCCTGCCGCGGGAGTGCCCCGCGGCGCTTCACTGAAGAGCCTCGCCAAAGAGGTAGCCCGGGTCGTCGGCTCCCCCTCGAACAGTGCGACGACCCGTACTGGCGCCGCCCGTTCTGCTGTCTGCCCGACACTCCATGGCAGGCGGGCGGCGCACCCCGACATCCGGACACCCCGACACCCCGGTCGGGCCCGTGCTCAGGCCGGGCCGAACCGGTCGTTGCGCAGCACCAGCAGGGCCACGTCGTCGGCGAGCCGCCCGCTGGTGTGCCGCAGCAGCGCCGCGTGCACGCCCGCGACCAGCCGCGCGGGCGTGAGCGCGGCGGCCGCGGCCGCTTCGGTGACGGCGCCGGCCAGCGGGAAGAAGCGGCCCGCGCGGTCACGGGCGTCCGCGACCCCGTCGGTGTGTAAGAAGAGCGCCTCGCCGGGGGCGAGCCGGCCGCACGGCCGCGCCGCCAGGTCACCGGGACCGGGCAGGGGCAGCACCCCGAGCGGCGGCAGCGTCTCGCCGCCGAGCGGCTCCAGCCCGACGCGCTCCGGGCGCGGGGATCCACCGAGCGTCCCGGGCAGCCGCGCGGGCGGGTGCGGGGCGCGGCCCCGGACGCCGGCGCAGCACGGCTCGGGCACCGGGAGCCAGCGCAGCACGTACGGCCAGGGGTGGCCGCAGTTCAGGGCCAGCAGGGTGCCGTCGGGCGCGATCTGGAGCAGCAGCACCGTGACGAACTCCTCCGGCTCGCTCCCCGCGTGCCGGATCAGCGCCCGCTCCATCCGCCGCAGCACCCCGCCCAGCGTCGCCTCGTCGTGCGCCGCTTCGCGGAAGGAGCCCAGGACCGCGGAGGCCACCCCCAGCGCACCCGGCCCGTGCCCGCGCACGTCACCGATGACCACCCTGACCCCGTACGGCGTGGGCAGCGCCTCGTACAGGTCGCCGCCGACCGACAGTTGGGCCGCGGCCAGCGCCAGCCCGTCGATCCGGGCCGGGAGCGGCCGCAGCAGGGCCCGCTGCACCGCGCCCGCGATCTCCTGGCTGCGCCGCAGCTCCGCCAGCAGCCGCGTGCGGATGTGCAGCGCGCACCCGGTGGCCAGGAGCAGGAAGGCGGCGCAGCTGGCCAGGCTCGGGCCGAGCGGTCCGGGTGAGGACAGCTCCCAGGACACGGCGGCCCCGCCCCAGGCAAGGACGCACACCCGGCGCACGTGGGGCACCCGCCCGCGCGTGATCATCCTCTGTGCCTCCCCTCGGCCGGAACGATTGTGTCCACGACCCGGTGCGCCGGACACGGGTCGCCGAGGTTCTCACCCAAATGAGTGAGGGGCACCTCCGGTGATCCGGATGTGCCCCTCACAGACCTGTCAGCAGGTGCTATGCACCGCGCAGGACCGCCCCGGTGCGCTCGGTGGCCAGGGCCACCGCCGCGTCACGGGCGGCCGTGGACTCCTCCGCCGTCAGGGTGCGGTCCGCCGCGCGGAAGCGCAGCGCGTAGGCGAGGGACTTCTTCCCCTCGCCGACCTGCTCGCCGGTGAAGACGTCGAACAGCCGCAGCGATTCGAGGAGTTCACCCGCGCCCTTGCGCAGCGCGGTCTCGACCTCGGCGGCCGGGACGGCCGCGTCGACGATCAGCGCGACGTCCTGGGTCGCCACCGGGAAGGTGGAGATCCGGGGCGCCCTGAGGGCCTCGCCCCCGGCCGCCGCGAGACGGTCGAGGTCGATCTCCATCGCGCTGGTGCGGGCGGGCAGACCCAGCGCCTTGACGACGCGCGGGTGCAGCTCACCGGCGTGGCCGATGACCTGCTCCACCCCGTCGAGGGTGACGACGAGCTCGGCGCAGCGGCCCGGGTGCCAGGGACCGTACTGGCCCTGGCGCACGACCAGCTCCGCACCGGCCTCGACGGCCAGCGAGCGGGCGGCCTCGACCGCGTCCGCCCAGTCGGCCGGGCGGCCCTTGCCCCACCAGCCGGCCTGCTCGCGCGCACCGGCCAGCACGACCGCGGCGTAGCGCGGCTGCGCGGGCAGGGCCGCGTTCAGGGTCTCGATCTCCTCGGCCGTCGGACGGCGGTCGACGGGCAGCCGCACTGCGACGCCGGCCTGCGGACCGGCCCGGAAGACCGAGCCCGTCTCGAAGAGCGCGAGGTCGTGGCTGCCGCGGCTGTCGTTGCGGCGCAGCGCGCCGAGCAGACCCGGCAGCAGCGTGCTGCGCAGGGCCGGCTCCTCGTCGGAGATCGGGTTGACGAGGGTGACGACCTGGCGGGTCGCGTCGTGCGCCGGCAGCTGGAGCTGGTCGAAGACCTGGGCTCCGAGGAACGGGTAGTTCAGCGCCTCGACGTAACCGGCCCCGGCCAGCGCACGGCCGATGCGGCGGTGCAGCTGCTGGCGCGCGGTGAGCCCGCGGCCCGAAGGGGGCTGCGGCAGCGTGGAGGGCAGGTTGGCGTAGCCCTCCAGCCGGATGACCTCTTCGGCGAGGTCGTTCGGCTCGGCGAGGTCGGGGCGCCACGACGGCACGGTGACGACCAGCTCGTCCTGGCCGTAGACGTCGCAGCCGACCTCCTGGAGGCGGCGCACGACGGTCTCGCGGCCGTAGTCCACGCCCGCCACCCGGTCCGGGTGGTCCGCGCGCATCGCGATGGTGCGCGGGGCGGAGGGGGCGGACAGCTCGGTGACGCCCGCCTCGGCGGTGCCGCCCGCGAGCAGCACCAGGAGGTCGACGGTGCGCTGCGCGGCGGCGGCCGCGGCCTGCGGGTCGACCCCGCGCTCGAAGCGCTTGGACGCCTCGGAGGCGAGCTTGTGGCGACGGGCGGTGCGCGAGATGGACAGCGCGTCGAAGTGCGCCGCCTCGATGACCACGTCGGTGGTGCCCGAGACCTGGAAGGTCGAGCCGGAAGGATCGAAAGGTGTCGTGACGGAGTCGGCGATCTCGGTGTTGGCGCCGCCCATGACACCGGCGAGGCCGATCGGCCCGCTGTTGTCGGTGATCACCAGGTCCTCGGCGTCCAGCGTGCGCGTGACGCCGTCGAGGGTGGTGAACTTCTCGCCCTGCTCCGCGCGCCGGACGCCGATCGGACCGTCCACGCGGGAGCGGTCGTAGGCGTGCAGCGGCTGGCCGAGTTCGAGCATCACGTAGTTGGTGACGTCGACCGCGAGCGAGATCGGCCGCATGCCGGCCTTCTGCAGGCGGCGGCTCAGCCAGATCGGCGAGCGGGCCTCGGGGTCGAGGCCGCCGACCGTACGGGCGGTGAAGCGGTCGCAGCCCTGCGGGTCCGAGACCTGCACCGGGTAGCCGTAGGAGTTCGGGCCGGGGACGTCGAGCAGCGCCGGGTCGCGCAGCGGCAGCCCGTAGGCCGTCGCCGCCTCGCGGGCCACGCCGCGCATCGACAGGCAGTAGCCGCGGTCCGGGGTGACGGCGATGTCGAGGACCTCGTCGATCAGCTCCAGGAGCTTGATCGCGTCGGTTCCGACCTCGTACTCCGGGGGGAGCACGATGATGCCGTGCGTACCGTCGTCGCCCATGCCCAACTCGTCGCCCGAGCAGATCATGCCGTGCGAGGTGCGGCCGTAGGTCTTGCGCGAGGCGATCGCGAAGTCGCCCGGCAGCACCGCGCCGGGGAGCACCACGACGACCTTGTCGCCGACGGCGAAGTTCCGCGCGCCGCAGACGATCTCCTGGGGCTCGCCGGTGCCGTTGGCCTGGCCGACGTCGACCGTGCAGAAACGGATCGGCTTGCGGAAGCCGTCGAGCTCCTCGATGGTCAGGACCTGGCCGACGACCAGGGGACCCTGCAGACCGGTGCCGAGCTGCTCGACGCGCTCGACCTCCAGGCCGGCGTCGACGAGCCGCGCCTGTACGTCACGACCGGTCTCGCCCGCGGGCAGGTCGACGTACTCCCGCAGCCAAGAAAGCGGGACCCGCATCAGATCTCCATCCCGAACGGCCGGGTGAAACGAACGTCACCCTCGACCATGTCTCGCATGTCTTCGACGTTGTGGCGGAACATCAGCATCCGTTCGATGCCGAACCCGAAGGCGAATCCGCTGTACTTCTCGGGGTCCACGCCACAGGCGACGAGCACCTTGGGGTTGACCATGCCGCAGCCGCCCAGCTCGATCCAGCCCTCGCTGGAACACGTGCGGCAGGGGCGGTCGGGGTTGCCCACCGATTCGCCGCGGCACACGTAGCACTGCATGTCCATCTCGGCGGACGGCTCGGTGAACGGGAAGAAGTTCGGGCGCAGCCGGGTGGTCATGTCCTGACCGAAGAGCGCCTGGACCATGTGGTCCAGGGTGCCCTTGAGGTCGGCCATGGTCAGGCCCTCGTCCACGGCGAGCAGCTCGACCTGGTGGAAGACCGGGGTGTGCGTCGCGTCCAGCTCGTCGGTGCGGAACACCCGGCCGGGGCAGACGACGTAGACGGGCGGCTCGCGGTCCAGCAGCGTGCGCGCCTGCACCGGGGAGGTGTGGGTGCGCAGGACGACACCGGACTCGTCGCCGACGGTGCCCTCGGGGCCCTGGACGAAGAAGGTGTCCTGCATCTGGCGCGCGGGGTGGTCGGGGGTGAAGTTGAGGGCGTCGAAGTTGAACCACTCCGCCTCCACCTCCGGGCCCTCGGCCACCTCGTAGCCCATGGCCACGAAGATGTCCGCGATGCGGTCCATCAGCGTGGTCAGGGGGTGGCGGGCGCCGGCCGGGACGCGGTCGTAGGGCAGCGTGACGTCCACGGCCTCCTCGACGAGCACGCGCTCGTCGCGCTCCGCCTCCAGCTCGACCGTGCGCGCGCCGAAAGCCTTGTTCACGGCGCCGCGGGCCTGGCCGACGCGCTTGCCGGCCTCGGCCTTCGCCTGCGGCGGCAGGGCGCCGATCTCGCGGTTGGCGAGCGCCAGGGGCGAGCGGTCGCCCATGTGCGCGGTCTTCGCCTCCCGCAGCGCGTCGAGGTCGCCGGCGGACGCGAAGGCGGCGAGCGCCTCGTCCCGCATGCGCTCGATCTCATCCGGTTTCAGTGCCTCGACCTCAACAGGGTCGTACGACTTGTTCGGTGCCGACATCTCTTCCCGTACTTCCGATGGCTGGCTGGTGGGTCCCCCGCGCGACACGCAGGGCGCGCTCGGCACAAGGACACAAAGGTGCCAAAGGACGAGTCTAAAGGTCGCTGGGGGTGAAGGAGCCCGTGGGCCGCCTGGCGAGACGCTCCGCAGGGTTACTGCGTGAGGTACGCCGGCGCGGCGACGGGCAGGATAAATCGGAATTCGGCGCCGCCGCCGGGGCCGCGACCGACCGTGATGGTGCCGCCGTGGGCTTCCACGATGCCCTTGACGATGTACAGGCCCAGACCGGTGCCGCCGCGCTTGCTGCCCCGCCAGAAGCGGGTGAAGACGCGGCGCATGGAGTCCTCGGGGATGCCGGGGCCTTCGTCGGTCACGGTGACGGCCGTACCCATCTCGTTGTCGTTCTTGGTCGCGGACGCACCGGCCGGAGCGGGTGCCACCTCGATGGTGACGGTTCCCTCACCGTGCCGCACCGCATTTTCGAGCAGGTTGCCGAGGATCTGGTCGATCTTGTCCGGGTCGGCCCACAGATCGGGCAGGGGGCTGGCGACCCGTACGAGGAAGCGGTCCGGTGCCTGGCCGTTCGCGGTGAGCGCCTGGACGTGGCGCGCCACGGCGGTGGCGATGTCCACGGGCTGGCGGCGCACCTCCAGGCGTCCCGAGTCGATCCGGGAGATGTCGAGCAGCTCGGCGATCAACCGGGTGACCCGGTTGGCGTCGGCGTCGACCGTCTCCAGCATGAGCCGCTTCTGGTCGTCGGTGAACCTCTCCCACTTCGCCAGCAGCGTCGCGGTGAACCCCTTGACCGAGGTGAGCGGGGAGCGCAGCTCGTGCGCGACGGTGGCGATCAGCTCGGCGTGGCTGCGTTCGGTGCGGCGCCGGGCCTCGGTGCCGCGCAGGCTCACCACGAGGTGGCTGAGCGGCCCCGTGGGGTGCGTACGGACGTAGCGGGCGCAGACCAGCACCTCGCGGCCGCCGGGCAGCAGCAGGTTGCGCTCGGGCTGGCCGCGCCGGGTGGCGAGGCCGCCGTAGGGGTCGGTCAGCGCCCACCAGCGGCGGCCTTCGAGGTCCTCCAGCGGCAGCGCCTGCTCGATCCGGTCGCCGAGGGCCTTGCCGGGGTCGACGGCGGTGATCCGCGCGGCGGCCCGGTTGAAGCAGACGATCCGGCCCGCATGGTCGGCGACGACCAACCCGTCGGGCAGGTCGTCGGGGTGCATGCCGAAGCCCGCTCCGAGCGCGTCGCCCGGTGCGGCTGCGCCGCCGTCCAGCGGGGACGCGGCCACCGGCTCACCGGGCCCCGCGGACAGGGCCGCCCGCTGGGTGGCCTCCCGCGGGGAGCTGTTCGTACCGACGGTCATGTACCCGTACCCCACATCTCCGGTGGGGTCGCCGCGACGGGCGCCCCCGGGGCGCCACATTACTAGCTGGGGGTCACGGAGCGGCACCCTCCGGGAGCCCGCTGTGCACGGGCGGAGGCGTAGAGGCACACGGCGGCGGCCGTGGCGAGGTTGAGGCTCTCGGCCTTGCCGTGGATCGGGACGCGCACGACGGCGTCCGCGAGTGCGCGGGTCTCCTCCGGCAGCCCCCAGGCCTCGTTGCCGAACACCCATGCCGAGGGGCCGCCCATGGTGCCCGCGTCCAGCTCGGCGTCGAGGTCGTCCTCGCCCGCGCCGTCGGCGGCCAGGATCCGCACGCCGGCCGCGCGCAGCCCCTCGACGGCCTGCTCGACGGGGACGCCCACGGCCACCGGCAGGTGGAAGAGGGAGCCCACGGAGGCCCGTACGGACTTGGGGTTGTAGAGGTCGACGGAGGCGTCCGTGAGGATCACCGCGTCCGCCCCGGCGGCGTCGGCGCAGCGCAGTACGGTGCCCGCGTTCCCGGGGTCGCGGACGTGCGCGAGGACGGCGACGAGCTTCGGGCCGGCCTGCAGGACCGACTCGAAGGAGGTGTCGAGGAAGTGGCAGACGCCGACCAGGCCCTGCGGGGTGACGGTCTGCGAGACCTCGGCGAGCACCTCGTCGCAGGCGTAGTGCACACGCGCGCCGGCGGCCCGGGCCGCCTCGATGATGTCGCTGTAGCGCTCGGCGGCCTCGACGGTGGCGAACAGCTCGATCAGGGTCGCGCCCGCCTCGCCGCGGTGTTCGGCGGCCTCGCGGACGGCCTGCGGGCCCTCGGCGATGAAGCGCCGCTCCTTGGTGCGGAAGTTCCGGCGCGCGAGCCGTCGGGCGGCGGCCACCCGGGGGGATCGCGGGGAGATCAGCTCGGCGGGGACGGGGGTACCCATGGCGGTCGGCTCGCTTCCGTGCGTACTGCGGGTCGAAACGGATCGAAACAGCGCGGACCAGCGGAGAACGGCCGGTCAAACGCACCGGACCCGCAGGCACGAGGCCTGCGGGTCCGGGCTGTGGCCACTGAGGGCCGGTGAGCCGGTGAGGGCTCGTGAAGGACGGACTGCTTAGGCAGCGGCCTTCGGGGCGTTGACGTCGGCCGGAAGCGCCTTCTGGGCGACCTCGACCAGCGCGGCGAACGCGTTGGCGTCGTTGACGGCCAGCTCGGCGAGGATCTTGCGGTCCACCTCGATGTTGGCGGCGTTCAGACCCTGGATGAGGCGGTTGTACGTCATGCCGTTCTGGCGGGCAGCGGCGTTGATGCGCTGGATCCAGAGCCGGCGGAAGTCGCCCTTGCGCTTCTTACGGTCGTTGAAGTTGTAGACCAGGGAGTGGGTGACCTGCTCCTTGGCCTTGCGGTACAGGCGCGAACGCTGACCGCGGTAACCCTTGGCGGCCTCGAGGATCGCCCGACGCTTCTTGTGAGCGTTTACTGCCCGCTTGACGCGTGCCACTTTGTACTCCTTGTAACAGGGCCGTGGTTGTCTTCACACGGCCCGAATTCGATGGGGTCCCGGTCCTGACGTCCCTCCCCCCGGCTCACGCTGGGAGGTGCCCCCGGCCTACGGCCGAGAGCGGAGAGACGTCACTTGCCGAGAAGCTTCTTGATCTTCGCGGCGTCGCCGGGGGCCATCTCCGCGGTGCCGGTCAGGCGGCGGGTGACACGGGACGACTTGTGCTCGAGCAGGTGGCGCTTGCCGGCGCGCTCACGGAGCACCTTGCCAGCACCGGTGATCTTGAAGCGCTTCTTGGAACCGCTGTGCGTCTTGTTCTTCGGCATAGCGCCGTTGTCTCCTCGTCGGTGGCGCTCCCACCGGTCCGGAAGAACCAGGCTGGCGGGAGCGTCAATAGTTTCGGTTGAGTCCGGGGCGGGCTGCTCCGGACTCAGGCCTCGGCAGGAGCCTCGGTGGAGGCGTCCTCGGCCGGAGCGGCCTCGGCTGCGGGGACCTCGGCTTCGGTGGCCTCGTCGGCGAGGACCTCGTCGACTCCGGCCTCGTCCGCGAGGAACTCGTCCTCGGAACCCTCGTCCGTGGCGGAAAGGCCCTGGCGCTCGGCCTTGCGGGCGGCCTGCGCCTCACGGGCCTCGGCCATCGCCTCGGTCTTCTTCTTGTGCGGACCGAGAACCATGATCATGTTTCGGCCGTCCTGCTTCGGGTTCGACTCGATGAACCCGAGGTCCTCGACGTCCGAAGCCAGACGCTGAAGCAGTCGGTAGCCCAGTTCCGGACGGGACTGCTCGCGACCACGGAACATGATCGTGATCTTGACCTTGTCGCCCTGCTTGAGGAACCGGACGACGTGACCCTTCTTGGTGTCATAGTCGTGCGGGTCGATCTTCGGCCGGAGCTTCATCTCCTTGATGACCGTGTGCGCCTGGTTCTTGCGCGCCTCACGGGCCTTCATGGCCGACTCGTACTTGAACTTGCCGTAGTCCATGAGCTTGCAGACCGGCGGCCTGGCGGACGCCGCTACCTCGACCAGGTCGAGGTCGTACTCCTGCGCAAGCTCAAGCGCCTTCGCGAGCGGCACGATGCCGACCTGCTCGCCGCTCGGACCGACAAGTCGTACCTCGGGAACGCGAATCCGGTCGTTGATGCGGGGCTCGGTGCTGATGGATCCTCCTCGGTTGCACCACCACACGGCCGCCTGGCAGACAGCCGCGTAACGTCTCTGACGCGAGACCAACCGACCCGGAACACAAAAAATGCCCCGGACGGGACACAGGCGGGGCTCCTTGGAAATACCGGAACACCACCGCATCACAACATCGCGGGGCGCAGCATCAGGCCGCTTTCCATCGTCCGTACGGAACGATGGATACTGCCTTGACCGGTGACCTGCCATCCCGGAGGACGACTAGGTGGGAGTACGGAGCCTCCACTTGTGGGCCGGACGCATGCGCATCCAGCCGGTCTGGTGACCCCAATATAGCAAGGGGTCTTCCCAGACGCTAACCCGGCCGGGAACCGGCCACCCGCGGAGCCCGGCCCGACGCCGTGGGGGCCCGGTCCCGACCCCCTCCGACACCGGCTTATCGTGAATGCATGACTGACGCGACGCCCCCCGAGACCACCGAAGCCGACCAGGCTCCCGACTACGACGCCATGACCCGCGACATCGCGGACGTGCCCGCGGTCGAGGTGATCACCACGGTGGCCGTGCACCTGCTGAGCGCCGCCGCGGTCAACCTCGGCCTGGACAAGCCCGACTCCGAGCACAAGGACCTCGACGAGGCCCGCAAGCTGATCACGGCCCTGGCCGGACTGGTCACCGCCAGCGCCACCGAGATCAGCTCCTTCCACGCGGCCCCGCTGCGCGACGGCCTGAAGTCGCTCCAGCTGGCCTTCCGCGAGGCCTCGCTGGTCCCGGACGAGCCGGGCCAGGGCCCGGGCGAGAAGTTCACGGGTCCGGTCTTCGGCTGATCCGTCCCGCACCACCCCGCTCGGCGACGGTCCTGGCGGAGTCCCCGGACCGGGGATCCCGCCAGGACCGTTTTTCTGTCCCGGATCTTCAGTCCCGGAACATCAGTCCCGGATCTTCAGTCCCGGATCTTCAGTCCCGGACGAAGAGGAGCTCGCCGGGAGCCGCCGCGTCCGCGGGCAGCAGGGCCAGGTCCAGTCCGCGCACCAGGCGGGCCCGCAGGGTCTCGTCGGCCGCCAGCGCCTCGGCGAGCTCCTGGGCGCTGCGCGCCGGGTCGGCGCCGTCGGCCAGCACCACGGCGAGGGTGCCGTCCGCGTCGGCGCCGGCCGGGCCGAGGTAGGACCGCACGACGCTCCGGGTCGCGACCACGGCCGCCCGTACGGCCCCGGTGACCGCCGGGTCGGCGAGCGGGTCGGCGTCGGTGCGGCCCTCGGCCGCCGCGAGCAGCGCCGGGCCGGTCAGCTGGTAGGGCACCGGGCCCGCGAGGTCCAGGACGAGGGTGTCGGCCTTCTCGTGCGCGAGCGCCGCCAACGCCTGGTGCAGCGGGACGGCCACCGGCCGGGCCGCCGGGTCCCACAGGGCCAGCGAGGCGATCGAGGTGAAGGCGGGCAGCGCCCGCCGGTCGCCCGCCGTGAGGGTGGGGACGGCCATGTCGCTGGTCTTCTCGCGCTTCAGGCCCGTCTCGGGGTCGGTCTCGACCTCGCCGAGCACGGCGACGACCGGGACGAGGAGGCGCGCGTCCTTGAGGGCCGCCAGCACCTGTGGCTCCTGCGATCTGTCCTGGGCCCACGCGGCCAGGGCCGCGCTCAGCCGGGGATCGGCGGTGCCGTCGTCGTCGGAGAAACCGGGGTCTGGAATGTTCTTCTGGGCCACAGTTACCCGACCCTATATCGCGGCGGGGTGCTCTTCGTCCGGCCGGCGCCGCCGGACCAGTACGCCCGCCAGCACGAGCAGCGCCACCCCGGCGCCCGCCGCGACCGGCGCCGCGTACCGGCCGTGGCGCGCGGGGGGACGTACGGGCTCGGGCCCGGGGCCGAAGTATCGGCTCGTGGCCGCGACCGGGGTCGGCGCGATGGAGTCCGCCGTGAGCGCGTCGGCGGCCTGGAGGGCGGCGACCGGGTCGACCAGGCCGTGCCCACGGGCGTCGTCGCGGCCGCCGCGCGGGGCGTCGGAGGCGGTGTCCTCCAGCAGCTTCTTGATCTGCGCGGGGGCCAGCTCCGGGTGGGCGGAGCGGACGAGCGCCACCACGCCCGAGACGGAGGCCGCGGCCGCGCTGGTGCCCCACCCCTCGTAGTAGCCGCGGTCCGGGTCGGCGATGACGATGTCGACCCCGGGGGCACTGACGGTGGCGTACCAGTTGCGGGTGGAGAAGGGTGCCTTGGCGCCCTTGCGATCCACGGCGGTGACGGCGATCACGCCGGGGTAGGCGGCCGGGTAGGAGGTGTGGTCCCCCTGTTCGCCGCCGTTGCCGGCCGAGGCGACCACGACCACGCCCTTGGCCAGGGCGTACTGCACGGCCTCGTCCTCGGCGGCCTCGTGGTGGGCGGACTGGCTGTCGTCGCCCAGGGACATGTTGATCACGTCGGCGCCGTGGTCGGCGGCCCAGCGGATCCCCTCGGCGAGGGCGCCGCCCTTGCTCTCGCGGGCCTTCGCCCGGCCCGGGTCGCCCTCTTCCAGGATCACCCGGACCGGCAGGATCTTGGCCTGCGGCGCGATGCCGAAGACGCCCTGCTGGCGGTTGGGGCCGTGGCCGTGCCCGGCGATCACCCCGGCCATGGCGGTGCCGTGCCGGGCCCACGCGCGATCACCGCGGGAGGCGCCCATGCCGACGAGGTCGGTGCCTTCGAGGACCTGGCCGGCCAGGTCGGGGTGGGTCGCGTCGACGCCGGTGTCGAGCACCGCGACGGTGATCCCGCTGCCCTGGGTGGTGCCCCAGGCCTCCTCCGCGCGCAGGGCGGTGAGGTTCCACTGGCGGTCGCGAATGGCGTCGGCGGCGGCGGGCGGGGCGGCGAGGGCCGCGCAGGCGAGGGCGAGGGCGGCGCAGACCGCGGCGGAGCGGAGCGCGGGGCGGGGCGCGGGGCGGGGCCGGCGGGTCATCGGGACGGCTCCGGTTTCGCCGTGGGGGTGGGCGGGGCGGCCAGTGCGCGCAGGGCGCGCTCTATCCGGTCGGCGACGCCCTTGGCCTCGTAGCCGAGACCGGCCCGGGCGACGGCGCTGGTGTCGTCCTTCTTCACCGCGTCGGCGGCCGGGCGCGGCGACGCGACCGGGCGGCCGTCCGCGAAGGCGGAGACGGAGTAGAGGACGACGGGCGCCTCGGGCAGGACCGACACCGTCCAGGCGCCGCGCTGCCCGTCGGCGAAGCCGTAGCCGGAGGGGACCGGCAGGCGCCCCTTGAGCGCCGTCATCGCGGGGCCGTCGGCCGTGGTGAAGACCATGCCGACGGAGATCAGGGCGCTGCGGGTGGCGTCGGTGTAGGTGGCGCGCAGCACGCGGGTGCAGCCGGTGGGCGCGAGCGGGGCCTGCCAGGTGGCGGGGAGCGCGGTGGCGCACTCCGCGTCGGGGGCGAGGGCGACCCGGGTCCAGGTCCGGTCGGAACCGCCGGGTCCGGCGCCGCGGCCGTCGAGGGTCGGCGGGAAGAGGGTGTCGATCGGGGTCTCGCGCCAGAGCGAGCCCGCCGTGCGGTAGGCGGCGGCGGGGGTGACGGGGCGCTGGCGTGCGTGGTGGTCGGACCAGACGCCGAAGGCGGCGCCGCCGATGAGGGCGAGGCCGGCGGCGGTGGCGATCGCGGCGGCCGCGGTGCGGGCCGGTCCGGTGCGGGCCGGTCCGGTGCGGGCCTGGGGGGCTTCGGCCCCGGGTGCGGCCCAGGGGTCGTGCGGGGCGGCTTGGTCGCCGGGGTCGCCCGGGTCCGTGGGCGGGGCGGTGTGTCGGTCAGACATGGTCATCCGGCGGCTCCGCCCCCGTTCCGTACCGTGCCGTGCCTGCGGGTGCCTGCCCGTACTCTACGACGCCCGCCCGGGCCCGCCCTCAATCGCCGGGCAGGCTGGAGGCGAACCCACCCCCGGCGGGCCCGCAGCCACCTCGCCTCCGGCGGACCCGCGGCCACTTCGCCCCCGGCGGGCCCGCAGCCACCAAACCCCGGCGGGCCCGTACCCACCTTGCCTCCGGCGGGCCCTCAAACGCCGGGCAGGCTGAATCTGCCCTCCAGCCCCGCCGGCGACTTTCAGCCCCGCCGGCGTTTGAGGCGAATCCGTGACGTGCGCCCGGGACGGCCCCCACCAGAACCCCCCAGCCCCGCCGACCCCTTCCAGCCCCGCCGGCGTTTGAGGCGAATCCGTGACGTGCGCCCGGGACGGCGGCCGGTGGCGCGAGGCGGGGCGAAGGGCCTACCCACTGGTAGAGCGGCGTGGCAAGCTGCGCCCATGACTTCCCCCGCCGCCGATCGGGCCCGCTACGACCGGGCCACCGCCCACCTCGACGCGCCGCTGGCCATCGTGGATCTCGACGCCTTCGACGCCAACGCCGACGACCTCGTGCGCCGGGCCGGCGGGAAGCCGATCCGGGTGGCGAGCAAGTCCGTCCGCTGCCGGACCCTGCTCGAACGGGTCCTGGCCCGGCCCGGGTTCGCCGGAATCATGTCCTACACCCTCGCGGAGTCCCTCTGGCTCGCCCGGTCCGGTTTCGAGGACGTCCTGCTCGCCTACCCCTCCGCCGACCGCACGGGCTTCGCCGAGCTCGCCTCGGACCCCAAGTTCGCCCGGGCCGTCACCGTGATGGTGGACGATCCGGCGCAGCTGGAGCTGATCGACCACGCCCGCGACGGCGGGGCCGAGGAGATCCGGGTCTGCCTCGAACTGGACACCGCACTGCACCTGTTGGGCGGCCTCGTCCGGGTCGGCGCCCGCCGCTCCCCGCTGCGCGAGCCGGAGCAGCTGGCCGCACTGGCCCGCGCCGTCACCGCCCGGCCGGGCTTCCGGGTGGTCGGGCTGATGGGGTACGAGGGTCATGTGGCCGGCGTGGGCGACTCCCTGACGGGCCGTCCGTTGCGCTCCCGGGCGATCCGGCTGATGCAGGCGACGGCCCGCAAAGAGCTGGCGGTCCGGCGCGCGGAGACCGTACGGGCGGTGCGCGAGGTCGTCGGGGAGCTGGAGTTCGTCAACGGCGGCGGCACCGGCAGCGTGCAGCAGACGGCGGCCGAGCACGCGGTCACCGAGATCGCCGCCGGGTCGGGCCTGTACGTACCGCGCCTGTTCGACAACTACACGTCGTTCCGCGGGCGTCCGGCGGCCCTCTTCGCCCAGCCGGTCGTCCGGCGACCGGGCGTGGGCGTGATCACCGTGCTGGGCGGCGGCTATCCGGCCTCCGGCGCGGCGGGCGCCGACCGGCTGCCGCAGCCGTACCTGCCGCAGGGTCTGCGCTACGACCCGCAGGAGGGCGCCGGGGAGGTGCAGACCCCGCTGCTCGGCGCCCCCGCGGACGACCTGCGGATCGGTGACCGGGTGTGGTTCCGGCACGCGAAGGCCGGGGAGCTGTGCGAGCGCTTCGACGCGCTGCACCTGGTCGAGGGCGACCGGGTGACGGCCACCGCCCCGACGTACCGGGGCGAGGGCCGCACCTTCCTCTGAGCCGGCGAGCGGACCGCTAGAAGACGGAGTCCGTCTGGTCCGGGACGACGCCGGCGTCAGCGCGCAGCACCGGGCCGGGCGTTCCGTCGTGCCCGATGAAGCCCGTGGTCGCGCAGGGGTAGGGCGCGGCCTTCTGCTTCTTCGGCTCGATGAACATCGGGTTGACGATCCAGCGGCCGTCGCTGTTGTCGTACGCCCGGCACATCAGCTCGTTCTTGTTGCGGTTCAGGACGAGGCGCAGCGCGGTCGCGTCGCGCAGGAACGAGACGTCGGTGTCGGAGTCGCCGGCCGCGAAGACCTGGCGGCGGCCGGCGGGCTGCACCTTCTCGGCGGCGGCGCCGCGCACGCCGAAGATCTCCTTGTTGATCCAGCAGCGCTTGCCGTCGACGTACGTGATCATCGTGTCGGCGCCGTCGCGCACCGAGCCGCAGCCCTGGAGGTGCGGGGTGTTGGTGCCGTCGTACGCGGTGGTGTTGCGGATGCCGATGACGTGGTCGGCGGGCACGCCGACGCCCTCGGCCCACACCTCGACCACCGGCTGCGGCGAGGCAGAGCTGATCCACACGTCGAATCCGGCCTTCCGCAGGCCGCCGATCAGGTCCTTCTGCTGGTCGTAGTAGCGCACCCAGCCGGTGGCGGTGGAGCTGCCGACCTGCTGGGTGGCGCCGACGGGAGCCGCGAGGTTCTCGGTGCGGGCAGCGGCGGCGAAGGAGCGGACCTCGCGGGCGGTGTAGCCCTGGGTCAGCTGGGGCAGCCAGGCGTAGGCGGGCTCGATGGTCCGGCGGTCCCAGCCGGCGAAGGCCGCGGCGCCCGTCCTGGTCGCGGCGGTGCCGTAGACGGCGTTGATCTCGTCGGCGCAACGCGTGCCCGCGGGGGTGCCGTTGCCGGTGGGCAGCGGGGCGCCGGGCCGGGCGAGGGCGCCGCAGGCGTCGGCGAGGGCCTTGGCGGCGGCCGGGGTGAGGTAGCGGCTGGTGGTGCTCCAGTCGCCGCGCGCGGGCTGGCGGATCTTGCCGCCCCGCAGCAGCCAGAACATGGTGGCGTCGCCGACGTCGTTCTTGACGACCGTGTTGTCCCAGTCGAAGACGGCCACGGGCTTGTCGTGGCCGGGCCGGTGGGTGTTGCAGCGGCCGTACTGGTCGATCAGCTGCTGGAGGCGGGCCCGGTTGTCGCCGTACCAGCCGGCGCCGACCTGCGGGGTGGTGCAGTGGGCGCCGGTCCGGGCCGCCTGGGCGGCGGGGGCGGCGGCCACGAGGGCGCCTGCGGTTATCGCGAGGGCGGCGCCGGCGGCCTGGAGCCGTCGGACGGTGCTGGGGTGGGTCACGGGGGTGAACGCTCCTGATTCCTACGAAGATCGTCGCGGCCGATGGAGCACGACAGCCGGGCGTCGTGCGACGCCCGGCTGTCGGGAGGGTGCGGTGCGATGCGGTCCGGGGCTACAGGGGGGTGACGTACGCGCCCGCGATGCCGCCGTCGACCAGGAAGTCGGTGGCGTTGATGAAGGAGGAGTCGTCGCTGGCGAGGAAGGCGACGGCGGCCGCGATCTCGGTGGGCTCGGCGAAGCGGCCGACCGGGATGTGCACCAGGCGGCGCGCGGCACGCTCGGGGTCCTTGGCGAACAGCTCCTGGAGGAGCGGGGTGTTGACGGGTCCCGGGCACAGGGCGTTGACGCGGATGCCCTCACGGGCGAACTGGACGCCCAGCTCGCGGGACATCGCCAGGACGCCGCCCTTGGAGGCGGTGTAGGAGATCTGGGAGGTGGCGGCGCCCATGATCGCGACGAAGGAGGCGGTGTTGATGATGGAGCCGCGGCCCTGGCGCTGCATGTAGGGCAGGGCGGCCTTGCAGCACAGGAAGACGGAGGTGAGGTTGACGTCTTGGACCCGCTTCCACGCCTCCAGGCCGGTGGTGAGGATCGAGTCGTCGTCCGGGGGCGAGATGCCCGCGTTGTTGAAGGCGATGTCGACGGAGCCGTAGGTGTCGAAGGCGGTCTTGAAGAGCGCCTCGACCTCCTCCGGGTTGGTGACGTCGACCTTCACGAAGGTGCCGCCGACCTCTTCGGCGGCGGCCTTGCCGGCCGTTTCGTCGATGTCCCCGCACACGACGTCGGCGCCCTCGGAGGCGAGGCGGCGGGCGGTGGCGAGGCCGATGCCGCTGCCGGCTCCGGTGATGACGGCGGTGCGGCCGACCAGGCGGCGGCAGACGATCTCTTCGCTGTTCCGGTCGGTGTTCCGGTCGGTGTTCTGGGCGGTCATGTGGCTCAGGCCTCCGTGCTGATGAAGACGTTCTTGGTCTCGGTGAATGCGGTGAGGGCGTCGGGTCCGAGTTCGCGGCCGAGGCCGGACTGCTTGTACCCGCCGAAGGGGGTCCAGTAGCGGACGCTGCTGTGGGAGTTGACGGAGAGGTTGCCCGCGGCGACGGCGCGCGAGACGCGCAGGGCGCGGCCCACGTCGCGGGTCCAGAGCGAGCCGGAGAGCCCGTACTCGGTGGCGTTGGCCAGCCGGACGGCGTCCTCCTCGTCCTCGAAGGGCAGGACGACGGCGACCGGCCCGAAGACCTCCTCGGCGGCGACGGGGGCGGTGGGGTCGGCCCCGGTGACGAGGGTGGGCGGGTACCAGAAGCCGGGTCCTTCGGGGGCGGTGCCGCGGACCGCGGTGAGGTCGTCGGTGACGTAGGACCGTACGCGCTCCAGCTGGGCCCGCGAGATCAGCGGACCCATCTGGGTCTTCTCGTCGGCCGGGTCGCCGACGACCACGCCCTCGATCCCGGGGGTGATCAGGTCGAGGAAGCGGTCGTACACGGAGCGCTGGACCAGGATGCGGGTGCGGGCGCAGCAGTCCTGGCCGGTGTTGTCGAGGAAGGCCATCGGGGCCGCGGCCGCGGCGGCTTCGAGGTCGGCGTCGGCGAAGACGATGTTGGGGCTCTTGCCGCCGAGTTCGAGGGTGACCCGCTTCACCCGCTCGGCGCACTTGGCCATGATCTGCTTGCCGACCCCGGTGGAGCCGGTGAAGACGATCTTCGCGACTCCGGGGTGTTCGACGAGGGCGTTGCCCGCGACCGGTCCGCGACCGGGCAGCACCTGGAAGAGGTGCTCGGGCAGACCCGCTTCCAGGGCGAGGGAGGCCAGCCGCAGTGCGGTGAGGGGGGTGGTCTCGGCGGGCTTGAGGATGACGGCGTTGCCCGCGGCGAGGGCGGGCGCCAGGCCCCAGGCGGCGATCGGCATGGGGAAGTTCCAGGGGGCGATCACGCCGATGACGCCGAGGGGTTCGAGGAAGGTGACGTCGAGGCCGCCGGCCACCGGGATCTGCCGGCCCGCGAGCCGTTCCACTCCCCCGGCGGCGAATTCGAGGAGGTCGCGCACGTTGCCCGCTTCCCAGCGGGCGTTGCCGATGGTGTGGCCGGCCTCGCGCACCTCCAGCCAGGCCAGTTCCTCGCGGTGCTCGTCCACCGCGGCGGCGAAGCGGCGCAGCAGCCGGGCCCGGTCGGCGGGTGCGGCGGCGGCCCAGCCGCGCTGGGCCGCGGCGGCCCGTACGACGGCGGCGTCGACATCGTCCCGTGTGGCGGCCGGGACGGTGGCGACCACCTCCTCGGTGGCCGGGTTCAGTACGTCCAGCGCATCGGATGACACGTGGTGCCTCTCAGTCGTTCGCTCGATGGGTGGTTCGCCCGGGCGGTGGCCGGACCGGCGGGCGCGGTGACGGCCCGGAGGGTACGGATACGGCCCGGAGGGTGCGGTTACAGGCGTTCGAAGGAGCGGCGCAGCTCCCAGTCGGTCACGGCGGAGTCGTAGGCGTCGAGTTCGACCCGGGCCATGTTCCGGTAGTGGGCGACGACTTCGGGGCCGAAGGCGGCCTTGGCGATCTCACTGTTCTCCCACAGCTCGGCCGCCTCGCGCAGGGTGGTGGGGACGTGCGCGTAGTCGCCGGTGTAGGCGTTGCCCGCGCAGGCCTCGGGCAGTTCCAGCCGGTTCTCGATGCCGTAGAGACCGGCCGCGACCAGGCCCGCCACGGCCAGGTACTGGTTGACGTCGCCGCCCGGGAGGCGGTTCTCGAAGCGCATGGAGCGGCCGTGGCCGACCACGCGCAGGGCGCAGGTCCGGTTGTCCACGCCCCAGGCGACGGCGGTCGGCGCGAAGGATCCCGGCCGGAAACGCTTGTACGAGTTGATGTTGGGGGCGTAGAGAAGGGAGAAGTCGCGCAGCGCGGCCAGCTGGCCGGCCAGAAAGTGACGCATCACCGGTGACATACCGCCGTGTGCGCCGCCCTCCTCGCCCGCTTCGCCCGCTTCGCCCGCCATCACGTTGCGCCCGTCGGCGTCGTTGAGCGAGAGGTGGATGTGACAGGAGTTGCCCTCGCGCTCGTCGTACTTGGCCATGAAGGTGAGCGAGACGCCTTCCTGGGAGGCGATCTCCTTCGCCCCGGTCTTGTAGACCGCGTGCTGGTCGCAGGTGACCACGGCCTCGTCGTAGCGGAAGGCGATCTCGTGCTGCCCGAGGTTGCACTCGCCCTTGGCCGACTCGACGACCAGGCCCGCGGCCTGCATCTCGTTGCGGATGCGGCGCAGCAGCGGCTCGATCCGGCCGGTGCCGAGGACGGAGTAGTCGATGTTGTACTGGTTGGCCGGGGTCAGGCCGCGGTAGTTGGCGTCCCAGGCCTGCTCGTAGGTGTCCTGGAAGACCATGAACTCCAGCTCGGTGCCCACCATCGCGGTGTACCCGAGCCCGGCGAGGCGTTCCAGCTGGCGCCGCAGGATCTGGCGGGGCGCGGCGACGACGGGCGAGCCGTCGTTCCAGGCGAGGTCCGCGAGGACCAGCGCGCTGCCCGGGTTCCAGGGGATGCGGCGCAGGGTGGACAGGTCGGGGTGCATGGCGAAGTCGCCGTAGCCCCGGTCCCAGGAGGACATCTCGTAGCCGTCGACCGTGTTCATGTCGGTGTCGACGGCGAGCAGGTAGTTGCAGCCCTCGGTGCCGTGGGACATGACCTCGTCGAGGAAGAACTGCGCGGCGAACCGCTTGCCCTGGAGTCGCCCCTGCATATCGGGGAAGGCCAGGACCACTGTGTCGATCTCGCCGTCGGCGACGAGGGAGCGGAGCTCCTCGGGCGCGAGCGGCGGCATGCGGTCTACCACGGGAATCTCTCCTTCGGTGAGCCGAGGAGGCCTAAGGTATTGAACAGAACCATTGCTTGGGAAGGGGAGGAGCCGATATGACGAACAACGCGGCGGGCGGCGCGGGCGACGGTGGCGCGATCGCGCGGCTGAATCCCGTACTGCGCCAGGTGCGGGCGGGCAACGGTTTCGAGGAGGCCCTGGAGCAGATCCTCCAGGTGGTCCGCCTCGGCCTGGTGCCGGGCGGCGAACGGTTGCCGCCGGAGCGCGAGTTGGCCGAGCGGATGGGGATCAGCCGGGTCACCCTGCGCGAGGTGCTGAAGGTCCTCCAGGACCAGGGGCTGGTGGAGGCGCGGCGCGGGCGGTACGGCGGCACCTTCGTGCTCCACCGCCCCGACACCCCCGTCGGCGGCACCGAGGAGGAGCTGCGCCGGCGCGTCGCGGGCGTGGACATCGAGGACGCGCTGCGCTTCCGCGAGGTGCTGGAGACCGGCGCGGCCGGGCTGTGCGCCGCGCAGGGACTGGACGAGATACGGGCGGACCGGCTGCGCGCGGCGCTCGCCGCGACCCACGACGCCCCACTCGCGGACTACCGGCGCCAGGACACCCTCTTCCACCTCACCCTGTGCGAACTGGCCGGCTCCGCCACCCTGACGGCCCAGTACGCGGCCGTCAGGGCCACCGTCAACGACCTGTTGGACTGCATCCCGCTGCTGGTCCGCAATCTGGAGCACTCGCAGCAGCAGCACACCGCCCTGGTGGAGTCGGTCCTGGAGGGGGACGCGGAGGCGGCGCGCGAGGTGATGCGGGAGCACTGCGGGGGGACGGCGGCGCTGCTGCGCGGGTTCCTGGCGTGAGCGGGCGGGCCGGATCCGGGCGCCAGGAGGTTTTCGTAACCACCGTTTAACGCAGGGGTCTTGCGCCCGCCACTCCCGAACGGCAAAGGTACGCCCCACAACCATTGCCCTAGGCAGGAGCGCGCACATGGCCGACGACATCGAGGCCCGGCTGACGAAGGCCGTGCCCGGACCCACCCCGTCCCCGGAGGGCGGACCCGACGGCGGACCCGACGGCGGGAACGACTACCTGGAGCGCCGCACCCTGCGCCGCGGCAGCGCCGGCTGGCTGCTGCTGACCGGCCTCGGCGTCGCCTACGTCGTCTCCGGGGACTTCTCCGGATGGAACGTCGGCCTGAGCAAGGGCGGCTTCGGTGGCCTCGCCATAGCGACCGTCCTCATGGGCGCCATGTACGCCTGTCTGGTCTTCTCCCTCGCCGAGCTCTCCACCATCCTGCCCACCGCGGGCGGCGGCTACGGCTTCGCCCGGCGCGCGCTCGGCCCCTGGGGCGGCTTCCTCACCGGTACCGCCATCCTCATCGAGTACATCCTGGCCCCGGCCGCGATCGTCATCTTCATCGGCGACTACGTCGAGTCCCTCGGCCTCTTCGGCCTCACCTCCAGCTGGCCGGTCTACCTCGGCTGCTTCGTGATCTTCATCGGGGTGCACCTCTGGGGCGTGGGCGAGGCACTGCGCTTCAGCCTCGTCGTCACCGCCGTCGCCGTCGCCGCCCTGCTGATCTTCGCCGTCGGCGCCTTCACCGACTTCTCGGTCAGCGGGCTCGACGACATCGCCGTCGACGCGAGCGCGGCGGGCTCCAACTCCTGGCTGCCCTACGGCGTCCTGGGCATCTGGGCGGCGTTCCCCTTCGGCATGTGGTTCTTCCTCGGCGTGGAGGGCGTGCCGCTCGCGGCCGAGGAGGCCAAGGACCCGGTCCGCTCCATGCCGAAGGCGCTCGCGATCTCCATGGGCATCCTGGCCCTCCTCGCCCTGATCACCTTCTTCGCCGCGACCGGCGCGCAGGGCGCGGACGCGGTCAAGGATCCCGGCACCGCCCCGCTGATCGTGGCCCTGGAGGGGGCGGGCGAACCGACCACCCTCAGCCGCATCGTCAACTACGCGGGCCTGGCCGGCCTGGTGGCGTCCTTCTTCTCCCTCATCTACGCCGGTTCGCGCCAGCTCTTCGCCCTCTCCCGCGCGGGCTACCTGCCCCGCTTCCTCTCCCTGACCAGCCGCCGCAAGGCGCCCTACCTCGGCCTGGTCATCCCGGGTGCGATCGGCTTCGCGCTCGCCGCCGCCACCGGCGACGGGGAGCGGATGCTCAACATTGCCGTCTTCGGCGCCACCATCTCCTACGCCCTGATGGCCCTGTCCCACATCGTGCTGCGCCGCCGCGAGCCGAACCTGGAGCGGCCGTACCGCACTCCGGGCGGGATGGTCACCTCGACGGTGGCCTTCGTACTCGCCCTGTCGGCCCTGGTCGCCACCTTCCTGGTGGACAAGGACGCCGCATTCATCGCACTCGCCGTGTACGCCGTCGCCCTCGCCTACTTCGCGTTCTACAGTCGGCACCACCTGGTGGCCTCGGCGCCCGAGGAGGAGTTCGCGGCTCTGGCGGCAGCCGAGGCGGAACTGACCCGGGACTGACACGCTCGTCCCGTCGACCACCACCGCCCGTCGTTCCACCCGCTGGAGGTATGCACCGTGCCCAGGCCGCTCATCGGCATCACCACCTATGTGGAGGCGTCCACCCGCTACGGCGCGTGGGACCTCCCGACCGCCCTCGTGCCCATCGGCTACTACGAGTTGGTCCAGGCGTCCGGCGGCAGCGCGGTGCTGCTCCCGCCGGACGATCCCGGGCAGGCGGCCGCGGTCCTGAGCCGACTGGACGGCCTGGTCGTGGCGGGCGGCCCGGACGTGGACCCGGTCCACTACGGAGCCCCCCGCGACCCCCGTACGGGCGCCCCCGCGACCGTGCGCGACGCCTGGGAGCTGGCCCTGATCCGGGCCGCCCTGGACGCGGGCACCCCGCTGCTGGGGATCTGCCGGGGCATGCAGGCGCTGAACGTGGCCCTGGGCGGCACGCTGGTCCAGCACATCGACGGGCACGCGGGGGTGCCGGGGCCGGTGGACTGGCACCCGGTGCGGCCGGTGGCGGGGACGCGCTACGCGTCGCTCGTGCCGGAGGTGGCGGAGGTGCCGACGTACCACCACCAGTGCGTGGACCGGCTCGGGCGCGGCCTGATCGCCTCGGCGCACGCGTTGGACGGGACGGTGGAGGCCATCGAACTCCCGGCGGCCGACGCCGCCTGGGCCCTGGGCGTCCAGTGGCACCCCGAACGCGACAAGGACACCCGCGTGATGTCGGCCCTGATCACCGCCGCCACCCGCGTCCCGGCCACCCTCCCGTAGACCGCCCCTCACGCCCCTCCGGGGGGCGCCTCAAACGCCGGCGAGGCTGGGAGATCCAGCCCCGCCGGCGTTTTGAGGCGCCCCCCGGAGCCACCACTCCAGCCCCGCCGGCGTTTGAGGCGCCGCCGGAGGCCACGACAACCGTCGGACACTAGCCGGCCCGCGGCCACCCCGTTCAGCCCCGCCGGCGTTTGAGGCGCCGCCGGAGGCACCAGCACCGGCGGACGCCACCCGACCCCGGCCACCACATCAAGCCCCACCGGAGGCACCCGTACCGGCGGACGCCACCCGGCCCCCGTCACGCCGGCGTCGACCGCGTCAGCGACAACAGGTCCCGGGCCGGTCCCGCGGGCCGGGTCCCCGCCGGCCAGACGGCGCGCAACGACCGCCCCAGCGACTCGCCCGCCACCGTCACCGCCACCAACCGCCGCCCGGCCAACTCGTCCCGCACCGCCAGCTCCGACAGCACGCACGGCCCTGCCCCACTGATCGCCGCGGCCTTCACCGCCGTCGTCGAGGCGAGCTCCAGCAGCGGCTGCGCCAACCCCCCGCACCCGGCCAGCGCCGCGTCCAGCACCTGCCGCGTCCCCGACCCGCGCTCCCGCAGGATCAGCGGGGTCGTGGCGAGTTCGGCGGGGGTCACCTCCCCCGACCGCCGCCGCGCCCACGGGTGCACCGGCGCCACCGCCACCACCAACCGGTCCTGCGCGATGACCACCGAGTCCAGCCCGTCCGGCACGGCCGGCCCCTCGATGAAGCCGAGGTCCGCCTCCCGCGCCAGGACCCGCTCCGCCACCAGCGCCGAGTTGTCCACCTGGAGGGACACCGCCGTCCCCGGCCGCTCCGCGCGCAGCGCGATCAGCCAGCCCGGCAGCAGGTACTCCGCGATCGTCATGCTGGCCGCCACCCGCAGCCGCGAGTCCCGCGCTCCCCGCAGCGCCTGGGCCCCCGCGTCGAAGGCCTCGGCCGCCTCCACGATCCGCCGCGCCCAGTCGGTGACCAGCGCGCCCTGCGCGGTCAGCGTGGAGCCGCGCGGCGTACGGTCCACCAGCGCCACCCCCAGCCGGGCCTCCATGGCCCGGATCCGGCTGCTCGCCGCGGGCTGGGTGATCCCCACCTCCCGCGCGGCGCCGCCGAGGCTGCCGACCCGCGCGACCGCGATCAGCAGTTCGAGCGCGCCCAGGTCGGGCACCCGGTGCGAGAGCGGAACCGGGTGTGCGGCAGATCCGACGCCAGCTTCAGTCATAAGGTCAGTTTATGTCCTCATAGGAAGCCGGGTTCTGCCGTCCACCCCTCCCCGGGCGCACGCTGGATCCATGGCCACCACCGCGCACCACCGACCCTCCGCCCGACGGGCCCACGAAGCCCTGGGCACCCGGCCCTCCGGCACCACCGCCCCCCGGCGCCCGTTCCCGGTCCTGCGCCACCTCGGCCCGAACTGGTACGCCTCGATCATGGGCACGGCGATCATCGCCAACGCCGGTGCGACCCTCCCCTACCAGCTCCCCGGCCAGCGCGTGGCCTGCCAGGCCGTCTGGGCGCTGTCGGCGGCCCTCCTGCTCGTTCTGCTCACCGCCCGCGCCGGACACTGGCTGCACCACCGCGACCAGGCCCGCGCCCACCTGCTCGACCCCACGGTGGCCCCCTTCTACGGCTGCCTCTCGATGGCCCTGCTGGCCGTCGGCGGCGGCACCCTCATCGTCGGCAAGGACCTCATCGGAATCACCGCCGCCGTGGCCGTGGACACCGTGCTGTTCACCGCGGGCACCCTGATCGGTCTGCTCGCCGCCGCCGGAATCCCCTACCTGATGGTGGTCCGCCACAAGGTCGAGGCCGAGAAGGCCACCCCCGTCTGGCTGCTCCCCGTCGTCGCCCCCATGGTCTCCGCCGCACTGGGTCCCCTGCTGATCCCCCACCTGGCCGCCGGGCAGGCCCGCGAGGCCATGCTGCTCGCCTGCTACGCCATGTTCGGGATCAGCCTGCTCGCCACCCTGCTGATGCTCCCCCTGGTCTTCGGCCGGCTGATCGTGAACGGCCCCCTGCCCCTGGCCCTCACCCCCACCCTCTTCCTGGTCCTCGGGCCCCTCGGCCAGTCCACCACCGCCGTGAACTCGCTCGCGGACATGGCTCCCCGGTCGATAGCCGCCCCCTACGCCGACGGGTTCGGGGTCTTCGCCGTGGTCTACGGGGTTCCCGTGATGGGATTCGCCCTGCTGTGGCTGGCCCTGGCCGCCGCGATGCTGGTGCGGGCCGCCCGACGCGGCATGGGGTTCGCGATGACCTGGTGGGCGCTGACCTTCCCCATCGGCACCTGCGTCACCGGAGCCGCCGGGCTCTCCCGCCACACCGGCCTCACCGCCTTCGCCTGGCTGGCCACCGCCCTGTTCGTGGCCCTCGTCATCGCCTGGCTGGCGGCCGCCGCGAACACCCTGCGCGGCCTGTACACCGGCCGGCTCCTGGCCGCGCCCCGCTAGTCCTGTGACCGGGGCCGCGCCGCCCGCAGGGCCGCCGCCAGTACCGCCGGAGCCTCGGCCAGCGAGGGCCCGTACCAGGTCAGGTGCCGGCCGCTGACGAGGGCGGCGGGCAGGTCGGGGAAGGCCTCCGGACCGTCCCCGGCCGTGAAGCGGTACGGCTCGTCCGGGAACACGACCAGATCGCAGCCCGCCGCGGCCAGCTCGGCCGCCGGGATCCTCGGGTACCGCTCGGCGTGGTCGGCGTAGACGTTGCGCACCCCCAGGCGGGCCAGCAGATCGCCCGCGAAGGTGTCCCGGCCCAGCACCATCCAGGGCCGCCGCCACACCGGTACGAAGGCGTTCCAGGCGCCCATCGGCTCCACCCGCGCCCACGCGGCCCCGGCGTCCGCCAGCCAGCCGGGCCGGGCCAGCCCCAGGGCGTCGACGAACAGCCCTTCCAGCTCCCGCAGCGCCTGCGGGAGGTCACGGATCCCGGTCACCAGCACCCGCAGCCCGGCCGCGCGCAGGGCATCGAGGTCCGGGAGCCGGTTCTCCTCCTCGTTGGCGATGACCAGGTCCGGGCGCAGCTCCACGACGGCCCGCACGTCCGGGTTCTTCGTACCGCCGATCCGCACCGCGGCGCCGAGGTCCGCCGGGTGCGTGCACCAATCGGTGACCCCCACCAGCAGCCCCGGCGCGCTCACCGCGACCGCCTCGGTCAACGAGGGCACCAGGGAGACGACCCGCGGCCCCCGCACCCCGGTCAGTGCTCCGGCGAAGGGGGCTCGGAGGTGGCGTGGATGTGGTCCCCGACGGCGACGACGAGGAGCTTGGTCTCCTCGGTCATGGCCCGCCAGCGGTGCCGCACCCCGCCGGAGAGGAACAGCGCGTCGCCGCACTCCAGCCGGTACGCCCGCCCCTCGGCCTCTACCTGGCAGGACCCGGAGACCACGTACATCAGCTCGTCGTTGCGGTGCTGGTACTCGCGGCCCGCGTCCCGGTCCCCGGTGAACTCCAGGGCGTGCAGCTGGTGGTGCCCGCGCACCAAGGGGCGTACGCCCGGGGCCGGTTCGAGGCCCGGGTCGTCGGCGGCGCTGACCAGGTCGACCGTACGCGCCGTGTCGGACGCGGCCAGCAGTTCGACGGCCGTGGTCTCCAGCGCGTCCGCGACCCGTTCGAGGGAGCGCATGCTGGGCCGGGCCCGTTCGTTCTCTATCTGGCTCAGGAACGGCACCGAGAGTCCGCTGCGCGCCGAGACGGCGGCGAGGGTGAGTCGCAGCGCGCGCCGCCGCTTGCGCACGGCCACGCCCACCCGGAGCGGTTCCTTGGTGTCTCTTTCCTTTTCCTTGTCGTCCATGGCGGGGCTGCCCTCCCCTTGTCCGTCGCACATAGGTGTGCTGTAAGCACCTTACGCAGCATCGGCCCCCTGCACCGCTCGCACGGCCCGACCGTATCGGGGCCCCGGCGAATTCCGAGCCGTATTCCAGTGACGGATGGTGGCGTTCCGGTCCTGTTCCGTCGCAGTTGGTGACGGAGGGGCGGGAGGGTGTCGGTGGGGTACGGCATCATCGTCAAGGTGACCCGACGCCTGATGCTCCTCGACACCGCTTCCCTGTACTACCGCGCCTACTTCGGCGTCCCGGACTCCGTCCGGGCACCGGACGGGACCCCCGTCAACGCCGTGCGCGGGCTGCTCGACTTCATCGGGCGCCTCGTCCAGGACCACCGGCCGGACGATCTGGTGGCCTGCATGGACGCGGACTGGCGGCCGCACTGGCGGGTGGAGCTGATCCCCTCGTACAAGGCCCACCGCGTCGCAGTGGAGACGGAGACCGGCCCCGACGAGGAGGAGACCCCGGACACCCTGGCCCCGCAGGTCCCGATCATCGAGGCCGCGCTCGACGCCTTCGGCATCGCCCGGGTGGGCGTCGAGGGCTACGAGGCGGACGACGTGATCGGCACCCTCACCACCCGGGCCACCGGTCCGGTGGACATCGTCACCGGCGACCGCGACCTCTACCAGCTGGTCGACGACGCCAAGGCGCGCCGCGTCCTGTACCCGCTCAAGGGGGTCGGCACCCTCCAGGTCACCGACGAGGCCTGGCTGCGGGAGAAGTACGGGGTGGACGGTCCCGGCTACGCCGACTTGGCATTGTTGCGCGGGGATCCGAGCGACGGCCTGCCGGGAGTGCCCGGAGTGGGCGAGAAGACGGCCGCGAAACTGCTCGACGCCTACGGTGACCTGGCCGGAATCCTCGCGGCGGTCGGCGACCCGGGCTCGAAATTGACCCCGACGCAGCGCAAGCGGCTCGACGAGGCCCGTCCGTACCTCGCCGTGGCCCCCAAGGTGGTCCAAGTGGCCCGTGACGTGCCGCTTCCCTCCTTCGATCCGGCGCTGCCGGCCGCTCCGGCGCACCCCGACGTGCTGAACGCGCTCGGTCACCGGTGGGGCCTGGGAGGCGCTGTCGCGCGCCTCACCAGTGCACTTCGACTGTGAGGTGGTAACTTAGGTAATCCTAAGTTTCAGGGGAAGCAGCACGGGACATCGGGGAGACGCCGTGGCAGAAGGACGTGCACGCAGGATCGCCACCGCCGAGGTGGTCCGGACCGAGCGACTGAGCGCCCACATGGTGCGCGTCATCCTCGGCGGAGAAGGCCTGGCCGCCAGGTTCACGGTCGGGGACTTCACCGACCACTACGTGAAGCTGCTCTTCGCCCCGGAGGACGTCACCTACGCCGAGCCCTGGGACCTGGAAGACATCAGAGCGGCGCACCCCCGCGAGCACTGGCCCCGACAGCGCGCCTACACGGTGCGCGCCTGGGACCCGGCGCACTCGGAGCTGACCATCGACTTCGTCGTCCACGGCGACGAAGGGCTGGCGGGCCCGTGGGCGGCGCGCGTCCAGCCCGGCGAAACGGTCCGCTTCCTGGGTCCCGGAGGCGCGTACGGCCCCGACCCGACGGCCGACTGGCACCTGCTGGCCGGTGACGAGAGCGCTCTGCCCGCGATCGGCACCACCATGGAGCACATGCCGGTGGGCGCCGAGGTGATCGCCCTGGTGGAGGTAGGCGGCCCGGACGACGAGCAGAAGATCGCCACCCCGGACGGCATCGTCCCGATCTGGATCCACCGCGGCGAGCGCCCGGTGGGCGAGGCCCTGGTCGAGGCCGTCACCTCGCTGCAGTTCCCGCCGGGCCGGGTGCAGGTGTTCGTCCACGGCGAGGCGGGCTTCGTGAAGGAGCTGCGCCGCCACCTGAAGGTCGATCGAGGCATCCCGGCCAAGCAGCAGTCGATCTCGGGCTACTGGCGCCTGGGCGAGACGGACGAGGGCTGGCGCGCGATCAAGCGCGACTGGAACGCCCAGGTAGAAGCCGAACAGGGCTGACCGACCCCCGAGCACGTTCGAGGCGCCCACCCCAGCCCCTTCCAGCCCCGCCGGCGTTTGAGGCGCCCCCGGAGGGCAGGACGACCCGCACCCGGCGTCGAACGGCCCGGCCGGGGCGGGGCGCGGGCGCGGGGGCGTCCCCGCCCCGGCGGGCGGGGCCACACCCCCCGCAGGACAATGGGGCCATGCGCAGCGAACGCACCCGCGCCCGAACCCTCGGCGCCGCAGGAGCCGCCCTGCTCCTGGCCACGACCCTCACCACCACCGCGACCGCCACCACCGCGACGGCGGCCGAGGCCGCCACCGGCCCCCCGCAGCCGAAGCCCTCCCTCACCGACGCCCAGGTCGACAAGGCCGTGGCCGGCCTCGACGCGACCATCACCGCCCTGATGCGCCGCACCGGCGTCCCCGGGGTCTCCGTCGCCGTGGTCCGCCACGACAAGGTCGTCTACCTCAAGGGATTCGGTGTCCGCAGGACCGGCGATCCCGCGAAGGTCGACCCCGACACCGTCTTCCAGATCGCCTCGGTCTCCAAGCCGGTCTCCTCGACGGTCGTCGCGGGCGCCCTCGCCGACCCGGCCGACTGGGACCGCCACGTGGAGCTGCCCGGCTTCGCGCTGAAGGACCCCTGGGTCACGGACCACGTCACCACCGCCGACCTCTTCTCCCACCGCAGCGGCCTGCCCGACCACGCCGGAGACCTCCTCGAAGACCTCGGCTACGACCAGGCGTACATCCTCGGCCACCTCCGCGAGGAGCCCCTCGCCCCCTTCCGCGCGAGCTACGCCTACACCAACCTCGGCCTGACGGCCGCGGCCGAGGCCGTCGCCCGCGCCAAGGGCGTCAGCTGGGAGAAGCTGAGCCAGGACACCCTCTTCAAACCCGCCGGGATGACGCACACCTCGACCACCTTCAAGGCCTACGAGGACGCCCCGGACCGCGCCGCGACGCACGTCAAGAACGCCGACGGCAGCTGGAGCCCGCGCTACGTCCGCGATCCCGACGCACAGGCCGCCGCCGGCGGGGTGAGTTCCACCGCCCGCGACCTGAGCCGCTGGTTGCGGCTCCAACTCTCCGGGGGCACCCTCGACGGCCACCGGATCGTCCCGGCGGGCACCCTGGCCCGGACCCACCTGCCCGAGATCGTCTCCTCGCCGCCCGCCACCCCCACCGGGCGCACCGGTTTCTACGGACTGGGCTGGAACGTGTCCTACGACGACGCGGGCCGCCTGCGCCTGAGCCACTCCGGCGCCTTCGCCCTCGGCGCCAACACCAACGTCACGATGCTGCCCCTGGAACAGCTGGCCATCGTCGTCCTGACCAACGGCGCGCCCGTGGGCATGGCCGACGCCACCGCCGCCGACTTCTTCGACACCGCCGAGCACGGCAAGCCCACCGCCGACTGGCTGGCGCTCTACGCCTCGGTCTACGCCCGGTCGGACGAAGCCCCGCGCTCGCCCACCGACTACGCCCACCCGCCCACCGGTGCGAAGCCCGCCCGCGAGGACGGCGCGTACACCGGCACCTACGAGAGCCCCTACTACGGCAGGCTCACCGTGAGCGCCGAAGCCGGCGCCCCGGCCGGCCGGGGCCTGACGCTCTCGCTCGGCCCGAAGCCGCTGCGCTTCCCGCTGACCCACTACGACGGCGACACCTTCAGCTTCGAGACCGCCGGCGAGAACGCGGCCGGCCGCACCGGGGTGACCTTCACCGACGGCAAGGTCCGCGTCGAGTACCTGGACGCCGGGCCCGGACACCTGGGGACCTTCACCCGCGCCGGGTGACGCCACCGGGCCGCATACGCTGGTCCCGATGAGAAGCAGAGCCCAGCCCCCCGCCCCACTGCCCCAGCTCCACGGCATCGACCCCGTCCGGCTCCTGATGCACCGGGACACCCCGCACCCCACCATCGGCGCCTTCCTCGAAGCCCACTACGCGGGCACGGCGGGCGCCGAGCCGATGGCGCGGCTGCTGGGCGCGGGCCGGGTGTACGGCTCCGACGGGCGGCCCCGCCGCGCGGACGACCCGTACGAGCGGGACGCCTTCCTGTGGTTCCACCGCGACCTGCCCGCGGAGCACCCGGCGCCCGCCGCGCCCCGCGTCCTGTACCGGGACGCGCACCTGCTCGTCGTGGACAAGCCGCACTTCCTGGCCACCACCCCGCGCGGCAGCCACGTCACCCAGACCGCGCTCGCCCTGCTGCGCCACCGCCTGGAGCTGCCCGCGCTCAGCCCGGCGCACCGACTGGACCGGCTGACGGCGGGGCTGCTCATGTTCAGCATCCGGCCCGAGGACCGCGGGGCCTACCAACTCCTCTTCCAGGACCGGCGCGTGCACAAGGAGTACGAGGCCGTCGCGCCCTACGACCCGGCGCTCGACCTGCCCCGCACCGTGCGCAGCCGGATCGAGAAGACCCGCGGGACGATGGCCGCGATCCAGGTCCCGGGCGGCGTGCCCAATGCCGAGACCCTGGTCGAGCTCATCGAGCACCGCGGCGCCCTGGGGCGCTACCGGCTGACCCCGCACACCGGGCGCACCCATCAGCTCCGCGTCCACATGAATGGCCTGGGCGCCCCGATCCTCGGCGACCCCGTCTACCCGGAGGTCGGCGATCCGGCCCCCGACGACTACCGCCGCCCGCTGCAACTCCTGGCCCGCGTCCTGTCGTTCACCGACCCGGTCACCGGGCTCGCGCACCGCTTCGAGAGCGCGCGCACGCTGGGGGCCTGGGACGACTACGAGGCCTGGGCGGCCTAGGGGGTGTGCGGCACGCCCGCGATCCGCAGGGCGGCGTCCGCCGTGGCCGTCGCGACGGACTCGACGGGTCGACCCGGATCGGAGCGGTGGATGAGCATCACGCCCTCTATCAGACCGAAGACCAGGTCGTTGCGCAGGGCCAACCCCGCCGCGTCGCGCGCCAGTTCGGCGCCCGCGTCCGTACCGCGCAGCAACACGCGGTAGACCTCGCGCAGTTCGGCGCGCATCTGGCGGAAGCGGGCGAGCCGCTCACCGCCGCCGACCTCGGGCAGCAGGTAGAGCGCGCCCAGGTTGTGCGGCCCGCCGCACAACAGCATGACGTCGGAGCGGCACAGCTCCCACAGCCTGCGTTCGGCGCTCAGGTCCGCGGCGGCGAGCAGCCTCCTGGCCAGGACCAGCGAGGGGGCCACCGTGGACTCCAGGAGTTCGGCGAGGAGTTCTTCCTTGCCGCCGAAGTAGTGGTACATCGTCGCCTGGCGCATACCGGCCAGTTCGGCCACCGCCCGTGTGGTGGTGGCCGCGTACCCGCGGACCGTGAACAGCTCCGCCGCCGCGCCGAGGAGTTCCTCGCGCGGCGGCCGCCCACTGTCCGGTCTTCGCTGATCGGCACGTGGCCGACCGACCCGTCTCGCTCCTTCGCCCACTGCCCCACTCATGCGCAGATCGTCGCACAGCGCACGGAGAAAGGATCATGGCAAGAGATCAGATCAAGCCATGCCCGCTTTCGGAGGAAGCCCCAAAAGCGGCTAGCCGACCGAACTGTAGGCCACTACACCCCGCAACAGGGCGTCCACGGCCTTACGGGCATTTCGCGCCACCGTGCTGGTCCCGCCACCGGAGTTGGCCGGGGCGGCCGCCGCGACCTGGCCGAGCACGTCGATGACCTGCTTGCACCAGCGCACGAAGTCCCCGGCGGGCATCCCGGCCTCGCGCAGCACCTCGTCGAGGCTCTTGTCGGAGGCCCACTGGTACACCGCCCACGCGAAACCGAGGTCCGGCTCGCGCTGACCCACGCCCTCCGCCTGGTTGATCCGGTGCTCCTCCTCCAGCGCGTCGAGCCTGCCCCAGATCCGCACCATCTCCGCCAGCGCGCCCGTCGCCGCACCCGGCGGCACCTTCGGCGCCACCGCATCGTCGGACTGCCGCGCCTCGAACACCAACGCCGAGACGCACGCGGCCAGTTCGGCAGGGCTCAGGCCCTCCCAGATCCCGGCCCGCAGGCACTCCGAGGCCAGCAGGTCCAACTCGCCGTACAGCCGGGCCAGGCGCCGGCCGTGCGCGGTGACCTCGTCCTCGCGCAGGTAGTCCAGCTCCGTCAGCAGCGCGTGGATGCGGTCGAAGGTGCGGGCGATGGTGTTGGTCCGCCCCTCGATCCGGCGCTCCAACTGCTGGGTGTCCCGCTTCAGCCGGTGGTAGCGCTCCGCCCAACGCGCGTGGTCCTCGCGCTCGTCGCACCCGTGGCACGGGTGCGCGCGCAGCGCGGCGCGCAGCCGGGCGATCTCCCGGTCGTCCGCCGCCTCGGCCCGACCCCGCCGGGACCGCTCCGGCGCGATGTGCCCCGCCTTGACGCGCAGCTGGGAGGCGAGGTCGCGGCGCGATTGCGGGGAGCGCGCGTTGAACGATTTGGGGATCCGCATCCGCTCGATGGGCTCGACCGGCACCGGGAAGTCGATCGCGGCGAGCCGCTTGACCTGCCGCTCCGCCGTGAGCACCAGCGGGCGCGGGCCCTCGGTGTACTCCTGGCCGCGGTGCCCGTTGGAGCGCCCCGCGGGCACACCGGGGTCCAGGACCAGCGCGAGCCCGGCGAACTTGCCGGTCGGCACGTGGATGATGTCGCCCGGCTTGAGCTTCTCCAGCGAACCGGCCGCCTGGGCCCGGCGCTGGGAGGCGCCCTGCTTGGCCAGGTCCGTCTCGCGGTCCTTGAGGTCGCGGCGCAGCTGCGCGTACTCCTCGAAGTTCCCGAGGTGACAGGTCATGCCCTCGGTGTAGCCCTCCAGGCCCTCCTCGTTGCGCTGCACCTGCTTGGAGATGCCGACGACCGAGCGGTCCGCCTGGAACTGCGCGAAGGAGGTCTCCAGCAGCTCGCGCGAGCGGTGCCGCCCGAACATCTGGACCAGGTTCACGGCCATGTTGTACGAGGGCTTGAAGCTGGAGCGCAGCGGATACGTACGGGTACCGGCCAGGCCCGCGAGGGCCGCCGGGTCCATCGCGCGCTGCCACAGCACCACTGCGTGACCCTCGACGTCGATGCCGCGGCGCCCGGCCCGGCCGGTGAGCTGCGTGTACTCGCCGGGGGTGATGTCGGCGTGCTGCTCACCGTTCCACTTGACCAGCTTCTCCAGGATCACCGTGCGCGCGGGCATGTTGATGCCCAGCGCCAGGGTCTCCGTGGCGAAGACGGCCTTGACCAGGCCGCGGACGAAGAGTTCCTCCACGACCTCCTTGAAGGTCGGCAGCATTCCGGCGTGGTGCGCGGCGATGCCCCGCTCCAGCCCTTCGAGCCACTCGTAGTAGCCGAGGACGTGCAGGTCCTCGGTCGGGATCGAGGCGGTGCGCTCCTCGACGATCTCCCGGACCCGGGCGCGCTTGGCGTCGTCGTTCAGGCGCAGCCCGGCATACAGGCACTGCTGGACGGCGGCCTCGCAGCCGGCGCGGCTGAAGATGAAGGTGATGGCCGGGAGCAGGCCCTCGTTGTCCAGGCGCTCGATGACCTCGGGGCGGCCGGGCGTCCAGATCCGGTTGCGGGAGCGGCGCTCGCGCTCGCGGTCGGCCTCGCGGACCATCTTGCCGCGCCGGCGGTCCTTCGGGTTGTACGAGCGGGTGTTCTCCTCCCGCGCCATGCGCAGCAGGTCGGGATTGACCTCGCGGCGCGCGCTGCCGCGGCCGCCGTGGTCGCTCTCCTCCTCGAAGAGGTCGTGGATCCGGCGGCCGGCCATGACGTGCTGCCACAGCGGAACGGGCCGCTCCTCGGAGACGATCACCTCGGTGTCACCGCGGACGGTGTCCAGCCAGTCGCCGAACTCCTCCGCGTTGGACACGGTCGCCGACAGCGACACGAGGGTGACCGACTCGGGGAGGTGGATGATCACTTCCTCCCAGACGGCTCCGCGGAACCGGTCGGAAAGGTAGTGCACCTCGTCCATGACGACGTAGCCGAGACCGGTCAATGCGGGGGACTTCGCATACAGCATGTTGCGCAGTACCTCGGTGGTCATCACGACCACCGGCGCATCGGCGTTGACGCTGTTGTCACCGGTCAGCAGACCCACCTTCGCCGCGCCGTAGCGCTTGGCGAGGTCGGCGTACTTCTGGTTCGACAGGGCCTTGATCGGCGTGGTGTAGAAGCACTTCTTGCCCTGGAGCAGTGCCAGGTGGACGGCGAACTCGCCGACGATGGTCTTGCCCGAGCCCGTGGGGGCGGCCACGAGCACGCCCTTTCCGGACTCCAGGGCCTTGCACGCTTCGATCTGGAAGGGATCCAGATCGAACTCGTACATCTCCCGGAAGGGGTGCAGGGCCATGGCTTCTTCGGCGGCGCGGCGGCGGAACGCGGCGTACGCGTCGGCGGGGGAAAGTTCCTCGGTCATCTTGTCGTCGAGCCTACCCGCCCCCTCTGACAACAAGCGCGATCTTTATGACAGGAGCCGCAGCGCAGCGGGCACGCACTCGGCGGTCACGGGCAGCGGCCCCACCGGCTCCCCGTCCGCGTAGGCGGTGAGCCCGACGGCCTCCAGGGTGACCTTCGCGGCCCGGTGCACGCTCACCTTCGGGTGGCCGGTGTGCGTCCCCTTGTAGACCTGCGGGAAGACCTTCAGCAAGGTGGCCCGGGAGCAGTCCCCGACCACGGTGACGTCGAAGAGCCCGTCGTCGGGCCGGGCGTCCGGGCAGATACGCATCCCGCCGCCGTAGGAGGACCCGTTGCCGACGGCGACCAGCGTGGCCTCGGTCTCGATGACCGGACCGTCGTCCAGGGTGATCCGGTAGGGGAAGGGCCGGAAGGCGGCCAGCTCGGCGAGGATCGCCAGGTCGTACTTGAAGCGCCCCACCGGCCAGCGCATCCGGTTGCCCCGGTCGTTGACCCGCGAGTCGAAGCCGGAGCAGAGCACGGTCCCGTACCAGCTGCCGGCCACCCGCCCGAGGTCGATCTCGCGGAACCGGCCCTCCTTGAGGACCCGGGCCGCCAGCCGTCCGGCCGCCGCCGGCTCCCGCACGGGCAGCCCCAGCGCCCGCGCGAAGTCGTTGCCGGTGCCCACCGCGACCACACCGAGCGGCACCAGCGTGCCCGCCACGGCCTGCAGGGCCAGCGAGACCATCCCGTCCCCACCGACCGCGATCACCGCTCCGGTGCCCTCACGGACGGCCGCGCGCAGCCGCACCAGCGCGTCCGCGGCGTCCGTGCCGACGACCGTCCGCACGGAGAAACCTGCCTCCCGGAGCGCGGAAGCGGCCGGCTGCGCGGCGTGCGCGCCCCGGCCGCGTCCGGCGGTGGGATTGACGAAGAGGGTGATCTCTGCACTCACCCCGCGGAATCTACCTGTCAGGTGGCGTCGTCGAAACCGTTGATCCGCTGGCGTCCGCCGTCGGCCTGGCCGGGCAGCGCCGTGGGCGCCGCGACCTCGTCGATCGAGCCGACCGGCGCCGGGGTGAGGTCCAGCGCGGACGCCTCGTCGTCGTCGAGGTCGGCGTCGGGGTTCTTGCGCTTGCGCCGGCGGTCGTTCATCAGGCAGATGCCGAGCGCGATGAAGTAGAGCGCGATGATCGGCGCCGCGAGCGACATCATCGTGAGCGGATCGCCGGTGGGCGTCGCGAACGCCGCGAAGATCGTGATGCCGAGGACCATGATCCGCCACCAGCTGGCCAGCCGCTTGGCGGTCAGCACCCCGGTGACGTTCAAAAGGATCAGCAGCAGCGGCAGCTCGAAGGCCAGACCGAAGACGACGACCATGCGCGTGACCAGGTCGAGGTAGTCATCGACGGGCAGCAGGTTGCGCGCGTTGTCGGGAGTGAATTCCAGCAGGATCTGCGCGGTCTGCGGCAGGATCTTGTACGCGAGCACCGCGCCCGCGCCGAAGAGCGGGGCGCCGATGGCCACGAAGCCGATCGCGTACCGCTTCTCGTGGTTGTGCAGGCCCGGCGCGATGAAGGCCCAGAGCTGGTAGAGCCAGACCGGGGCGGAGAGCACGATGCCCGCGGTGAGCGAGACCTTCAAGGCGATCGAGAACGGCGCGATGAGGCCGTTCACGGTCATGTCGGCACAGGGCCGGCCGTTGCGCTGCGAGACCACTCCGTTGGTGCAGCCCACCGAATCCAGCATCGGCTTCAGCATGAAGTCGATCAGGTTCTTGTAGTAGAAAGCCGCCACGATGGTGATCACGAGGATCGCCACGACCGTCTTGAGCAGGCGGTTTCTCAGCTCACGCAGGTGCTCGATGAGAGGCATCCGCCCTTCGGCGTCCTTCTCCCGCTTCTCCTGCTTTCGGGCAGACTTGAGCAACCCAGGTCCCTTGGCTCGTTGCAGATGACTGGCGCGACCGGTGGGGGTCAGGCCTGGGTGGAGCGGTTCGGCTCGCTGACCGGACGCGCGCTCGTGACGTCACCGGGCGCGGCCTGGATGGTGCGCGGGGCGGCCTGCGGAGCCTGGTCCGCGGGAGCGGCGGGCGCGGCAGCGGCCGCCGCGGCGTCCTCGGCCTCGCCGTCCTTCTTCATCGCCTTGGCCTCGCTCTTGAGGATGCGGGCGGACTTGCCCAGCGAGCGGGCCATGTCCGGGAGCTTCTTGGCGCCGAACAGCAGGAAGATCACGGCGATGATCAGGAGGATCTCAAGAGGCTTCAGATTGCCGATCATGTCTGACTTCCTTCTCACCGAAGCGGCTGGTCGTAAGGACGCGGTGGTCCGGGACAGGAATCCGGAAACCGCTCTGACAAGGATCGTAACCCCCAGGGGTGAACGCCCGGCAATCCCCCGGCGCCCCCGTGATTGCGCGCGTCTAGTGCGCGCCGCCGCCCGCACGGGCCAGATCGACGCTCGCCCGCTCCAGTTCGCCCGACGCGTCCGCGATCCGGCGGCTCGCCTCGGCGACCTGTCCGGACAGCCTGCGGACCTCGACGAACACCCGCACGGCGAGGACGGCCAGGACGGCGACCCCGAGGAAACCCAGGACAATTGCGAGCATCGGCCACAGCATGCGCCGAGCCTAGCGCCTGCCCCCGCCGCCGGTACGGGCAGGGCGCGGCGCCCGGCCACACACGACGGGACGTCCAGCGACCGTCGAGCGGAACGCCTGCGCCCGCACCCTCCCCGCGGGGACCGCGCACCGCTGTCTACACGCTGCGCAGCGTGCTCACACCGCCGCCGGTCAACAGCTCGATGATCCGCTCCCCGGCGTGCTTGCGCACCGCCGCCCCGCACTCCGGGCAGGTGAAGGAGTAGAAGGTGGTGCGGCGGCTGCCCCCGATGGCCAGCCGGAGCGCCCCCGCGGTCAGCTCGAAGCGACCCCGGCAGTCGGGACAGGCGGCCTTGAAGCTGACCGCCTCCCCACCGGGCGCGGCGGTGTCGGGCGTGGTGATGACTGACATCGTGCGGCGGTCCCCCTCGGTCGCGGTCCTCAGACCTCTTCTCCGTACCCGGCCAATGCCTCGCGCGCCGCCCGGCGCGCACTGTCCGACAGCTCGGTCGGCGACACGATCCGACCGTCCCCACCCAGCCGCAGTCCCAGCCGGCGCAGCGACGCCGGATCCGGGGTGCGCAGGGTGATCCGCAGCCCCCCGTCCGCCAGCTCCTGCGCACTGTCGTGCGGGTAGTACTCGGCGACCCAGCGGCCGCCGGGCCCCACCTCGATGACGACCTCCGGGTCCCCCGCCGCCGGCTGTACGAGCCCCACCGACAGGTCGCGCGGTTCGATCGCCGGCGGGTCGGCCCGCTCGTCCAGCAACCGGATCTCCGCGACCCGGTCGAGCCGGAAGGTGCGCCTCGCCTCGGAGAGGTGGCACCACCCCTCCATGTAGGTGTGCCCCACCGCGAACAACCGGATCGGGTCCACCGTGCGCTCGGTCAGCTCGTCGCGGGCCGGCGAGTAGTACCGCAGCCACACCCGACGGCGCTCGGCGATCGCCCGGTCGACGTCCGCGAAGACCCCGCCCTCCGACTCGAAGGTCACCGACAGCCGCGAGCTCGCCCCGGCCGCCTCGCCCGCCGCGGCCTCCAGCTTCGCGGTCGCCCGCAGCAGCGCCTCGCGGTCGCTCTCGCGCAGCCCCGGCAGCGTGGCGACCGCCCGCGCGGCCACCAACAGGGCCGTGGCCTCGTCGGCGGCCAGCCGCAGCGGCTCGGCCGTCGACTCCCCCGACGCGTCGGGGTTGCGCCACCAGATGCGCTCGCCGTCGGTGTCGATGTCCAGCAGGTCCCCGCCGCGGAAACTCGTCCCGCACATGGGCAGCACGTCGAGGTCCGAGATCAGCTCGTCCTCGGTGATCCCGAAGGCGCGCGCGACGTCCGCCACGTGCGCCCCGGGGCGCTCGCGCAAGTACGTCACCAGCGACAACATCCGTCGGGTCTGGTCAATGGCATTGGCAGCCATGCCGCTACGTGTTCCCCTCAGCCTTTGGCCACGGCGCGCAGCCGGTCCACCACGTCGGCCCGCAGGTCCGCGGGCTCCACCACCACCACGTCCGGCCCGAACTCCACGAGCCAGGCATCCAGTCCGTGACCGTACGGGATCTCCAACTCGTCCCAGCCGTCGGCGCCCTCGCGCACGGCCGTCGCCCGGGCCCGCAGCGGATAACCCGCACCCGCCCGCAGCCGGATCAGCGCCGAACGGTCCGCGGTGTCCCCGGCCCAGCTCGCCACCGTCTCGCGCACGGTCACCACGTCCGGCACCCCGGCCGTGTACTGCCCGGCCCGCGAGCGCACCTTGCCGGTGATCCGGGAGAGCCGGAACACCCGCTCCGCGCCGCGGTCCCGGTCGAAACCGGCCAGGTACCAGTGGCCCCGCCAGCACTCCAGCGCCCACGGCTCGACCTGCCGGGTCGCCGGGTGCGCCGCATTGGACTTGCGGTAGTCGAAGACCACCGGGCGCCGGTCCCGGCACGCCAACATCAACGGCTCGAAGGCCGCCTCGTGGACCGGGATGCGCGGCTCGATCGCACTGTGCTGACCGTCGTACGGATCCCCCGCCTCCGGCATGCCCCCGGCCCGCAGCTTCTGCAGGGCGCCACTGGCCGCACCCGCCAGCCGCGCCTGCTGCCACACCTTGGCGGCCACGCCCAACGCGGCGGCCTCCTCCGCGTCCAAGGAGACCGCGGGCAGCCGGTTGCTGTCCCGGCGCGCCATGTAGCCGATGTCCCCGTCGAGGCTCTCGACGGTCTCGATGACCAGCCCCAGCTCGCGCAGGTCGTCCTTGTCCCGCTCGAACATCCGGTTGAAGGATTCGTCGTTGCCGGCTTCCAGATAGGCCTCGATGGACCCGCGCAACTCGCGCTTGCTGAGCGGCCGGCGGGTCCCCAACAGACACAGCGCCAGGTTCATCAACCGCTCGGCCTTGGCAATCGCCATCGACGCCCATCCCCCCGATCTCCCACGACACACTCGTGACCGTTGACCGTACCGTCCTGGGCCCCGTCGGCAAAAGCGAACGCACAAGTGAGGGGCCCCCGCCGTACGGCGGGGGCCCCTCACGGTGAAGACCGGTGGATCAGGCGGCCATCAGGTCGCACACGAAGATCAGCGTCTCGCCCGGGGCGATCGCCGCACCCGCGCCACGGTCGCCGTAGGCGAGGTGCGCCGGGATCGTCAGCTTGCGACGCCCGCCGACCTTCATGCCCTGGACGCCCTTGTCCCAGCCCTGGATGACCTGACCGATGCCGAGGGTGAAGGGAAGCGGCTCGTTGCGGCTCCACGAGGAGTCGAACTCCTCGCCGGTGGAGAAGGCGACGCCCACGTAGTGGACGCGGATCTTGGAGCCCACCTTGGCCTCGGCCCCGTCGCCCAGCCAGACGTCCTCGATCACGAGGTCGGTCGGGACGTCGCCTTCGGGGAAGTCGATCTCGGGCTTCTCGAGCTTGTCGCTCACGGAACTGCTCCTCATACGTACGGACAAAAAAGGGGTCCCTCCCAGCGGGAGCCGGGAGGGCAACCGGACAAGTCTTACATCACGGCGAGGATGTCGAGGCTGAAGACCAGCGTCGAGTTCGCGGGGATGGTGCCCTGCTCCTTGTCACCGAAGCCGTCGGCCGGCGGGATGACCAGCAGGACGCGGCTGCCGAGCTTCTTGCCGACGATGCCGTCCTTGAGGCCCTTGACCGACATCTGCGACAGCGGCCAGGTCACCGACGAGTCCGTGGCGTACGTGCTTTCGAAGGTCTTGTCGTCCTTCCACGTCTTGCCGTTGAACCGGACCACCACGCTGTCGGACTCCTTCACGACGGCGCCGTCACCCTCCAGCACGTAGTTCGAGACCAGCTTGGCCGGCGGGGTCGCGTCCTTGGGAACCGCGACCGACACCTCCTTGCCGTCCGTGTTCGTGCCGATCTTGGGCAGGTCCTTGTCCTCCTGGGGGACCTCCTTGCCCTTGGCCGAAGCCGGGATGGACGTGCCCTTGACGATGTCGACGACGAAGACGAGCGTCGCGTTCGGCTTGATCTTGTCGCCGGAGCCCTCCTTGCCGTAACCGAGCTCCGGCGGGATCACCAGCTCCACGCGGCTGCCGACCTTCTTGCCCTCCAGGCCCTGGTCCCAGCCCTTGATGACCGCGCCCGCACCGATGGTGAGGTCGAAGGGAGCCGGACGCCCGAAGCTCTTGTCGAACGGCTCGCTGCCGTCCCAGACCTGACCCAGGTAGTTCACCTGCGCCGCGTCACCCTTCTTCAGCGCCGGGCCGCTGCCCTCGCTGAGCACCTCCACCTTCAGCTCCTTGGGCGGGTCACCCTTGCCCTTCGAGACGGTGGGTTCCTCGCCGAACTTGGCGCCCTTCGTGATCGAGGGCACCCCGTTCTTCATCTGGGCGGAGTCGGAGCCCTTGTCGTCGCCGCCACCACAGGCCGCTGTCGACAGCAGCAGAAGGGGGACGACAAGCAGGCCGGCAATTCGGCGCACGTGTTCCTCAGATCTCAGACGGCACATCGGTCGCCGCCAACTCTAAGGCGTGCACCGGGCCCCGTACGAGAGACGTACGGGGCCCGTGAGATCTGCCACTCCAAGATCCCGCCGCGCGTTCCACCACCGGCGGGAACCCGGTCACATCCCGGCGATGAGCTTCTCCACCCGGTCGTCCACCGACCGGAAGGGGTCCTTGCACAGCACGGTGCGCTGCGCCTGGTCGTTCAACTTCAGGTGCACCCAGTCGACCGTGAAGTCCCGCCGCTGCTCCTGCGCCCGCCGGATGAAATCACCGCGCAGGCGCGCCCGCGTGGTCTGCGGGGGCACCGACTTGCCCTCGAAGATCTTCAGGTCGTTGCAGATCCGCGCCGCCTGCCCCTTGCGCTCCAGCAGGTAGTACAGACCCCGCCGGCGGTGGATGTCGTGGTAGGCGAGGTCGATCTGCGCGACCCGCGGGTTCGACATGGTCATGTTGTGCTTGGCCCGGTACCGCTCGATCAACTGGTACTTCATGACCCAGTCGATCTCCGTGCCGATCCGGTCCAGGTCCTCGGCGTCGATCGCGTCCAGCGTGCGGCCCCACAGCTCCAGGACCTGGTCCACGACCCCCGTCCGGATCCCCCGGCGCTCGGCGAAGTCCACGGCCTTGTCGTAGTACTCGCGCTGGATCTCCAGCGCCGAGGCCTCCCGACCGCTCGCCAGGCGCACCTTGCGCTGACCCGTGATGTCGTGGCTGACCTCGCGGATCGCCCGGATCGGGTTCTCCAGGGTCAGATCGCGCATCACCGTGCCCGCCTCGATCATGCGCAGCACCAGATCGGTCGCGCCGACCTTCAGCAGCATGGTCGTCTCGGACATGTTCGAGTCACCGACGATGACGTGCAGGCGCCGGTAACGCTCGGCGTCCGCGTGCGGCTCGTCCCTGGTGTTGATGATGGGCCGCGACCGGGTCGTCGCGGAGCTCACGCCCTCCCAGATGTGCTCGGCCCGCTGGCTCACGCAGTAGACCGCGCCCCGGGGGGTCTGCAGCACCTTGCCCGCGCCACAGATCAGCTGGCGCGTGACGAGGAAGGGAATGAGGATGTCCGCCAGGCGGGAGAATTCTCCGTGCCGGGCCACCAGGTAGTTCTCGTGGCAACCGTACGAATTGCCCGCCGAGTCGGTGTTGTTCTTGAAGAGGTAGACGTCGCCCGCGATTCCCTCCTCGTGCAGGCGGCGTTCGGCGTCGACGAGCAGACCTTCGAGAATGCGCTCGCCGGCCTTGTCGTGGGTGACCAACTCGGTCACGTTGTCGCATTCGGGAGTTGCATATTCCGGATGCGAACCCACATCGAGGTACAGGCGGGCGCCGTTCCGCAGGAAGACATTGCTGCTGCGGCCCCATGAGACGACACGGCGGAAGAGGTAGCGCGCCACTTCGTCAGGAGACAGTCGGCGCTGTCCCCTGAACGTGCACGTGACGCCGTACTCGTTCTCCAGCCCGAAAATGCGGCGGTCCATGACTGAACATTACGCCTTCTGCTGTGTTCTGAAACCGGGTTCGAGAGCGGCGTTCCGATCATTTTCCTCCGATGCCCCGTCAGAAGCCCTCTCGGACACGCCCGTCGACCGCCCCGACAGCGCACGCTGAGTCAACGTCAGCACCAGCAGCGCCGCCGCCCCACCCACGCTCGCCACCGCGAAACCGGACGCCGTACCACCCAGCTCCACCGCCGGACCCGCGGCCGCCGTACCCATCGCCGCACCCACCCCGAAGAACGTCACCAACCAGGAGAACGCCTCGGTGACCGTGCCCGACGGCGCGTGCCGGTCCACCACGATGAACGCGCACGCGATGGCCGGCGCCAGGAACACCCCGGCCAACGCCGCCAACACCGTCATCGCCACCACACCCGGCACCCACATGAGCGGCAGGTAGCAGACCGCCAACAACGCCACCAACACCCGCAGCCGCCGCTCCGGCGCCCCCGCCCAGTGCCGCGCCCCGTAGACCACGCCACCGATCAGCGCGCCCAGCCCCAGCGCCGCCATCAGCCAGCCGTACACCGCCTGGCCGCCGTGCTCGTCGGCGTACGCCACCCCCGCCACCGTGATCGAACCGAGCGCCGTCCCCACGAAGAAGAACGCGCCCAGCAGCGCCAGCAGCCCCCGCGAACGCAGCGCACCCAACCAGTGCGCCTCCCGCGGCGCGGAGCGCCAGCTCCGCGACGGCTCGCTCACCACGACCGACAGCGCACCCAGCACCCCGATCGCATTGATCACCAACAGCGCCACGGCCGGGTCCCACAGGGCGACGAACAGGGTCACCATCAGCGGACCGACCGTGAACATGACCTCCTGCGCCACCGCGTCCATCGCGTACGCGGCGTGCACCCGCTCCTCCTTGCCGCCCAGCACCCCCGGCCACAGGGCCCGAAGCCCACCCTCCAGCGGCGGCGTGAACAGCCCCGCCACCACCACGGCGGCGTACGCCGAAAGGGCCGAACCGGTGCCCGCCAGCGCCAGCCAGACCATGCCGAGCGCCGAGACCAACGCGGCCGGCAACTGGATCCGCGGCTGCCCGAAGAGGTCCACGGCCCGACCCAGCAACGGCTGCCCGACCGCGTTCGCCACGCCGTACACCGCGGCCAGCGCACCCGCGAGGCTGTAGCTGCCGCCCTCGGCCCGGGTGAACAGGACGATGGCGATCGGGGCGGTGCCGTTGGGCAGCCGGCCTATCAGCGTGCCCACGAGCAGCCTCGCCGCGTGCCGGGTCCTGAGCAGCTCCGCGTATCCCGCGGCCATGACCGCCCCCTTCCGCCCGGATCCAGCCGGGGTAATACGTATAACGTGACGGGTCATACGTACCATGGCGACAGCCCAGGGGTCCACCCCACAAGCCCGCCGACCGCCCGCCCCACCCACCCCGGAGACCCCCGTGACCCGACCCACCAGCCGCGACGTCGCCCACGCCGCCGGGGTCTCCCAGGCCACCGTCTCCCTCGTCCTCGGCGACAAATGGCGCGGCCGCGTCTCCGAGCGCACCGCCGCCCAGGTCCGCGAGAGCGCCGCACACCTCGGCTACCGCCCCAACCTCGCCGCCCGCAACCTCCGCCTCGGCAGCACCCGCACCGCCCTCCTCGTCGTCCCCGCCCTCACCAACGAATTCTTCGCCCGCGTCTACAGCGGAGCCGCCCGGATCGCCGCCGAAAACGGCTTCGGCGTCGTCCTCTACCCCTCCCCCGACGGCACCGGACCCGCCCGCGACCCCTTCGCCTCCGCCAGCGCCGCCCTCGACGGAGTCATCGCCTCCTCCATGGCCGCCCACGCCCTCGAAGCCATCGGCGGCAACGACCTCCCCCTCGTCATGCTCGACAGCGACCCCACCGCCGGCCGCGCCGCCGCCCACGTCAACCTCGCCATCGCCGACGGCATGCGCCAGGTCACCGAACACCTCCAGGCCCTCGGCCACCGCCGCTTCCTCCACCTCGCCTCCGCCGTCGACACCTGGACCTTCGACGTCCGCGCCAAGGCCCTGAGCCGCCTCCTGGGCCCCGGCACCGAACTGCGCACCACCAGGTCCGACCTCAGCGTCGACGCCGCCAGAGCCGCCATGGAAGCCGCCCTGACCACCCCCGGGCAGCGACCCACCGCCATCGTCTGCGACGACGACATCCTCGCCGCCGGCGCCTGCAAAGCCGCCCGCCGCCTCGGCCTGCGCGTCCCCGACGACCTCTCCGTCACCGGCTTCGACGACCTCGCCCTCGCCACCGCCGTCGAACCCGAACTCACCACCATCGGCCTCCCCGCCGAACGCGTCGGCGAACACGGCATGAGCGCCCTCCTCGCCGTCCTCGACGGCGCCCCCTGGAACGCCCCCGACCTCCCCGTCCAGCTCGTCGTACGCGGCTCCACCGCACCCCCGCCGACCCCGATGGACGCTGACGGGCGCTGACGGGCGCTGACGGGCGCTGACGGGCGCTGACGGGCGCTGAACGCACCGGTGCCCCGGCCCGCCTCGTGAGAGACGGACCGGGGCACCGGACCACACCGCGACGACGCCTACTCGGCCGCCTCGTCCTCGGGGTCCTCGTCGTTCGACACGGCGTCGACCTGCGCCGCCACCGGCACGTCGGCCTCCAACAGGCGCGACAGCTGACGCCCCCGGATCCGCTTGAACTTGCGCTGCTGACCCCGCGTACGGTCCAGCACCGCCACCTCCAACCGGTCCGCCGGGATCTCCCGGTCCGTCCCGTTGGCCTGGCTCGACAGCGCCTGCACGGCCAACTTCAACGCCTCGGCCAGCGTCATCCCGTCCCGGTGCCGCTGGTCCAGGAACGTACTGATCTGCTCGGCGTTGCCACCGACCGCGACCGAACCGTGCTCGTCCACGATCGACCCGTCGTGCGGCAGCCGGTAGATCTGGTCGCCGGACGCCGTCGCACCCACCTCCGCGACCACCAGCTCCACCTCGTACGGCTTCTCACCCGCACTGGAGAAGATCGTGCCCAGCGTCTGCGCGTAGACGTTGGCCAGACCACGGGCCGTCACGTCCTCGCGGTCGTAGGTGTACCCGCGCAGATCCGCGTACCGCACACCGCCGATCCGCAGGTTCTCGTACTCGTTGTACTTGCCGGCCGCCGCGAAACCGATGCGGTCGTAGATCTCGCTGAACTTGTGCAGCGCGCGGGACGGGTTCTCGCCGACGAACACAATGCCGTCGGCGTACTGCAGCACGACGAGGCTGCGACCGCGGGCGATGCCCTTGCGGGCGTACTCCGCACGGTCCGCCATGGCCTGCTGGGGTGACACATAGAACGGAGTCGACACCGGCTGTCCGTCCCTTTCTTCCGGTCTTCTACAGGGCTACGGATGGTCAGAGCAGAGCGGCGCGCGGCCCGTCGGGCTGCGCCAGGCGGTGCTCGGTGACCGCGCGGGCCAGCTCCCCCGACTCAACGTCGGTGAGCCTGCGGAAGCCCTCGTCGGTCATCACGGTGACGATCGGGAAGATCCGACGGGCCAGGTCCGGGCCACCGGTCGCCGAGTCGTCGTCCGCGGCGTCGTACAGCGCCTGCACGACCAGCGTCGTGGCCTGCTGCTCCGTCAGATCGTCGCGGTACAGCTTCTTCATGGAGCCCTTGGCGAAGATCGAACCCGAACCGGTGGCGGCGTAGCCGTGCTCCTCGGAGCGCCCGCCCGTCACGTCGTAGGTGAAGATCCGGCCCCGCTCCTTGGCCTCGTCCCAGCCGGCGAACAGCGGGACGACCGCGAGGCCCTGCATGGCCATGCCGAGGTTGCTGCGGATCATGGTGGACAGGCGGTTCGCCTTGCCCTCCAGGGAGAGGGTCGCGCCCTCGACCTTCTCGAAGTGCTCCAGCTCCAGCTGGAACAGCTTGACCATCTCCACGGCCAGACCCGCCGTACCCGCGATGCCCACCGCGGAGTACTCGTCGGCCGGGAACACCTTCTCGATGTCGCGCTGGGCGATCATGTTGCCCATCGTCGCCCGCCGGTCACCGGCGAGCACGACCCCACCCGGGAACGTCGCCGCGACGATCGTCGTCCCGTGCGGCGCCTGCACGATCCCCTCCGGCAGCCTCCGGTTCCCCGGCAGCATCTCGGGCGAGTGCGCGCCCAGGAAGTCCATGAAGGAGGAGGACCCCGGCGTCAGGAAGGCTGCCGGTAGACGCCCTGTGCCGTGATTGTTGGCTTCCACGCGTGTCCCTCCAGGTATGAGACGACCCGGCGTGCAGCGTCGGGATCGTCGCCCAACTTGCCGATGGCCGTGTTGCAGTTAAAGCAAAGTACGCCCCGGACCTTACCCGTCTGATGGCAATGATCCACATGTACTGCGGGACGCTTCAGACAGATGCAACACAGCCCGCCTTGAGCTGCGATCATCGCGTCTCGTTGAGCCTCGGTCATGCCGTACGCGCGCTTGAGATGGCCCGCACGACCTTGCACGGCCCGACATGCCTTGCAGCGAGTGGACAGGCCGTCAGAGGCAGTCGCGTTCCTGTGCCAGTCGCTGTGCGGCTTGACCTCCCCGCACTGCCGGCACAACTTGTGCCCCGGCGGAACATCGACTCTCTCCTTGACCGTCTTGCCTAAGGCTGCCTGGCGGCGCCGGTAGTGCTGCGCACCGTACGCCGCCACGCATTCACGACACCTCGCCTGGAGGCCGTCGCCTCGATTTCGATCTGCGGCGAATCCGCTCAGAGGAACGTCGCGGGCGCAGCCGCGACACCACTTCGTGCCATTGGACATGAACTCCACACTGGCCGAATCGCCTTAGATTCGAAGGTTATTCGCCGCCTTTTTGTACGAAACTCCGAACGAAGTCCTCGGCATTTTCCTCGAGTACATCGTCAATCTCGTCAAGTACCGAGTCGACGTCGTCCGAGAGCTTCTCGTGCCGTTCCTGGACGTCCGAACTCGCCTCGGCGGTCGTCTCCTCGACCTCCTCGGTCGAGCGCGTCGCCTTCTGCTGTCCGCCGCCGGTGTCCTTGGTCGCCATGTCTACCTCACCCCGCTCGGTTCGCACGCTCACGTCGAGAGACCCCGCGAATTCGGGATCCCTCAAGATCAGACCCTACGTCGGACCCTACAAGGAGGGTCCGACATTCGTCCCCGCACTTTCCTCAACATCCGGTCTTTCTCATGATTCCCGGACCGGAGGCCTTTCAGCCGTGTTCAGCGCCCCGAAAGGACCCGGACCAGGTCCTCCGCCGTGCGGCAGCGGTCCAGGAGCTCCTTGACGTGCGCACGGGTGCCGCGCAGCGGTTCCAAGGTCGGGACCCGCTGGAGCGAGTCGTGGCCCGGCAGGTCGAAGATGACCGAGTCCCAGGAGGCCGCGGCCACGTCGTCGGCGTACTGCTCCAGGCAGCGGCCGCGGAAGTAGGCCCGGGTGTCCTCCGGGGGCTTGCTCTCGGCCCGCTCGACGGCCGGCTCGTCCACCAGTCGCTTGATCTTGCCGCGGGCCACCAGGCGGTTGTACAGGCCCTTGTCGGGGCGGACGTCCGAGTACTGGAGGTCCACCAGCTGGAGCCGCGCCGCGTCCCAGTCGAGTCCGTCGCGCCTGCGGTAGCCCTCCAGGATCTCCCGCTTGGCGATCCAGTCCAGCTCCCCCGCGAGGCTCATCGGGTCGGTCTCCAGGCGGCCCAGCACGTCCTCCCAGCGGGCCAGCACGTCCTTGGTCTGCTCGTCCGCGTCGGAGCCGAACCGCTCGTCGACGTACTTCCGCGCCAGCTCGAAGTACTCCATCTGGAGCTGGACGGCGGTCAGCGTGCGCCCGCTGCGCAGGGTGATGAGCTGGCGCAGGTCCGGGTCGTGGGAGACCTGGTGCAGGGTGCGCACCGGCTGGTCCACGGCCAGGTCGACGTTGATGAACCCGTCCTCGATCATGGAGAGGACCAGGGCGGTGGTGCCGAGCTTGAGGTAGGTGGAGATCTCGGACAGGTTCGCGTCGCCGATGATCACGTGCAGGCGACGGTACTTCTCGGCGTCCGAGTGCGGCTCGTCGCGGGTGTTGATGATGGGGCGCTTGAGGGTGGTCTCCAGGCCGACCTCGACCTCGAAGTAGTCGGCGCGCTGACTGATCTGGAAGCCGTGTTCGCGGCCGTCCTGCCCGATGCCGACCCGGCCGGCGCCGGTGACGACCTGGCGGGAGACGAAGAAGGGCGTCAGGTGGCGCACGATGTCCGAGAAGGGGGTCTCCCGCTTCATCAGGTAGTTCTCGTGCGTGCCGTAGGAGGCGCCCTTGTTGTCGGTGTTGTTCTTGTAGAGGTGGATCGGCTGGGCGCCGGGCAGCTGGGCGGCCCGCTCCGCAGCCTCGGCCATGATCCGTTCGCCGGCCTTGTCCCAGAGGACGGCGTCGCGCGGGTTGGTGATCTCCGGCGAGCTGTACTCGGGGTGCGCGTGGTCGACGTAGAGCCGTGCGCCGTTGGTGAGGATGACGTTGGCGAGGCCGATGTCCTCGTCGGTGAGCTGGCTGTTGTCTGCGGCCTCGCGGGCGAGGTCGAAGCCGCGGGCGTCCCGCAGCGGGTTCTCCTCCTCGAAGTCCCAGCGGGCGCGTCGCGCCCGGTGCATCGCCGCCGCGTAGGCGTTGACGATCTGGGACGAGGTGAGCATGGCATTGGCGTTCGGGTGACCGGGGACGGAGATCCCGTACTCCGTCTCGATCCCCATTACTCGCCGTACGGTCATGCGGCCCTCCTTGCCCGGCGGCGCTTCCGATCGGAAGCGGCGCTCAAGTACCGCTGGTGCTCCGGTGCGTGTGCGGTGCCCGTCCCCGCACAGCGGATGCGGCGGTACGGAAGAGCCTAGAGCGGCTCCGCGCTGGTGGGGAGATCATTTCAATCATTGCCTTGGCCCGGCCGCGGCCGAAAAGCAGTCGGCTGCGGGTGCCCCGGTGGGGGCACCCGCAGCCGCCCCGCTCCGTCAGAGGTACTGACCGGTGTTGGCCACCGTGTCGATGGAGCGTCCGGTGTCCGCGCCCTGCTTCCCGGTGACGAGCGTGCGGATGAATACGATCCGCTCGCCCTTCTTTCCGGAGATGCGGGCCCAGTCGTCCGGGTTCGTGGTGTTGGGCAGGTCCTCGTTCTCCTTGAACTCGTCCACGCACGCCTGGAGGAGGTGGGAGACCCGGAGGCCCTTCTGGTTGTGCTCGAGGAAGGCCTTGATGGCCATCTTCTTCGCACGGTCCACGATGTTCTGGATCATCGCGCCCGAGTTGAAGTCCTTGAAGTAGAGGACTTCCTTGTCGCCGTTGGCGTACGTGACCTCGAGGAAGCGGTTCTCCTCGGACTCGGCGTACATCTGCTCGACGACGGTCTGGATCATGCTGTGGACGGTGCCGGCCGGGGAGCCCTGGTGTTCGGACAGGTCGTCCGTGTGCAGGGGCAGGGTGGCCTTGAGGTACTTGGCGAAGATGTCCTTGGCCGCCTCGGCGTCCGGACGCTCGATCTTGATCTTCACATCGAGACGGCCGGGGCGCAGGATGGCCGGGTCGATCATGTCCTCGCGGTTGGAGGCGCCGATGACGATGACGTTCTCCAGGCCTTCCACGCCGTCGATCTCGGCGAGCAGCTGGGGGACGATGGTGTTCTCCACGTCCGAGCTGACACCGGATCCGCGGGTGCGGAAGAGGGATTCCATCTCGTCGAAGAAGACGATGACGGGGGTGCCCTCGCTCGCCTTCTCCCTGGCACGCTGGAAGACGAGGCGGATGTGCCGCTCGGTCTCGCCGACGTACTTGTTGAGGAGTTCGGGGCCCTTGATGTTGAGGAAGTAGGACTTCCCCGCGGGCTGGCCGGTCACCTCGGCGACCTTCTTGGCCAGGGAATTGGCGACCGCCTTGGCGATCAGCGTCTTTCCGCAGCCGGGCGGGCCGTAGAGCAGGATGCCCTTGGGCGGGCGCAGTTCGTGTTCCTTGAAGAGGTCGGGGTGGAGGTACGGGAGCTCGACCGCGTCGCGGATCAGTTCGATCTGGTCGCCCAGGCCGCCGATCTTCTCGTAGTCGATGTCCGGGACCTCTTCGAGGACGAGCTCCTCGACCTCGCTCTTCGGCACCACTTCGTAGACGTAGCCGGACCTGGGTTCGAGCAGGAGGGCGTCGCCGGGGCGGATGGTGATGTCCAGGAGCGGCTCGGCGAGCCTCACCACCCTTTCCTCGTCGGTGTGCCCGACCACCAGGGCGCGCTCGCCGTCCTCAAGGATCTCCTTGAGGGTGACGATGTCCCCGGCCCGTTCGAACTCCATGGCCTCGACCACGTTGAGGGCCTCGTTGAGCATGACCTCCTGGCCACGCCTGAGGTCCTCGGGGTCGACGCTGGGGCTGACGTTCACGCGGAGCTTGCGGCCCCCCGTGAAGATGTCGACCGTGCCGTCTTCGTTCGCTTGCAGGAAGACTCCGAAGCCGGCCGGCGGCTGTGCGAGCCGGTCGACTTCCTCCTTGAGGGCCACGATCTGGTCGCGTGCCTCGCGGAGCGTATTGGCGAGTCGCTCGTTCTGTGCGGATACACCGGCCAGATTTGTCTGCAGTTCGACGATCCGCTCTTCGAGAATCCTCGTGTGTCGCGGAGAGTCGGCGAGCTTGCGTCGCAGGACGGCGATTTCCTGCTCGAGATAGGCAACCTGACCGGCGGGGTCATCGGACCCTCGCCCCGGCCGGATGCCGCGGGTGATGTCATCGTCGTGGGCTGCCACGGTCCTCACCTCCTCCAAGGGGAGCTGGACGCTTCCTGACCCTACCTGGGCTGGTGGTGATTGAAACCCCTAGATCACAAAGACGGTAGGGGTGTGTCCGATCTTCACCCTTGCGTACTCCCTCACGCCAAGGAAATACCCACCCTTCAACATCGGAAAGCAGCCGGTTGTAAGGTCGAACTGTTCAACACCCGTCAGGGCTCGCGCGACTTGCTGCGATGCGTGAACGGAGTGGATCACCGAGGACAGGGAACGGCAGGAGATATGACCGTGCAGCACGAGGCCCACACGGGTGGTGCCGGCGAGGGCGGCGAGCTGTTGGAGGTCTGGATCGACCAGGACCTCTGCACCGGCGACGGGATCTGCGTCCAGTACGCGCCGGAGGTCTTCGAGCTGGACATCGATGGTCTGGCGTACGTGAAGAGCGGTGAGGACGAACTGCTCCAGGAGGCGGGGGCGACGACTCCGGTTCCGCTGCCGTTGTTGCAGGACGTCGTCGATTCGGCCAAGGAATGCCCGGGCGACTGCATCCACGTGCGACGGGTTTCGGACAGGGTCGAGGTCTTCGGCCCGGACGCGGATTAATGCCGTACCGGAATCAAACCCGTTTTGCGGCCGAGTCCGTAAGCTCCTGGCTGAATTTTCCGCCGGTCCAGCGCCACTTGGCCTGTTGCTTCAGATCGGGTGCGTAGCGCGGTATCTCCGGTGACGAGTACCCGAGCAGGGTGGCCGTGACCATGTGGTCACGCACGGCGAGGTCGGTGACGGTCTTGCGCGCACCGGCTTCGAGGAGGGTCGCGACGACCCGGGGGGTCGCGGCGGCCGCGCCGGCTCCGGGCCCCGTGGTGAGGACGTAGACGGCGTGGGGCGGGGTGCCCGAGCCCGCGTCGCAACGGACGGCGGCGACGGTTTCCGGGCGGCCGTCCCCGTCTAGGTCGCCCTGTGCGCTGGCGATGACGCGCTGCGGTACGCCGTGGCAGTCGAGCGGGTAGGTCACCGCGGCCGGATCGGGTGCGGCGGGTCGGGCTTCGGGTCCGGCGACGGCTCGGGGCGCGGAGGCTGCGGCGGGGTCGGGCTGGAGGAAGGCCGCGGCGGCCACGACGGCGCCCAGGGCCACCGCGGTGGCGGTCCAGTGCACCGGTCGGGTGCGGGTGTGGGCCTGGTCCGGGGCGGCGGGGGTGTGCGGCACGCGGTGCGTCTCCTGTGGGGCGGCGCTGACGGGGAGCCAGCATCGTGCCACACCTCACACGGGCGCGGAACGGGCGGGTCCGTCCTGGTGGCCGGTGAGACGGGTGGGGCCCGTGCTTTCTGTGGGTACAACGAAGAGGCGCCGGTGTGCAGTTCCCGCTGGGAGCGGGGAACTGCACACCGGCGCCGGTGCGTTGTGCGGGGCGGCGGTCAGCCGCGCTCGGTGTCGGCGGTGCGCTCGGTCTCGGCGGTGCGCTCGGCGGAGCGGCTGCCGGGGCCGTCGTAGTCCTCGCCGTAGGCGCCCTTGGAGGGGCGGCGGCGGCGCAGCGGGGCCTCGACGCCGTCCGCGAGGCGGCGGGCGGTGACGAGGAAGCCGGTGTGGCCGATCATCCGGTGGTCCGGGCGGACGGCGAGGCCTTCGACGTGCCAGTTGCGGATCATCGATTCCCAGGGCTGCGGTTCGGCGTAGCAGCCGAACTCGCGGATGGATTCGACGGTGCGCGAGAGCTGGGTGGTGGTGGCCACGTAGCAGCAGAGGATGCCGCCGGGGACGAGGGCCTTGGAGACGGCCTCCAGGCATTCCCAGGGGGCGAGCATGTCGAGGATCACACGGTCGACGTCCGTGTCGGACAGGTTGTCCTGGAGGTCGCCGACGGTGAGCTGCCATGCGGGGTGGGGGCCACCGAAGTAGCGCTCGACGTTCGCGGTGGCGATCTCGGCGAAGTCCGGGCGTCGTTCGTAGCTGTGGAGCATGCCCTGGTCACCGATCGCGCGGAGCAGGAAGCTGCTCAGCGATCCGGAGCCCACTCCCGCTTCGACGACGCGGGCGCCGGGGAAGATGTCGGCGAAGGCCAGGATCTGGCCCGCGTCCTTGGGGTAGACCACGGCGGCGCCGCGGGGCATGGACAGGACGTAGTCGGGGAGCAGGGGGCGCAGCGCGAGGTACGCGACGTTCCCCGTGGTGCGGACAACACTGCCCTCGGGAGCACCGATCAGCTCGTCGTGCGGGAAGGAACCCTTGTGGGTGTGGAAATTCTTCCCGGCTTCGAGCGTGAACGTGTAGTGGCGGCCCTTGGGGTCGGTGAGCTGAACCTGGTCCCCGACCTTGAAGGGCCCGCGTCGGCGGGCGGCACCGGTCGGTTCGGACATGTGACCAGTGTATTGGGTCTAGGACTGGGGCCGTGCCATGGCCTTCACGAAGGCCTTTTCGACGTCGAGGGTGGACAGGACGCCGTAGATCTCGCCGCCGGGTTCGAGGACGAGGTACTCGCTGGCGGGGTGGGCGCGCAGGCGGTCGAGGAGGTCTTCGCCGGAGAGTTCCGCGGAGACCTTCATGCCGTCGGTGAGGTCTTGGGCGAGGCCGCTGACGGCGACCCAGGGGCGTCGGTGTTCGGGGACGGAGGCGATGGCGGTCTCGCGGACGAGGGCGGTGGGGTCGCCGTGGCCGTCGACGACGACGAGGGCGCGGGCTCCGGCGTCGTTGGCGCGGCGGAGGGCCTCGGAGAGGGGGGTGGCGGATTCGACGGGGATGGCGCGCCGGGTGAGGGTGCGGGCGCGCAGCTGCGGCAGGTGTTGGCGCAGGCGGGCCATGCGCAGGCTGTTTCCGGCTCCGGTCCACATGATGCCGGCGAGGATCGCGGCGAGGAGGGCGTTCATGACGGTGTCCATGCCGCCGAGGTCCCGGGTGGGGGTGCCGTCGATGACTCCGGTGCCGGTGAGGAGGGGGAGGCCGAAGAGGACGGCGACGGCGATGGCGCGGCCGACCCAGGCGGCGGCGACGGTGCCGGTCATGGGGTTCTTGGTGAGGGCCCAGATGACGGCGCGGAGCATGCGGCCGCCGTCGAGGGGGAGGCCGGGGAGGAGGTTGAAGGCGGCGACGAGGAGGTTGGAGATCATCAGTCCGGCGAGCAGGACGCCGGGGACGGTGGAGGGTTCGACGGCCTTCATGCCGAGGTAGAAGGCGCCGGCGAGGAGGAGGGAGAGGAGGGGGCCGACGAAGGCGAGGACGAACTCGCGGCCGGGGCTCTCGGATTCCTTCTCGATCTCCGAGACGCCGCCGAAGAACTGGAGCTGGATGCGGCGGACGGGGAGTTTGAAGCGGAGGGCGGCGACGGTGTGGGCGAGTTCGTGGACGAGGACGGAAGCGTAGAAGGCGATCGCGAAGAAGAGCGCGACGAGGTAGCGGGTGGGCCCGAGGTCGGGGAGGACGCGTTCGAGCTGGTTGCCGAAGATCCAGGTGATGAGGGCGGCGACGAGGAACCAGCTGGGCGAGACGTAGACGGGTACGCCGAAGGGTCGGCCCATGAGGATTCCGCCGCCCGGTCCGGGACGGCGACTGGTGCGCTCGCCGGTTTCGTCGCTGTCTGCCACGGTTGTCCTTCGGTCGATCGGCGGCGTCCGTGCGGTCCTGCCGGGGTCGGTGGGGCCGCGCGGTCGCGCGGTGTGATGCTCCGATCATGCAGTGCGAGGGGGGTCGGCGTCGATGGTATGCCCGTGCTGTCGGCGGCGGGTCGTAGGGTCTTGGTATGACGACGAGCCCCGGTACCGGTCCGGCCGAAGCAGCCCGGCCCACTTCGCTGTCCCCTTCGCGGGCGAGCGATTTCATGCGGTGCCCGCTGCTGTACCGGTTCCGGGTGATCGACAAGCTGCCGGAGAAGCCGAGCGCGGCGGCGACCCGGGGGACGCTGGTGCACGCGGTGCTGGAGCGGCTCTTCGATCACCCGGCGCAGGAGCGGACGGCGCCGCGGGCGAAGGCCTTGATCCCGGGGCAGTGGGAACGGTTGGTGGAGGCGAAGCCGGAGCTGACGGAGCTGTTCCCGGGGGACGACGGGGGCGTCGGTCTGGCGGGGTGGCTGACGGAGGCCGAGTCGTTGGTGGACCGGTGGTTCACCTTGGAGGACCCGACGCGGCTGGAGCCGGTGGAGCGGGAGTTCTTCGTGGAGACGGAGCTGGATTCGGGGCTGCGGCTGCGGGGGATCATCGATCGGGTGGACGTCGCGCCGACGGGCGAGGTGCGGATCGTCGACTACAAGACGGGCAAGGCGCCGCGGCCGGAGTACGCGGAGGGCGCGCTGTTCCAGATGAAGTTCTACGCGCTGGTGGTGTGGCGGCTCAAGGGGGTGGTGCCGCGGCGGCTCCAGCTGGTGTACCTGGGCAGCGGTGACGTGATCACGTACGACCCGGTGATCGAGGACCTGGAGCGGATGGAGCGCAAGCTGCTGGCGCTGTGGGAGGCGATCAAGGAGGCGACGGAGTCGGGTGACTGGCGGCCGCGGCCGACGAAGTTGTGCGGTTGGTGCGACCACCAGGCGGTGTGTCCGGAGTTCGGTGGCACTCCCCCGGTGTATCCGCTGGTGATCTCTCCCGGCTACCGCCGGGAGGTGCCCCCGGCGCGGCCGGCGGTGGAGCGGTCGGAGGAATCGTGAGGGGTGGGGCAGGGCAGAATGGGCGGGGTCCTGCCGTGCTGTCCGAGTGTTGATGCGATTACGAGGGAGACCCTGTGGCGATCCGCGTCCTGCTGGTCGACGACCAGCCACTGCTGCGCACCGGTTTCCGGATGATCTTGGAAGCCGAGGGTGATCTCGCGGTCGTGGGCGAGGCCGGGGACGGCCTGCAGGCGATCGACCAGGTGCGGGCGCTCCAGCCCGACGTGGTGTTGATGGACATCCGGATGCCGCGGATGGACGGGGTGGAGGCGACCCGGCAGATCACGGGGCCGGGGCGGGACGGGCCGGCGAAGGTGCTGGTGCTGACCACCTTCGACCTGGACGAGTACGTGGTGGAGGCGCTGCGTGCGGGGGCGAGCGGCTTCCTGTTGAAGGACGCGCCGGCGGTGGAGCTGTTGCAGGCGATCCGGGTGGTGGCGGCGGGCGAGGCGATGCTCGCGCCGAGCGTCACGCGCCGGCTCCTGGACAAGTACGCGGGGCACCTGCCGTCGGGTGACTCCCCCGTGCCGAACACGTTGGGCACGCTCACGGAGCGCGAGGTCGAGGTGTTGAAGCTGGTGTCGCGCGGGTTGTCGAATGCGGAGATCGCGGCGGACCTGTTCGTGAGCGAGACCACGGTCAAGACGCACGTGGGTCACGTGCTGACGAAGCTGGGTCTGCGCGACCGGGTCCAGGCCGCCGTGTACGCGTACGAGAGCGGCCTGGTCCGCCCGGGAGCGCAGTGACTCCCTGAGGGCGGGGCGGTCGGGCGGCGGGGGCCGGTCAGCCCTTGCTGATCTCCCAGAAGCGGAAGACCGTGGAGGCGTCGAGGGACCACTGGAGTCCGGCGATGTCGGGGCGGGCGACCGCGTACTGCTTGCTCTGCCACAGGGGGAGGATCGGCACCTCTTCGGCCACGATGTCCTGGAGGCGCGTGAAGTCGGTGGTGGTGGCGGTGCGGTCGGCCTTCGCGGAGGTCGCCGGGATGATGGTCCCGGTGATCTCCTTGTTGTCGTAGTTGTTCACGAGGACGTTGTCCGGGCCGAAGAAGGGCTGCGTGAAGTTGTCGGCGTCGGGGTAGTCCGGCACCCAGCCCTTGACGTAGACGCCGTACTTGCCCGCCTGGATGTCCTTCTCGTACTGCCCGAACTCGACGGACTTGACCTCGGCGTCGAACAGGCCGCTCGCGTTGAGCTGCTTGGCGATCGCCTGGAACTCCTGGTCGGTGGAGGGCCCGTAGCGGGAGGGGGTGGACCACAGCGTGAGCTTGATCTTGTCCTTGTAGCCGGCGGCCTTGAGGACGGCCCTGGCCTTGTCGGGCTGGGGGTTGCCGCCGTAGCGGTCGAAGAAGGCCGTGCTGTGGGAGCCGATCCCGGCGGGGACGATGGAGTAGAGCGGGGTCGCGGTGCCGTCGTAGACGTCCTTGACGAGGGCGTCGCGGTCGACGAGGTAGGCGATGGCCTTGCGGACGGGGAGCTTGCCGACGACCGGGTCGTTCATGTTGAAGACGAGGTGCTCGACTTCGGCTCCGGCGCCCTGGACGACGAGGACCTTCTCGTCGCCGGTCTTGGCGGCCATGCCCGCGATGTCCTTGGCGGCGAGGCCGCGGAAGGCGAAGTCGACGTCGCCCGCTTCGAGGGCGGCCTTGAGGGCGCCCTCGTCCTCGTGGAAGAACTTCATGGTGACGCCGGTGTTCTTCGCCTTGGCCTGGCCCGTGTAGGAGCCGTTGACGGAGAAGGCGGCGCTCTTGTTGGAGAAGGAGTCCAGCTTGTAGACGCCGGAGCCGACGGCCTTGCCGTCGGTGCGGAGCTTGTCGGCCGGGTACTCGCGGTGGTCGACGATGGACCCCGCGCCCGACGCGATCTTGCTGGGGAAGGTCGCGTCGGACGACTTGAGGTGGAAGACGACGGTCTTGTCGTCCGGGGTGTCGATGCGGGTGACCGAGCCGAACATGACGGCGGGGCCGTTCGGGTCGTTGATCTTGAGCGTGCGCTCGAAGGAGTACTTGACGTCCTGGGCGGTGAGGCTGTTGCCGTTGCTGAACTTCAGGCCGGCGCGCAGGGTGCACTTGTAGAGCTTGCTGTCGCTGCCCTCGAAGGCGCAGGACTGGGCGGCGTCCGGTTCGGGGGAGGTGCCGCCCTTGGGGAAGGCCAGCAGCGACTGGAAGACGTTGTTGAAGAGCAGCCAGGAGCCGGGGTCGTAACCCGCCGCCGGGTCCGTCGAGCGCACATCGGCGGATATGCCCATGACCACGCCCTTGCCGTCGCCGGCGGCGGCGCCGTTCTGTGCTCCGCAACCGCTGAGCAGCGCGGCGGCGGTGACCGCCCCTACCGGGGCGACCAGCCACGGGTTACGTCTCATCTCACGAACGTCCTTCACAGTCGAGCTGTTTCGTTGACGCCGGCCCGCGGTCGTCCCGCGGGCCGGTCGCTGTGGTGCTCAGCCGCTGACACCCCGGCCGAGTTCCCACAGCTGCAGGTCCGAGATGGAGTTGACGGACCACTCCACACCGGTGATGCCGTCGCGCGCGGCGACGTACTGCTTGCCCTGCCACAGGGGCAGGACGGGGACGTCGTCGGCGACGATGTCCTGCATCTCCGCGATCGCGGGGGCGGCGACGCTGCGGTCGACGGCGCGGCGCGATTCGGGGATGAGCTTGGAGCGCACCGCGTTGTTGGCGTACGGGGTGCCCAGGAAGTTGTCCTGCTCCAGGAACGGGGCGAGGAAGTTGTCGGCGTCGGAGTAGTCGGGGAACCAGCCGAGGCCGTAGGCGGCGAAGTCGCCCTTCTTCTGCGCGGGGCGGAAGTCGGCCCAGTCGGTGCCCTGGACGGTGACGTCGAAGAGCTGGGTGGAGTTCAGCTGGGCCTTGAGGGCGGCGAACTCTCCGGCGGTGCCGTCGCCGTAGTGGTCGTTGGTGTAGTTCAGCGTCAGCTTGACCGGGGTCTTGATCCCGGCGTCCTTCAGCAGTGCGGCGGCCTTGGCGGTGTTCGCCTCGCCGTACTTGTTGAAGAAGGAGTTGACGTGTCCGTTGACCGTGGTGGGGACCAGCGAGTAGAGCGGGGTCGCGGACTTCCCGTACACCTTGGAGATGATCGCGTTCCGGTCGACCGCGGCGGCGAGGGCCTGGCGGACGGCCTTGTCCTTGACGACCGGGGCCTCGGTGTTGAAGGCGATGTAGCGGATTTCCAGGCCGGGCATCGGGACGAGCTTGACGCCCTTGGGCGGCTTGGCGGCGAAGTCCTGGATCTGGGCGGGCGACAGGGTGCGCGAGAGCATCTGGATCGACCCGTCGGTGAGGGCCTTGCCCATCGCGGCGGAGTCGGTGAAGGTGCGCAGTTCGACCTTGTCGTTCTGCAGCTTGATGTCGCCCTTGTAGTTCGGGTTCTTGCTGAAGACGGCCCGGACGAGGTGGTTGTCCTTGACTTCGGCCTTCATCGTGTACGGGCCGGAGCCGTCGACGTCGAAGCCGTCGCGGAGCTTCTTGCCGTCGTACATCTTCTGGTTGACGATGCCGGTGGCGGGCGTCGACAGCTTGTACGGGAAGGTGGCGTCCGGGGTCTTCAGGTGGAAGACGACGGTGTCCGCGCCCTTGGTCTCGACGGTGTCGAGGGTGGAGAGCAGGGAGACCGGGCCGTTCTCGTCCTTGATGGCGAGGACGCGCTCGATGGAGAACTTGACGTCCTTCGCGGTGAGCGGGTCGCCGTTGGCGAACTTCATCCCGGGGCGCAGGGTGCAGCGGTAGCTCTCGTTGCCCGCGTCGGTGAAGCGGCAGTCGGAGGCCGCTTCGGGGACGGGCTGGCCGCCGCCGCGCGGGGTGTGCATCAGGGTCTGGACGGTCTGGCGCAGTACGTTCCAGGTCCCGGCGTCGTAGGCGTACGCCGGGTCGAACGGTGCGGGGACCGTGTCGGCGGCCTCGAACCGATCGGTGGTGCCGACGACGATCGCTCCTGTGCCCGCTCCGGTTCCGCTGGTGCTGCCGCAGGCGGTCAGCGCGGGGGTGAGCAGGCCGGCCGCGGCCGTCAGCACCATGGTCTTGCGGTTCATCCTCGAAAAACTCCCTCAACCCGGCACTTGTTTCACAGCGGTGAAAAGGGCACTGCGCGGCGTCGCCCGTTCAGGGCGGAACGATCGGGCCGGTGGTGTGACGATCGGTCCGCGCGACCCCGGCACAAGGGTGTGTGCGCGGGGCGGCTGCGGTGCGGCGGCAGGTCCCGCGACGACATTAGTGGGCCCGGAAGGGGTGGCTTGAACGGGTCGCGGCGGGGGTGTATTCGCACCGTGATGGGAGGAGTACGCCTGCTCACACCGAAGTCCGCGCGGATTCGGTCAGGAGCTGATCAATCGGGACACAAAGGAAGCCGATGGGTGCTCTGGGCATGGCCGGGGGCAGCCGCTCCGGTGACAAAGGTCACCCGGGCAACTGCCCCGGCAAGGATGGAATTTCGGCCTCCGGGGCTCCGTACCGGACGGTCTGCGGTGGGACCTTGGTCCCACCGTCATTCTGTTCGGAACCCTGAGTGTGCGATCAGTTCATCGGAGTGATGAGGGACCGCAGGAAGCGGAGGTCCACGTCCTCCAGCGAGCGGACGACGGTACGGCCCGGGGCGGGCGGGATCAGGCCCACGGACGGTACGGCGACCACCCGGCAGCCGGCGGCCTCGGCGGAGGCGACCCCGGTCGCGGTGTCCTCGACCACGGCGCAGCGCGAGGGGTGGGCGCCGAGGGCGCGGGCGGCGATCAGGTACGGGTCGGGGTGGGGCTTGGTCCGCGGTACCTCGTCGCCGGCGATGCTGATGGCGAAGCGCTCGGGGCCCAGCGAACGCAGGACCCGGTCGATGACCCGGCGGTGCGAGGCGGAGACGAGGGCGGTGGGGACGTTGTGCCGGGCCAGCTCGGACAGCAGCCGCTCGGCGCCCGGCATCAGGGGCACCGCGTCGGCGATGCGGGCCTCGAAGCGTTCGTTGAGGAGGACGGAGAGCTCGGCGACGCCGATGGCCGCGCCGGTGGATTCGATCAGGAAGGCGGCGCTGCGGCTCATGGGCCCGCCGACGACGACGTCACGCCAGGATTCGTCAAGTCGGTGGCCGAGTTCGCCGAAGATGTCGACCTCGACGTCCCACCAGAACCCCTCGGTGTCGACGAGGGTGCCGTCCATGTCGAGCAGCACCGCCTGCAGGGCGTGTCCGTCGGCCGTACGGGCTACGGGCGCGGGAACGGTGCTGGTCATCCGGCACACCTCTCTGTAGGGACGAGAAGGCCGGTCACCTCTTCCCCGCGGGCATACCCGGGGGGAACAGGCGACCGGCCTGTATGGGACCGACAAGTGTACGTCGGTCCGCGTCAGCGTGCGTTGAAATACTTCGCTTCGGGGTGGTGGATGACGATGGCGTCGGTGGACTGTTCGGGGTGGAGCTGGAACTCCTCGGAGAGGTGGACGCCGATCCGTTCGGG
>NZ_JBITDP010000007.1:71490-369318 GCF_044454405.1 Streptomyces sp. NPDC051555 | reverse complement strand
ACGCCCGGTTACATTTCGAACCCGGAAGCTAAGCCTTTCAGCGCCGATGGTACTGCAGGGGGGACCCTGTGGGAGAGTAGGACGCCGCCGAACAACCCGCCCTTTTAGCTCAGTCGGTAGAGCGTCTCCATGGTAAGGAGAAGGTCAACGGTTCGATTCCGTTAAAGGGCTCCAAAGAAAAAGGCCCCCGCCAATTGGCGGGGGCCTTTTTTGCGTTCAGGACCCGATCGGTGCGGCCCGACGGTCCGGCCCGACGGTCGGTCGGGCCCGACGGGCGCGACCGACCGTCGGTGGGGCCCTCAGTCGCCCGGGTGGGGCTGGGGGACGCGGAGGGCGAGGATGGCCATGTCGTCCGAGGCCGGCTCCGCGGCGAAGCGTTCCACCGCGCGCAGCACGCGGGCCGCGACCGCGCCGGCGGTGAGGCCGGTACAGGTGGTGAGGACCTCGGCGAGGCCGTCGTCGCCCAGCATCCTGGTGCCCTCCCGGCGTTCGGTGACGCCGTCGGTGACACAGAGCAGGACGTCTCCCGGGTCCAGCGTCAGGGTCTGCTCGTAGAGGTCCAGGTCCTCGATCACGCCCAGCAGGGGCTGGGGTTCCGCGGCCGGGACGACCTCGCCGTTCGGGCGGAGCCGGAGCGGGAGCGGGTGGCCCGCGCAGACGACCTTCATCAGGGCGCTGCCGTCGGGCTGCGGGTGCAGTTCGCCGTAGAGCAGGGTGAGGAAGCGGCTGCGGGCGCCCTCGTCGAGGATGGCCGCGTTGAGGCGCTCCAGGACGGCCGGGCCGCCGAGGCCCTCGCGGGCCAGCAGGCGCAGCGCGTGCCGGGCGAGGCCGGTGACCGCCGCCGCCTCCGGGCCCGTACCGCAGACGTCGCCGATGGCGAAGCCGTACACCCCGGCGCGGATCGGGAAGACGTCGTAGAAGTCGCCGCCGACCTCGTTGCCCTCGCCGGCGGCGCGGTAGATGACCTCGACCTCCATGCCGGGGATGGCCGGTGAGCCCGGCGGCAGCAGGCTGCGCTGGAGCGAGCGGCTGATCGCGGTGCGCTCGGAGTACAGCCGGGCGTTGTCGAGGGCGAGGGCCGCCCGGCGGGAGAGGTCCTCGGCGAGTTCGAGGATCTCGTGGCGGAAGTGGTCCTCGCTGGCCTTGCCCAGGGTGAGCAGGCCGATGACCCGGTTGCGGGCCCGCAGGGGCAGTACGACGGTCTCGCCGCCGACCGCGACGGAGGCCTCGGGCCAGGCGCACGCGCCGGATTCGGGGAGGGCCTCGGGCGGGGTGACGCGGGACAGCAGGACCTTGAGGTCGTCGATGCGCTCCTCGTCCTCGTGCAGCACGAAGGAGAGGAACGGGTCGGAAGACTGGTCGGCGATGGTGTAGACGGCGCACCACGTGGCCAGGGTCGGGACGGTCATCTGGGCCATCAGGGCCAGGGTCTGGTCCCGGTCGAGGGTGCCCGCGAGCAGGTCGGAGGCCTCGACGAGGAAGGAGAGCGAGCCGCGGCGCAGCCGTTCCAGTTCGCCGAGGCGGGCGGATTCGACGGCCAGGGCGATCCGGTCGGCCGCGAACTGGAGGCGCAGGGCGTCCTCGTTGGAGTAGCGGTCCGGGCCTTCCGCGGCGATGCCGAGGGAGCCGGTCAGCCGGCCCTCGACCTTGAGCGGGACGGTGACCGCGGAGCGCATGCCGGTGAATTCGAGCAGCGGGACGGCGCCGGGCACGGCGGCGAGGTCGTCGTGGACCGCGGGCATCCGGGCGGAGCCGTACCGGTTGGTGCCGGCCTCGACGGGGACCCGGGCGAAGCGCTGGCGGGTCGAGGGCAGGCCCGTGGTCGCCCGTACCTCCAGCTCGGTCTCGTCGTCGGTCGCCAGCAGGAGGAAGGCGGAGTCGGCGTCCAGGAGGTCGCGGGCGCGTTCCACGGTGCGCTGGAGCAGGCCGTCGAGGTCGTCGGGGGCGGGGGAGCCGATGAAGATCTCGAAGGGGTCGACGGTGCGCGGCTCGCTGAGCGCGGCGCCGTCGGCCGGGACCCGGACGGGGGTCTGGAGCAGCGCGCGCTCGTCGTCGTGGACGAGCAGGCAGACGATCGAGGGCTCTCCGTGGGCGTCGCGGACGCGCAGGTGGGAGGCGTAGACGGGGATGATCCGGCCGTCGGCGCCGCGGATGCCGTAGCTGCCCTCCCAGCGGGACAGGCGCAGGGCCTCGGCGATGCCGGTCCCGGTGCCGGGGGTCTGCGGCCAGGCGGCGAGCTCGGCGAGGGGGCGGCCGACGGCCTTCTCTGAGGGGTGACCGAAAATGTGCTCGGCGTCCTCGTTCCAGGCGGTGACCTGGTCCGCCGCGTCGATCTGGACGACGGCGACCCGTACGCGGCTGTCGGCGAGCGGGAGCAGCTGGTCGGGGACGACCGGGCCCGCGGAGCGGGTACCGACCGGACGGTCCGGCAGGTCGAGGCGGAACCACACGTGCTTGTGGGTGGCGGTGTACTCGACGCCCCAGCGGGTGGCGAGGGCCGCGCACAGCATCAGGCCGCGGCCGCTCTCGCGGTCCGGGTCGGCGTAGGGCCGTTCCCCGGGGTACTCCAGCGGCAGGGCGCGCTCCGGATAGCGGTCGGCGACCTCGACCCGGACGCCGTCCTCGGCGCGCAGGCACAGGACCTCGGCGCGGGTTCCGGCGTGCACCACGGCATTGGTGACCAGCTCGCTGGTGAGCACCACCGCGTCGTCGACGATGTCCGAGAAGCCCCAGCCCTGGAGCGCGTCGCGGACGAAGGCGCGGGCGGCGGCGACCGAGCGCCCTAGGGGGTCGAAGCTGGCAGCGGCCCGTGCCGTGATCACAAGTCTCCTCCGACGCGGTTGGACATCGGGTGCCAGGTTACTTACCTTCGCGGGCGGCGCGGTGCGGTCGTCGGGTATTCCCCCCACAGGGTGTGGACCGTGTGCGAAGGTGCCGAAGTGTTATGGCCTGGTTCGGCGGGGGTGAAACACTGGGCAGGCTTGGAGAGCCGGGTCGCGTGGAGTCAGGACCCGGTGGTGCGGTCGACCCTTTCGGGAGGGACACGGTGGAGTCTGGCGTAGCGACGCGCAGGACAGGTGCGCGTGCGAAGAGCGGACGGTCCCGGCGGGGGAGTACGACCGAGGTCGACACCGCCGCGTTGAACCGGCTGCTCACGGCCTTGGTGTCGATGCGGGACGGGAACTTCCGCAAGCGGCTGACGGTGTCCGGCGACGGTGTGATGGCGGAGATCGCCGCCGTCTACAACGAGGTCGCCGACCGGAACCTTCACCTGACCGGTGAGCTCTCGCGGGTCCGGCGGATGGTCGGGCGCGAGGGGAAGCTGAGCGAGCGGCTGGAGACGGGGGCCTGCGAGGGCTCCTGGGCGGCCGCGATCGACGCCTCGAACCAGCTCGTGGACGACCTGGCGCGGCCGGTCTCCGAGGTGGGCCGGGTGCTCTCGGCGGTCGCCGACGGTGACCTGGACCAGCGGATGGACCTGCGGACGCAGGCGGCCGAGGGCACCGGGCACCCGCTGCGCGGCGAGTTCCTCAAGATCGGTCGGACGGTCAACAACCTGGTCGACCAGCTGTCGGCGTTCACCGACGAGGTGACCCGGGTGGCGCTGGAGGTCGGCACCGAGGGCAAGCTCGGCGGCCAGGCCCAGGTGCGCGGTATGTCCGGTTCGTGGAAGGACCTGACCGACTCCGTCAACACCATGGCGTACCGGCTCACCGCCCAGGTGCGTGACATCGCCCTCGTCACGACGGCGGTGGCGAAGGGCGATCTGTCGCGCAAGGTCACCGTGCACGTGGCCGGTGAGATGCTCCAGCTGAAGAACACCGTGAACACGATGGTGGACCAGCTGTCGTCCTTCTCCTCCGAGGTGACGCGCGTCGCCCGCGAGGTGGGGACCGAGGGCGAGCTGGGTGGCCAGGCGAAGGTGCCCGGGGTCGCGGGCGTGTGGAAGGACCTGACGGACTCCGTCAACACCATGGCGGGGAACCTGACCGCCCAGGTGCGCGGGATCGCCCAGGTGACGACCGCGGTGGCCAACGGAGACCTGTCGCAGAAGGTGACGGTGAGCGCGCGGGGCGAGGTGGCGCAGCTCGCCGAAACGATCAACCAGATGACCGAGACCCTGCGGACCTTCGCGGACGAGGTCACCCGGGTGGCCAGCGAGGTCGGTGCGAAGGGTCTGCTCGGCGGGCAGGCGCAGGTGCCCGGTGCGGCGGGGACCTGGAAGGACCTCACCGATTCGGTGAACACGGTCTTCCGCAACCTCACCACGCAGGTGCGCGACATCGCGCAGGTGACGACGGCGGTCGCGAACGGCGACCTGTCGCAGAAGGTCACCGTGAACGTGGCCGGCGAGATGCTGGAGCTGAAGAACACCGTCAACACGATGGTCGACCAGCTCCAGTCCTTCGGCTCCGAGGTGACGCGGGTGGCCCGCGAGGTCGGCGTCGAGGGCGAGCTGGGCGGTCAGGCGCAGGTGCCGGGTGCGGCGGGGACCTGGAAGGACCTCACCGACTCGGTGAACACCGCCTTCCGCAACCTCACCGGCCAGGTCCGCAACATCGCGCAGGTGACGACGGCGGTGGCCAACGGCGATCTGTCGCAGAAGGTCACCGTGGACGTCTCCGGCGAGATGCTCCAGCTGAAGAACACCGTGAACACGATGGTGGACCAGCTGTCGTCCTTCGCCGACCAGGTCACGCGGATGGCCCGGGACGTGGGTACGGAGGGCCGCCTCGGCGGTCAGGCCCGGGTGGAGGGGGTGTCCGGAACCTGGAAGGAGCTGACCGACTCGGTCAACTTCATGGCCGGGAACCTGACGTCCCAGGTGCGCCAGATCGCCCAGGTGACGACGGCGGTGGCGCGCGGTGACCTGTCGCAGAAGATCGACGTGGACGCCCGGGGCGAGATCCTGGAGCTGAAGAACACCATCAACACGATGGTCGACCAGCTCTCCGCCTTCGCGGAGCAGGTGACCCGGGTGGCCCGGGACGTGGGTACGGAGGGCCGTCTCGGCGGTCAGGCGCAGGTGCCCGGCGTGGCCGGCGTGTGGCGCGACCTGACCGACTCGGTGAACGGCATGGCCGGGAACCTGACCTCGCAGGTGCGCAACATCGCGCAGGTCGCCACGGCGGTGGCGCGCGGTGACCTGTCGCAGAAGATCGACGTGGACGCCCGGGGCGAGATCCTGGAGCTGAAGAACACCCTGAACACCATGGTCGACCAGCTCTCGAACTTCGCGGAGCAGGTCACCCGGGTGGCCCGCGAGGTCGGTACCGAGGGGATCCTGGGCGGTCAGGCCGAGGTGAAGGGGGTCTCCGGCACGTGGAAGGACCTCACCCAGTCGGTCAACTTCATGGCGAACAACCTGACGTCGCAGGTCCGCAACATCGCCGAGGTCACGACGGCGGTCGCGATGGGCGACCTGTCGAAGAAGATCACGGTCGATGCCAAGGGCGAGATCCTGGAGCTGGTGACGACCGTCAACACGATGGTCGACCAGCTGTCCTCCTTCGCCGAGCAGGTGACGCGGGTGGCGCGCGAGGTGGGCTCCGAGGGCATCCTCGGCGGCCAGGCCCGGGTGCGCGGGGTGACCGGCATCTGGAAGGACCTCACCGACAACGTCAACCTGATGGCGAACAACCTGACGTCGCAGGTGCGCAACATCTCGCAGGTCTCGGCGGCGGTCGCCAACGGCGATCTGACGAAGAAGGTCACGGTCGAGGCGCGCGGCGAGGTCGCGCAGCTCGCGGACACGGTCAACACCATGGTCAAGACGCTGTCGTCCTTCGCCGACGAGGTGACCCGGGTGGCCCGCGAGGTGGGCACCGAGGGCCGCCTCGGTGGCCAGGCGCACGTGCCCGGGGTCTCGGGGACCTGGAAGGACCTCACCGATTCGGTGAACTTCATGGCCTCCAACCTCACCGGTCAGGTGCGCCAGATCGCCATGGTCACGACCGCGATCGCCAAGGGCGACCTGACCAAGAAGATCGACATCGACGCCCGGGGCGAGATCCTGGAGCTGAAGACCACCATCAACACGATGGTCGACCAGCTGTCCTCCTTCGCGGACCAGGTGACCCGGGTGGCCCGGGAGGTGGGCACCGAGGGGATCCTGGGCGGTCAGGCCCGGGTCCGGGACGTCGACGGCACCTGGCGGGATCTGACGGAGTCCGTGAACGAGATGGCCGGGAACCTCACCCGACAGGTGCGCGCCATCGCGGCCGTGGCCACCGCGGTGACCCGCGGCGACCTGAACCTCAAGATCGACGTGGACGCGGCGGGCGAGATCCAGGTCCTCCAGGACAACATCAACACGATGATCGCCAACCTGCGCGACACCACCTTGGCCAACAAGGAGCAGGACTGGCTGAAGGGCAACCTGGCGCGGATCTCGGCCCTCATGCAGGGCCGCCGGGAGCTGGACGACGTGGCCTCGCTGATCATGAGCGAGCTGACCCCCGTGGTCTCCGCGCAGCACGGCGCGTTCTTCCTCGCCCTGCCGACCGCCGCGGCCACCGAGCTCGGCGCCGACGGCGGTCAGGACGGCCCGTACGAGCTGCGGATGCGCGGCAGTTACGCGTACGCGGGCGGCTCGATGCCGACGTCCTTCCGGCCGGGGGAGGGGTTGATCGGGACCGTCGCCGAGGAGAAGCGGACGATCCTGGTGGAGAACACCCCGCCCGGCTACCTGAAGATCTCCTCGGGGCTGGGCGAAGCGCCGCCCGCGCACGTGATCGTGCTGCCCGTGCTGTTCGAGGGGAACCTGCTCGGCGTCATCGAGCTGGCGTCCTTCCAGCCGTTCACGCAGATCCAGAAGGACTTCCTCAGCCAGATCGCCGAGATGATCGGTACGAGCGTCAACACGATCAGCGTCAACTCCAAGACGGAGATGCTGCTCAAGCAGTCGCAGGAGATGACCGAGCAGCTGCGCGAGCGCTCCGACGAGTTGGAGAACCGGCAGAAGGCGCTCCAGGCCGCCAACGCGGAACTGGAGGAGAAGGCCGAGCTGTTGGCCCAGCAGAACCGTGACATCGAGGTGAAGAACACCGAGATCGAGGAGGCCCGGCAGGTCCTGGAGGAGCGCGCCGAACAGCTCGCGGTCTCCATGCGCTACAAGTCCGAGTTCCTGGCGAACATGTCGCACGAGCTGCGCACCCCGCTCAACTCGCTGCTGATCCTGGCCAAGCTGCTGGCGGACAACGCGGACGAGAACCTCTCGCCCAAGCAGGTGGAGTTCGCCGAGACCATCCACGGGGCCGGTTCGGACCTGCTCCAGCTGATCAACGACATCCTGGACCTGTCGAAGGTCGAGGCGGGCAAGATGGACGTCTCGCCGACGCGGATCGCGCTGGTCCAGCTCGTGGACTACGTGGAGGCCACCTTCCGGCCGCTGACGGCGGAGAAGGGCCTGGACTTCTCGGTGCGGGTCTCGCCGGAGCTGCCGGCCACCTTGCACACGGACGAGCAGCGGCTGCTGCAGGTGCTGCGCAACCTGCTGTCGAACGCGGTGAAGTTCACCGACGGCGGCGCGGTGGAGCTGGTGATCCGGCCCGCCGGGGCGGACGTGCCGCAGGCGATCCGGGAGCAGTTGCTGGAGGCCGGTTCGCTGCGCGAGGCGGACGCGGACCTGATCGCCTTCTCGGTGACCGACACCGGGATCGGGATCGCGGCCAGCAAGATGCTGGTGATCTTCGAGGCGTTCAAGCAGGCGGACGGCACGACGAGCCGCAAGTACGGCGGTACCGGGCTCGGGCTCTCCATCAGCCGGGAGATCGCCCGGCTCCTGGGCGGCGAGATCCACGCGGCCAGCGAGCCGGGGCGCGGCTCCACCTTCACGCTGTACCTGCCGCTGCACCCGAGCGAGCTGCCGCCGCAGGGGTACGCGCAGCCCGCACCCGGTGGTCGCGGGGACCTCTACCGCAGGGCCGCCGAGGTGGCCCCGGTGCTTCCGGTGCCGCCTTCGCTGCCCGCGGCGCCGATGGCCGCGGTGCCGGCGGCGCCCGTGCGGCCCGCCGCGGCGCTGCCGGCGGGCGCGTCGGGAGGCGCTGCGCAGGCCGGGGGCCAGGGGCATGGCGGGGCGACGCTCTTCAGGCGGCGCCGCAAGGCGATGGGCGAGCCGGGCGCGCAGAACGGCGCGCAGGGGTTCGAGGACGACTGGGGTGGCGCGGAGGACGAACTTCCGGTCGTCCCCCGGACGTACGACTTCCATGGCGAGAAGGTGCTCATCGTCGACGACGACGTCCGCAACGTCTTCGCTTTGACCAGCGTGCTGGAGCAGCACGGCCTGGCGGTGCTGTACGCGGAGAACGGGCGCGAGGGCATCGAAGTGCTGGAGCAGCACGACGACGTGACGGTCGTTCTGATGGACATCATGATGCCGGAGATGGACGGCTACGCGACGACGTCGGCGATCCGGCGGATGCCGCAGTTCGCGGGGCTGCCGATCATCGCGCTGACGGCGAAGGCGATGAAGGGCGACCGGGAGAAGGCGATCGACTCCGGGGCTTCCGACTATGTCACCAAGCCCGTCGATCCCGACTTCCTGCTGTCGGTGATGGAGCAGTGGATGCGCGGAAAGTGATCGACGGAGCGGCGAAGAGATACCAATTGCTGACTCAGTGTGTCCACATCGGTGTGGGAGGGCGATATACGGGGAACCTTCTGCTCCCCCACACCGTTTCTGCTTCGTGCACAGTGACATCTTGGTGACAGGGTGTGGCGATCTCGGGACTGGGGCTACGATGACCGGCACAAGGACGGACGGCGCACGGAAGCCGCCCGCAGGGGCGGGACCCGGGTTGAGCGCTGTGGCCAGGAGCCGGGGAGGCCCCATGCCGGGGCGAGGAGGACAGGGCATGGTGCAGAAGGCCAAGATCCTCCTGGTCGACGACCGGCCGGAGAATCTGCTGGCGCTGGAGGCCATCCTCTCCGCGCTCGATCAGACACTGGTCAGGGCGTCGTCGGGGGAGGAAGCGCTCAAGGCGCTGCTGACGGACGATTTCGCGGTCATCCTGCTGGACGTGCAGATGCCCGGGATGGACGGTTTCGAGACGGCCGCGCACATCAAGCGGCGGGAGCGGACCCGGGACATCCCGATCATCTTCCTCACCGCGATCAACCACGGTCCGCACCACACGTTCCGCGGCTATGCCGCCGGCGCGGTGGACTACATCTCCAAGCCCTTCGACCCGTGGGTGCTGCGGGCCAAGGTCTCGGTCTTCGTCGAGCTGTACACGAAGAACTGCCAGCTGCGGGAGCAGGCTTCGCTGCTGCGGCTCCAGTTGGAGGGCGGCGGGTCCGGCGGCGTCGAGGGCAAGGAGACGGCGGGCCTGCTGGCCGAGCTGTCCGCCCGGCTCGCGGCGGTCGAGGAGCAGGCCGAGGCGCTCACCAAGCAGCTCGGCGAGGAAGCGGCCGATCCGGCGGTGGTCGCGACCGCGGCGCATCTGGAGCGGAAACTGACCGGTTTGCGGCGGGCCCTGGACGCGCTGGAGCCGGGCACCGGCGGCGGCCATCCGATGCTTCCCGCGCAGGCCTGAGCGAGCGGCCGGCCCGGTCCCCGGTGCGGGGCCGGTTGCTGAGGGCGCGTCAGCTCCGGGAGTACGTCAAATGCCGCACCGGAGCTCCGACACGAACGGGTGAAGGGGTGGGCACGCGTGTCCACCGGCACGCGCACCGGTAACCTCGGGGCCATGGCCTCACGTACGTCCGGCAAGGGTTCCCAGAGCGCCGCGGGTGCCGCGAAGGCCCGCACCGGCCGTACGACGGCGCCGGCGAAGAAGGCTGCGCAGCCCGCGGGCAAGCCGCCGGCCAAGAAGGCCGCGGCCGCCAAGCGCGCTCCGGTCCGCAAGGTCGCGCCCAAACCCGCACCGTCCCCGACCGGGGGCGTGGTGCGGCTGGTGCGCGCCCTCTGGCTCGGCCTCGCGCACGCCGTCGGGGCGGTCTTCCGCGGCGTGGGCCGCGGGGCGAAGAACCTCGACCCGGCCCACCGCAAGGACGGCGTCGGGCTGCTCCTGCTCGCCCTCGCGCTGATCGTCGCCGCCGGAACCTGGTCGAACCTGAGCGGTCCCGTCGGGGATCTGGTCACGATGCTGATCACCGGTGCCTTCGGGCGGCTCGACCTGCTGGTGCCGATCCTGCTCGGGGTCATGGCGGTGCGCTTCATCCGCCACCCCGAGCAGAGCGACGCCAACGGCCGGATCGGCATCGGGCTGACCGCCCTGGTCATCGGCGTCCTCGGCCTGGTCCACATCGCCTGCGGAGCGCCCGGCCGGGACGAGGGCACCACCGCCATGCAGAACGCGGGCGGCCTGATCGGCTGGGGCGCCTCCAAGCCGCTGATCTTCACCATGGGCGCTCCGCTGGCGGTGCCGCTGCTGGTGCTGCTCACCGTCTTCGGGCTGCTGGTGGTCACCGCCACCCCCGTCAACGCCATCCCGCAGCGGTTGCGCCGACTGGGGATCCGGCTCGGCGTGATCGCGCCCAACGAGTACGACCGGGCGTACGCCGAGCAGGAGGGCGAGCGCCACGACCCCGAGCGCTGGCGGGCCAACGGGCAGGGCGCCGCCGCACCGGACCCGGCCACCCCCGCGGGCTCGGCGGAGGAGGAGGCGCTCGCCGCCCGGCGGCGCCGGCCACGGCGCGCGCCGGGACGCCCCGCCATGGACCGCGAGATGGACGCGGTGGACGTCGCCGCAGCCGCGGCGGCGGCCCTGGACGGGGCGGTGTACGGCGGCATGCCGCCCTCCCCGCTGGTCGCCGACCTGACCCACGGGGTCACGCCCGCGCAGGAGGGCGCCGAGGTCACCGCGCCGGTGCCGACCGCGCGGGAGGAGCGCGGCGAGCGGCGGGCCGCGGCGCCGGCGGCCCCGTCCAGCCCGACCACCTCGTCGCTCCCGCCCGCCCCCGCGGCCCCGCCCGCCCCTGCCGCCCCGCCGGTCCCGGTGGCGGCCGGCCCGGTCGGCGTGCCCGATCTGACCAAGACGCCGCCGCAGACCCAGGCGCTGCCGCCGCGCGCCGAGCAGCTCCAGCTGCGCGGGGACATCACGTACTCGCTGCCCTCGCTCGACCTGCTGGAGCGCGGTGGCCCCGGCAAGACCCGCAGCGCCGCGAACGACGCGGTGGTCGCCTCGCTGAGCAACGTCTTCATGGAGTTCAAGGTCGACGCGAAGGTCACCGGCTTCACCCGGGGGCCGACGGTGACCCGCTACGAGGTGGAGCTGGGCCCGGCGGTCAAGGTCGAGCGGATCACGGCGCTGGCCAAGAACATCGCCTACGCCGTGGCCTCGCCCGACGTGCGGATCATCAGCCCGATCCCGGGCAAGTCGGCGGTCGGCATCGAGATCCCGAACACCGACCGCGAGATGGTCAACCTCGGCGACGTCCTGCGCCTGGCGGACGCGGCGGAGGACGACCACCCGATGCTCGTCGCGCTCGGCAAGGACGTCGAGGGCGGCTACGTCATGGCCAACCTCGCGAAGATGCCGCACGTGCTGGTCGCCGGCGCCACCGGCTCCGGAAAGTCCTCCTGCATCAACTGCCTGATCACCTCGGTGATGGTGCGGGCGACCCCCGAGGACGTCCGGATGGTGCTGGTCGACCCCAAGCGGGTCGAGCTGACGGCCTACGAGGGCATCCCGCACCTGATCACGCCGATCATCACCAACCCGAAGCGGGCCGCCGAGGCCCTCCAGTGGGTCGTGCGCGAGATGGACCTGCGCTACGACGACCTGGCCGCCTTCGGCTACCGGCACATCGACGACTTCAACAAGGCCATTCGCGACGGCAAGATCAAACTGCCGCCGGGCAGCGAGCGGGAGCTGAGCCCCTACCCGTACCTGCTGGTGATCGTCGACGAGCTCGCCGACCTGATGATGGTCGCCCCGCGCGACGTGGAGGACTCGATCGTCCGCATCACCCAGCTGGCCCGCGCGGCCGGTATCCACCTGGTGCTGGCGACCCAGCGCCCGTCGGTGGACGTGGTGACCGGCCTGATCAAGGCGAACGTGCCCTCGCGGCTCGCCTTCGCGACCTCCTCGCTCGCGGACAGCCGGGTCATCCTCGATCAGCCCGGTGCCGAGAAGCTCATCGGAAAGGGTGACGGACTGTTCCTGCCGATGGGGGCGAACAAGCCCACCCGGCTCCAGGGCGCCTTCGTCACCGAGGAGGAGATCCAGGGGATCGTCCAGCACTGCAAGGACCAGATGGCGCCCGTCTTCCGGGAGGACGTCACGGTCGGGCAGAAGCAGAAGAAGGAGATCGACGAGGAGATCGGCGACGACCTCGACCTGCTGTGCCAGGCCGCCGAACTGGTCGTCACCACGCAGTTCGGCTCCACCTCGATGCTCCAGCGCAAGCTCCGGGTCGGCTTCGCCAAGGCCGGGCGGTTGATGGACCTCATGGAATCGCGCGGCATCGTCGGGCCCAGCGAGGGCTCCAAGGCGCGCGACGTGATGCTCAAAGCGGACGAGTTGGACGGGGTCCTCGCGGTCATCCGGGGCGAGACCGGACCGTGACCCGGTCGTAAAGAATCCTGGAGCAACCGTTTCCCTTGGTCGCTCGTCAAGTTGAGGAAAGGGGTGGCGCCGCGCGCCTCCGGGCCGTGGATCCGCACGGACGCGGCACGGGAGCACCGATGCCATTCGGATGGCGTACGGAGGTCACCCTCCGGTTGCTCCACCCTTTCGTCACCCCCCTAGACTGGACATCCAGCAGGTGGCTACACGCTCGAAAGGCGCCCCCGTGTCCATCGGCAACTCCAAGTCCCCCGAAGATGACCGGCCTTCGACCGACGACGTGATCGTCGAGCGGCCCGCCGCCGGTCCGTCCATCGGGACGGCCCTCCAGCAGGCCCGGATCGCCGCCGGGCTCACCGTCGACGAGGTCAGTTCCACCACCCGCGTGCGCATCCCGATCGTGCACGCGATCGAGCAGGACGACTTCACGCGCTGCGGCGGCGACGTCTACGCCCGCGGCCACATCCGTACCCTCGCCCGCGCCGTGCACCTCGATCCCGAACCCTTGGTCGAGAGCTACGACGCCGCCCACGGGGGTCGCCCGGCGCCGACCCCCGCCGCCCCGATGTTCGAGGCCGAACGGATCCGTCCCGAGCGGCAGCGGCCCAACTGGACCGCCGCCATGGTCGCGGCGATCGTCGCCGTGATCGGATTCGTCGGCTTCACCGCCCTCAAGGGCGGCGACGACGACACCAAGCGGCCGGTGGCGGAAGGTTCCGCCTCCCCGCAGCCCGCACCCAAGCAGCCCGGCGCCAAGCCGGCCAAACCGGCCGCGCCCCAGCAGACCCCGCAGGCACCCAAGCCCGAGCCCTCGGACAGCGCCATCGCGGCCGCCCCGAAGGACCTGGTCACGGTCGTCCTGACGGCCAGCACCGGCGAGAGCTGGATCTCCGCGAAGGACCACAGTGGTCGCCTGCTCTTCGACGGAACCCTCCAGCCGGGTGACACCAAGACCTTCACCGACAAGCAGTCCATCGATCTCGTGCTCGGCGACGCCGGGGCCGTCCAGCTGTTCGTGAACGGCAAGGAGATCAAGGGCGCCTTCGAGTCGGGGCAGGTCGAGCGCCTCACCTACACCAAGGACGATCAGCGCCAGGGCCCCGCCCAGGCGGGCTGACCGGCCGTTTCACCCCCTCCCGGCGGACCCCGGGGCGTGTCCTCGCGCCCCGGGGTTCCTGCCGTCCGGGGCGGTGCGGCGGACGGGGGCGGGGGCCGGTGCCGAGACAAAGTAGTCTTGAGTCCATGCCCGAACGCCGTACCGTCGCCCTTGTCACTCTTGGCTGCGCCCGTAACGAGGTGGACTCGGAGGAGCTCGCAGGCCGCTTGGCGGCGGATGGCTGGGAGCTCGTCGAGGACGCCGCCGATGCGGACGTAGCCGTCGTCAACACCTGTGGCTTCGTCGAAGCCGCCAAGAAGGACTCCGTAGACGCCCTGCTGGAAGCCAACGATCTCAAGGATCACGGCAAGACCCAGGCCGTCGTCGCCGTCGGCTGCATGGCCGAGCGCTACGGCAAGGAACTCGCCGAAGCGCTCCCGGAAGCCGACGGAGTCCTCGGTTTCGACGACTACGCCGACATCTCCGACCGCCTCCAGACCATCCTCAACGGTGGCGTCCACGCCTCCCACACCCCGCGCGACCGTCGCAAGCTGCTGCCGATCAGCCCGGCCGCCCGCCAGGAGGCCGAGGTCGCCCTGCCCGGCCACGCGCAGGAGCCGGTCGCCGAGGCGCCCTCGGACCTGCCCGACGGCCTGGCGCCCGCCTCCGGGCCGCGCGCGCCCCTGCGCCGCCGCCTGGGCAACAGCCCCGTCGCCTCCGTCAAGCTCGCGTCCGGCTGCGACCGGCGCTGCTCCTTCTGCGCCATCCCTTCCTTCCGCGGCTCCTTCATCTCGCGCCGTCCCAGCGACGTGCTGGGCGAGACGCGCTGGCTCGCGGAGCAGGGCGTCAAGGAGATCATGCTGGTCTCCGAGAACAACACCTCGTACGGCAAGGACCTGGGCGACATCCGCCTGCTGGAGACCCTGCTGCCCGAGCTGGCCGAGGTGGACGGCATCGAGCGCGTCCGCGTGAGCTACCTCCAGCCCGCCGAGATGCGGCCCGGCCTGATCGACGTACTGACCTCGACCCCCAAGGTCGTGCCGTACTTCGACCTGTCCTTCCAGCACTCCGCCCCGGACGTGCTGCGCTCCATGCGCCGCTTCGGTGACACCGACCGGTTCCTGGAACTGCTCGACACCATCCGCAGCAAGGCCCCGACGGCCGGCGTGCGGTCCAACTTCATCGTCGGCTTCCCCGGCGAGAAGGAATCGGACTTCGCCGAGCTGGAGCGTTTCCTCACCCACGCCCGCCTCGACGCCATCGGTATCTTCGGCTACTCGGACGAGGACGGCACCGAGGCCGTCACCTACGAGAACAAGCTGGACGAGGACACCATCGCCGAGCGGCTCGCGCACATGCAGCGGCTCGCCGAGGAGCTGACCTCGCAGCGCGCGGAGGAGCGGATCGGGGAGACCCTGGAGGTACTCGTCGAGACCGTCGTCGCGGTCGATGGCGGGGACGACGACGAGGACGCCGCGGGCGCTTACGGGCGCGCCGCGCACCAGGCGCCCGAGACCGACGGCCAGGTCGTCTTCACGGACGGCGCGGGCCTGGTCCCCGGGCGCATCGTCACGGCGAAGGTGGTCGGCACGCTGGGTGTGGACCTGGTGGCCGAGGCCCTGGGCGCCGACTTCGGGGATCTTGAGGAGGCGGCCGGATGACCGGTGTCCCCGCACCCGCGGCGGGCGGGACAGGCCGTCGGCCCGCGCCCGGCGCGAAGCTGGGGGCCGCGGCCGTCAACCAGGCCAGCTTGTGGAACATCGCCAACATCCTGACGATGATCCGGCTCGTGCTCGTGCCGGGATTCGTCCTGCTGCTGCTCGCCGACGGGGGCTATGACCCCGTCTGGCGGGCGCTCGCGTGGGCCGCGTTCGCCGTCGCCATGATCACCGACATCTTCGACGGACACCTGGCCCGGACCTACGACCTGGTCACCGACTTCGGGAAGATCGCCGACCCCATCGCCGACAAGGCGATCATGGGGTCGGCTTTGGTGTGTCTGTCCTGGCTCGGTGACCTGCCCTGGTGGGTCACCGGGGTGATCCTGGGCCGGGAGCTGGGGATCACGCTCCTGCGGTTCTGGGTGATCCGCTACGGGGTGATCCCGGCGAGCCGGGGCGGGAAGATGAAGACCCTCGCCCAGGGCACGGCGATCGGCATGTACGTGTTGGCGCTGACCGGACCGCTGGCGACCCTCCGGTTCTGGGTCATGGCGGTCGCCGTACTTCTCACAGTCGTCACGGGTTTGGACTACATCCGTCAGGCCGTCGTGCTGCGCCGGGCGGGCATCGCCGCGGAGCGGGCCGCGAGGTGACGCACGGGACGGCGGAGTCCGAACGGTCACCCGAGGGCCGCGCTGCGGCCACCGGGGCCGCCGAGGCGGCCGCCTACGTCCTGGACGTGCTCGCGGAGAGTGACCAGACGGTCGCCGTCGCGGAGTCCCTCACGGGCGGACTGGTCGCCGCCGAGCTGACGTCGGTTCCCGGGGCCTCACGGTCCTTCCGCGGCTCGGTGACGGCGTACGCGACGGAGGTCAAGCAGCGGGTGCTCGGCGTCGACGCCGAGCTGCTGGAGGCGCACGGAGCGGTGAACGCGGAGGTCGCAGAGGAGATGGCGGCCGGAGTGCGACGCGTGCTGGATGCTTCGTGGGGCGTTTCGACCACCGGGGTGGCCGGTCCGGAGCCGCAGGACGGGCAGCCCGTGGGGACGGTTTTCATCGCCGTCGCGGGACCTGCGGGCAGGAAATCGGTCCGGCTGCGGTTGAACGGCTCGCGCGCGGAAATCCGTAGGGAGAGTGTACGGACAGTGCTCGAACTTCTCTCGAGCGAACTCCGCGAGAATCTGCGAAGGCAGGACACGGAACGGAACGGGGGGATTTGATGTTTGCAGCCCTGAGTGAACACGACATCGCTCCCCGCACGGCCGCCGCGCGAGGCGGTACGGTGGGGCGTGAAGGTTACGGCTACACGGTCAGAGGAGGGAGCCACCGATGATTCTGCTCCGTCGCCTGCTGGGTGACGTGCTGCGTCGGCAGCGCCAGCGCCAGGGCCGTACTCTGCGCGAAGTCTCCTCGTCCGCCCGAGTTTCGCTCGGCTATCTCTCCGAGGTGGAGCGGGGGCAGAAGGAGGCATCCTCCGAGCTGCTCTCCGCGATCTGCGACGCGTTGGACGTACGGATGTCCGAGCTGATGCGCGAAGTGAGCGACGAGCTGTCGCTCGCCGAACTCGCGCAGTCGGCCGCGAGCGAACCGGTCCCGGCACCGGTGCGCCCGATGCTCAATTCGGTCTCCGTGGCCTCGGTCACGGGTGGCCCGCCGGAGCGGGTGACCATCAAGTCGCCCGTGGAAGCGGTGAATGTCGTCGCCGCTTGATCTCAAGAGCGTGAGTGTGACCGGAGCCCCGGTCGGCGTGTGGAGCGCCGGCCGGGGCTCCCGGTCGTTCCGGACCGTCGCGAGGCCGTGCGCGGCCCGCTTCTGGGTGCGCTCTCGCGGGGGGTGCGCGAGGATGGTCGAGTCCATCCCGGCCCTGGGAGGCTGCCGTGCGGCGGTTACGGAACCTGCGCGTACCCATACCCGTAGCCATACCCCTGGCCCTGGCCGTGGGCCTGCTGTGGTGGTGGGCGGTGCTCCGGCTCGCGCTGGCGCCCTCGACCGCCGGGCCGGTCGAGGGAGCGGTGGCCGTGGGCGGCTGGGGGCTCGGGCTGCTGCCGGTGCACTGCACCCGCTACGGGGCCGCTACCAGGGCATCGCGACGCCACCGTTCGGGCGCAGGATCTGACCCGTCATGAACGACGAGGCGTCCGAGGCGAGGAAGAGCACCGTCTGCGCGATGTCCTCGGGCTCGCCGACCCGGCGCAGCGGGGACATCCGGATCATCGCCGCCCGGGTCTGCTCCTGCACCTCGGCGCTGTGGCGGCCGGTCATCGGGGTGCGCACCCACCCGGGCGCGACCGCATTGACCCGGATGCCGTGCGGGCCCGCCTCGGTCGCCAGGGTTTTGGTGAGCTGCACGACGGCGGCCTTGGCCGCGCTGTAGCAGAGCAGGCCGGGCTGGGCGGCGTCCATGGCGCCGGAGGCCATGGTGACGATCGAGCCGGGGCGGCCGGCCGCGATCAGGGCGCGGGCCGATTCCTGGCAGGTGTACAGGATCCCCTTGAAGTTCACGTCCATCACCCGGTCGAGGTCCTCGTCCAGGGTCTCCAGCACGGTGCTCGTGTGCATGATCCCGGCGACCGCGGCCGTGATGTCCGGCGGCCCCCCTGCCTCCGCCACGGCCCGCAGGGCCGCGCGGTCGGTGACGTCGAGGACATGGACGCTGGCGGCCGGGCCCCCGACCCCGGCGACCAGATCGGCCGTCTCGGCGAGGCCCGCCGCGTCGCGGTCCGCGCAGCGTACGGTCGCGCCCGCCCCGGCGAGGAGCACGGCGGTGGCGCGGCCGATACCGCTGGCCGCTCCGGTGATCAGGGCGCTGCGGCCCGTGAGGTCGTAGGCGGCCAGGGAGGCGGGGGCGGGTAGGGCGCGGGGTGAGGGCATGCCGGGACCGTACGACTGTATCTGACGGAGCGTCAACTACCGTACGGGGCCGGATTGGCAGCGCGGGCACCAGTAGGTGGGCCGGTCGTCCTGCGGGGCTTCGCGGACCGGGGTGCCGCAGCGCAGGCAGGGGCGGTGGGCGCGGCCGTACACGAAGAGCTCCTGGCCGCGCCGGGGGCTCCCGGTGGTGTTGCGGGGCCGGTCCTTGTTGGCGTCCAGCAGGCGGTGCGCGGCGCCGGCCAGTCGGGGCAGGGTGCGCTCCGGCTCGGGCAGGTCGCCGACCGGGGTCCAGGGGGTCACCTGGGCCAGGAAGCACAGCTCGGCCTTGTAGATGTTGCCGATCCCGGCGAGGTTGCGCTGGTCGAGCAGGGCCTCGCCCAGCGGCCGGGCCGGGTCGGAGAGCAGGTTGCGGGCGGCGCGCTCCGGGTCCCAGTCCGGGCCCAGCAGGTCGGGCCCGAGGTGGCCGACGACGCGGTGCTCGTCGGCGGTGCGGAGCAGCTCCAGCACCGGGAGGCGGTACCCGACGGCGGTGCGGTCCGCGGTGGCGAGGACGGCCCGGATCTGGTGGTCGGGGCCGCCGCGCCAGGGCTCCGCGGGCCCGAACACCCGCCAGGACCCGTCCATCCGCAGGTGGCTGTGCAGGGTCAGGCCGCCCTCCACGCGGTGCAACAGGTGCTTGCCGCGGGGCGTGACGTCGAGGGTGGTGCGACCGGTGAGGTCGGCGGTGGCCAGCCGCGGGACGCGCAGGTCGCTGCGGACCAGTTCGCGGCCGGCCAGGGCTTCGTGCAGGCGGGTGGCCGCGCGCCGGATGCTGTCGCCTTCGGGCATGGGGCCATTGTGGCCCCGGGCCCGAAGGCGCGCCGGACGGACTACTTCCAGGTGAGGCCCTTGCCCAGGGTGAAGGGGTCGCCCCAGTACTCGGCCGAAGCGACCTTGGTCTCGGCGGAGGGGGCCAGCGCGACGGCGCAGCCCGTGGTGACCTGCCCGTTGGTGAACCCCTTGGGCAGGGAGTCGTTGGGGCACTTCTCGAACTTGCCGATGACCAGCAGGTCCTGGGCCTCGCTGCCGTCCCCGAGGTGGCCCTTGACGTGGCCGACCGAGGCGAAGGACAGGTCCGTGGCGCCCACGTTCTTGACCTGGTAGCGGATGTAGTAGGGAACCTTCCCCTTCGCCTTGTCGCCCAGCTTGAAGGGGGCGAGGTCGTCCGGCTGGCCCTTCTCGATGGCCGTGACGGAGAGGGCGATGGTGCCCTTGGTGCTGCCGGAGGCGAACGGGAACGTCGCCTGCTCGCCGATCTTGAACTGCTGGCCGGCCTTCGCCGCCGGGCCGCCGGCGCCGGCGGCGGGCGCGCCGGTGCTCGCGCCGGCGGAGGAGCTGGGCGCGGCGCTCGTGTCGGGCGCGTACGCCGACTGCGACGGCTGGGCGGAGGGAGAGGCGGTCTTCGCCGCGCCCGTCTCCTCGTTGCCGCTCTTGCAGCCGCTCAGGGCCAGTACGGCGACGACCGCGAGGCCCGTGGCCGCCAGGGTGGTTCTGCGCGTGCGGAACTCGTTCATTGCGTCCCCCAATTGTTTGTGACGGTCCACCGTCAACTCAATGATCAGCGGGCAGCCTAATCGGCCACGGGGGCGCAAGTGCGCCGGGTCTGTCCCAGGAACGTCTCAAGCCGGTACCAGCCTCACGGGCGCAGCCGCAGCCCCCTCGGCGTGGCGTGGAAGCCCGCGGCCTCCAGGCCCGGGCCCCACGGCGAGGTCAGTGCCGGGGAGGCGTTGATGCGCTCCACCGTCAGCGCGGGCAGCGTCCCCGACCGGCAGCCGGCGGCCAAGGCCGCCGTCGCCGCCGTCAGCCGGGGGTCGTCCACCTCGGGCCAGGCCAACAGGGTCTTGCCGCCGCGCTCCAGGTAGAGCGTCAGCTCCCCGTCGACCAGCACCACCAGCGAGCCCGCCTTGCGCCCGGGCTTGTGCGCGGATCCGGCCGGCGGCTCGGGCCATGACAGGGCCGCGCCGTAGGCGGAGGCCGGATCGGCCGCCGCCAGCACCACCGCCGCCAGGGGGGCCGGGTGCCGCTCGGCGGCCCGCAGCCGGTCCACCGCGCCGTCCATCGCGAACTGCGCCGCCCCCAGCCCCTCCACCACGTAGCCGCGGCGGGCCTGCCCGCTGTCCTCGAAGGCCGACAGGATCCGGTAGACCGCGCTGAAGCCGCCCTCCACCCCCTCGGCCGCGACCGCGCCCCGGGTCACCACCCCGTGCCGGTCCAGCAGGGTCCGGGCCAGGGCGTGCGCCCGGTGGGTCGGATCGGCCGCCCGGGCGGGCAGCAGGGACCACCGCCCCGAGACGGTCGGCGGACCGGTCCGCGAGACCTGGGCGCCGAGCGTGCCGTAGCGCCCGCGCGGCACGGTCCGCCGGGCCCGGTGGGCCGTCGCGCCCGCCGTCCGGCCCGAGCCCAGCAGGGCGCGCAGCGGCGCCAGGGTGTCGTTGGTCAGCCGCCCCGACCAGGCCAGGTCCCACAGCGCCTGGGAGAGCTGTACGTCGCTCGCCTCGGGGTGCCGCCCGCGCACCGTCTCGGCGATCTGCCGGAAGAACAGGCCGTACCCGCCGGACAGGGCGTCCAGGACGCCCTGGTGCAGGGGAGAGGGCTCCAGCGGATGCGGTGGCGGGAGCAGCAGCGGGGCCGCGTCCGCGAGGTAGAGGGAGACCCAGCCGTCCTTGCCGGGCAGCGCTCCGGCGCCCGCCCAGACCACCTCGCCGCTGGTGGTCAGCTCGTCCAGCAGCGCCGGGGAGAAGCCGCTGACCCGCGACGGCAGGATCAGCCGCTCCAGCGCCGACGCCGGGACCGGAGCGCCCTGGAGCTGCTCCACCGCCCGGGCCAGCCCGTCGATGCCGCGCAGCGCGCCGCCCAGGTGCTGCCACTGGGGCAGGAAGGTGGCCAAGGAGGTCGGCGGGACCGGCTCCAGCTCCTGGCGCAGCGCCGCCAGGGACCGGCGGCGCAGCCTGCGCAGCACGGTCGCGTCACACCACTCCTGGCCGATGCCCGCCGGATGGAACTCGCCCTGCACCACCCGGCCCGCCGCGGCGAGCCGGTGCAGGGCGCCGTCGGCCGTGGCCGTGCCCAGGCCGAAGCGGGCGGCGACCGCCGCCGTGGTGAACGGGCCGTGCGTACGGGCGTACCGCGCCAGGAGGTCGCCGAGCGGGTCCTTGACCGGCTCGGTGAACGCCTCGGGCACCCCGACCGGCAGGGCGGTCCCCAGGGCGTCGCGCAGCCGCCCGGCGTCCTCGATCGAGGCCCAGTGCTCCGCGCCGCCGATCCGCACCCCGATCACCCGGCGCGCCCGCTCCAGGGACCGCGCCCAGGCCGGGTCGGCGCCCCGCTCGGCGAGCTCCGCCTCCGTCAGCGGGCCCAGCAGCCGCAACAGGTCGGCCACCGACTCCGCGTCCCGGGCCCGCCGGTCCTCGGTCAGCCACTGCAACTCCCGCTCCAGCTCCGCCAGGACCTCCGGGTCCAGCAGCTCGCGCAGCTCCGCCTGGCCGAGCAGCTCGGCCAGCAGCCGGGAGTCCAGGGACAGCGCGGCCGCCCTGCGCTCGGCCAGCGGCGAGTCCCCCTCGTAGAGGAACTGGGCGACGTAACCGAACAGCAGGGACCGGGCGAAGGGCGACGGCTCGGCGGTGGTGACCTCGACCAGCCGGACCCGGCGGGCTTCGACGTCCCCCATCAGCTCGGTCAGGCCGGGCACGTCGAAGACGTCCTGGAGGCACTCGCGCACCGCCTCCAGGACGATCGGGAACGAACCGAACTCGGAGGCGACCTGGAGCAGTTGGGAGGCCCGCTGGCGCTGCTGCCACAGCGGGGTGCGCTTGCCGGGATTGCGTCGCGGCAGCAGCAGCGCGCGCGCCGCGCACTCGCGGAACCGGGAGGCGAACAGCGCCGAACCGCCCACCTGGTCGGTGACGATGCCCTGGACCTCGCCCTGGTCGAAGGTCACGTCGGCCGCGCCCAGCGGGGCCTTCTCGTCGTCGAACTCGAAGGCGGTGGCGGCGCCCGCCGGGGCCGGGTCGTGGTCCAGCAGGTCGAGCGGCTCGCCGCCCAGGCCCAGCAGGTCGGCGTCGGGCAGGCGCAGCACGATCCCGTCGTCGGCGTGCATGACCTGCGCGTCCATGCCGTAGCGCTCGGCGAGGCGGGCGCCGAGTGCCAGCGCCCACGGCGCGTGCACCTGCGCGCCGAAGGGGGAGTGCACCACCACCCGCCAGTCGCCCAGCTCGTCGCGGAACCGCTCGACGACGATGGTCCGGTCGTCGGGCACGTGACCGCACGCCTCGCGCTGCTCGGCCAGGTACGCCAGGACGTTGTCGGCGGCCCAGGCGTCCAGCCCGGCGGCCAGCAGCCGCAGCCGCCCGTCCGCCTCGGACAGGGCGCCGACCTCGCGGACGAACGCGCCCACCGCGCGGCCGAGCTCCAGCGGGCGGCCCAACTGGTCGCCTTTCCAGAACGGCAACCGCCCGGGCACCCCGGGCGCCGGGGTCACCAGCACCCGGTCCCGGGTGATGTCCTCGATCCGCCAGGAGGTGGTGCCCAGGGTGAAGACGTCGCCCACCCGGGACTCGTAGACCATCTCCTCGTCCAGCTCGCCGACCCGGCCGCCGCCCTTCTTCGGGTCGGAGCCCACCAGGAAGACGCCGAAGAGGCCGCGGTCCGGGATCGTGCCGCCCGAGGTGACCGCGAGGCGCTGGGCCCCCGGCCGGCCCGTGACCGTACCGGCCACGCGGTCCCACACCACGCGCGGTCGCAGCTCCGCGAACGCGTCCGACGGATAGCGCCCGGCCAGCATGTCCAGTACCGCGGTGAACGCCGACTCCGGCAGGGCCGCGAAGGACGCCGCCCGGCGCACCAGGGCCAGCAGGTCGTCCACCTGCCAGGTGTCCATGGAGACCATCGCGACCAGCTGCTGCGCCAGTACGTCGAGCGGATTGGCGGGGACGCGCAGGGACTCGATGGCCCCGACGCGCATCCGCTCGGTGACCACGGCCGCCTGCACCAGGTCGCCGCGGTACTTGGGGAACACCACGCCGGTGGAGACCGCGCCCACCTGGTGCCCGGCCCGGCCCACGCGCTGCAGCCCGGAGGCCACCGAGGGCGGCGACTCCACCTGCACCACCAGGTCCACCGCGCCCATGTCGATGCCCAGTTCGAGACTGGAGGTGGCGACGACGGCGGGCAGCCGGCCCGCCTTGAGGTCCTCCTCGACCAGGGCCCGCTGCTCCTTGGACACCGAACCGTGGTGGGCGCGGGCGAGCAGCGGCGGGGCGCCGTGCGCCGCGCCCGACTGGGCCATGACCTCGGCCGGGGGAGCGCCTGCGGGCAGCGGCTCGCCCATCGCACGTTCGTAGGCGATCTCGTTGAGCCGGTTGCACAAGCGCTCCGCGAGGCGGCGGGAGTTGGCGAAGACGATCGTGGACCGGTGGGCCTGCACCAGGTCCGCGATCCGCTCCTCCACATGCGGCCAGATGGAGGGCTTGTCCCCGCCCTCCTTGCCCTCGGTGGCGGGCGAGCCGCCCAACTCGCCCATGTCCTGCACCGGGACGACCACCGACAGGTCGAACTCCTTGGTGGAGGGCGGCTGGACGATCTCCACCTTGCCGCGCGGCGCCAGATAGCGGGCCACCTCGTCCACCGGTCGGACCGTCGCCGACAGTCCGATCCGGCGCGCCGGCCGGGGCAGCAGCTCGTCGAGCCGCTCCAGGGAGAGCGCCAGGTGGGCGCCGCGCTTGGTCGCGGCCACCGCGTGCACCTCGTCGAGGATCACCGTCTCGATCCCGGTCAGGGCCTCGCGGGCGGCCGAGGTCAGCATCAGGAAGAGGGACTCGGGGGTGGTGATGAGGATGTCCGGGGGGCGGGTCGCCAGCGCCCGGCGCTCGGCGGGCGGGGTGTCCCCGGAGCGGATCCCGACCCGGATGTCGGGCTCGGGCAGCCCCAGGCGCAGCGCCTCCTGCCGGATGCCGGTCAGCGGGCTGCGCAGATTGCGCTCCACGTCCACCGCGAGGGCCTTCAGCGGCGATACGTACAACACCCGGCAGCGCTTCTTCGGCTCGGCGGGCGGCGCCACGGCCGCCAACCGGTCCAGCGCCGCGAGGAAGGCGGCCAGCGTCTTGCCGGAGCCGGTGGGCGCCACGACGAGGACGTCCGAGCCCTCCCCGATGGCCCGCCAGGCACCCTCCTGCGCGGCGGTGGGCGTACGGAAGGCCCCCGTGAACCAGGAGCGGGTCGCGGGGGAGAACGTGTCGAGCGCGGAGCCGGCCATGCCCCCATCGTGCACCCCGCCACCGACAACGGCCCGGACCTGCGCGGACGTCCCGCGGGCGGGGGCGCAGAATGGAGGAATGGCAGCGGTGGAGGGTGCGGGGCGCGCGGCGCGCGGGACCGGTGAGTGGGCCCGGCACTGGCAGTACGCCGAGCTGCCCGGCCTGGACCTGCTGCGCGCCCACTACGTGCGCCACACCTTCCCGCGGCACGCCCACGACGGGTACGTCATCGCGGCCGTCACCCACGGCGTCGAGGAGATCGGGCTGCCCGGCGGTGTGGTGCGGGCCGGCCCCGGCAGCGTGGTCCTGATCAACCCCGAGGTTCCGCACTCAGCGCGTGCCGGGGTCCCCGAGGGCTGGGGCTACGCCACCCTCTACCCCTCGCGGCAGCTGATAGCGCAGGTGGCCGAGGAGAGCGGCGTGCTGCGCGGCACCCCCGGCTTCGCCCCGGACATGGTCATGGACGCGCAGGCCGCACGGATGATCGCCGAGGTGCACCGGGGCGCCGAGGAGGGCAACCCGCTCGCCGCCGACACCCTGCTGCGGGGCGTGGTGGCGCGGATGCTGCAACGGCACGCGGGACCCCTGCCGGCCCACCGGATCGTCGCCGCGGGCGCCGCCGACGCCGAGCGGGCCCGCGACGTACTGGAGGCGCGGATGTGCGAACCGCCCTCGCTGGAGCAGCTCGCGGACGAGCTCGGCACCCGTCCCTTCGCCCTGCTGCGCGCCTTCCGCGAGCGGTACGGGATGCCCCCGCACACCTGGCTGACGGACGCCCGGGTGCGGCGGGCCCGGCTGCTGCTGGAGGCGGGCACGCCGCCCGCCGAAGCGGCCCTCGCGGTCGGCTTCAGCGACCAGCCGCACCTGAACCGGCACTTCACCCGGATCGTGGGGGTGCCACCGGGGGCGTACCGGAGGGGCCGAACCGGCCCCGCTTGACCGGGAACTTCGCGGCCTCGGCGCCGAGGTGGTGGCCGAGCGCGCGGTAGGCGTCGAACTGGGTGTGATCGAACCACTGGTCGAAGGTGCTGTCCCGGGGGAACGCCTTCTCCTTGAGGGCGTACGCCAGCAGCTCGTAGGGCATGTCCGGGGTCAGATTGGCCTTGGCGAAGACGATCGTGGCGAACCGCGACGGCTTGCGGCGCCCGGGGAAGTGGACCGGCTCCGGGTACTCGATGACGCCGCGCACGACGCAGTCCGCCGAGAAGCGGGTGTTGAGCCCGGCCATCGGCCCCTCCGGTGCGACCTTCACGGCGCTGCCGGGCACCAGCCGCAGCACCTCCGCCTGGTCGAAGGTGATCCGCACGCCCAGGTCCTCGTAGGCGAGGGTGACCGCCTCGGCGAGGGTGACGGCCAGCGGCGGCGGATCGCCCGAGGAGTCGATCACGTACACGGTCTCGCAGCGCAGCCGCAGCAGCTCCACCAGGCCCAGGTTGTCGAAGTGCCCGCCGTCGGTGCACAGCACCATCGGGCTGGTGTCGGTGTAGCGCCCGGCCAGCTCCTGGAGCTGGTAGCGCAGCCGGCGCACCCACGGCAGCCGGGGCATCGTCCAGTCCAGGTCGTGCCGGGCGACCTCGGCCAGGTACGAGGGGTTGGGCACCCAGGTGCCCAGGCGCAGGTTGGACAGGGCGAGCAGGCGCTGGACGGCACTGCCCTGGGTGCCCATCGCCGAGGCGAACGCGGCGCCCGACACCGCCACCGCGGACTGCACGGTGAGGTCCCGCCGGATCAGCGGGTGCGCCGTCTCCTCCATCGTGGACGTGCGCACCCAGCCGGTGTCCGGGCCGCCCACCCAGTCATGGGAGAAGGTGAAGGGCACCGCGGGCCGCCCCGGCGCGGTCCGGTTGCGCAGCGACATGGCCGCCGAGGCCGCGAAGATCACCTGGGGGAAGCCCTCGACCCGCTTGCCGTGCGTGCTCAGCCGGGTCGACTCGGCGTTGAAGTCGTAGGGCAGGGCGCCGATCGACCCGTCGCGCAGGACCGCCCGGCGCACGGCGAAGGCGCCGGCCAGCCGCTGCCGGTAGAAGGGGTGCAGGCTGAAGGTGGTCTGGTCGATGAGGATCGCGCTCAGGAGCAGGGCGAACGGAAGGCCGAGCCGCCACCCCACGGGCCAGCCGTGCGCGGAGACCGCCGACCAGGACAGCAGCGAGAGGCCGAAGAAGGCGAGCAGGAGCAGCACCAGCCAGACGACGACCGCGGTGATCGGGCCGCCCCCGATCCGGGTCACGATCGAGGAGGCGGACGGGGAGCGCGGCGCGGGCTCGCCGCTCGGCTTCATGTCCTGCACCTTCTTGCTCATGGCGGCGTACAACGCGCCGAGCCCGGTGCTGGCGGCCGTGAGGGCGCCCAGGATCGAGATGCCGCTGCCGCCGGTGGGCACGCCCGCCCGGTGCGCCAGCCACGCGAAGAGCCAGAACACGGCGGGCAGCACCACGGCGAAGACGACGACCATCGCCGCCAGGGCGAGGGGGCCGCGGGTGATGGCGCGGACCCAGGCGGGCCGGGAACTCCCGCGGTGCGCCACGACCAGGGAGGCCACGGCCGAGACGACGGCCGAGAGGCCGACCAGTGCGAGGACGGGGTACAGGACCCGGGGGTGCGGTGCGAAGCCGGGGAAGTCCGCCCCGTCCGCCGGGCGCAGCTTCGTCAGGTCGGTGAAGGGAACCGCGTCGTAGAAGGCTCCCAGGACCACCCCGGCCACCACGAACGCGAGGCCCAGCAGCCCCAGTGACACCCCGAGGCCGCGCAGGATCACCCCCGCGGCCAGCAGCTTCTCGCGGGGGCTGTCCGCGAGGTACTTGGCGTGGCGACGGATGTGGTCCTCTTCGGGGCTGCCCGGCGCGAACACGTCCTGCGCGGTGGCGAGCGGGGCCGACCGGTGCCCCGGCGCCGCGGGCCGGGGCATCAGGGCCAGCTGGAACGCCCCCGCCGTGTACCCGCCGCCGGACACCGAGACCAGGTAGCGGGCCCGACCCAGTACCCCGCCCTCGCGCAGCGCCTGGAGGGCGCCCAGGGTGACCGCCGCGGAACGGATCCCGCCGCCGGACACGCAGATGCCGACGGCCGCCGGCTCCCGGCCGGGCGGCTGGTAGGCGCGGGTGCGCCAGCGGGCGAGCGCGCTGTCCCGCGGGGCGGCGGCCGCTGCGGAGCCGGCCCAGTCGCGCACCGCCGTGGTCGCGTGCGGGGCCACCGGGGCCGCGATGACGTCCGGGTCGGCCCACCGCTCGGAACCGTCGGCGAGCCGGTGGGCCTCCTGGACCCGGGCCGGCTTGTCGCACGGCGGGGCGTTGGCGACCCGGACCCGCATGAGGACGACGCGCGCGAAGAGGGTGAGCCCGATCCACCCGGCGGCGCCGGCGAGGGGGAGGACGAGCGACCACTTCAGCAGGGAGAACATCGCCGCCCCGGCCAGGTCGCCGTCCTGGCCGGCGGCCAGCCCGTCCAGCGCGCGGTACTCGAAGACGTTCTCGCCGAGGTCCGCCGCGGCCATGACGAGGGTGGCGCCCAGGCCCCGGACCGCGAACCGGCGGGACACCTGACGGTGGAGGAAGCAACTGCCGAGGCCGAAGAGGGCGAGCAGGGCCAAGGTGTACGCGGGAACGAAGAGGAGCGTGTCGAGGCGCAGGGCCTCGTACTGCGCCTGCAGCCGCTCCTTGTACGGCGGGCACCACAGCTGCGGATCACAGACGAGGGGGTAGGCCTTGTTCCAGCGGCCCGCGAGCTGGAGCGCGATCTCGCCGGGCACGTTCCGGGGATGTCGTGCGTGGTACAGCGCGAAGAGGGAACCGGCGGCGATCAGCGCGGCGAAGCTCAGGAGCGGGGCCCAACGGGCGTGCGAAGGACGTTCAACCGGCACGGTGCGAACACGCTTCATATACTCACCGTAGCGAAATGATCACTAGGAGTGGTGGCGTGTCGCCGTGTCGGAGGCGGCCGCCGCAAGAACGTACAAGACCGGGCCGTGGGCGCCCGCATAGCTTCGCCGGGTGAGAGAGCAACAGGCAGTGGACGTGGAACCGGCCGGGACGACGGCCGACGGGGCCGGTGGGGCCCATGGGGTGGAGGGGGCCGAGGGGAGCGGCCGGGCCGGTCGCCGGGCCGTCGTACGGGACGCGCTCGGTGTCGGCGTGGCCGTCGGGCTGTCCGGCTTCGCCTTCGGGGTGACCGCCGCCGGAGCCGGGATCAGCACCGCGCAGGCCTGCGTGCTGAGCCTGCTCGTCTTCACCGGGGCCTCGCAGTTCGCCCTGGTCGGAGCCCTGGCCGCGGGCGGCAATCCGTTCACGGCCGCGGCCGGCGCCTTCTTCCTCGGGACCCGCAACGCCTTCTACGGGCTGCGGCTGTCCCCGATCCTGGAGCTGCCCCGCGCGGTGCGGCCGCTGGCCGCCCACTGGGTCATCGACGAGACCACCGCCGTCACCCTGGCGCAGCGGGGCCGGGCCCACGCCCGCCTCGGCTTCACCGTCACCGGGCTCACCCTCTACGTGCTGTGGAACCTCACCACCCTGCTGGGGGCGCTGGGCGCGGAGGCCATCGGGGACACCGCCGCCTGGGGCCTGGACGCGGCCGGCCCCGCCGTCTTCCTCGCCCTGCTCGCCCCGATGCTGCGCAGCGCCACCGAGCGGGCCGTCGCCCTGCTCGCCCTGGTGCTCGGGCTCGGCTTCCTGCCGGTGCTGCCGGCCGGGGTGCCGGTGCTGCTGGCCGCGCTCGCCGCGCCGGCCGTGCTCTTCCTCAGCGGCCGCCGTACGAAGGGACCCCGCTCGTGAACGTCTGGATCGCCATCGGGCTCACCGTGCTCGGGTGCTACGCCGTCAAGCTCGTCGGGCTGCTGGTGCCGGCCGGGGCGCTGGAGCGGCCCCTGGTGCGGCGGCTGTCGGCCCTGGTTCCCGTCGCGCTGCTGGCCGCGCTCACCGCGCAGCAGACCTTCAGCACCGGCTCCGCGCTGGTCGTCGACGCCCGGGCCGCCGGGCTGGTGGCGGCGGGGGCCGCGCTGCTGCTGCGGGCGCCGTTCCTGGTGGTGGTCGCGGTCGCCGTCCTCGTCACGGCGGGGGTGCGGGCGCTGGGCGGCTGATGCCGAGGCGCGGCCGGGGAGGTTCACCGACCCAGCGGGCGGCCGTGGGCCCGGAGCGTCAGCAGTGCCTCCAGCGTCGCGATCGGGCGCCGCTCCAGGGTGCTCCCCGGGGCCCAGGCCCGCCGACGGACCGGCCAGCCGCCGTCCTCCTGCTGCTCGGCGGCGAGGAAGTCCAGCGAGCGCGCGGTCTCCTCGTCGGTGAACCAGCCGCGCGCCAGCGATTCGGGGCGGCGGGCGTAGTCGTGCGGGAAGAGGTGCTCGCCGGGTGCGTAGCCGGGGCCGACCGGGAACTCGGCGCGCCGCCCGGGGTCGAGGACGGCCAGGCCCTGCTCGCGCACCAGCCGGCCCAGCCGGTCGGCGGCCGCCGCGGCCCGGGGCCGGTCCGGGGTGCCGTCCAGGAAGGCGACGGCGCCCTGGATCTCGTACGGATGGGACCGGCGCAGGGTCTCGATCCGGTCCCAGCAGAAGTCCGTGGCGCGGAACAGCCAGGCGTGCCAGATCCGGTTGCGGTGGAGCAGGCCCACCACCGGGCCGGTGACCTGCAGCTCGCCCGGCGGGTCGTCCTGTACGGGGTGGTAGGGCGCCGACGGGTAGTCGCGCGGGGCGGGAAAGACCACCGGGAGGGCGCCCTCCGCCGTGGAGACCCCGCTCAGGTGGCGGCACAGCTGCTCGATCCGCCGCCCCGAGCAGCGGCCGAGGCCGTCCAGGACGCGCAGGGCGTGCACGGTGTGCAGCGGCTGGCTGTGCGGGCCGCGCAGGTCCGGGTCGAGGGCGTGCCCGTAGCCGCCGTCGCCGTTGAGGTAGGAACCGAGGGCGGTGTCCACCGGGTCGGCGTCGCCGCCGAGGAAGTGGAACGCGAACCGCCGCTGCTCCAGCACCCGCGCCGTGAGCCAGATGAACTGCTCGGCGCGGGCGAGCGGTGCTGTGTCGTCTCCAGCCATGGCCATGGAGGAACCGTAGGACCGGGCGGGGGGTGCGGGCGGCGGGAACGGCCCGGGTGCACCCTCCGGGGCGGGATACTGGACCCATGCGGTTGACGATTTTCTGGGAACGGATGGCGGAGCACTTCGGGGCGGGCTACGCGGAGTCCTTCGCGCGCGATCACGTGATGGCCGAGCTGGGCGGGCGCACGGTGATCCAGGCGCTGGACGCGGGCTGGGAGACCAAGGACGTGTGGCGGGCGGTCTGTTCGGCGATGGACGTGCCCGCGACGCTGCGCTGACGGGGGGCGGTGGCCGAGCGATTGCTGCTGGTACGGGAGACTTGTCCGCGTGGCAGTCACCGACCAGGACCCGTCCGGCACCGATCCGATCGCTGCGCCCTCCCCGGCCGCGGCGCCCGAGGGGCGTCCGCCGGCCGGCGGGCCGCCGGACGCCGGGGGCGGCGCGGCGCGCGAGCGGATGCCGCGCTGGCTGCCGCGCGCGGTGGTGCTCGTCCTGGCGCTCGTCGCCTGCTTCCAACTCGGCAGCTGGGCGTTCCACCAGCTCATCGGGTTCCTCGTCAACATCCTGATCGCGTTCTTCCTCGCCCTCGCGATCGAACCGGCCGTGGCCCGGATGGCGGCCCGCGGGATGCGCCGCGGGCTGGCGACCTTCCTGGTGTTCCTCGGCGTCTTCGCCGCGAGCGCCGGCTTCGTCGTCCTGCTCGGCTCGATGCTCGCCGGACAGATCGTCGACATGGTGGAGGGGTTCCCCCGCTACCTCGACTCGGTGATCGGATCGATCAACAGCACCTTCCACACCGACCTGTCCCGGCTGGAGATCCAGGACAGCGTGCTGCACTCGGACTGGCTGCAGAAGTACGTGCAGAACAGCGCGTCCGGCGTGCTGGACGTGTCGGCGACGGTGCTCGGCGGGCTCTTCCGGCTGCTGACGGTCGGGCTCTTCGCCTTCTACTTCGCCGCCGACGGGCCGCGGCTGCGGCGCGCGCTGTGCTCCGTGCTGCCGCCCGCCAAGCAGTCGGAGGTGCTGCGCGCCTGGGAGATCGCCGTCGCCAAGACGGGCGGCTACCTGTACTCGCGGGGGCTGATGGCGCTGGTCTCCGGGATCGCGCACTACATCTGCTTCGTGGTGCTCGACGTGCCGTACGCGCCCGCGCTCGCGGTGTGGGTGGGGCTGGTCTCCCAGTTCATCCCCACCATCGGCACCTACCTGGCGGGCGCGCTGCCGATGCTGATCGCCTTCACGGTCAATCCCTGGTACGCGCTGTACGTCCTCGGGTTCGTGGTGGTCTACCAGCAGTTCGAGAACTACGTGCTCCAGCCGAAGCTGACCGCGAAGACGGTCGACATCCACCCCGCGGTGGCCTTCGGTTCGGTCGTCGCGGGGACGGCCCTGCTCGGCGCGGTGGGCGCGCTGATCGCGATTCCGGCGGTCGCGACCCTGCAGTCCTTCTTCGGTGCGTACGTACGCCGCTACGCGGTGGTGGAGGACGGCGACGGCGCTGCGGGCGGCCCGGGTGACGGCGCGGTCGTCGACCCGGGCGCGGTGGTCACGGGGACGGCGTCCCGGGCTGCTGCTGCCTGGTCGCGGCGAGTACGGCGTCCACGGCCTCGGTGACGTACGCCTCGGCGGCGGCCTTGCTGACGCCGAGCCCGCTGAGCACGCCCTCGCCGTCCTCCAGTTCGAGGAGGGCGAGCAGGATGTGCTCGGTACCGACGTAGTTGTGGCCCAGGCGCAGGGCCTCGCGGAAGGTGAGCTCCAGGGACTTCTTGGCGTTCGCGTCGAAGGGGATGAGGTCGGGGATCTCCGCCACGGCGGGCGGCAGGACGGCGGTGGCGGCGGCGCGGACGGCGTCCGGGGTGATGCCCTGGGCGCCCAGCGCGAGGGCGGCCAGGCCCTCGGGTTCGGCGAGCAGGCCGAGGACGAGGTGCGCGGGGCCGATCTCGGCGCCGCCCGCCTTGCGGGCCTCGCTCTGGGAGCCGACCACGACGCCCCGGGCGCGCGGGGTGAAGCGGGAGAAGCCCTGGCTGGCGTCGAGGTCCCCGTCGCCCTTGGGGACGAAGCGCTTCTGGGCGGCCTGTCGGGTGACGCCCATGCTGCGGCCGATGTCGGTCCAGGAGGCGCCCGAGCGGCGGGCCTGGTCGACGAAGTGGCCGATGAGGTGGTCGGCGACGTCACCGAGGTGCTCGGCGACGACGACCGCTCCGCTGAGCTGGTCCAGGGCGTCGGGGTGGGACTGCTTGATGCCCGCGATGAGGTCGTCGAGGCGGACCGGGTTGGTCATGCGCGCGGGGGCCGCAGGGTCTGCGGAGCCCGCCGGAGGGTTCGTCGGGTTCGTCATAAGTGCAACCGTAGGTTGACAGTCGGCGGGGTGTCAACCCTGGGTTGTCAGTCGTGTCGAACGTTGCTCGAACCGTCGCGGTGGCCGCACACTCCAACCCAAGGGGCCTGATTCGGGGGGTAGTTGTGTGGATCTTCTTCTTCGCCGCCGCGGCCGTGCCGCTGCTGGGGGCGGTCCTGTGGCGGGTCCGTGCGTCCCGGGAGCTCTATCCGCCCGTCGACCATGAGGCGCTCACCGTGTACGAGGCCGCGTACCTGCGCGGCGGCGCGCCGGCCGTGGCCGACGTGGCGCTGGTCTCCCTCTACGTGACGGGGCGGCTGGAGGTGCGCGAGCGGCGACTGGTCCCGGTGGGCGGGCCGCCGGTGCGGGACCCGGTGCAGGTGGCGGCGTACGGGAGCGCGGGCGCCGAGGGGCGGGGCGAGCCGGCCCTGGAGGTCCGGCGGAAGGTCTCCTTCTGTCCGCCCGTGCGCCGGGTCGAGGAGGTGCTGGCCGGGCGCGGCCTGGTGCCCGACGGGAAGCGACTGGCCTCGCTCGGGCGGGTGAACGACGCCGTCGGCGCCTTCGCCGTGCTCGCCGCCCTGCTCTGCATCGCGGCGCTGGTCGCCGACTCGATCACGGGGGAGGGCAGCGGGATCGCGCCCCTGGTCGCCTTCGGGGTGCTGGGCGTGGCGGCCGGCGTCCTCTGGTTCGTCCCGCGGCGGTTCGGGCGCATGCCCTCCGGTCACGCGACGCGGGCCGGGCTGCGCCGGCTGCGGGAGGTCAAGGAGGACCGGACCTGGCAGCCGCGGTTGGTGGCGGGGGTGCCGATCGTCGGCGCGGAGGCGGACGTACTGGCCGACGTCGCCCGGTACGGCGCCGAGCGGGCGCCGGCGGCCCTGGCGCCGCTGCTGATCGCGCCGTGGCCGCAGGTGCCCGTGGTCGCGGCCGCCTCCTCGTCCTCCGGTTCGTCGGGGTCCTCGGATTCCGGTGGGAGCAAGGGCTCCGGGGGCTGTGGCGGCGGGTGCGGGAGCGGGTGCGGGAGCGGTTGTGGCGGGGGCTGCGGGGGGTGCGGGTGCGGATAGGGGGCACCGTTTGAACGATCAAAAAGCAGGGGGGATAGCATATGAGCGCCCCCTAGCTCGAAAGATAAACTTGTGACTGTCAAAGACGACGCGTTCACCAACTGGAAGAACCGCGAGGAGATCGCGGAGTCGATGATCCCGATCATCGGGAAGCTGCACCGCGAGCGGGACGTCACCGTCCTGCTGCACAGCCGCTCCCTGGTGAACAAGTCGGTGGTCAGCATTCTCAAGATCCACCGGTTCGCGCGGCAGATAGCCGGTGAGGAGCTCTCGGTCACCGAGACGCTGCCCTTCCTGCACGCCCTCACCGCTCTCGACCTCGGTCCGTCGCAGATCGACCTCGGCATGCTCGCCGCGACCTACAAGGCCGACAGCCGCGGTCTCTCGGTCGCGGAGTTCACCGCCGAGGCCGTCGCCGGCGCCACCGGCGAGAACAAGATCGAGCGCCGCGAGGCGCGCGACGTGGTCCTCTACGGCTTCGGCCGCATCGGCCGCCTCGTGGCCCGCCTGCTGATCGAGAAGGCCGGGTCCGGCAACGGCCTGCGGCTGCGCGCGATCGTCGTCCGTCAGGGCGGTGACCAGGACATCGTCAAGCGCGCCTCGCTGCTGCGCCGCGACTCCATCCACGGTCAGTTCCAGGGCACGATCACCGTTGACGAGGCGAACAACACGATCGTCGCCAACGGCAACGAGATCAAGGTGATCTACGCCAACGACCCGTCGGAGATCGACTACACGGCGTACGGCATCAACGACGCCATCCTCATCGACAACACGGGCAAGTGGCGCGACCGCGAGGGCCTGTCGAAGCACCTGCGCCCCGGCATCGACAAGGTCGTGCTGACGGCTCCGGGCAAGGGCGACGTCCCCAACATCGTCCACGGCGTCAACCACGACACGATCAAGCCGGACGAGCAGATCCTGTCCTGCGCCTCCTGCACCACCAACGCGATCGTCCCGCCGCTGAAGGCGATGGCGGACGAGTACGGCGTCCTGCGCGGCCACGTGGAGACCGTCCACTCGTTCACCAACGACCAGAACCTGCTGGACAACTACCACAGCGCCGACCGCCGTGGCCGTTCCGCACCGCTCAACATGGTCATGACCGAGACCGGCGCCGCCTCGGCCGTCGCGAAGGCGCTGCCCGACCTCAAGGCGCCGATCAGCGGCAGCTCGATCCGCGTCCCGGTGCCGGACGTCTCGATCGCCATCCTCAGCCTGCGGCTCGGCCGCGAGACCACCCGCGAGGAGGTCCTCGACTACCTGCGGGGCGTCTCGCTGACCTCGCCGCTGAAGCGCCAGATCGACTTCACCACGGCCCCCGACGCGGTCTCCAGCGACTTCATCGGCTCGCGGCACGCCTCGATCGTCGACGCGGGCGCCACCAAGGTCGACGGCGACAACGCGATCCTCTACCTCTGGTACGACAACGAGTTCGGCTACTCGTGCCAGGTCATCCGGGTCGTCCAGTACGTCTCCGGCGTGGAGTACCCGACCTACCCGGCTCCGGCGATCTGATCCGTCGGCCTGCGGTTCGCATCGTCGACGCCGCCCGGTTGCGGGGCGGGGCCATCCGTCGCCGGAAGGCCCCGCCCCGCGCCCGGTGGGTGCTCAGCAGGTCAGGTCCTTCGCCGGGAGCCTGCCCGTGGTCAGGTACAGCGCGGCGCTCTCGTCCGCGCAGGAGTTGGTGCCGTTGACGATGTGCCCCTCTCCGCCCGCGACGGTGACCATCCGGGATCCGCGCAGGGCCCGGTGCATGGCCCGGCCGCCGGCCAGGGGCGTCGCGGGGTCCCACTCGTTCTGCAGGATGAGAGCGGGGACCTCGCCCGCCACCGTCGTCCGGGGCTCGCTGCCGGGTTCCCAGAAGGCGCACGGCTTGATGTTGGACTCGAAGTCGCCGGAGAGCGGATGGCGGGCCCTGTCGCGGACCGCGTCGCGGCGGTAGCGCTCGGGGTCGCGCGGCCACGACGCGGGGGTGTCGGCGCAGAGCACGGCCCAGGCGCTGGCGGCTTCGTTGTCCGGGGGGACGTCACGGGCGGACGTCGGCGGCAGGGGGCTCGGGAGCCGCTCCGGCCCGCCGGACGGATCTGGCCCGCCGGACGGATCCGGCCCCTCGCCCTCGGCCGCCCTCTTCAACTCGGCGACCCATGCGGCCGCCTGCCGCACGCGGGAGAACTCGGCGCGCCGGGCGCGGATGGTGTCACCGGTGAAGCGCGTCCCGCCGTGGTCGACGGGTGCGCGGTCGGCCCGGGCGACGAGCTCCCAGAACGTCGCGCGGACCTCGGCCGGGGTACGGCCCAGTCCGTACGTCGCGTGGCGCAGGGCGCTCCACTCGGTCCACCGGGTGAAGGCGGGCCCGGCCCTCTGCGCCATGTCCTGGAACATGCCCCGCCCGTACCGCGCGGGGTCGACCGCACTGTCCAGCACGAACCGGTCGGTTCGCCGGGGGAACATCTGCGCGTAGACGGCGCCGAGGTAGGTGCCGTAGGAGAACCCCAGGTAGGAGATCTTCTCCTCGCCCAGCACGGCACGGATGAGGTCCATGTCGCGAGCGGTGTTGCGGGTGGTGAGGTGGCGCAGCCTGTCGCCTTCCGCGGCCCGACACTTGGCGGCCACGGTACGGGCCCACTCCACGTCCTTCGCGAAGGTCCCGGGCGCGTACGGGCGTTCCAGGTCCTGCTCTTCGGCGGTGAGACCGCAGCCGACGGGCGAGCTGCGCCCGACGCCCCTCGGGTCGAAGCCGATGAGGTCGTACCGTCCCTTCACCTCCGCGGGGAGGTCCACTTCCACGCTGACGGGCAGGTCCAGGCCCGGCCCGCCGGGGCCACCGGGGTTGAGCAGCAGGACGCCGCGGCGCCCCTCCACGCTGCTCGCCTTCAGCCGGGACACCGCGATCTGCGTCGTCCTGCCGCCGGGATCGCCGTAGTCCAGCGGCACCTTGAGCGTCGCGCAGGTGTAGGTGGCGGGGTGCTCCGCGTCGCAGCGCTGCCACCGCGGAGCCTGTTGCGCGTACGGGCGCAGGGGGTCCGTGGTCGCGGAGGCCGTGGATCCGGACGCGGTCGTCGCGGGTGCGAGTGCCGAAAGGAGGGCCGTCATGACGCCGACGATCATGCGGGGGGCCGTTCTCGTGTGGTGCACGGTGATGCTCGTCCTTGTCGGGGAGGGCTGTTGGGCGCCGGTCACTGGCCGTTGAGCTGCTGGTGGACGCATTGCACGTACTGCTGGAAACCGTCGGGCCGGTAGCACTCCCGCGTCGTGTCGGCGTACCAGACGAAGAAGACGGCGACCAGGACGGACACCGCGATCGCCAGGGCCGAGGTCACCAGGCCGGTGAGCGCCTTGCCGCGGCCGACGGCGGTCCGCTCGGCCCTCGTCAGGGCGACGACGCCCAGGACCAGGCCGACGCAGCCGAAGAGGCCGCCGATGAAGAGGACCGACGTGCTCAAGCCGATGACGCCGACCACCAGGGCGGCCCCGGCCGGGCCGTTGGTCGACGGCGTGCGGTGCGGCGGCCCCTGCGTGCCCGCGGTGGCGGCCTGTGTGAGTTGCTGGGTGTTCATCGAGCGCCCTCCGGTCGGCTGTTCAGGGCTCGATCCTGGCTCCCGGCGGCGCGCAGGCGCATCGCGGGAAGGCGGGAGAAGGTGCTCCCCCGATCGGGGGAGGGCATTGCCGAGCTGCCCGGTCATACTGGGGCGATCATGATCAGGGGACTCCGGCCGCTGCTGCGCGGCTCCACGTACGCAGGCATGCTGCTCGCCTATTGCGGGGCGTTGGCGAGCCTTCCGCTGCTGCCCTTCGCCTTGCTGGCGACACAGGCGTGGCCGGCCGCTCCCTACGGCGCCCAGGTCGCGCTGGTCCTCCTGGTCTGGGCCGTACTGATCGGCTCGGTCGGCCTGGCCCGCACCGTGCGGCGGGCGTTGATCGCCTTCGCCCGCCCACTCCTGCGGGTGCCGTTGCCGGCCCCCGCGGCCGTGGCGGCCGGCGCCGACCGTTGGCGCACCCCCCTCTGGCTGCTGCTGCACGTGGCGCTGGGGTGGACGGGGGCGCTGACGAGCGGCGTGCTGGTCCTCATGGGGATCGCCCTCCCCGGGGGCTGGCTGGACGCCGAAGCCGGGCTGAGCCTCTTCGGCCGGTCGCTGCGGTCCGACGGGGGATGGCGGAGCTGGCTGTTGGCGTTCTGCTGCCTGCTGCTCGCGGCGCTCGTGTGCGCGGTGGTGACGGGCGTGCTGCGGTGGCTGGCGCCCCGGCTCCTGGGGCCTTCGTCGGCCGAGCGGCTCGCGCTGATGGCCGAGCGGGAGCAGCTTCTCGCCGAACGCAACAGGCTGGCGCACGAGTTGCACGACTCGATCGGGCACACGCTGACCGCGACCACGATCCAGGCGGCGGTCGCGGGCGAGGTGCTCCACGCCGACCCGGAGGCGGCGCGGGCCGCCCTGCGCAGCATCGAGGAGTCGGCCAGGGCCGCGCTGGAGGACCTGGACTACGTACTGGGCGTACTGCGCGAGGAGAGGGCGCAGACCGCGCCGACCCGGACGCTGGCCGATCTGCCCGACCTGCTCGACCGGTTGCGACTCGCGGGCGCGGTCCTCGACGTGGAACTGTCCGGCGAGCCGGCCCAGGTGCAGGGGACGCTCTCCCGGGCCGCGTACCGGATCCTGCAGGAGGGCCTGACGAACGCCTTGCGGCACGGGACCGGCGACCCGATCGAGGTCCGGGTGGCGGCGGCCCCGGACGGGCTGGAGCTCAGCGTGGTCAACGGGGCGGGCGCGGGCGCGCGTACGGGCACGGACGCGGGTGTGGGCGGGGGCACGGGTGGCTTCCGGACGTCCGGGCACGGCCTGCCCGGCCTCGCCGAGCGCGTGCGGCTGCTGCAGGGTGAGATCGAGGTCGGCCCGGACGGGCCGCGGCACTGGCGGCTGGCGGTCCGGCTGCCGGCTCGGTGCGCGGCATGACCGGCGCCGAGGCGGGTCCGGTCGCGATGACGGGCGCCGAGGCGGGTCCGGCCGCCACCGGACCGGCCCGTTCCGCCGTCACCCTCTTGATCGCGGACGACGACGAGGTGACGCGCAGCGGTCTGCGCACCCTGCTCGCGGCGCAGCCGGGCATCTCGGTGGTCGGTGAGGCCGCCGACGGCGTCGAGGCCGTCGAGCGGGCGCGGCGGCTGCGGCCGGACGTGGTCCTGATGGACGTGCGGATGCCGCGCCGCAACGGGATCGAGGCCACCCGACAGCTCCTCGCCGAGTCGGCCCGGTCTGCCGGGTCGATCGGCCCGCCGAAGGTCGTGGTGATCACCACCTTCGAGAACGACGGCTACGTCACCGCGGCGCTCGGCGCGGGGGCCAGCGGCTTCGTGCTCAAGCGGCTGCCGGTCCGGCAGATCGCCGAGGCGGTGCGCGTGGTGGCGGCGGGCGAGGCGATCCTCTTCCCGGCGGCCCTGCGCCGGATGGTCGCCGCCCGCCCGCTGGGCTCCGCCGAGGCATTGCCGAAGGCGGCGCTGACGGAGCGGGAGGAGGAGGTGCTGCGGTCGATGGCCACCGGCCTGACCAACCCGGAGATCGCGCAGGCGCTGAGGGTGCGTGTGGAGACGGTGAAGACGCACGTCGGGAACGTGTTGACCAAGCTCGGTGCGCAGAACCGGACCCACGCCGTGGTGATCGCGTACGAATCGGGTCTGGTGGTGCCGGGGTTCACCGGCTGAGGTGCGAAGCGGGCCGTGCGAGCGCCACGGCCCCGGGCGGGACCGTGGGATTTTCGGGAGCCTTCCCCGGCTCCGGGGTGCGCGGAATCAGGCCGAGAGGTGACTTGCGCGCGGATGCCGGGTCCTGGGCCCGCCCCTGATCGCGATCGATGTCGGCCCACGGTCGCCCGCGCGGCGACCGTCGATCATGGCCGGAACAGGCGTGTCTTCAACTCACCTGGCCCTCTTGCCAGTTGGAGCGGCGATCCCAACAATGCGCATGACAACCGGAGGATCTTCGGTTGCATCGTCATTTCAGAGGGGAACCCCCACATGAACAAGCCTCTCGCCGGCGCGCTGCTCTCCCTGGTCCTGATGGGTGCGGCGGCGGCCCCGGCCGTGGCCTCCGCACCCCAGGAGAAGGCCGCGCAGGCCGTCACGGTCAACTACGCGGGAACGGTCGCGCTCAGCAACTGTTCCGGCTCGGTCGTCCGGACGCCCAACTCCCTCGCGAGCGACCCCGCGCTCGTGCTCTCCAACGGCCACTGCCTGGAAACCGGCTTCCCGGCCGCCGGCGAGGTCATCAAGGACCAGCCGTCCAGCCGGTCGTTCTCGCTGCTGAACGGCTCCGGCACGAAGGTCGCGACGCTGCGGGCCAGCAAGGTCTCGTACGCGACGATGACGGACACGGACATCTCCATCTACCAACTGACCAAGACCTACGCGCAGATACAGAGCCAGTACGGCATCGGCGCGCTCACCCTCAACGACGCGCACCCGACGCAGGGCGCCTCGATCAAGGTCGTGTCGGGCTACTGGAAGCGGATCTACACCTGCAACGCCGACGGGTTCGTCTACCGGCTCAAGGAGGGCGACTGGACCTGGAAGGACTCGATCCGCTACACCTCGGCCTGCAACACGATCGGCGGCACCTCCGGCTCGCCGGTGATCGACACCGCGACCGGCCGGGTCGTCGCCGTCAACAACACGGGCAACGAGGACGGCCAGCGCTGCACGGAGAACAACCCCTGCGAGGTCGACCAGAACGGCAACGTGACCGTCCGCCAGGGCATCAACTACGCGCAGGAGACCTACATCATCGTCCCCTGCATCGGCGCGGGCAGCAAGATCGACCTGACCCGTCCCGGCTGCGTCCTGCCGCGGCCGTGACACCGCACCGCATCCCGTAGCACCGCCGTGCCCGTGCCCCCGCCCCCGCGTCGCGCGGGGCGGGGGCACGGTGGCCGTCAGGTGCGCCGTCAGGAGCCGGCGAGGAGTTCGAGCGTGTCGATGACGCGGTGCGAGAAGCCCCACTCGTTGTCGTACCAGGCGACCACCTTGATGTGGCGGCCTTCGACCCGGGTGAGCTCCGAGTCGAAGATCGACGAGGCCGGGTTGCCGGTGATGTCGGAAGAGACCAGCGGGTCGTCCGAGTACTCCAGCACGCCCGCGAGAGGTCCGTCCGCCGCGGCGCGGTAGGCCGCCAGCACGTCCTCGCGGGTCACGTCGCGGGCGACCGTCGTGTTGAGCTCGACGATCGATCCGACCGGGACCGGGACCCGGATGGAGTCGCCCGACAGCTTGCCCGCGAGGTTCGGCAGCACCAGCCCGATCGCCTTCGCGGCGCCCGTCGTGGTCGGCACGATGTTGACCGCGGCGGCGCGGGCGCGGCGCGGGTCCCGGTGCGGACCGTCCTGCAGGTTCTGCTCCTGCGTGTAGGCGTGCACCGTCGTCATGAAACCGTGCTCGATGCCCGCGAGGTCGTCGAGCACCGAGGCCAGCGGCGCGAGCGCGTTGGTCGTGCACGAGGCGTTCGAGACGATGGTGTGCGCGGCCGGGTCGTAGGCGCCGGTGTTGACCCCGAAGGCGAGCGTGACGTCGGCGCCGTCCGCCGGAGCGCTGACCAGTACCTTCCGCGCACCCGCGGTGACGTGGGCGCGGGCGGCGGTCGCCGAGGTGAAGCGGCCGGTCGCCTCCAGCACGATGTCGACGCCGAGCTTGTCCCAGGGCAGCCGCTCCGGCTCGCGCTCGGCGAGCACGGTGATCCGGCGGCCGTCGACGACGAGGTCGTCCCCGTCGACCCGCACCGGGCGGCCGAGCCGGCCCGAGGTCGTGTCGAAGGCGAGCAGGCGCGCGAGGGCGGCGGGCTCCGTGAGGTCGTTGACGGCGACGACCTCCAGGTCGCTGTCGCGTTCGAGCAGGGCGCGCAGCACGTTGCGTCCGATGCGGCCGAATCCGTTGATGGCGATGCGAGTCATGAGTATCCGTGTCCCTTCGGTTCCCCTCCAGGTTCGCGCCCCGCGCCCGCGCGTGACAGCGGCGAGATCGCCACGGTCCGCAAGGATCGCGCCACGCGCCACGCGCCACACGCCACACGCCACGAGTCGAGGGTCGAGCGCAGCTCGCCCGTCGCGCCCGGCTACTCGCCCCGGGCGAAGGTGCGCCGGTACTCGCTCGGCGTGGTGCGCAGGATGCGCTGGAAGTGCAGCCGGAGGTTCGCGCCGGTGCCGAGGCCGACGTCCGCGGCGATCTGCTCGACGGCCCGCTCCGAGCGTTCCAACAGCTCGCGCGCCATGTCGATGCGGGCCCGCATCACCCACTGCATCGGGGTGTACCCGGTGTCCTGCGCGAAGCGCCGCGAGAAGGTGCGCGGCGACACGGCCGCGTGCTGGGCCAGCACCTCCAGGGTGAGCGGTTCGCCGAGCCGGTGCAGCGCCCACTCGCGGGTGGCGGCGAACCGCTCGCCGAGCGACTCGGGCACGCTGCGCGGGACGTACTGCGCCTGACCGCCGCTGCGGTAGGGGGCCGCGACCAGGCGCCGGGCCGTGTGGTTCGACGCGGCCACTCCGAGGTCGCCGCGCAGGATGTGCAGGCACAGGTCGATGCCCGAGGCCGCTCCGGCCGAGGTCAGCACGCTGCCCTCGTCGACGAACAGGACGTTCTCGTCGACCCGCACCAAGGGCCACTTCGCCGCGAGCGCCCGCGCGTAGTGCCAGTGCGTGGTGGCGCGCTTCCCGTCGAGCAGCCCGGTGGCGGCGAGGGCGAAGGCACCGGTCGAGATGGCCGCGAGGCGGGCGCCCCGCTCGTGGGCGGCGACCAGCGCGTCCACGACGGCCCGCGGCGGGTCGTCGCGGTCGGGGAACCGGTAGCCGGGGACGAAGACGATGTCGGCCCACGCGAGCGCGTCGAGGCCGTGGGCGACGGCGTACGACAGCCCGTCGCCTCCCGCCACGAGACCGGGCGCCGCTCCGCAGACCCGCACTTCGTAGGGCATGCTCGCGCGGGTCGTGAACACCTGCGCGGGAATGCCGACGTCGAGGGGCTTGGCCCCTTCCAGCACCAGGACGGCGACGCGGTGCGGGTGGTGATCGGCGGGTACGGACACGGGCGCGGGCACGGCACGAGCGTACGCGGGGGAGCGCGGCGCCCCGGTCGGCCGGGGGCGCGGCGAATATTCGGTGCCGTGCCGGCCTGCCCGGGCGCAGAATCGCTGCATGACGGACATGCGCGCGTTCCGGGAAGCGGTCGGCCACTGGGCGGCGGGGGGCTCCGGCGATCCGGCGGGCGAACTGGCCGCGGAGCTGGGGCTGCGCACGGCCGTGCTGCTGGAGGGGCCGAGCGACCTGGAGGCCGTCGAGGTACTGGCCGCCCGGCGCGGCCGGGACCTGGCCGCCGAGGGTGTGTGCGTCGTGGCGATGGGCGGGGCGATGAGCATCGCCCGCTACGCGGGCCTGCTCGGACCGCCCGGGCTCGGGCTGCGCCTGCGGGGCCTGTGCGACGAGGGCGAGCAGGGGTTCTACGACCGCGGTCTGGAGCGGGCCGGGGCGCCGCGCCGGGGCTTCTTCGTGTGCGTGGCGGACCTGGAGGACGAACTCATCCGCGCGCTGGGCGCGCCGCGGGTCGAGGAGATCATCCGGGAGGAGGGGGAGCTGCGGCCCTGGCAGACCTTCCTGCGCCAGCCCGCGCAGCTCGGGCGCTCCCGCGAGCGGCAGCTGCGGCGCTTCCTCGGCACGAAGCAGGGCCGCAAGATCCGCTACGGCCGCCTGCTGGCCGAGACCCTGGACCCCGCACGGGTCCCGGTCCCGCTCGACGATCTCGTCAGGAGCCTGTGAGGCTGCGAGCCCGTGACGCTGTGAGCCTTTGACGCTGCGAGCCTTTGACGCGAACGGGCCGGGACTGCGGGGGCGCTCCTACTGGGCGGCCGCGCGGCAGGCGGTCACCGCGGTCGCGTGGGTCACGTTGCTCTCGGCGAGGCCCGCCACGCACTCGTCGCCGGCACCGCTCAGACCGACGTAACACGCGGCGCGGACGGCTTCCGGAGCCTCACCGCCCCGCAGCTCCCGCTCCACTTGGTTGATGCAGGCGTTGACGTCCGCGTGGGCGGCGGGGGCCGTGAGGGCCGCACCGCCGAAGGCGAGGGTCAGGCCGGTGAGAACGCTCGCGATACGGGTCGACGTGCGCATGGGACGCACCTGCTCTCCGGGATCGGTCGGCGCGCGACCCGGGAATTCGGGATCGATCCGGGATCCGGGATCCGGACGTGCCGGGGCCGCGTGGAACGGGCGCCGAGCGCATGCGGCCGACACGTCGCCACACGGCTCCGGTCCCCGCACCGGACGGCTCGGCAGGGCATTTCCTCCCTCCTCCGACGCTAGAGCAGCCACCCGGGGCCCGCACCCGGTGGGGTCGGCGTGGGGTCGGCGTGGGGGTTGGCGTGGCGCGCTTGACAGGGAATTCGAACATCCATTCTGATTGGTTATCCACAGGTGCGGCGGGCGTGGAGGCGCGTTGTCAGTGGCAGGCGTTAGCGTCAATGGCGTGAAGCGATCGACTCAAGCAAATCGGGTGGAACCCATGGCAGGCACCGACCGCGAGAAGGCGCTCGACGCAGCGCTCGCGCAGATTGAACGGCAGTTCGGCAAGGGCGCGGTCATGCGTCTTGGCGACAAGCCGAATGACCCCATCGACGTCATCCCCACCGGGTCGACCGCGCTGGACATCGCCCTCGGTGTCGGCGGGCTGCCGCGCGGCCGCGTGGTGGAGGTGTACGGGCCGGAGTCCTCCGGTAAGACGACCCTGACCCTGCACGCCGTGGCCAACGCGCAGAAGGCCGGCGGTACCGTCGCCTTCGTCGACGCCGAGCACGCGCTCGACCCCGAGTACGCGAAGGCCCTGGGCGTCGACACCGACAACCTCATCCTGTCCCAGCCGGACACCGGTGAGCAGGCGCTGGAGATCGTGGACATGCTGGTCCGCTCCGGCGCCCTCGACCTCATCGTCATCGACTCCGTCGCGGCGCTCGTGCCGCGGGCGGAGATCGAGGGCGAGATGGGCGACTCGCACGTGGGTCTGCAGGCCCGCCTGATGAGCCAGGCCCTCCGCAAGATCACCGGTGCGCTCAGCCAGTCCAAGACCACCGCGATCTTCATCAACCAGCTCCGCGAGAAGATCGGTGTGATGTTCGGCTCGCCGGAGACCACCACCGGTGGTCGCGCGCTGAAGTTCTACGCCTCGGTGCGTCTGGACATCCGCCGGATCGAGACCCTCAAGGACGGCACGGACGCGGTCGGCAACCGCACCCGCGTCAAGGTCGTCAAGAACAAGGTCGCGCCGCCCTTCAAGCAGGCCGAGTTCGACATCCTCTACGGCCACGGGATCAGCCGCGAGGGCGGTCTGATCGACATGGGCGTGGAGCACGGCTTCGTCCGCAAGGCCGGTGCCTGGTACACGTACGAGGGCGACCAGCTCGGCCAGGGCAAGGAGAACGCGCGCAAGTTCCTGTGCGACAACCCCGACCTCTCCGACGAGATCGAGAAGAAGATCAAGGAGAAGCTGGGCGTGGGCATCCGCAAGGCGCCCGGAGCCGAACCCGGTCCGGACGCGGCGGGCGGCGCTGCTGCGGCCGATGACGCGGCCAAGTCCGTCCCGGCCCCGGCGACGAAGGCCAAGACGGCCAAGGCCGCCGTAGCCAAGAGCTGACCGTGCGGGAGCAGAGCGGGGCGGGCGGTTCCGGCACGCCGCGAGCCGAGCGGGGACTGCCGCCCCAGAGCCCCGAAGAGCAGGCGCGGGCGATCTGCCTGCGCCTGCTCACCGGGTCCCCGCGCACGCGGCAACAGCTCGCGGACGCACTGGCCAAGCGGGACATCCCCGAGGAGGTGTCGCAGGAGGTCCTCTCCCGGTTCGAGGAGGTGGGCCTGATCGACGACGCCGCCTTCGCCGGGGCGTGGGTCGAGTCCCGGCACCACAGCCGCGGCCTCGCCCGCCGGGCGCTCGCCCGCGAGCTGCGCACCAAGGGCGTCCACGCGACCCTGGTGGACGAGGCCCTGGAGCAGCTCGACCCCGAGCAGGAGGAGCGGACCGCCCGGGAGCTGGTGGACCGCAAGCTGCGCGTGACCCGGGGCCTGGAGCGGGACAAGCGGATCCGCCGTCTCGCCGGGATGTTGACCCGCAAGGGCTACGGGGAGGGCCTCGCCCTCCGGGTGGTGCGGCGCGCCCTCGAAGAGGAGGGCGAGGACACGGAAGACCTCGGCGGCCCGGAGTACCGGGCGTTCTGAACCCGGCGCGGCGGCCCCCGGGGCGGGGTGGGGGTAGCCCCCGGGGCGGTACGCCGGGGTGCTCCACTGCTCAACAGGGGGCCTGAGCAGCAGAGTTGCCTGCATGATGCTGCGTTACGCCCTTCAGAGCGTCCGGGACCGCAAAGCCGGTTTCCTCGGAGCCTTCGTCGCCCTCCTGTGCGCGGCGGCCCTCGTCACCGCCTGCGGCACCCTCCTCGAAACGGGCCTGCGAGGAGTGGTCGCCACCGAGCGCTACGCCGGGGCTCCGGTGGTCGTCTCCGCGGACCAGGACGTGCACGAGAGGACGGTCACGGAGAAGAAGGGCAGGACCAAGGTCAAGGAGAAGGCCAAGCCCGTCGCCGAACGGGCGTGGCTGCCCGCCGCCACCCTGGACACCGTCCGCGCCGTGCCCGGAGCCGCGCAAGCGGTGCCGGAGCTGACCTTCCAGGCCGTCCCCCTGGTGGCGCACGGCACCGGCAAGCGGTCCTACGGGCACGCCTGGGAATCCGCCGCCCTGACCCCCTTCACCCTGGCCGAAGGGCAGGCCCCGCGGAACGCCGGTGAGGTGGTCGTCGACCGCGAGCTGGCCACCCTGGCCGGCCTGCGCCCCGGCTCCCGGCTCACCGTCCAGGCCACCGCGGAGCCCCGTACGTACACGGTCAGCGGCGTCGCGCGGGCGGCGGACCGGACCCCGGGCGGCGCCCTGGACCACCAGACCTCGCTCTTCTTCGACTCCGGCGAGGCCCACCGGCTCGCCGCCCGCGACGGGCGGATCACCGCGATCGGCGTCCTGCCCCGCCCCGGAGTGAGCGCCGCCGCACTGGCCGCGCAGGTCCGCGCGGCCCTGGCCGGGACCACCGCGCAGGTGTCCCGGGGCGACGACCGCGGCCCCGTCGAGTTCCTCGACGCGGCGGGCGCCCGGACCAAGCTCGTCTCCATGGGCGCAGCGATGGGCGGCACCTCGCTCCTGGTCGCGGTCCTCGTCGTCGTCGGCACCTTCGCCCTCTCCGTGCAGCAGCGCCACCGCGAACTCGCCCTGCTGCGGGCCGTCGCCGCGACCCCGCGCCAGCTGCGCCGGATGCTCGGCCGCGAGGCCCTGCTCGTGGGCCTGGCCGCCGGTGTGCCCGGAGCCCTCGCCGGTCTGCCGCTCGCCGCCTGGCTGCACGGCCGGTTCATCGGGACCGGCGCGATACCGGCCACCCTGGAGCGCACCGCCGGGACCCTCCCCATGGCCGCCGCCGTCCTGGCCACCCTGTGCGGCGCGTGGGCCGCCGCCCGGATCACCGGCCGCCGGATCGCCCGGATCCGCCCGTCCGAAGCCCTCGCCGAAGCCGCCGTCGAGCGCGGCCGGCCCGCCTGGACCCGGATCGTCATCGGCACGCTGCTGCTGGCGGGAGGCGCGGTCCTGATCGCGGTCCTCGCCACGCTGCGCACCGAACCCGCCTCCACCCCGGTCACCTTCCTCGCGGTGGTGGTCCTCGCCGGGGCGCTCTCGCTGCTCGGTCCGCTGCTGGTGCGCGCCGCCACCGCGCTGCTCTGCGGCCCGCTGAAGCTGATCGGTGCGAACGGCCACCTGGCCACCGCCAACCTGCGCGGCAACGCCACCCGCATGGCCTCCGCCGTCACCCCGCTCGCCCTGCTCGTCGGGATGACCTGCACGGTGCTGTTCGTCACGCCGACCCTCGGCGACGCGGCCCGCACCCAGGCCCGTGCCGGGGTACGGGCCCCCTGGGTGGTCGCCGGGCAGGGGCCGGGCGTCACCGCCGGGGCCGCGGCGAAGATCCGCAGCACGCCCGGGGTCACCGCCGCCACCGAGCTGGTGGGCACGACCGTCCGGGTGGGCCTGACGAAGTACGCGGCCCAGGGCGTCACCCCGCAGGGGCTCACCCGGACCTGGGACCCCCGTGTCACCGCGGGCAGCCTCGACGCCTTCGGCCCGCGCGGCGCGGCCGTCAGCGAACTGGCCGCCGACCAGCTGGGCCTGCGGCCCGGCAGCCCGCTCTCCCTGACCCTGGGCGACGGCACCCCCGTCACCGTGACCGTCTCCGCCGTCTACGCCCGGGGCCTCGGCTTCGGCGACCTGACCCTGGCCCACGACCTGGTGGCCGCGCACCTGGACGATCCGCTGGCCACCGCCGTCCTGGTGGCCACCGAACCGGGCACCGGCCGGGACCGGCTGGCCGCCGCGCTGGCGGAGTTCCCCGGCACGGTGGTGCTGAGCGCCGCCGACGCGGACGCGGCGCGGGCCGAGCGGCAGGACGCACAGGCGGAGGTGAACCTCCTCGCGATGGGCCTGGTCCTCGCCTTCACCGCGATCGCGGTGGTCAACACGCTGGCGATGTCGACCGCGGAACGCTTCCGCGAGTTCGCCATGCTGCGCCTGGCCGGGGCCACGCGGCGCCAGGTCCTGCGGATGCTGCGCACCGAAGCGCTCGCGGTCCTGCTGATCGGGGTGGCCCTGGGCTCCGCGATCGCGCTCGCGGTCCTCACCGCCTTCAGCCTCGGGATGACGGGCAGCGCCTCCCCGGCGGTGCTGCCCGCGGCCTACGGGGTGGTGGTCGGCGCGGCCGGGTTCCCGGCCCTGCTCGCCACCGCCCTGCCCGGTCGGGCGGCCCTGCGGGTGCGCCCGGTGGACGCGGCCGCGGCCAAGGGGTAGCGACCTCCCGGCAGCGGGGCGCCCGGAACCCTCAGGGGTTCCGGGCGCCCCGTGCCGGGTACGGGGCCGCTCAGCCCGGGGCGGTCACCGGTAGCCCCGCGGCCTTCCAGGCCTGGAAGCCGCCGGTCAGGTCCGTGGCCCCGGTCAGGCCCAGGGCGTGCAGGGAGGCCGCCGCCAGCGTGGAGGCGTACCCCTCGTTGCAGATCACGACGATCCGCAGGTCGTGCGAGGTGGCCTCGGGGACGCGGTGGCTGCCCTGCGGGTCCAGGCGCCACTCCAGTTCGTTGCGCTCGATCACCAGCGCGCCCGGGATCAGGCCGTCGCGCTCGCGCAGCGCCTGGTAGCGGATGTCCACGAGCAGGGCGCCGTCCCGGGCGGCGGCGTGGGCGTCGGCCGCCCCGATCCGCTCGTAGGTGGCGCGGACCCGCTCCAGCAGTTCGTCGATGCCGACGGGGGCGGCGCTCACTGCCAGTCCGCCGGACGCTCGACCTGCTCCAGGGTCAGCACGGCCCCGCTGCGGCTGAAGCGCCGGATCAGCGGCAGCGGCGGGTAGTAGGCGTGGACCGAAACGGCGTGCTCGGTCGGGGAGGTGTTCAGCACCTCGTGCACGTGCTGCTCGCCGAAGGCGCGCCCCTCGCCCGCGCCCAGGGTCCGCGTGCGGTCCAGACCGGAGGCCAGGTGCAGGGACCGCCAGCCCTCCGCCGGCAGCCGGACGGACAGGGAGTGCTCGGTGAGGCGCCCGCGCGCGGTGGCGAAGGCGCCGCGCGACTCGGCGTGGTCGTGCCAGCCGGTGCCGGTGCCCGGCGGCCAGCCGATCAGCCAGGCCTCGCTGCCCCCGGGGCCGTCGAGGCGCACCCAGGTGCGGCCCTCGGGGTCCAGGGGGAGGGAGGCGACCAGCTCGGAGTCGGCGGCGGTGCGCCGGGCGAAGTCGAGGAGTTCGGCGGCGCCCGGGCCGGTGGCCACCGGGGCAGGGCTGAGCAGGGGTGCAGACATCGGGAATGACCGTCCTGGGAGTTCGCGAGAGCGCGCGTCGGCGCGCGGGAGGAAGGCGAATCAGCAGGAAGGGCGACAGACGCAGCCCGCATAGCGGAGGAGGTCCATGTGGACCCTCCGCCACAGGCGTACGTCGTGACCGGTCATGTTCGCGAGTGAACCACGGGCGGACTTGAGGGTCAATCGATCACGGGTGGGGTGTGGCGGACGCCTCGGGCAGGGCCCGCGGCGCGGGGGCCGGCAGCGCGGGCAGTCCCGTCTCGGGGGCGCCCGCCCGTACCGCGTCCGCCGCCTCGTACAGCTCGGTCGGACGCACCCCCGCGAAGGTCGCCGCGAGGTGGCCGTCCGGGCGCAGCAGCAGCACCGTGTGCGCGGCGGCCCCCGGGTAGCCGTCGGCGACCAGCAGCTCGGCGCGGACCGGCAGAGCGCCGACCGCGGCCTCCAGCCGCGGCATCAGCCCGGCGCCGACCCAGTGCCGCCGGTCCCACACGCCGGTTCCCGGGGCGACGAGGAGCACCAGGAGGCGCCCCCGGCCGAGCAGGTCGCGCAGCGGTACGGTCGTCCCGTCCGGCGCGGTCACCGGTACGTTCGCCGCCTGGCCCCCCGGTTCCGTGTCGGTCGGGACCTCGCGCACCGCGACAGGAGGGGCGTACGCCGGGGGCGCACCCAGCGGTCCGCGCCCCAAGTGGCCGTCCGTGAGCAGCGTTTCGTGGCTGCGCGCGGCGCCCGGTACGTAGGTGCGCAGCCCGCCCCCGCCGCGCAGCACGGGCATGGCCTGGTCCGCGGCGCGCAGCCGGGACGCCACCGCGGTGCGCCGCTCGGCCTCGTACCCGTCGAGCAGGGCTTCGGAGGCGCCCTGGTGCCAGGCCAGGGAGAGCCGCCAGGCCAGGTTCTCGGCGTCCCGCAGCCCCTCTTCGACCCCCTGCGTGCCCAGGGCGCCCAGCAGGTGGGCGGCGTCCCCGGCGAGGAAGGCGCGGCCGTCGCGCCAGCGCCGGGCGAGCCGGTGGTGCAGCGTGTGGACGCCCGTGTCGATCAGGTCGTACGGGGGAGTGCTGCCCCCGCACCAGGTGGCGAGGGTGTCGCGGATCATCCCGATCAGCGCGTCGGGCGTGACCAGCTCCCCGCGCGGCGGCAGCAGCCAGTCGAGCCGCCAGACCCCGTCGGGCAGCGGCCGCGCCGTGACCTCGGCGGTCTTCGCGGAGCGGCTGCGGTGCAGCAGGGCCTCGCCGGGCCAGGGGAGTTCGGTGCGCAGCGCCGCCACGGCGTACCGCTCCACGCCGGTGCGCCCGGGGAAGCGGATGCCCAGCAGCTTGCGGACGGTCGAGCGGGCGCCGTCGCAGCCGACGAGGTGGCTGCCGCGCCACCAGGTGGCCGCGGGCCCGCGGGTGTGCGCCGTGACCCCGAGCGCGTCCTGCTCCAGGGCGTCGAGGCGGCTGTCGGTGACCAGTTGAACCAGCGGATGGGCCGCGGCGGCGTCGCGCAGGCCGCGGGTGAGGGCGTGCTGCGGCAGGTGCAGCGGGGCGGTGGCGTCCTCGAAGGTGGTCCGGTGGGTGTCCCGGCCGCGGCGCATCGTGCGCCAGGCGGCGAAGGGCACGCCCTCGTCGCGCAGGGTCGTGCAGCCCAGGCGGTGCGCCATCGCGGCCGTGTCGGCGTGCAGCACGACGGTGCGGGCGGGGCGGGGTTCCTCCTTGCCCGGACCCTCGTCGAGGACGACGGAGGGAACGCCCGCGCCGGCCAGGGCGAGCGAGAGGGTCAGTCCGACCGGTCCCGCGCCCACGACGATCACCGGGTCCACGGCACGGCTCCCGATGTCCGGTATGTGATCACAGAACGTATGCAACCGACTGGAAGGGCATGCGTCAAGTGACACTGGTAGGTGTGACGCCTTGTGGTGCGACGGAAGACTCCGCCGCACCACAAGGATCACGCCATCATACTGACCGGGTGTCAGGCGAGCGTCAGGACGGGCCCGCGCCGCCGCCCATTCCCGCGTCCATGACGTCGGTGATGTTGACCGTGGCGCCGGTGCTCTTCTTCGACTTGCGCAGTCGTGCCTCCAGCGCCGAAGCGGCCGTGGTCAGCGCGAAGTTGATGGCGACGAAGAGCAGGCCGATCACGGCGAGGCTCGCGATGGTGTTGCTGTAGTTCGCCGAGATCTGCCGGGCCATCGACAGCAGCTCGGGCAGGGCGAGCAGCGTGCCGCCGAGCGCGGTGTCCTTGAGGATCACCACGAGCTGGCTGACCAGCGCCGGGAGCATCACCGTCACGGCCTGCGGGACCAGCACGTAGAGCATGGTCTGACCCTTGCGCATGCCGATCGCCTTGGCCGCGTCGCTCTGGCCGGAAGGCAGCGACAGCACGCCCGCCCGGACGATCTCCGCGATGACTGCCGCGTTGTAGAGGACCAGGCCGGTCACCACCGCGTACAGCGGTCGCAGTTCCGAGCTGACGTCGCTGAACCGCACGTACAGCGCGGAGCCGAAGAGCATCAGCATCAGCACCGGGATGGCGCGGAAGAACTCGACGAACGCGCCGACCGGGATCCGGACCCACGCGTGGTCGGAGAGTCGGCCGATGCCCAGGAGCGCGCCCAGCGGCAGCGCGATGACCATGGCGATCAGGCCGGCCTTCAGCGTCTCCAGCACGCCCGGGATCAGCCAGGTCGTCCAGATCTGGCCGTCGGTGACGAACGGCGTCCACTTGTCGGCGTCCAACTGGTTCTTGTCCGCCATGGTGGAGAGGATCCACCACAGGGCGAGGCCGATCACCACGAGGAAGATCGCGGAGTACAGCCAGTTGCGCGCCTTGGCCTTGGGGCCCGGCGTGTCGTACAGCACGGAGGTCATCGCTTCACCGCCACTCGCTTGGCCACCCAGCCCAGCAGCAGACCCGTGGGCAGGGTCAGCAGGACGAAGCCGAGGGCGAAGATGCCGAAGACCGCGAAGAGCGCCTGCGCCTCGTTCTCGATCATTTCCTTCATCAGCAGGGCCGCTTCGGCCACGCCGATGGCCGCCGCCACCGTGGTGTTCTTGGTGAGGGCGATCAGTACGTTCGTGAGCGGTCCGATGACCGCCCGGAAGGCCTGGGGGAGCACGATCAGGGTCAGCACCTGGAAGAAGCTCAGGCCCAGCGCGCGGGCCGCCTCGGCCTGGCCGACCGGCACGGTGTTGATGCCCGAGCGCAGCGCCTCGCAGACGAAGGTGCCGGTGTAGGCGGTCAGCGCGAGGACGGCCAGCCGGAAGCCGATGTCCTTGAAGTTGCCGCCGCCGAGGGTGATGCCGAGCGTCTGGTTCAGGCCCAGGGAGCACCCGATGATCAACACGGTCAGCGGGGTGTTGCGCACCACGTTGACGTAGAAGGTGCCGAAGCCCCGCATGAGGGGGACGGGACTGACCCGCATACCGGCCAGGACGGTGCCCCAGACCAGGGATCCGGCCGCCGAGTAGAGGGTGAGCTGAACCGTCACCCAGAAGGCTCCGAGCAGGTCGTACTGCCCGGAATCAAGAAAATCGAACACGATGCCCTGCGCTCTCCCCAGGATGGCCGGTGAGGTGCGGCGCCGCCCGTGACAGGCGGGCGGCGACACACCTCACCGATGAATCAGCTGCCTTCGGTGATCTTCGGGGCCGGCTCGTTCTTGTAGTTGGCCGGACCGAAGTTCTTCTTCACGGCCGCTTCCCAGGAACCGTCCGCTTCCATCTTCGTGATGGCGGCGTTGATCTTGGTCTGGAGCTCCTTGTCGCCCTTCTTCAGACCGATGCCGTAGTTCTCGTTGCTCAGGCTCAGCCCGACCAGCTTGAACTTGCCCTTGTTCTTGTCCTGCGCCGCGTAGCCGGCCAGGATCGAGTTGTCCGTGGTCAGGGCGTCGACGGCCTTGCTCTCCAGGCCGGTGAGGCACTCGGAGTAGCCCGGGAACTCCTGGAGGTCGGCCTTGGGGGCCAGCTTCGTCTTGACGTTCTGCGCCGAGGTGGAGCCGGTGACCGAGCACAGCTTCTTGCTGTTGAGGTCCTCGGGCTTGGTGATCGAGGTGTCGTCGGCGCGGACCAGCAGGTCCTGGTGCGCGAGGAAGTACGGGCCGGCGAAGTCGACCTTCTCCTTGCGCTTGTCGTTGATCGAGTAGCTCGCGACGATGAACTTGACGTCGCCGTTCGCGATCAGGTTCTCGCGCTCGGCGCTGACGGCCTGCTTGAACTGGATCTGGTCGGGCGCGTAGCCGAGCTCCTTGGCCACATAGGTGGCCACGTCGACGTCGAAGCCGGCGTACTTGCCGTCGGGGGTCTTCAGGCCGACACCGGGCTGGTCGAACTTGATGCCGATGACGATCTTGTCCTTCTTGGCACCCGCCGTGCTGCCCGCGTCGCCCGCGGGTTCGTCCTTCTTGCTGCTGCCGCAGGCGGTCGCGGTCAGCGCCAGGGCGACGGCGACGGCGACGGACGCGCCGACCTTCAGAACCTTCATGGTGAACTTCCCTCGGATGAGACGTTGTTGTACGACGGGCGACGATGTTCCCCGTCGACCGGATCACTACCAGACGAAGTCGTCAGTGGTGCAGGATCTTCGACAGGAAGTCCTTGGCGCGGTCGCTGCGCGGATTGCTGAAGAACTGGTCGGGCGTGGCCTCTTCGACGATTTTTCCGTCCGCCATGAAGACCACCCGGTTGGCCGCAGAACGGGCGAAGCCCATCTCGTGCGTGACGACGACCATCGTCATGCCCTCGCTGGCGAGCTGCTGCATGACCTCCAGCACCTCGTTGATCATCTCCGGGTCGAGCGCGGAGGTCGGCTCGTCGAAGAGCATCACCTTCGGGCCCATGGCCAGCGCGCGGGCGATCGCCACGCGCTGCTGCTGGCCACCGGACAGCTGCGCCGGGTACTTGTCGGCCTGCGTGCCGACGCCCACCCGGTCCAGCAGGGCGCGCGCCTGCTTCTCGGCCGCCGCCCGCTCCGTCTTGCGGACCTTGAGCTGGCCCAGCATCACGTTCTCCAGCACCGTCTTGTGCGCGAAGAGATTGAACGACTGGAACACCATGCCGACGTCGGCGCGCAGCCGGGCCAGCTCCTTGCCCTCGGCGGGCAGCGGGCGGCCGTCGAGCGTGATGGTGCCCGAATCGATGGTCTCCAGCCGGTTGATCGTCCGGCACAGCGTGGACTTGCCCGACCCCGAGGGGCCGATCACCACGACGACTTCGCCCCGGGCAATGCTCAGATCGATGTCTTGAAGCACGTGCAACGCGCCGAAGTGCTTGTTGACGTTGCTCAGTACGACCAGGCCGTCCGCGGTGGGCGCCGCGTCCTGCGTGCCTTCGGTCACTGATACTCCGCTCATCGGCTTCTTGCTCCGTCCACCTCGGTTGGGGAGGACAGTAATGAGGCAATGAGCACACCGTCATCACATCTGAGCGAGAATTGAGGATAACGATACGGCCTCGCCCCGCCACGCTCCGTGTACGGTCGGCGCGTGCCCGTACCGGGTGCATAACGGAAGGCGCGCCGGACCGGAACACCCTTGACGTGGGCTCCCGCATCGGCGTGGATGCATGGTGGCCATGTTTGCCCACATGGCGAGATGAGGAAAGGGGGACGCATGAGACTGCTGCTCGTCGAGGACGACGACCACGTCGCCGCCGCCCTGTCCGCGATCCTCGCCCGCCACGGTTTCAAGGTCACCCACGCCCGCAGCGGCGAAGAGGCCCTGCAGGCCCTGCTGCCCGCGGGTCCCGCCGCCGGGGTCACTCCCTACGGGGTGATCCTGCTCGACCTCGGACTGCCCGACCAGGACGGCTACGAGGTCTGCGGCAAGATCCGCAAGCGCACCACCACCCCCGTGATCATGGTGACCGCGCGGGCCGACGTCCGCTCGCGCATCCACGGCCTCAACATGGGCGCCGACGACTACGTCACCAAGCCCTACGACACCGGCGAGCTGCTCGCCCGGATCCACGCCGTGGCCCGCCGCACCGGCGCCTCCGAGGACGGCTCGGCGGCCCCCGCCGGCACCCCCGCCGTCGTCCGCTTCGGCCGCGTCAGCATCGAGCTGCCCACCCGGCGCGTCTGTGTGGACGACGCCGACGTACCGCTGACCCGCAAGGAGTTCGACCTGCTCGCGCTCCTCGCGCAGCGCCCCGGCGTGGTCTTCCGGCGCGAACAGATCATCAGCGAGGTCTGGCGCACCAGCTGGGAAGGCACCGGGCGCACCCTCGAAGTGCACGTCGCCTCGCTCCGCTCCAAGCTCGCGATGCCCGCGCTCATCGAAACCGTCCGCGGAGTGGGCTACCGGCTCGTCGCCCCGCCCGCCCCGTCCGCCCCGCCCGCTCCCTAGCGGGGGCCGACCGTGCGCACCCGGCTGCTGCCCCTGCTCGTCGTCCTGATGGCGGGCACCCTGCTCGCCCTCGGCTTTCCGCTCGCGGTGAGCCTGGCCGCCGCGCAGCAGCAGCGGGTGGTCGTCGACCGGATCGACGACAGCGCCCGCTTCGCCGCCCTCGCCCAGTTCGTCATCGACTCCGAGGGGTCCGGGGACACGGGCGCCGACGACCGCCGCGAAACCCTCCAGCTCGAACTCGCCCGCTACCAGGGGCTGTACGGGATCCGCGTCGGCATCTTCTACCGCGACGACAACGCCATGGCCCGCGCCCCCGGCTGGTGGCAGCTCCCCGAGACCGGCGAGGGCAGGCGCGCCTTCGAGGAGGCCCTCGCCGGCCGGCGCAGCCACGACCCCGCCCAGGTCTGGCCCTGGCAGCGCGGCGGGAAGCTGCTCGTGGCCTCCCCGGTGGTGCTCGACGGCGACGTCGTCGCAGTCGTCGTCACCGAATCACCCACCGATCAGATGCGCGCCAGCACCCTGCGCGGCTGGCTCTTCATCATCGGAGGACTGGCCGCCGCGATGCTCGTCGCCTTCGGGGCGGCGCTGCGGCTCACCAGCTGGGTGCTCAAGCCCGTACAGACCCTGGACGCGGCCGCCCACGGGATCGCCACCGGGCGGATGAACTCGCGCGTCGCCGCCGGCGGCGGTCCGCCGGAACTCCGCCGCCTCGCCCGATCGTTCAACGAGATGGCCGACAACGTCGAAGAGGTACTGGAGCAGCAGCGGGCGTTCGTCGCGGACGCTTCCCACCAGCTGCGCAATCCGCTCGCCGCGCTGCTCCTGCGCATCGAGCTGCTCGCCCTCGAACTTCCGGAGGGCAATGCGGAGATCGCCTCGGTGCGCACCGAGGGCAAGCGCCTGACCCAGGTCCTGGACGACCTGCTGGACCTGGCGCTGGCCGAGCACACCTCCGCCGAGATCAGCCTCACCGACATCGGCGAGCTGACCGGCGAGCGCGTCGCCGCCTGGCGCCCGCTCGCCGAGGAGAAGGGGGTCCGGCTGACGGAGGAGGGCCGCACCGCGGTCACCGGCTGGGCCGACCCCATCGCCCTGTCCAGCGCCCTCGACGCCGTCATCGACAACGCCCTCAAGTTCACGCCCTCCGGCGAGGAGGTGCGGGTGTCGGTGACCGCCGAGGGGCGCTCGGTCCTCGTGAGCGTCGCCGACCGGGGGCCCGGCCTCACCGAGGAGGAGCTGGCCCGCGTCGGCGACCGGTTCTGGCGCAGCGGCCGCCACCAGAACATCAAGGGCTCGGGGCTGGGCCTGTCGATCTCCCGGGCCCTGCTGGCCGCGGGCGGCGGGTCCCTCTCGTACGAGACGAACCCGCCGCACGGGCTGCGCGTCACCGTCACGGTGCCCCGCACCGGACCGCACGCGGGCTGACGGGCACTGTTCGCACTGCGCGGCCCGGTGGTGGTGTCACCAGGCGTAGCCGGTAGCGGCCGGTTCCGAGGCCGTGAACAGCTCGCCCACCGCCCGCACCTCGAAGGCGGCGCGCGCCTCCTGGCCGGATCGCTCCAGCCCCGGCACGTACAGGGCCGTACCGCAGGTGCCGCCCAGGAAGCGCCGGGTCCCGTCCGCGAGCACCCGGTACAGCTCGTAATGGCGCACCGCGCCGGGCGCCCGCTGCCAGGACAGCCGCAGCGAGACCTTCGCGCCCTCCCGGGCCGCCGCGTCCACCCGTGCTCCGCCCGGCGCCGCCGGCCGCTCGGGCCCGTCGGCCACCGCGAGGGACCCGAGCCGCCAGCGCACCGCGCCACCGCCGATCCGGGTCAGTCGGACCGCCAGCCCGTACGCCGTCCTGCCGGCCAGCGCGGACAGCGACACCCGGGCGGTCCGCCAGCCCTGCCCGCTGCCGGGTGCCTGCGCCTTCAGCCAGGTGTACGGCACGGCCGCGCCCGGCTTCGACGGTTCGCGGACGGCCACCCCGACCTCCACCTCCACCGCGCCCGACTCGTTCCGGTACACCAGCTCCAGCACGCTCGCGCCGGTCAGCGGCAGCCGCGTCGCGTGCAGGCCGACGGTGGCCGGAGCGCCCAGTGCCCCCGCGACCAGCAGGCTGGAGCCGCCCCGCCAGGCGTCCGCGAAGTCCAGGGTCACGGTGGGCCGCGCCCCGCTGCTCTGCACGACCCAGCGGCGGCCCGGCAGCCGGTCCTGGAGCCCGAGATGGTTCCAGGGGGTCGGTGAGGTGACCGCGCCGTTCTCGTACCAGCGCACTCCGTGACCCGTGTTGAAGGTGGTCGCGAAGGGCAGGGCGGTGACCGTGGAGCGATCGGCGACCACGGTGGCCGGAGCCCGCCAGGCGCTGCCCGTCGCCGGCCGGGAGGGGTCGAGGGACTCGCCGGTCCAGAACCGGTCGTCGGCCGCGTGGAAGGCGCCGGGGGAGCGGTCGGTGAGGTGGTTGCGGGTCCACTCGGGCCGGTAGAAGCCGTAGCTGACGACGTGGTCGCGCCCGCGCGGCACGATCGCGTCCCACCCGGGATCCGTGGTCCAGCCCCCCGATTCGACGTCGACGCCCGCCCACAGCTCGTAACGCCCGCGACCGAGCTGCCCGGCGAGGGTGCCGGAGGAGGCCAACGAGCCGGCGCTCCAGCGGAAGTCGACGAACATGGTGTCGGAGACCTTGCCCTGGCGGTCCTCGAAGAACTCCTGGTTGAGCTGGTCGAGGGCGCCCCGCCAGCCGACCCGGCCGGTGCTGTTCATCGCGTCGTACCAGGTGATCCGCAGCCCCTTGGGCTCCCCGGCCGCGCGCAGCGCGCGCAGGAACCCCCGCATCCGCGTGGCCAGTTCGCTGTCGCCGCCGTCGGTCTCGGCATTCACGAACCAACCGTCGAAGCCGTACGTCGCCGCCACCTCCGCCAGCTTCTCCGCGATCGGGTAGCGGCCGAGGGAGTCCTGCTGCACCAGGTCGCGGGTCCAGCGCAGGTCTCCGCCGTAGGCGACCGGCGGCAGGAAGACGTTGCCCAGCACGCGGACGCCGTTGCGGTGCGCGGCGTCGATGACCGGTGCGTTGGGGGCCAGCACGATGCCCTCGCCGGAGGAGCCGCCCCAGAAGACCAGCTCGTCGAGGTACGCCCAGTGCGTGAGCGCGTAGTAGTCGGCGCCGGCACTGCCCTGCGAGGGGTTCCCGGCCGTCGGCCCGAAGGAGACCAGCGAGGAGATACGGGCCTGCCCGGCCCGCGCCGTCGTATTGGCCGCCACCGGCGTGAACCGCGCGGCCAGCGGCACGGTCGCGGTGTTGTGGGCGAGGTCGGGGTCGGTCTCGGGCCGCCACTGCTTCAGCGAGCGCCACACGATCCCGGCCCCGGGACTGCCCGCCGGGAGCGAGTCCGGGAACCAGTACGAGGCGTACGGGGCCTGGTCCCCCGCGGCGGCGAGCGGCGCCCGGGTGGCCGCGGAGGCGACCGCCCCCGGGCCGGACACGCCCAGCAGCGCACCGGCCCCGGCCCCGGCGCCCGCGAGCAGCAGCCCGCGCCGGGTGGGACGTATGGAACCGGGAGCGGAGCCGGGGGTGGAGGGGGCGGTGGAGGTGGCGGTGGGGCCGGGGACGGGGTCGGGGGCACCGGAACGAGCGTCGACGGCGTTGTCGGTCTCGGACATGAGGTCTCCTCAAGAGGGGGAGGGGGAGGGGCGGTGCTGTGCTGTGCGGGTGGTCCCATGCCGTGCGGGTGGTGCTGTGCGGGTGGTGCGGCTCAGGTGGTGCCGTGCGGGTGGTGCGGTCAGTGGACGTCGGCGACGTGCAGCACCTCGGTGATCCCGCGCGCGGCCAGGTGGGCCCGGTCCTCGGCGTGGTCGGCCAGGACCACGGCGGGGCGCACGCCCCGGGCGGCCAGCACGGCCCAGGCTTCGAAGAACGCGCCGCCGGGTGCGCACACCGAGCGCCGGGGTGCGGCCAGCGCCCCGCCGACATCGGCCACCAGCGCGGTGGACCGCACCGGCGGGCGGTGCTCGCGGCCCCGCCACTCCTTGGCGATCCGCGCGACGGACTCGCCCGCGGGCTTGGTGGTGCGGTCGTTGGTGAGCAGGCCGAGGCCGTACTCCAGCTCCGGGAAGTCGGCGAGCTCGCGGCCCACGTCGTGCGAGCACCACCAGGTCACGCCCCAGAGGTCCGGGCAGTCCAGGGCGTTGGCCACGGTGGCCTCGGTGAAGGCCGCGGCCTGCGCGGGCAGGATCAGCGGGGCGGGGGCGCCCACCTCCTGGAGCCAGACCGGGCGGTGCGGATCCGTCGCCCAGGCCTTCGACATCTCGATCATGTAGGCCGCGTGGTGTTCGGTCGCCGTTCCGGTGGGGCCGTGGCGCTGGGCGGTGCCGTTGAACACCCAGGAGTGGACGGCGGTGGCCGCGCCGAGCCGGGCGGCCTGCGCCACGGTGAAGGGGTGCTCGTCCTGGTACCAGGCCGCGTCGTATTCGGCGTGCAGGTGGAACTTCCCCGGCGCCCCGCGCTCGCAGGCCGCCAGCATCCGCTCCAGCCAACGGTCCGCCTGCTCGCGGGTGATGCGGTCCGGGTCGGGGTGCGGGTCGCCGGAGAACTGGTTGATCTCGTTGCCGACCGTCATGCCGAGGAAGTGCGGCCGGTCGGCGAGGGCGGCGGCGAGTGTGCGCAGGTACTCCTCCTGCCCGGCGACGACCTCCGGGTCGTCGAAGATGTTGCGCCGGTGCCAGGTCCGCGTCCACGCCGGTAGGAAGTCGAAGCTCGACAGGTGGCCCTGGAGGCCGTCCACCGCGACGTCGAGGCCGCGCTCGCCCGCCGCGTCCGCCAGCTCGACGAGCTGCTCCACCGCGCGCGGCCGGATCAGGGTCCGGTTCGGCTGGAAGAGCGGCCACAGCGGGAAGACCCGTACGTGGTCCAGGCCGAGGGCCGCGATGGAGTCGAGGTCGGCCTTCACCTCGTCGAGGTCGAAGTCCAGCCAGTGGTGGAACCACCCCCGGGTCGGGGTGTAGTTCGCGCCGAACCGGAGGCCGCGCGGGCGGTGGCCGGGGGCCGGTGCGGCGGGGGCGGCGGCGACGGGGGCGGGGACGGGGACGACGGGGACGGCAGCGCGGTGCATGAGTGTCCTGGAGTCGGAGGAACCGGGGCGTCGCGGGGTTCGGGAATTCCCCCCGGTGCCCCACGCTGCCGTCCTCCGCAGGGGAAAGTCAACAGGGCCCATAACCGTGAACGTCCCGTCATCGGGGGCGCAAAGTCCCTGACCTTTGGGAATCGGGTACTTATGCGCTTCAGTCCCGTTGACAGGCGGGTCGTCAGGAGTGAAGCTGATGCGACTAATGCGCTTTAGTTCGAGCTTGTCAATGGTCCCACAAGGAAGTGTGCGGAATATGGACAGCGGTAGGGACAGCGGTAGGGACAGCCGTAAGGGCAGCGGTATCACGGTCACGTCCGTCACCACCCCGGCCCTCTTCACCGGAGCGCCTGCCGACCCGTGCCAGGTGATCCGGGTCAGGATCCGTCGGGCCCGGCCGGCCGGGCCGCTGTACGTCGGGGTGCACGGCCCCGGCGTCACCACCCCGCACCCGCGGATCGTGCGCGCCCACACCGAGGGGCCGGCGGAATCCACCGTCGAGGTGGCCGTCCGCACGCCCGGGGCCGCACCCGGCCAGCGGCTGCCCGCGACGGTCAGGGTGACCACCGCCGACGGCCGCCCGCTCGCCGAGCACCCCTTCCGTCTGGCCGTCGCCGAACCCGGCTGGACCGTGCGCCTGGTCCCGCACTTCCACTACGACCCCATGTGGTGGAACACCCAGGCCGCCTACACCGCCCTGTGGGACGCGCCGACGGCGCCCGGCGCCCCCGCGCCCGGCTGGGAGTACATCGGGGTCCCGGCCTTCACCCTCGTCCCGCTGCACCTCCAACAGGCCCGCGAGGACCCGGCGTACACCTTCGTGCTCTCCGAGGTGGACTACCTCAAGCCCTGGTGGGACAGTCACCCGCAGGACCGCGCCGAGCTGCTCGGGCTGATCGCCGCGGGGCGCGTGGAGATCGTCGGCGGCACCTACAACGAGCCCAGCACCAACCTCACCTCGGCCGAATCCACCGTCCGCAGCGCCGTCCACGGGTTGGCCCTGCACCGCGACATCCTCGGCGCCGACCCGCGCACCGCCTGGCAGCTCGACGTCTTCGGCCACGACCCGTCCTTCCCCGCCCTGATGGCGGGCGCGGGTCTGGACTCGGCCGTCCTCGCCCGCGGTCCCCACCATCAGTGGGGGCCGATGATGGACACCTGGGGCGCGCCGCTGCGGCCGCCCACCGCCATGCAACTGCCCGCCGAGTACGAGTGGATCGCGCCCAGCGGTGAAGGGCTGCTGCTGCACTACCTGCCCGCGCACTACTCGGCGGGCTGGTCCTCGCAGGGCGCGCCCGACGCGGAGAGCGCCGCCGAGCAGCTGCTGGACCTCTACGAGCTGCTGCGCCAGAGCGCCGCGACCCGCAACGTCCTCATCCCCATGGGCACCGACTTCTCCTGGCCGCACCGCTGGGGCCTGGACGTCCAGCACGCCTGGAACCGCCGCTACTGCTGGCCACGCATGGAACACTCCGGCCCGCGCGCTCACTTCGAGGCCGTGCGTGCCGAACTCGCCGCGCGCGGCGAGGAACCGCTCCCCGTCACCCGTGAGATGGGACCCGTCTACACCGGCAAGGACGTCACCTACGCCGATGTGAAACAGGCTCACAGGGCTGCCGAGAACCTCGTCGAGGAAGCCGAGACCTTTGCCGCTCTGGCCTGCGCCGAAGGCCTCGCCGACTACCCGCGCCAGACCCTCGACAAGGCCTGGCGTCACATCCTCCATGCCGCGCATCACGACGCCGTCACCGGAACCTTCTCGGACCAGGTCTACCTGGACCTGCTGCCCACCTGGCGCGAGGCCCACGACCTCGCCGAGAAGGTGCGGGCGCAGGCCCTGCGGGTCCTGACCGACGCCGCCGACACCCGCGCCCCCGTCTCCCACCACGCCCGGGACCTGCCGCGGGCTCCCCTCGCCGTCACCGTGCACAACCCGCTGTCCTGGACCCGTACCGACCTCGTCCGCGCCACGGTGGACCTCGCCGCCCTCGGCCCCACCGGCCCCGGATCCGAGGGGGCCGGACCCTCAGGCCCCGGACCCTCAGGCCCCGGATCCGCGGGGGCCGGCGTCGACCCGTGCCGGATCGCCGTGTGCGACGACGAGGGCCGCAGCGCCCCCGTGCACCTGGAGGCCGTCGCCGACGGGACCGCCGAGCTGGTCTTCCTCGCCGCGGACGTGCCACCGCTCGGCCACCGCACCTGGTGGCTCGTCGTCGTCCCCGCCGCGCCCGCCCCCGGCGGCCCGGCCCGTTCCGGCGGCTGGGCACCCGCAGCCGGACACGTCATCGAGAACGAGGCCTTCCGCGCCGAGGCCGACCCCGGGCGCGGCGGCGGTCTGGCCCGCCTGCTCGACCGGCGCACGGGACGCGAACTGCTGGCCGAGGGCCAGGTCGACGAGCTGGTCGTGCAGGACGAGTACGCCCAGCACCCCCATTTCGAGGAGGGCCCCTGGCACCTGCTGCCCCGCGGCCCCGGCACCGGTTCGGGCGCCGAACCCGCCCTCACCTGCCATGCCGAGCGGGGTCCGCTCGGCGCGCGGATCGTGGCCACCGGCCGTACCGGACCTCTGCGATGGACCCGCACCACCACCCTCTGGGACGGCCTCGACCGGGTGGAACTCACGACCCGGGTCGACGCGTTCGAGGGGAGTGACCAGTTGGTGCGGCTGCGCGTCCCCGCCGATGTGCCCGGCGCCCTCCCGGTCGCGGAGACCGCGGCTTCGGCCGTCGGCCGCGGCTTCGCCTTCCCCGGGGCCGACACCGGCGCCGACCACACCCGGGCACCCTGGACCCTGGACAGCCCCTGCCTGAACTGGTTCGCGCTGTCCTGCACCCTCCGCGCGGCGCTGACCGGCCCCGACGGGGACGCGGTCGGACGGCGGGCGCTCGGCGCGGCCGAGATCGTGCTGCCCGACGCGGGCGCTCCCGCGCGGCTGCGCGAGCTGGTCACCGCCCTCGGGCGCCGTGGGGTCACGACCACCCCGACCCGGCCGCGCGGGCCGCGGTGGGGGGACCTGGCCGTCGACAGCAGCCTCCCCGACGTCCGGATCGCCCTCGGCGGGCCCGCGGAGAACGCCTTCACCGCTCAGGTCCTGGCCGCCTGCGACGGTGCGTACGCCGAGGCCGTCCGCGACCATCCCGTCGTGTGGGTCCCGGCCCGGGCGGCGCTGCGCGAGGTGTGGCGGCCCGGCTGCGACCTGACCGGCCTGCGCGACCTGCCCGTCCTGGTGGTCACGGGGGGCGCCGGTGACCTCGCGCACGCCCTCGCCGAGGCCGGCCGGATCGACGCCCACCACCCGCTCCCGGCCGAGGGGGCCGCCGAACACACCGCCTTCGAGGACCGCACGGTCGCGCTGCTCGGCCGGGGCACTCCCGGCTTCGCCGTCGACACCGAGGGCCGCCTGCACGGCTCCCTCATGCGCTCCTGCACCGGCCGCCCCAGCGGCGCCTGGATGGACCCGCCCCGGCGCACCGCCCCCGACGGCAGCTCCTTCCAGCTCCAGCACTGGACCCACGTCTTCGAACACGCCCTGGTCGCAGCCGAAGGCGACTGGCGGGCGGCCGATCTGGTGCGCAGGGGACGCGCGTTCAACAAACCGCTCACCGCCGTCGTCACCGGGCCCGGCGCGGGCCCGAACCCGCCCGCCCGCTCCCTCCTCGCCGTGGAACCCGCCGACCGCGTCCTGGTCGAAACCGTCCAACGGGCGCCCGGCCGGGGAGACCTCGCCGTGCGGCTGCGCGAGATCCACGGCCGCCCGACCCCCGTGCACCTCCTCGCCGATCGCCCCGCCGACCACCTCGCCGATGGCCCCGTCGAGGCCGACCTCCTCGGCCGTCCCCTCGGCCCCTTCCCCGACCGGATCCGCGGCGGCGCGACCACCACCGTCCTGCTCCCGGCCCGCTCCCCGAGCCCGGAGCAGACCGGGGAGGAGGAGCCCCATCAGCCGGTGTTCAGCCGCTACTGGCTGCACAACACGGGCACGGCCCCGCTCGGCAACGCCCCCTACACCGTCACCGTCGACGGCGCCCTGCGCGAAGCCCGGGTCACGCTCGCCGCCCACGGCGCGGGCGGCCGGGTGCGCCTGGAGGTCCACCCGCCCGAAGGGTGGTGGACGGCCTGGCGGGTCCACGACGCCGAGCTGCCCGACGGCGGGCACGTGCGGCGGACGCTGGCCGTCGCACCCGGTCCGGCGGCAGCGCCCGGTGACCACCTGGTCCGGGTCGTCGCCCACACCCCGGCGGGCCGCTTCGAGGACGTGCTGACCGTGACCGTGCCCGGCGGCGAGATCCCGGCCGGGCTGTGGGTGGCCGCCCCCGACGCCGAGGTGGCGGTCACCGCGGGCGCGCGGGCCGTCGTACGGGCCACGATCGGCAGCACCGGTACGCGGTCCCCGCTGACGGGACGGGCGTATCTGGCGTCGCCGCACGGCACCCGGCGGCTGATCGGCCCCGCCTCGCTGCCCCTGCACGTGCCCGACGGGGCGCCGGCCGAGCTGGAATTCGAGGTTCACCCGCCGCCGGGCACCGCGCCGGGGACGTACTGGGCCGCGGTCAAGGCGGTGTGCCAGGGCAGGATCGCGTACGGTCCGGCCATCGCCCTGCACGTGGCGGCCGCCTCCCCGGCGCCGCCCGCACCACTCGAACTACTCGCACCGCACGCACCACTCGCACCGCACGCACCCGAAGGATGACGAGGCAGGCCATGGCCCGCAGACCCACCATCAAGGACATCGCCCGCCAGGCCGGAGTCTCCGAAAGCGCCGTGTCCTTCGCGCTCAACGACCGTCCGGGGGTCTCCCAGGACACCCGCGCCAGGATCCGGCGCGTTGCCGAGGAGCTGGGCTGGCAGCCCAACATCGCGGCCCGCGCCCTGTCCGGCGAGCGTTCCGGCGCCGTCGGCCTGGTCCTCGCCCGCCCCGCGCACACCCTCGGCGTCGAATCGTTCTTCCTCCAGCTGGTGGCCGGGATACAGGAGGTCCTGGCGGCCCAGCGCACCGCCCTGCTCTTCCAGGTGGTCGACGACCTCGACGCCGAATGCGCCCTCTACCGCCGTTGGTGGGCCGAGCGGCGCGTGGACGGAGTGCTCGTCGTCGACCCGCGGACGGACGACCCGCGCCCCCGGCTCCTCGACGGGCTGGGCCTGCCCGCGGTCACGGTCGGCGCGCCGGGCGGCCCGGGGCCCGCGGTGCTCTCCTCGGTGTGGGCCGACGACGCGGGGGCCATGGCCCGGATCCTCGACCACCTGCACGCCCTCGGCCACCGCCGGATCACGCACGTCGCCGGACTGCCCGGTCTCGCCCACACCGCCCGGCGGATCGCCTCGCTGCGGGCCGAGGCCGACCGGCGCGGGCTCACCGCGGCCGAGGTCTCCTCGATCACCACCGACTACTCCGACGCGCAGGGCGCCGAGGCCACCCGGCGGGTGCTGCGCGGACCGCTCCCGCCGACCGCCCTCGTCTACGACAACGACGTGATGGCGGTCGCCGGGCTCGCCGTCGCGGCCGAGGCCGGGATCGCCGTCCCCGGGCGGCTCTCGGTGGTCGCCTGGGACGACTCGGCGCTGTGCCGGGTCACCCACCCCCGGCTGACCGCCCTGGTGCGGGACACCGCGGGATTCGGCCGGCTCGCCGCCGAGGAACTCCTCGCCGTCCTCGCGGGCGGGCCGCCGCGCGCCCGCCAGGGGGAACAGCCCAGGTTGGAGCCCCGCGAGAGTACGGCCCCGCCGACGGCGCCATACTGACGTACGAACCCCAGGAGCCTCCCGTGACCACTCCCACGTCCGCCTTCCCCGCGCCCCGCCTCGCGGCCGCCCAGGCCGCCGGGCCGACCGTCGCCATCGATATCGGCGGGACGAAGATCGCCGGCGCGCTGGTGCACGCCGACGGCACGATGACCGCGACCACCCGGCGGCCCACCCCGGGCGCGGCCGATGGCGAGGCCGTGATGGCGGCGGTGGCCGAGGTGGTCGCCGAGCTCGCCGCCTCCCCGCTGTGGTCCTCGGCGGTGCGGTGCGGGATCGGCAGCGCGGGACCGGTGGACACCTCGCGGGGCACCGTCAGCCCGGTGAACATCGGCGCGTGGCGGGGGTTCCCGGTCCTGGACCGGGTGGTCGCCGAGCTGGCCCGGCACGGGGCCGACCTGCCGACCGTCCTCGCCGGCGACGGCGTGGCCATGACGGCGGCCGAACACTGGCTGGGCGCCGCCCGCGGGCACGCGAACGCCCTGTGCATGGTCGTGTCCACGGGCGTCGGCGGCGGACTGATCCTGAACAACCAGCTCCACCCCGGTCCCACCGGCAACGCCGGTCACATCGGCCACATCAGCGTCGCCTTCGACGGCGAACCGTGCGCCTGCGGCGGCCGCGGCTGCGTGGAGTCCCTCGCCTCCGGCACCGCCATCGCGCGCCGGGCCCTGGAACAGGGCTGGACCCCGGCCCCGGGGGGCGACCGCACGGCCGCGGGCGTCGCCGCGGCCGCTGTGGCGGGCGACCCCGTCGCCCTGGCCGCCTTCGACCGCGCGGGCCGCGCCCTGGCCGCCGCCATCGCGGCCACCGCGACCCTGGTCGAGACGGACATCGTGGTCATCGGGGGCGGTGTCGCGGCCGCCGGGGACACCCTCTTCGGCCCGATCCGCGCCCACCTGGCCTCGTACGCGACCCTGTCCTTCGTCCAGGGCCTCCAGGTCGTCCCGGCCACCCTGGGCACCCACGCGGGCCTCATCGGCGCGGCGGCCTCGGCGACCATGCTCCTGCCGACCGCCCGCGGCTGACCCGAGGGGGCCGATCAGCCCGCCCGGCTTCTGCGGGCCCGCCGGAGGCGGCATCGGCCCCGGCGGTGGTTCCGCTTCAGCCCGCTACGGCTTGACCGACCGGTAGTACCGGCGGGCGCCCTCGTGCAGCTCCAGCGGTTCCGTGTAGATCGCCGTGCGCAGGTCCACGAGCTGCGCCGCGTGCACCTCGTGGCCGATCCGGTCCCGGCTGAGGATCACGGTCCGGGTGAACTGCTCGGTCAGCTCCGGCGCCGTCCGGTCCGTGGTGACCAGCAGGTTCGGCACCGCCAGGGTCGCCACCGCCGAGGTGTTGCGGGCCCGCGCGTAGGCGTCCTGCGGCATGACCGCCGCCCGGTAGTAGTGCGTCGGGCTGCCGCCCTTCTGCAGCTCCGGCACCAGGTCTCCGAGCGGCACCAGCCGGATCTCGTAGCGCTCCGAAAGCCCCCGCACGGCACTGGTCGGCAGCCCGCCCGACCAGAAGAACGCGTCGATGCGCCCGGCCTCCAGCTCCGCGGGCATCGTGTCGATGCCGATGGGCACGGCCGTGAGGTCCCGTGCCGGATCCAGCTTGGCCGCCGCCAGCATCCGATCGGAGATCAGCCGGACCCCGGAACCGGGCTGGCCGACCGCGACCCGCTTGCCCCGCAGGTCCTTCGTCGACTGGATCTTGGAGACCGCCGGGACCACCAGCTGCACGTAGTCGTCGTAGAGCCGCGCGACCCCGCGCAGGTGCTCCGCCCCCGGCTTCCCGTCGCGCTTGTACTTGGCCACCGCGTCCGCCGTCGCCACGGTGAAGTCCGCCTGGCCGGCCGCCACCCGCTCCAGGTTCTGCTGGGACCCCTCGCTGGTCACCAGGCGTACGTCGACCCCCGGCACGTCGGTCGCCAGCGCCTGCTGGAGCAGCTCCCCGTAGCGCTGGTAGACCCCGGTGCGCACGCCCGTGCTGAAGACCAGGGTCCCCCGCAGCTCCGCCTTCCCGAAGGGCCACAGCCACCAGAGCAGCACCCCGAGGACGGCCAGCACGGCCACCAGGCCCCGCACGGCGCGGCGCCTGCCGATCTGGTCCGGTGCGAGGGGCATGGCCGCGATCCTGCCAGCCGACCGGCGTCCTGTCACGGCGCGCCGACCGCCTACCCTTGTCACATGAGCAGCGTGGAGCCGGGTGGAGCAGTGGACGTCATGGAAGCCAAGGGCACGTACGAGGTGCGCACGTACGGGTGCCAGATGAACGTGCACGACTCCGAGCGGCTCTCGGGCCTGCTGGAGGGCGCGGGCTACGTCCGCGCACCCGAGGGCTGCGACGGTGACGCGGACGTCGTGGTCTTCAACACCTGCGCCGTCCGTGAGAACGCCGACAACAAGCTGTACGGCAACCTCGGCCGCCTCGCGCCCATGAAGACCAAGCGCCCCGGCATGCAGATCGCCGTCGGCGGCTGCCTCGCCCAGAAGGACCGCGACACCATCGTCCAGCGGGCCCCCTGGGTCGACGTGGTGTTCGGCACGCACAACATCGGCAAGCTGCCGGTGCTGCTGGAGCGCGCCCGGATCCAGGAGGAGGCGCAGGTCGAGATCGCCGAATCGCTGGAGGCGTTCCCCTCGACGCTGCCGACCCGGCGCGAGTCCGCGTACGCGGCCTGGGTGTCGATCTCCGTCGGCTGCAACAACACCTGCACCTTCTGCATCGTCCCGGCGCTGCGCGGCAAGGAGGAGGACCGCCGTCCCGGCGACATCCTCGCCGAGATCGAGGCCCTGGTCGCCGAGGGCGTCTCCGAGATCACGCTGCTCGGCCAGAACGTCAACGCCTACGGCTCCGGCATGGGCGACCGCGAGGCGTTCTCGAAGCTGCTGCGCGCCTGCGGCCTGATCGAGGGCCTGGAGCGGGTCCGCTTCACCTCGCCGCACCCGCGAGACTTCACCGACGACGTGATCGCGGCGATGGCCGAGACCCCGAACGTGATGCCGCAGCTGCACATGCCGATGCAGTCCGGTTCGGACGGCATCCTCAAGGCGATGCGCCGCTCGTACCGGCAGGACCGCTTCCTCGGCATCATCGACAAGGTGCGCGCCGCGATCCCGCACGCGGCCATCTCCACGGACATCATCGTGGGCTTCCCCGGCGAGACCGAGGAGGACTTCCAGCAGACGATGCACGCCGTGCGCGAGGCCCGCTTCGCGAACGCCTTCACCTTCCAGTACTCCAAGCGGCCCGGTACCCCGGCGGCCGACATGGAGGGGCAGATCCCCAAGGAGGTCGTCCAGGAGCGCTACATGCGGCTCGTGGCACTCCAGGAGGAGATCTCCTGGGAGGAGAACAAGAAGCAGGTCGGCCGGACCCTGGAGGTCATGGTCGCCGAGGGCGAGGGCCGCAAGGACGGCGCCACGCAACGGCTGTCCGGGCGCGCCCCCGACAACCGCCTGGTCCACTTCACCAAGCCGGACGCGGAGGTCCGCCCGGGTGACGTGGTGACGGTGGACATCACCTACGCCGCTCCGCACCACCTGCTGGCCGAGGGCCCGGCGGGAACGGTACGGCGGACCCGCGCCGGCGACGCGTGGGAGAAGCGGAACGCCGCTCCGCCCCAGCCCGCCGGAGTCATGCTGGGCATCCCCACCCTCGGCGTCCCGGCCCCGCTCCCCACCGTCGCCTCAGCCTGCGCGGTCCCCACCCCCTGACCCGGGCCAGATCCAGCCCCCCCCCCGGGGGGGCCTGATCCAGCCCCGCCGGCGTTTGAGGCGCCGCCGGAGGCCAACGAGCGGAGCGTCACCCGCGCCGCCCCGGAGGCCCCGGCGGGCCAGATCCAGCCCCGCCGGCGTTTGAGGCGCCGCCGGAGGCACCAGGGCCACCTCTGCCCGGCCTGACCCACCCCCAGGACCGGGCTCCGGGCACGCCCCCCGCCACCCCCGGCGACTAGGCTGGCCGGCATGCTCGTAGCCGCAGCCGTCTGCCCCGCCCCGCCCCTCCTCGTGCCCCCGGTGGCCGCCGGAGCCGCCGGTGAACTCGCCGACGCCCGCACCGCCTGCTCCGACGCCCTCGCGGTGCTCGCCGCCGCCCGCCCCGACCTCCTGGTCGTGGTCGGGTCCGCCGACCCCGGCGAGGGGGGCCCGTACCCGCAGGGCACCCGCGGCGGATTCCACGGCTTCGGCGTCGACGTCGAGGTACGGCTGGGCGAGCCCCCGACCGACCCGGGGACCGACCCCCTGTCCGGGCCCCCGCTCCCCACGTCCCTCGCCGTCGCCGCCTGGTTGCTCGGCCACACGGCCTGGTCCGGAGCCCCGGTGGAGGGCCTGGGCGTCGAAGAGCCGCTGACCACCGCCCGCTGCCTGGAAACGGGCCGCGAGCTCGCCACCCGCGCCGAGCGGGTCGCCCTGCTCGTCATGGGCGACGGCAGCGCCTGCCGCACCCTCAAGGCCCCCGGCTACCTGGACGAGCGCGCCGCGGCCTTCGACGAAGGCGCCGCCAAGGCCCTCGCCGCCGCCGACCTGCCCGCACTGGCCGCCCTCGACGCGGATCTCGCCGCCGAGCTGAAGGCGGCCGGCCGCGCCCCCTGGCAGGTGCTCGCCGGCGCCGCCGAGGGCGCGGGCCTCGAAGGCCGCCTGCTGTACGAGGACGCCCCCTACGGCGTCGGCTACTTCGTCGCCGCCTGGTCCTAGCCCGCGCGCCAGGAGTCGTCGTCGTGCGCTGGGCCGAACGGGTCGCGCGCGCCCCGACCTGACGGACATCACCCCGCGCCCGGCACGTAAAACGCGAAGAAGGGGCGCGGGGGAAGCCCCCGCGCCCCTTCCGGGATCACGTCAAGCAGACGCCGGCGGTGTCGGCCCGCCGGGGCTGTCCTTGTGCGCGACCTTGCCCAGGGCGTCCTTCGCCTTGCCGGCGCCCGAGGTGATCTGGTCGCTGTACTTGCCCTTGGTCTTGGAGTCCACGACCTTGGCGACCTTGTCCAGGCCGTCGCCGATCTTTCCCTCGTGCTGTTGCGCGAGGTCACCCAGCTTGTCCTTGGCCGGCGCGAGCTTGGCCTTCAAATTGTCCAGCAGGCCCATGGGACACCTTCCAGTGGCAGTAGCTCCTACGTACGGGCGCCCTCACCGGCCTCGCTGTCCGCGGCTTCCTCCGCGCACTGCTGCTTGGGGATCTCCACGCCCTCCGGCGCGGCGGTCTCCGTCTCGGCCTTGGGGGCCTCGTCGGTCACCTCGGCTTCCTCCGCGGCGGCCGACTCGACGACCTCCTCGGTAGGCTCCGCGGCCTTCCGGCGAAACCGATCAAAAACGCCCATATCTACTCCCATAACGTTACTCGTGCGGGTGAAGTTCCGCCTTGGCCGGACCGGCCACCGCCGGTCGTGCGCCGGGCCGGAACCTCGCCAGGGCAACGACCCCGTACCCGGCCCGTCACGTAACTCGATCGGGTACATGCCTCGGGGTTTGCGAGACTGGGACGGTGAAGAGCCCAGCCCCCGCACCGCGGGTCATCGCCGTCGTCGGCCCCACGGCAGCCGGAAAGTCCGATCTGGGCGTCGCCCTGGCCCGTCGGTACGACGGAGAAGTCGTCAACGCCGACTCCATGCAGCTCTACCGTGGGATGGACATCGGGACCGCCAAACTGACGACCGAGGAGCGCGGCGGAGTCGTCCACCGGCTCCTGGACGTCTGGGACGTGACGGAAACGGCCAGCGTGGCCGAGTACCAGCGCCTCGCACGCATCGAGATCGACCGGCTGCTCGCCGAAGGCCGCACCCCCGTCCTCGTCGGCGGTTCCGGGCTGTACGTCCGCGGCGCCCTCGACGCGATGGAGTTCCCCGGGACCGACCCGCAGGTCCGGGCCCGGCTGGAGGAAGAGGCCACCCTGCGGGGCCCGGGCGCCCTGCACGCCCGCCTCGCCGCCGCCGACCCGGCCGCCGCCCTCGCGATCCTGCCGAGCAACGGCCGGCGGATCGTCCGGGCACTGGAGGTCATCGAGATCACCGGGCGCCCGTACACGGCGAACCTGCCCGGCCACGAGTCCGTCTACGACACCGTGCAGATCGGGGTGGACGTGGCCCGGCCCGAGCTGGACGAGCGGATCACCCTGCGCGTGGACCGGATGTGGGAGGACGGCCTGGTCGAGGAGGTGCGGGCACTGGAGGCCCAGGGGCTGCGCGAGGGGATCACCGCCTCCCGGGCGCTCGGCTACCAGCAGGTGCTCGACGCGCTGGCGGGCCGCTGCACCGAAGCGGAGGCCAAGGCCGAAACGGTCCGCGCCACGAAGCGGTTCGCCCGCCGCCAGGACTCCTGGTTCCGCCGGGACCCACGGGTCCACTGGCTCAGCGGGGCCGCCCTGGACCGGGCGGAACTCCCCGGACTCGCGCAGTCGTTGGTCGAACGGGCGGTCACAGCCTGATCACGTGATGGCATCGGGACGCTCCGGGCGCCTGTTCGGAGGCCGGGGCCGTGCCATCATCAAACTCCGGCCGGTGTCGACACCGGCGGTGATCGACAACGTACGAAGTCCGAGTGGGGAGGGCGCGTGGCGATGGAGGCCGGCCCTCGAGACACCGGGCGGGAGCGCGACCGGCAGGAAACGGATCCGGTCCTTCCTGACGGACTCGGCCTGCCCGCCGAACCGGTCCGGCTGACTCCCGACGGTCCGGACGGACCCGACGCGCTGGCGGGCCTGGCCGGGCTGGACGGCGGCCTGGACGCCGCCGACGCCGCGGCCGCCCAGGCTCCCGAGTTCGAGGTCGAACTACGCCCGCAGCGCCGCCTGCGGATCTGGCAGATCGCGCCCATCGTGATGCTGGCCGCCGCCGGGTCCCTGATGTTCGCCTTCCCCCTCGCCTTCGAGTTCGGCGACGGCGGCGCCGTCGTCGCCATGCTCGGCCTGCTCATCAGCTCCTGCGCCGGGGGCTGGGGCATGATGGCCGCCCGCCGCGTCGGCTACACCTGGCCGGGGCTACCGGCCCGCGGCTCCGGCCGCCGCCCGGACTGGCGCATCGCCGCCCTCTACGCGCTGGTCGTCCTCGGCCTGGTGGCGCTGGCCGTCCTGCGCGTGGCCCGGCTCCGCTGACGCCCTGGGCGGCGCGGGTTTGTACGATGTGGACGTGACCACCTCCACCGCGCCGCTGGCGTTCCTCAAGGGCCACGGGACCGAGAACGACTTCGTGATCGTCCCGGACCCGGACAACGCCATCGACCTGCCCGCCACGGCCGTGGCCCGGCTCTGCGACCGCCGGGCCGGGATCGGCGGCGACGGAGTGCTCCACGTGGTGCGCTCCGCCGCGCACCCCGAGGCGCGGTCGATGGCCGACGAGGCCGAGTGGTTCATGGACTACCGCAACGGCGACGGCTCCATCGCCGAGATGTGCGGCAACGGCGTCCGCGTCTTCGCCCGCTACCTCCAGCACGCCGGCCATGTCGAGGCGGGCGACCTCGCCGTCGCCACCCGCGGCGGCGTCAAGCACGTCCACCTCCACAAGGACGGCGCCGTCACCGTCTCGATGGGCCGCGCGGCGCTCCCCGAGGGCGAGGTCACCGTCACGGTCGGCCCGAAGAGCTGGCCCGCGCGCAACGTGAACATGGGGAACCCGCACGCCGTCGCCTTCGTTGATTCCCTCGACGACGCCGGGAGCCTGTTCGCCGCCCCCGGCTTCGGCCCGGCGTCCGCCTACCCGACGGGTGTCAACGTCGAGTTCGTCGTCGACCGCGGCCCCCGGCACGTCGCCATGCGCGTCCACGAGCGCGGCTCCGGCGAGACCCGCTCCTGCGGCACCGGTGCGTGCGCGGTCGCCGTGGCCACCGCCCGCCGCGACGGGGCCGACCCGACCGTCACCGGCGAGCCGGTCACGTACACGGTCGACCTGCCCGGCGGCACCCTGCTCATCACCGAACACCCCGACGGCGCGGTGGACATGACCGGACCCGCCGTCATCGTGGCCGCGGGCGAGTTCGATCCGGCCTGGCTCACCGAAACGGCTTTCGGCTAGAGGTTCCCTCTAATGGGTGATCCATTTCACGCTGTGCGAGAGCTGGACTGCGCCACGTGGTGGGGTCGGTAGCATCAGGCACCGGCCCTGAGGGCTCACCCCATGCCCACCACCGCCGGTCGAAGCCGCCGGAGGTGCCCATGAGTGCAGAGGCCACGAACCCCGACGCACGACCCGAGTTCCGCAGACGTGGCCGGACGCGGCTCGATCTGCTCCGACTGGGACGCGCGGCCCTGCTCGGGCCGACGTCCCGGGACCGGCTCCCCGACGCCATCGGTCACGTCGCCGAAGCCCACCGCGCCCACCACCCGGACGCGGACCTCTCCCTGCTGCGCCGCGCCTACGTACTGGCCGAGACCTCGCACCGCGGCCAGATGCGCAAGAGCGGTGAGCCCTACATCACCCACCCCCTCGCCGTCACCCTGATCCTGGCCGAACTCGGCGCCGAGACCACGACCTTGACGGCCTCGCTCCTCCACGACACCGTCGAGGACACCGAGGTGACCCTCGATCAGGTCCGCCAGGAGTTCGGCGACGAGGTCTGCTTCATCGTCGACGGCGTCACCAAGGTCGAGCGGATCGACTACGGCGCCGCGGCCGAACCGGAGACCTTCCGCAAGATGCTCGTCGCCACCGGCAACGACGTCCGCGTGATGTCCATCAAGCTCGCCGACCGGCTGCACAACATGCGCACCCTCGGCGTGATGCGCCCGGAGAAACAGGCCCGCATCGCCAAGGTCACCCGGGACGTGCTCATCCCGCTGGCCGAGCGGCTCGGCGTACAGGCCCTCAAGACCGAGCTGGAAGACCTCGTCTTCGCGATCCTGCACCCCGAGGAGTACGAGCGCACGCGCGCCCTCATCGCCGCCCACGCGGGCGAGCGCGACCCGCTCCCCGGCATCGCCGACTCCGTCCGGGCGGTCCTGCGCGAATCCGGTATCCAGGCCGAGGTGCACATCCGCCCCCGGCACTTCGTCTCCGTCCACCGGATCTCCCTCACCCGCGGCGAACCGCGCGGCTCCGACTTCGGCCGCCTCCTCGTCCTCGTCGCCGAGAACGCCGACTGCTACGGCGTGCTGGGGGAGTTGCACACCTGCTTCACCCCGGTCGTCTCCGAGTTCAAGGACTTCATCGCGGTACCCAAGTTCAACCTCTACCAGTCCCTGCACACCGCCATCGCCACCTCCGGGGGCAACGTCGCCGAGGTCATCGTCCGCACCCACCAGATGCACCGGGTCGCCGAGGCCGGAGTCGTCGCCCTCGGCAATCCGTACATCTTCGGGGAGGGTTCGGCCGCGGGCGCGCCGGTCCTCCCGGGGGCCCCGGGCGCCGCGGCCGAGGGCGACCGCGACGAGGAGCGCGTCGACCCCACCCGACCCGGCTGGCTCTCCCGACTGCTCGACTGGCAGCAGTCCGCACCCGACCCCGACACCTTCTGGAGCTCGCTGCGCGCCGAGCTGGCCCAGGACCGCGAGATCACCGTCTTCCGGGCCGACGGCGGGGGCGCCGACGGCACCATCAGCCTGCCGGCCGGGGCCACCTGTATCGACGCGGCCTACGCCCAGTACGGCGAGGCCGCGCACGGCTGTATCGGCGCCCGGGTGAACGGGCGCCTCACCTCGCTGGCCACCCGGCTGGCCGACGCGGACACCGTGCAGCTGCTGCTCGCGCACGACGCCTCCTCCGGGCCCGCCGCCGACTGGCTCGACCACGCCCGTACCCCGGCCGCCCGGATCGCCATCAGCACCTGGCTCCAGTCCCATCCCGCCGCCGTCAAACCGCCCACCGCCCCGCCCCGGGCGCCGCTGCCGATGGTCAGCCTGCGGCCCGGCGGGCGCAACGCCGTCGCCGACCTGCCGGACGCGCCCGTCCGGCTCGCGGGGTGCTGCACGCCGGTGCCGCCCGACTCGGTCGCCGGCTTCGTCGTCCGGGGCGGGGCCGTCACGGTGCACCGGATCGCCTGCCCGGCCGTCGAACAGATGCGCTCCGTCGGTCGGACCTCGGTCGCCGTGCACTGGCGGGCCACCGCCGACTGCCGGGTGACGCTGCTCGCCGAATCGTTCGGGCGGCCCCACCTGCTGGCCGACCTGACCGAGGCCATCGCCCACGAGGGCGTCGAAGTCATCTCGGCCACCGTCGAGGCCCCCATCGAACAGCGCGTCCGGCACACCTACACCCTGCACCTGCGCGACGCGACCGGGCTGCCGGGGCTGATGCGGGCCATGCGGGACGTGCCGGGGGTCTACGACGTGAGCCGCGTGTAGCGGAGCCGCGGGCGGTGCGCCGGCGAGGAGGGCGGCAGGGGGACCGGCGAGGGGGCCGTCGGTCGGGGAGCCGGAGCCACCCCTTCGGGTGGGGCCGTCCGTGCCGTGCGCCGCGTCGCACGGGAGCGGGCGGCGGGCGCTGGTATGGGGTGGGGATGCGCCTCACCTCCCCCCGCCTGCGCGCCGCCCTGCTCGGCGCGGCCTCCCTCACGCTCGTCGCCGCCGTCCTGCCCCCGCCGCAGGCACTGGGCATCGGTGACCGGCTCTTCCCGGAGCTCGGCAACCCCGGTTACGACGTCGACTCGTACGACCTCTCCTTCACCTTCAAGGACAACCGCACCCCGCTCGACGCGGTCACCGTCATCAAGGCCCGCACCCTCACGAAGCTGGACCGGGTCAACCTCGACTTCGCCCGCGGCACGGTCCGCTCCGCCGAGATCAACGGCAGGCCCGCGCCCTTCGCCACCGCGGGGGAGGACCTCGTACTGACCCCCGAGCGCCCGCTCGCGGCCGACGAACCGCTGCGCATCACCATCCACCACACCAGCGACCCGCGCGGCGGCGGGGACGGCGGCTGGGTCCGGACCGCGGACGGCCTGGCGATGGCCAACCAGGCGGACGCCGCCCACCGGGTCTTCCCCTGCAACGACCACCCTTCCGACAAGGCGCTCTTCACCTTCCGGATCACCGCTCCGCACGGCACGACCGCCGTCGCCAACGGGCTCCCGGTCCTCACGACCGACCGCGCCGCCGCCGGCGCGACCACCTGGACCTACCGCACCGTGCACCCCATGGCGACCGAGCTGGCCCAGGTCTCCCTCGGGGCCTCCGCCGTGCTCCGTCGCGAGGGGCCGCACGGCCTGGAGCTGCGCGACGTGGTGCCGACCGCGGACAAGAAGCTGCTGGAACCCTGGCTGAAGAAGACCCCGGCCCAGATGGAGTGGATGGAGAAGCGGGTCGGCCGCTACCCCTTCGAGACGTACGGGGTGCTGATCGCGCACGCCAGCACCGGTTTCGAGTTGGAGACCCAGACCCTCTCGCTCTTCGAACGCGGGATCTTCACCGACCCCGGCTACCCCGAGTGGTACGTCGACTCGATCATGGTCCACGAGCTGGCCCACCAGTGGTTCGGGGACAGCGTCACCCCGCGCACCTGGTCCGACCTGTGGCTCAACGAAGGACACGCCACCTGGTACGAGGCCCTGTACGCCGACGGGCTCGGCACGTACTCCCTGGAACGCCGGATGCGCGAGGCGTACCAGCGCTCCGACCAGTGGCGGGCCGCGGGCGGCCCGCCGGCCGAGCCCAAGGCGGCGGCGCCGGGCGAGAAGATCGGCCTCTTCCGGCCGGTGGTCTACGACGGCGCGGCCCTGATCCTCTACGCACTGCGCCAGAAGATCGGCACGCCGGCCTTCGAGGACCTGGAGCGCCGCTGGGTGAGCGGGCACGCCGACCAGATCGTCGGTACGGACGACTTCGTCCGGCTGGCGTCGCAGGTGGCGGGCGAGGACCTCACCGCCTTCCTCCAGCCCTGGCTGTACGGCAGGACCACCCCGCCGATGCCGGGGCACCCGGAGTGGAGCGCGCCGAAGACCACCTGACGGCGCGCGGGAGCGGGCGAGCGGCCCGAAAAGGGTGTGACGGTCGGGGAACGGGCATGTCACCATCGACGGGACGGGGATTGCCGACGCGGCCGCCGGTCCGGGGCTCCGTAGGGAATCTCCCGCCCGTGTGACACGTTGTACGTACGGTCGGGAGCCCTGCCCGCACCCACGGGCCGGACACCGGCGCAAGAACCATCCGAAAACGACGTAAGGATCCAATGACCTCCTCTTCTTCCCCTTCCCAGGACGCGCAGGACTCGCCCGAGGCGAAGGACGCGCAGAGCTTCACCGAGAGCCTTCGGGCCGATGCCCTGATGGAAGAGGACGTCGCCTGGAGCCACGAGATCGACGGCGAGCGCGACGGCGCGCAGTACGAGCGCTCCGAGCGCGCCGCACTGCGGCGCGTCGTCGGCCTCTCCACGGAGCTCGAAGACGTCACCGAGGTCGAGTACCGCCAGCTCCGGCTGGAGCGCGTGGTCCTCGTGGGCGTCTGGACCACCGGCACGGTGCGGGACGCGGACAACTCCCTCGCGGAGCTGGCCGCCCTCGCCGAGACGGCGGGCGCCCTCGTGCTCGACGGCGTGATCCAGCGCCGCGACAAGCCCGACCCGGCCACCTTCATCGGTTCCGGCAAGGCGCGCGAGCTGCGGGACATCGTCACCGAGACCGGCGCCGACACCGTCGTCTGCGACGGCGAGCTCAGCCCGGGCCAGCTCATCGCCCTCGAAGACGTCGTCAAGGTCAAGGTGGTCGACCGGACCGCGCTGATCCTCGACATCTTCGCCCAGCACGCCAAGTCCCGTGAGGGCAAGGCGCAGGTCGCGCTCGCGCAGATGCAGTACATGCTGCCGCGACTGCGCGGCTGGGGTGCCTCGCTCTCCCGCCAGATGGGTGGCGGCGGCGGTGGCGGCATGGCGACGCGCGGTCCCGGTGAGACCAAGATCGAGACCGACCGGCGCCGGATCCGCGAGAAGATGGCGAAGATGCGCCGCGAGATCGCGGAGATGAAGACCGGCCGCGACATCAAGCGGCAGGAACGGCGCCGCAACAAGGTGCCCTCGGTCGCCATCGCCGGTTACACCAACGCGGGCAAGTCCTCGCTGCTCAACCGCCTCACGGGCGCGGGCGTCCTGGTGGAGAACTCGCTGTTCGCCACCCTCGACCCGACCGTGCGCCGGGCCGAGACGCCGAGCGGCCGGATCTACACCCTGGCCGACACCGTCGGCTTCGTCCGGCACCTGCCCCACCACCTCGTCGAGGCGTTCCGCTCCACGATGGAGGAGGTCGGCGACTCCGACCTCATCCTGCACATCGTGGACGGCTCGCACCCGGCTCCGGAGGAGCAGCTGGCGGCGGTGCGCGAGGTGATCCGCGAGGTCGGCGCCGTCAAGGTGCCCGAGATCGTGGTCATCAACAAGGCGGACGCCGCGGACCCGCTGGTCCTCCAGCGACTGCTGCGCATCGAGCGGCATTCCATCGCCGTCTCGGCCCGCACGGGCCAGGGCATCGAGGAACTCCTCGCGCTCATCGACCGCGAGCTGCCCCGGCCCGAGGTCGAGGTGGAGGCACTGGTGCCGTACACCCGCGGCGGACTGATCGCCCGGGCGCACGCCGAAGGCGAGGTCATCTCCGAGGAGCACACCCCGGAGGGCACCCTGCTGAAGGCGCGGGTCCACCAGGAACTGGCGGCGGACCTCGCTCCGTACATCCCCGCGAAGCACTGACGCCGAACCACCGCGGTACCGGACACACATACAGGGAGGGCCCCCGCGATGCGGGGGCCCTCCCTGTATGCACTTCCCTACGCGAAGCTCCTACGCGGACTTCCCTACGTGCTTCCCTACTTGAACTTCGCGCTCACCGCGTCGAAGACGCCCTTCGCCTCCGGACCCAGCCGCGGACCGGCCAGCCAGCCGGCCTTGACCGGGCCGATGGAGGTGTTCGACACCAGCGCGCGCTTGCCGTCGGCGCCGGTGGCGACCCAGCCGCCGCCCGAGGAACCACCGGTCATGGTGCAGCCGATGCGGTACATGACCGGGGCGGAGGAGGCCAGCGAGTAGCGGCCCGGCTTGTCGCTGCACTGGTAGGCCTTCTGGCCGTCGAACGGCGTGCCCGCCGGGAATCCGGTCGCCGTGATGCTCGCGACCTTGCCCACGGCCGGAGCGTTGAAGTCCACCGGAAGCGCCGAACCGACCGTCTCCTCCAGTGACTTGCCGGCGCCGCCCTCGGGGGTCACGTGCAACACCGCGAAGTCGTACGGGGCGCCCGCGCCGCCGGTCGACCCGCCCTGGGCGATCCACTGGTCCGAGGTCTGCGCCCAGTCGCTCCACCAGACGCCGTAGGGAGCCACCTGCTCCCGGCTCGCGCCCTTGAGCTGCGCCGAGGACTTGCCGGAGTTGTTGTAGGAGGGCACGAAGGCGATGTTGCGGTACCAACCGCCGCTCTTGCCCGCGTGCACGCAGTGGCCGGCCGTCCAGACCATGTTGGACTTGCCGGGGTGCGCCGGGTCCTTGACCACGGTCGCCGAGCAGACCATCGAGCCCTCGGGGCCGTCGAAGAAGACCTTGCCGGCCTCCGGCACGCTCTGGTGGAAGGGCGGGGCGGCCGCCTTCGCGGCGACCGGGTCGGGCGTCGGGTCGGTGACGCCCTGGTCCTTGCCGAGGTCCGGGTCGGTGACCGGGCGGTCCGGCGGGACGTCGGCGTCACGCATCCGGTCCGGGTCCCACAGGCCCGCGATGATGGGGTTGATGTAGTCGCCCGCCTCGCGGAGCCAGTCCTCCTTCTTCCAGTTCTTCCACTCGCCCCCCTTCCACTTGTCCATGTCGATGCCGTGCTGCTTGAGCTTGTCCTTCAGCTCGTCAGGAATCTTGATGGTGTCGGATCCGGCCGGGAGGCCCGCCGCTGCGGTCGGCTTGGCGTCGCCGCCGGCCTCACCGTTGCCGGGTCCGCAGGCCGCGGCGGTCAGCGCGAGCGCGGCCGCGCACAGTACGGCGGTGACCGGTCGGTTCGGTCGTCGCATGTCGTGAATCTCCCTGGGTGGGTCGAGGCGTGGAGTGCAGCACCCCACTATGCCGATGTCCTGGGGGACGACACCGGGCGGGGCGGCGGTTGCGGCTCGGACGGCCCTTGCCCGCAAGGATCTTGGCGCCGCCCGTGATCCGCCGCCGTCATCGTCGTTGGTACGTACGGGGGATGGGGAGCAGCGTTCGCGTGCGTACGCGCAATCCGCAAGAGCACCTGTAGCAACCGGGCGCCCGTGCACGTGGCAGGGCGATCCAACTGGGAGGACCGACACCCGTGGCCTTGACCGAGTCGGCCGCGGCGGCGGCACGGACCGCCGCCGCACCGTCCGCCGTCGTACCGTCCGCCGAGCCCGCGCCGCTCGTGCCCGCACAATTCGGGCGGACGACGTCAACGGCGCCCTTCGTGCCCTCCGTACCCCCGGGGGCCCCGGACGGCTCGGGGGCCTGCGGGGTCGGGTCGGGCGGCGGGCCGGAGGGGATCCTGCGCCGGCAGTCGCTCCGGGAGTCCGCTGCCCGGACCTACGCCCGGGCGCTGCCCATCGTCCCCGTCCGCGCCCGTGGCATGACGATCGAGGGCGCCGACGGCCGCCGGTACCTCGACTGCCTCTCCGGCGCCGGAACCCTGGCGCTCGGACACAACCACCCGGTGGTGCTGGAGGCGATCCGCAAGGTCATCGACTCCGGCGCTCCGCTGCACGTCCTCGACCTCGCCACACCGGTCAAGGACGCCTTCACCACGGAGCTGTTCACGAACCTGCCGCCGGCGCTGGCCGCCGACGCGCGCGTCCAGTTCTGCGGACCGGCCGGTACGGACGCGGTCGAGGCGGCCCTGAAACTCGTCCGCACCGCGACGGGCCGCAACGGCCTGCTCGCCTTCACCGGCGCCTACCACGGCATGACGGCCGGCTCGCTGGCCGCGTCCGGCGGGGCCCGGGACGTCGAGGTGACCCGGCTGCCCTACCCCCGCGACTACGCCTGCCCGTTCGGCGTGGGCGGGCGCGAGGGAGCCCGTCTCGGGGCCCGCTGGACCGAGAGCCTCCTGGATGACCCCAAGAGCGGGGTGCCCGTGCCCGCCGGGATGATCCTCGAACCCGTCCAGGGCGAGGGCGGGGTCATCCCGGCGCCGGACGCCTGGCTGCGCCGGATGCGCGAGATCACCGCCGCCCGGGGCATCCCGCTCATCGCCGACGAGGTGCAGACCGGGGTCGGGCGCACCGGTGCCTTCTGGGGCGTCGACCACGCCGGGGTGGTCCCGGACGTGATGGTGCTGTCCAAGGCGATCGGCGGCAGTCTGCCGCTCGCCGTGATCGTGTACCGGGCCGAACTGGACGTCTGGCAACCGGGCGCCCACGCCGGTACCTTCCGCGGGAACCAACTCGCCATGGCCGCGGGTACGGCCACGCTGGCCCACGTCCGGAAGAACGGCCTGGACGCACGCGCGGCCGAGGTGGGCGACCGGATGCTCGCCGCCCTGCGCGCGCTGGCCGCCGAGCACCCCTGCATCGGCGACGTGCGCGGCCGCGGCCTGATGCTGGGCCTCGAACTCGTCGATCCGGACGCCCCGGATGCCCCGGCGGGGGACGGCGCTCCGCGGCTCGCCGCCGCCGTGCGCCAGGAGTGCCTGGATCGCGGCCTCATCGTCGAGCTGGGCGGGCGCCACTCCAGCGTCGTCCGACTGCTGCCCCCGCTCACCATCACGGACGAGCAGGCCGTGGCCGTCCTGGACCGCCTCGCCGATGCCGTGACCGCGGCCGAACGCACCCGGCACCCCTGACCGAGCCTCCGCCGAACCGAGCCTGCGCAAGGAACTCCGTGACCTCCACTCCCGACCCCGCGCCGCACCAGCCCCAGGACCCGGCCGAGCACACCCCGCCCCCGGCCCCGGCTCCGGAAGCGGCACCACCGCAGGCAGCGGTGGCACCCCCGGCCACCGTCCCCCGCCAGAAGGACGGCATCCCCAGGCCTCCTCAACCCCCCACCACCCCAGCACCCACCACCCCAGCCCCGACCCCGGCATCCACCCCCGGCCGGCTCTCTGCCGGGCAGCGACCCGGAGCCGCCGGCCCGACCGACGACGCCGCACATATCGGTGCGCACGCAGCCGACACCAGGACCGGCAGCAGCAGCGGGGCCAGTACCGGGAGTGGGGCGGGCACCAGGACAGAGACCGGTAGTGGGACAGGGCCGGGTACGGGCGCTGGCACCGCGACCGGCGCTGCGACCGGCACCAGCACCGGCACCGGCACCGCGACCGGCACCAGCACCGGCACCAGCCTCGTCCCACCCGGACCCGACCCGCTGGTCTTGCCCGATCTGTTGGACCACGTCGACCCGGCCATCGCGGCCGAGGCGGCGGCCGTGGAGAACCTGCTGCGCTGCTGGGTCCGCGAGAGCGGACTGGGCCGCCCCGTCGGCCCTCCCGGAACCCTGCTCCGCATCCCCCTTCCCGCCTCCGGCACGGCGTTGCTCGTCGCGGTCCGGCACTGGTCCCCGACGGGCTGGCACCGCTTCGTCCCCGCGCGGCTCGAAGGCGCCCCCGCCGACGCCTCCGCCCTGGACGCCGTCACCCTCGCCGGGCTCATCGCCCGCGAGGGCGGTGCGCGTGGTGGCGCCGACCTCGTCGGCCGGGTCGCCGACTCGGTGCGGCGCACCGCCGAGTTCATCGCCGACCGGCGCACCCGCCCCGTGCCCCCCGCCCCTGTCTGCGGAGAGCTCTTCCTCACGGCCGAACAGTCCCTGCTCCTGGGTCACCCCCTCCACCCCACCCCGAAGAGCCGCGAGGGCCTCTCCGAGGCGGAGGTCCGCCGCTACTCACCCGAACTCCACGGCTCCTTCCCCCTGCACTGGACCGCTGTGGACCCCTCCGTCCTCGCCACCGATTCGGCCTGGACCGAACGCGGCCGCCCCGTCCCCGCCGAACGGCTGCTCGGCCGCCTCGCCCCCGGCCTGCGGATCCCCGACGGCACCACCCCCCTTCCCCTGCATCCCTGGCAGGCTCGTGACCTCTTCCAGCGCCCCGCGGTCGCCGCCCTCCTCGACGCGGGACTCCTGCACGACCTCGGGCCCTACGGCGACCCCTGGTACCCGACCTCCTCCATCCGCACCGTCCACCGCCCCGGTGCCGCAGCGATGATCAAGCTGTCGCTCGGCCTGCGCATCACCAACTCGCGCAGGGAGAACCTCCGCAAGGAGCTCCACCGCGGCGTCGAGGTGCACCGGCTGTTGCGCTCCGGACTGGTCGAGCAGTGGCAGGCGGTCCACCCCGGCTTCGACATCGTGCGCGACCCCGCCTGGGTCGCCGTCGACGCCCTGGACGGCACTCCCGTCCCCGGCCTCGACGCCCTGCTGCGCCACAACCCCTTCCGTCCGGGCGACGACGTCGTCTGCATCGCCGCGCTCACCTCTCCCCGCCCGTGGCCCGGCCGCACCACGATGCGTTCGCGCCTGGCCGACCTGGTCGCCAGGCTCTCCCTCGCCACCGGGCGGTCCACATCGGCCGTCGCCGCCGAGTGGTTCCTGCGCTACCTCGACCACGTCGTCCTGCCGGTGCTCGCCCTCGACGCCCTCGCGGGCATCGCCCTCGAGGCGCACCAACAGAACACGCTGGTCCTGCTCGACGCCGCGGGCTGGCCTGTCGGCGGCCGCTACCGCGACAACCAGGGCTACTACTTCCGCGACTCCCACCGCGCGGAACTGGAGCGCCGGCTGCCCGGTGTCGGCGACGCCAGCGACACCTTCGTCTCGGACGCCGTCACCGACGAGCGCTTCGCCTACTACCTGGCCATCAACAACGTCTTCGGCCTCATCGGGGCCTTCGGCGCCCAGCGGCTCGCCGACGAGCGGGTCCTGCTCGCCGCCTTCCGCCGCTTCCTCGGCAAGGCCGCCGCCCTCGGGCCGCTCCCGACCCAGCTGCTGGACTCACCCACCCTGCAGTGCAAGGCGAACCTGCTCACCCGCCTCGGCGGCCTCGACGAGCTCGTCGGCCCCGTCGACACCCAGTCCGTCTACGTCACCATCGCCAACCCCCTTCACGACTGACGGGGAGAAGAGCGCCATGCCCTCCACCGATGCCTGCTCCACCGATGCCGGCTCCACCGCCGACGGGACCCTCGAACTGCGCCTTCCCGGCAGGCTGCTGCCGCTGCTCGCCGAGGCCGACCTCCTGGAGTCACCGGCCGCCTGGGGCGTCGCCGGCACGGCCTTCGGTGCCTTCCGCCTGGAGCCCGTACGCCTCGAACGTGATCTGGACCTGCTGGCCGTGTGGATGAACGACCCTGAGGTGGCGGCCTTTTGGGAACTCTCGGGCCCCGCCTCCGTGACCGCCGCGCACCTACGGGAGCAGCTCGACGGGGACGGTTCCAGCATTCCCTGCCTCGGCGTCCTCGACGGCACCCCGATGAGCTACTGGGAGATCTACCGGGCCGATCTCGACCCGCTCGCCCGGTACTACCCGGCGCGCCCCCACGACACCGGTATCCACCTGCTCATCGGAGACGGAACGAACCGGGGCAGGGGATTGGGTACCACTCTGCTGCGGGCCGTCGCCGACCTCGTGTTCGCGAACCGTCCTCGCTGTACGCGTGTCATCGCCGAACCGGACATGCGCAACACCCCCTCCGTATCAGCCTTCCTCAACTCCGGCTTCCGCTGTTCCGCGGAAGTCGACCTGCCCGAGAAGCGCGCCGCCCTGATGATCCGTGAGCGGGCCCTGCGCGATCTCCTCTGACCATAAAAACTCTGCGTCGCGCAGCTAAGTTCCCGATCCCGAGGAGTCTTGTGCCGAATTTCCCCCCTGCCTCCGACTCCACCGACGCGGCGCTGGCACCGTCGCCCCAAGGCCCCCGCACCCCACCCGAACTCACCCGCTCGACCTGGGACTTCGCCGCGCGGCGGCTGCTGGCCAAGATGCTCGGCGAATTCGCCTACGAGGAGATCGTCCGGCCCGTTCCGGCCCCGGCCGCCGACGGCGACGCCTGGACGCTCACCCTGGACGACGGCAGTTCCCTCGGATTCCGGGCCCGCCGCCGTGCCTACGGCAGTTGGCAGGTCGACGCCACCACCATCACCCGCACGGCCGCGGCGCCCTCGACCGCACCGGCCGGCGCCTTCGGGGACCCGTACCGCTTCCTCGTCCTCGCCCGGGAACTCCTCGGGCTCGACGGCACCACCCTCGGCCACCTCGTCCGGGAACTGAGCGCGACCCTCGCCGCCGACGCGCGCATCGACCACACCGCCCTCACCGCCGACCTCCTGGCCGACCTCGACTACGCGGCCCTCGAAGGACACCAGACCGGCCACCCCTGGCTCGTCCTCAACAAGGGCCGCCTCGGCTTCTCGGCCGCGGACGCCGCGGCCTGGACCCCCGAGGCCCGCACCCGCCAGCGGTTGCCCTGGCTCGCGGCCCACACCTCCCTCGCCGCCTACCGGGGCGCCGCCGGCCTGGAGGATCCCGCCCGGCTCTACTCGGCCGAACTGGACCCCGTCACCCGAGCCGCCTTCGACGGGGTCCTGCGCGACCGCGGACTCGACCCGCGCGGCTACCTCTACCTCCCGGTCCACCCCTGGCAGTGGGACGAGATCGTGCTCCCCCTCTTCGCCCCCGCCCTGGCGTCCGGCGCGCTCGTGCCGCTGCCCGCGGACCCCGACGTACGCCTGCCCCAGCAGTCGATCCGCACCTTCCTCAACGTCACCCGCCCCGACCGGCACACCGTCAAGCTCCCCCTGGCCGTCTTCAACACCATGGTCTGGCGCGGCCTGCCCACCGACCTCACCCTCGCCGCGCCCGCCGTCACGGCCTGGATCCACTCCCTGCGCGACGCCGATCCCTTCCTGCGCGACGAATGCAGGGTCGTCCTGCTCGGCGAGGTCGCCTCCGTCACCGTGCGGCACCCCGTCTACGACGGGCTGCCCGAGGTGCCGTACCAATACCGCGAACTGCTCGGCGCGATCTGGCGCGAGCCGCTCGCCCGCCACCTCGCCCCCGGGGAGCGGGCCCGGACGCTCGCCTCGCTCCTGCACACCGACCCGCGCGGCCGGTCCTTCACCGCCGAGCTGGTCGCCCGCTCCGGCCTGCCCGCGAAGCTCTGGCTGCAGCACCTCTTCGCCGCGCTCCTGCCGCCCCTGCTCCGTTTCCTCTACCGCTACGGCACGGTGTTCTCGCCCCACGGAGAGAACGCGATCGTGATCTTCGACGAGCGCGACGTCCCGGTCCGGCTCGCGGTCAAGGACTTCGTGGACGACGTCAACGTCAGCCGTGACCCGCTGCCCGAGCACGCCACCATGCCCGACGAGGTCCGCGCGGTCCTGCTCACCGAGCCCGCGGACTTCCTGCCCCAGTTCATCCACTCGGGACTCTTCGTCGGCGTCTTCCGCTACCTCTCGGCGATCTGCGAGGACCGGCTCGCCGTCCCCGAGCGTGACTTCTGGTCGCTCGTACGGGCGGAGATCCTCCGCCACCACGCCCGCTTCCCCGAGCTGAAGGAGCGATACGAGCTGTTCGACCTGCTCACGGAGCGGATCGACCGGCTCTGCCTCAACCGGAACCGGCTCCACGCGGACGGTTACCGGGACCGTCCGAACCGCCCGCACGCCGTCGTCCACGGCAGCGTGCCCAATCCCCTGCACCCCTCGTGACCACTCGCCGGTGCGGTCGCTGTCGGTGGCGCCCCGTAGGGTTGGCAGTGCTATGACGAAGCCCTCTCTCACCGACCTGCTGCACGCCGCCGTCACCGCCGTCGGCGGCACGGAGCGTCCCGGCCAGGTGGCCATGGCCGAAGCCGTCGCCGAAGCGATCGACGACAACTCCCACCGGCTCATCCAGGCAGGCACGGGCACCGGAAAGTCCCTCGGCTATCTGGTGCCCGCGCTCGCGCACGGCGAGCGCGTGGTCGTGGCCACCGCCACGCTCGCGCTCCAGCGCCAGCTCGTCGAGCGCGACCTGCCGCGCACGGTCGAGGCGCTGCACCCGCAGCTGCGCCGGCGGCCGCAGTTCGCCATGCTCAAAGGCCGCTCCAACTACCTCTGCCTGCACCGCCTCCACGAAGGGGCACCGCAGGACGAGGAGGAGGGCCTCTTCGACCAGTTCGAAGCGGCTGCCCCGACGAGCAAGCTCGGCCAGGACCTGCTGCGCCTGCGCGACTGGGCGGACGAGACGGAGACCGGTGACCGGGACGACCTCACCCCGGGCGTCTCCGACAAGGCCTGGGCCCAGATCTCCGTCTCCTCCCGGGAATGCCTGGGTGCGACGAAGTGCGCCTACGGCGCCGAGTGCTTCGCCGAGGCCGCCCGCGAGCGCGCCAAGCTCGCCGACGTCGTGGTCACCAACCACGCGCTGCTCGCGATCGACGCCATCGAGGGCGCTCCGGTGCTCCCGCAGCACGAGGTGCTGATCGTCGACGAGGCCCACGAGCTGGTCTCCCGGGTGACCGGTGTGGCCACCGGTGAACTCACTCCCGGCCAGGTCAACCGCGCGGTGAAGCGGTCCGCGAAGTTGGTCAACGAGAAGATCGCCGACTCTCTCCAGACGGCCGCCGAGACCTTCGAGCGGGTGATGGAGCTGGCCCTGCCCGGTCGGTTGGAAGAGATCCCGGAGGACCTCGGTTACGCCCTGCTCGCCCTCCGGGACGCCTCGCGCAACGTGATCTCGGCGATCGGCGGTACCCGCGACAAGTCCGTCCACGACGAGGACGCGGTCCGCAAGCAGGCCCTCGCCGCGGTGGAGAGCATCCACGGCGTGGCGGAGCGGATCACCCTCGGCTCCGAGTACGACGTGGTCTGGTACGAGCGCCACGACCGGTTCGGCGCCACCCTGCGGGTCGCCCCGCTCTCGGTGTCCGGGCTGCTGCGCGAGAAGTTGTTCGAGGACCGCTCCGTGGTCCTGACCTCCGCGACCCTCAAGCTCGGCGGCGACTTCAACGGCGTCGCGGCTTCGATGGGGCTCTCACCCGAAGGGGTCGAAGGGGACGACGTCCCCGTCTGGAAGGGCCTCGACGTCGGCTCGCCCTTCGACTATCCGAAGCAGGGCATCCTCTACGTCGCCAAGCACCTGGCCACCCCCGGCCGCGAGGGCACCCGCGGGGACATGATCGACGAGTTGGCCGAGCTGATCGAGGCGGCCGGCGGCCGCACCCTCGGCCTGTTCTCGTCCATGCGCGGAGCCAAGGCGGCCGCCGAGGAGCTCCGCGGGCGGCTCGACAACCCGATCCTGCTCCAGGGGGAGGAGACGCTCGGCGAGTTGATCAAGGCCTTCGCCGCCGATCCGAAGACCTGCCTGTTCGGCACCCTCTCGCTCTGGCAGGGTGTGGACGTGCCCGGTCCCAGCTGCCAGCTCGTCGTCATGGACAGGATCCCGTTCCCGCGTCCGGACGACCCGCTGATGAGCGCCCGGCAGAAGTCCGTGGAGGAGCGCGGCGGCAACGGTTTCATGGCCGTGGCCGCGACCCACGCGGCGCTGCTCATGGCGCAGGGCGCGGGCCGTCTGGTCCGGGCCTCCGAGGACCGGGGCGTGGTCGCGGTGCTGGACCCCCGCCTCGCCACCGCGCGCTACGGCAGTTTCGTCCGGGCCACGCTGCCGGACTTCTGGTACACCACGGACCGCAATCAGGTCCGCCGCTCGCTGGCCGCCATCGACGCGACCGCGCAGGCCGACGGCAAGTGAGCGGAGCCGCCCGGGCCGTCTGAGGACGGAAGAGGGCGGAGGGACGAGGGCAAAGAGCAGCCCCGGGACACGGCGCAGTGAGTCCCGGGGCCGGATGGGGGCGGCGGCCGTCAGAGGCGCCGCAGTACCGCGACCACCTTGCCGAGGATGGTCGCCTCGTCACCTGGGATGGGCTGGTAGGCGGAGTTGTGCGGGAGCAGCCAGACATGGCCGTCCTCGCGCTTGAACCGCTTGACCGTGGCTTCGCCATCGAGCATCGCGGCGACGATGTCACCGTTCTCCGCGACGGGCTGTCGGCGGACCGTGACCCAGTCGCCGTCACAGATGGCGGCTTCGATCATGGAGTCGCCGACGACCTTGAGGACGAAGAGCTCTCCGTCGCCGACGAGCTGCCGGGGGAGGGGGAACACGTCCTCGACCGACTCCTCGGCGAGGATCGGGCCGCCCGCGGCGATCCGGCCGACCAGGGGAACGTAGGAGGCGGCGGGCTTGCCGGTGGTGTCCGTGGGCTGCGAGCTGGGCTGGTCGGAGCCCCGTACCTCGTACGCCCGGGGGCGGTGCGGGTCACGGCGCAGGAAGCCCTTGCGTTCGAGGGCCATCAGCTGGTGGGCCACCGAAGACGTGCTGGACAGGCCGACCGCCTGGCCGATCTCCCGCATCGACGGCGGGTAGCCGCGGCGCTGCACCGAGTCACGGATGACCTCGATGACCCTCCGCTGCCGGTCCGTGAGTCCGGAGCTGTCGGCGCGGATGCCTGGAGGTCGCCCTGGCAGCGAGCGTGCGGGGCGGACGGGCTCCGCCTCCGGGTTCAGGCTTGAGTCGTTCATTGCATGCACCGGCTCGAGTCGGCTCTGGGAGCGGTTCTGGGCAGTGATGGTGGCACTGTCTGCGGTGGTGGTCACGTCGGCCCCTCTCGAAATGTTCTCCCTAGCTGGACAACGGTAGTAGCTTTCGAAAGGTTGCGCCAAACACACGTTCGAGTGAAAAAACGCAGATAGCTCATCGTGGTCATGTGGAGGGGTGTATAGACGAGCGGGTGGCCGAACGCGGGTTCGGTCGGGCGTCTTCCGCTTACGGTACCCTTGCCGGTTGAATCGCCCCGTCCGCTCCCGGGCCCAGTGTGGCACTCGGAGCCCCCGGATCCGGCCATGGGGGGCTGCGACACGCGGAGCGCCGTAAATCCTCCACAACCCAAGATCTAGTGGTTGGATGAGCGAAGTCACCCAGAGGTTGTGGTCCCCGGTCTGCTGCGCGGCCCGACATCGCATATGCTGGTGGCTGCTTCCCGAGCCCCTGACAGAGCCCTGTCTCTGTGGTCAGCTGTTGCTGCGCGGGCCTTTCGGGAGGTTGTTCAGTCGTGCCGAGAAGAAGGGTCCGGAGCTTTGCACTGCCCCTTCTGCAGGCATCCCGACAGCCGCGTCGTCGACAGTCGCACCACGGACGACGGGACGTCGATCCGCAGGCGCCGTCAGTGTCCGGACTGCTCTCGTCGTTTCACCACGGTCGAGACCGCGTCACTGATGGTGATCAAGCGCAGTGGGGTCACCGAGCCCTTCAGTCGCACCAAGGTCATCTCCGGCGTCCGCAAGGCCTGCCAGGGACGACCCGTCACCGAGGACGCCCTCGCCAAGCTCGGCCAGCGGGTCGAGGAAGCGCTGCGCGCCACCGGTAGTGCCGAGCTGACCACCCATGACGTGGGTCTGGCCATACTCGGCCCGTTGCAGGAGCTGGACCTGGTCGCGTACCTCCGGTTCGCGTCCGTCTACAAGGCGTTCAACTCCCTCGAAGACTTCGAGGCCGCCATCACGGAACTCCGTGACCGGCGGACTCACACCCAAGAGTGCGAGCCCGGTGGGACCTCCGCGGTCCCCGTGCCCGCCTCCGCCGCCGACTGACCGGGCGGCCGCGATGCGGCCGGGATCAGCCAGGCCATGTACGTAGATCACAGTCAAAACCGTGCCGGGGAATTTCGCTGGCACATTAGGGCGTTTCGCCCGCATATGGGAGGCGGCATGACAGAGACGGCGAGCGGCTCGGCGCGAGGTTCCCGCACCAAGGGAACCAAGGCGGCCAAGAGCGGCCTTCGGATCGAGCGCATCCACACGACCCCCGGCGTGCACCCGTACGACGAGGTGTCCTGGGAACGTCGTGACGTCGTCATGACCAACTGGCGCGACGGCTCGGTCAATTTCGAGCAGCGTGGCGTCGAGTTCCCCGACTTCTGGTCGGTGAACGCGGTCAACATCGTCACCAGTAAGTACTTCCGCGGGGCCGTCGGCACCCCGCAGCGCGAGACCGGTCTCAAGCAGCTGATCGACCGGATCGTGAAGACCTACACGAAGGCCGGCGAGGACTTCGACTACTTCTCCTCGCCCGCCGACGCCGAGATCTTCGAGCACGAGCTGACCTACGCGCTCCTGCACCAGATCTTCAGCTTCAACTCGCCGGTGTGGTTCAACGTCGGCACCCCCCAGCCGCAGCAGGTCTCCGCCTGCTTCATCCTGGCCGTCGACGACTCCATGGAGTCGATCCTCGACTGGTACAAGGAAGAGGGCATGATCTTCAAGGGCGGCTCCGGCGCCGGCCTGAACCTCTCCCGCATCCGCTCCTCCAAGGAGCTGCTCTCCTCCGGCGGCAACGCCTCCGGTCCGGTCTCCTTCATGCGCGGCGCCGACGCGTCCGCCGGAACGATCAAGTCGGGCGGCGCCACCCGTCGCGCGGCCAAGATGGTCGTCCTGGACGTGGACCACCCGGACGTCGAGGACTTCATCGCGACCAAGGTGAAGGAAGAGGAGAAGATCCGCGCCCTGCGCGACGCGGGCTTCGACATGGACCTGGGCGGCGACGACATCACGTCCGTCCAGTACCAGAACGCCAACAACTCCGTCCGTGTGAACGACGAGTTCATGACGGCCGTCGAGAACGGCACCGAGTTCGGCCTGCGTGCCCGCATGACCGGCGAGGTCATCGAGAAGGTCGACGCCAAGGCGCTCTTCCGCAAGCTGGCCGAGGCCGCGTGGGCCTGCGCCGACCCGGGCATCCAGTACGACGGTGTGATCAACAACTGGCACACCTGCCCCGAGTCCGGCCGCATCACCGCGTCGAACCCGTGCAGCGAGTACATGCACCTGGACAACACGTCCTGCAACCTCGCCTCGCTCAACCTGATGAAGTTCCTGAACGACGACGGCAAGGGCAACCAGTCCTTCGACGCCGAGCGCTTCTCCAAGGTCGTCGAGCTGGTCATCACGGCGATGGACATCTCCATCTGCTTCGCGGACTTCCCGACGCAGAAGATCGGCGAGAACACCCGCGCCTTCCGCCAGCTGGGCATCGGCTACGCCAACCTCGGCGCCCTGCTGATGGCCACCGGCCACGCGTACGACTCGGACGGCGGCCGCACCCTCGCCGCCTCGATCACCTCGCTGATGACCGGTACCGCGTACAAGCGTTCCGCCGAGCTCGCCGCGATCGTGGGCCCGTACGACGGCTACGCCCGCAACGCCGAGTCGCACAAGCGCGTCATGAGGCAGCACTCCGACGCCAACGCCGTCGCGCCGCGCACCGCGGACCTCGACAACGTGATCTGGGCCGCTGCCACCGAGGCCTGGCAGGACGTCCTGCGCCTCGGCGAGAAGAACGGCTTCCGCAACGCGCAGGCCTCCGTGCTCGCGCCGACCGGCACCATCGGTCTCGCGATGTCCTGTGACACCACGGGCGTCGAGCCGGACCTGGCCCTGGTCAAGTTCAAGAAGCTCGTCGGCGGCGGCTCGATGCAGATCGTCAACGGCACCGTTCCGCAGGCCCTGCGCCGCCTGGGCTACCAGGAGGAGCAGATCGAGGCCATCGTCGCCCACATCGCCGAACACGGCGTGGTCGTCGACGCCCCGGGCCTCAAGGTCGAGCACTACCCGGTCTTCGACTGCGCGATGGGCGAGCGTTCCATCTCCGCGATGGGCCACGTCCGGATGATGGCCGCGATCCAGCCGTGGATCTCCGGCGCGATCTCCAAGACGGTCAACATGCCGGAGACGGCGACCGTCGAAGAGATCGAGGAGATCTACTTCGAGGCCTGGAAGCTCGGCGTCAAGGCGCTCGCGATCTACCGCGACAACTGCAAGGTCGGCCAGCCCCTCTCCGCGAAGAAGAAGGAAGCGGAGAAGGTCGAGGTCACCGAGAAGGCCGAGGAGACCATCCGCACGGCGGTCGAGAAGGTCATCGAGTACCGCCCGGTCCGCAAGCGCCTGCCCAAGGGCCGCCCGGGCATCACCACCTCCTTCACGGTCGGTGGCGCCGAGGGGTACATGACGGCCAACTCCTACCCGGACGACGGTCTGGGCGAGGTCTTCCTGAAGATGTCCAAGCAGGGTTCCACCCTCGCGGGCATGATGGACGCCTTCTCCATCGCGGTCTCGGTCGGCCTGCAGTACGGCGTCCCGCTGGAGACGTACGTCGCGAAGTTCACGAACATGCGCTTCGAGCCGGCCGGCATGACGGACGACCCGGACGTGCGGATGGCGCAGTCGATCGTCGACTACATCTTCCGCCGCGTGGCGCTCGACTTCCTGCCCTTCGAGACCCGCTCCGCCCTCGGCATCCACTCCGCCGAAGAGCGTCAGCGTCACCTCGACACCGGTTCGTACGAGCCGCTCGAAGAGGAGCTGGACACGGAGTCCCTGACTCCGGCGGCCCCGCTCACCGTCGTCCCCGCCGCCCCGAAGCCGGTCGCGATCGTGGAGGTGCCCGCCCCCAAGCAGGCGCACTCGAACGCGGAACTGGTGGAGATGCAGCTCGGCGTGAGCGCCGACGCACCGCTCTGCTTCTCCTGCGGGACGAAGATGCAGCGCGCCGGGTCCTGCTACATCTGCGAGGGCTGCGGCTCGACCAGCGGTTGCAGCTGATACCGGACGGAATCGCGTCCGAGACACAGTTGAGCACCTCGTGCAGAGGGCGCTGATGTGCACATGAGAGGGGGCCCCGACCATTGGTCGGTGCCCCCTCTGGCATCGGGGAACCACTCCGTCAGAACGGTCCGCCCGGGCAGTCAGCGCGTACCATCGCGGCAAGTCGATTCCGAACTGGTGAATCTCCGGCAGGATTTCCGTCATGACCGAGCGACGAGGACCTTGGGTCCGTCACAGCCGGGTGCCGCTGTGTGCGACACCACGTCTCACCGCCTATCGCGACGAGGTCACACTTCCGCACGGAATGCGGGGCACGTACGACTGGGTGCAGGTGCCGGATCAGGTGCGGGTGGGCGCGTTGGTCAACGGGGCCCTTCTCGTCGTCGAGCAGTTCCACTACCTCACCGGGCCGATGTGGCAGCTGCCGGGAGGGTCAATGGATCCGGCGGACCGCAGCAGCCGCAAGGCTGCCGAGCGGGAACTGGTCGAAGAGACCGGCTATCGCGACGGGCGGTGGTACGACAGGGGCTCGCTCCGCGCCTTGCCCGGGCTCACGCCCGCCCAGGTCCACTTGTGGAGCACGATCGATCCCGCCTGGTCCCGTGCCGCTCCTGAGCCTGAGGAGGCGGACTTGGTGGTCCGCCGCGTCACCTTGAATGAGGCGGTTTTCGCGGTACGGGACGGGCGCCTGCGGTGTGCGGCCAGCGCGGCCCTGGTGATGATGCTGGCCCTGGACCGGGGTCCGTGAACCCGTCAGCCCAGGTCGCTCCGCGTGTCCAGGTCGAAGTCCTCCTCACGGCCGGCGAGCCGATCCTCGCACCGCTTCAGCTCTGCCTTGAGATCGGCGCGCAGCTGCGGGGCGAGCGCGGTCCGATCGAGCATTCCCCGCAGGGCGTCCCGCCGGATCAGGAGGTGAACGGGACGCTCGGGGCTGATGAACCGCTCCGTGTATTCGTACGCGGTCTGGTAGTCCTGTTGGGCAATGCTCAGCCGCGCTCTGAGGCCGGTACGAATGTCGCGGCGCTGCTTGCTGAACTTGCGGTCGAGCTGGTCCAGGGCCGCGCTTGCCTCGCCGAAGCGCGAGGTGCGCAGCGCGCAGAGCACGTAGTTGGCCAGTACCTCGAAGCGTACGTTGTCAGACTTCTCCACCGCCTTTTGAGCGAATTCATAGGCGGTTTCCATGACGCCGCAGAGGTACTCCACGCGTGACGTGCGGTGGCTGACCATCTCGGCGCGGTCGATGTCGGCCAAACGCACGAGCAGCGAGAGCGCCGTGTCCCGGTCGCCCAGCCTGCACGCGATTTGGATTTTCAAATCCACGACGTACCGGTTGTCGGGCTGCTTCTCCTCCGCTCGCGAGATGTGCTCGTCGGCGCGAGACAGGTCGCCCAGACGCAGACAGCAGTCCGCCATCTCACGGTGGATCGCCATGCCTCCGCGTCCATTGTCGAGTGCCTTCTGATAGAAGCTCAGAGCCACTCGGTGCTGACCCCTGTGCCGCTCCAGGAAGCCGGTGAGGAAGAAGGCGTCGCGCATCTGGCCACGCTTCTTGAGCTCCGTGATGTGCTCGCCCGCCTCCACGTACTCGCCGAGCTTCACATGGGCGCGAATGAGTGTCGCCCGGGCCTGATGGATCCCAGGACCGGAGTCGAGTGCATCGGTCGCCATGTCCACTGCGCGTTGATATTCCTGCTCGTGGTAGTACTGCTCGGCCAGCCGTACCCGGTCGGTGAGCAGCGCGTACGCTCGGGGAGTCGATTGCTGTCCGGCCTTGTCCATGGCGCGGAACAGAGTGCGTTGCAGGGCCAAGTAATCGGTCCCCGCCTCTGACCGCGCCAAGAACTTGTCGAGCCGCGTCGCGACTGCCCCGTACTCGGCTTTGCTGCAGGCGCCGAACTCGCGGCGGATCGCGTCGACGGCGGGCCCGGACACTCCGTACCAGCCACCGGCGGTAGGGACGATCAAAGAGACGTCGATGAGATGGATCAGGGCTTTGTCAATTCCGTCCTCCGAGGTACTGGTCGCCTCCTGCAGGACGGAGAGCGGCAGTGGGCTGTTCGCAGCCATGACGCGTAGGATCTTCTGCTCCAGGCTGCTGAACTTGTTCTGCTTGAGGTAGCTGGTCAGTGGTGACGCACCGAAATCCGAGAGCATCCTGCCGCGGATACCGAGGTCAGGCCCATAGACCGTGATCAGTTCGAGTGCGAAGGTGACGGAGGGCGGGTAGCCGCGGACCGCCGCGGTGACCTCTCTGACGGTCGCGGGGGCCAAGGTGATCTGATGGGCCTTCGCCATGAGGCCCACGAGACGGCTGATGTCCGCATCTTCCAGGGGTCGGAGTTGGACCACGCCGAGAGGGCGCATCTTCCGCGCATTGAAGCGGTCCGGCGAGGGTCGCCTGTTCGTGAGCAACGCGGTGACGATGTCCGGGTACTGGCTCAGCGACTCGATCAGGTCGAGGATGTAGGGCGCGATGTCTCCGTCGTTGTCCAGGAGCCCGCCCTCATCGTGGAGCACAGGCATCTGGTGGTACTGGCAGATTTCCTGGAACTTGCCCAGCGTATGCGCAAGGGCCTCATCGTTGCCGAGTGCCGTGATCTCCCTGGTGCGTGTCAAGGACTCCTCGGGGGTCTCCGAAGGATCGACCAGTGCGGAGACCTTCGCGGCGAGGGCCTGCACCGTGTCACCCGGTTCCACGTCGATGACCAGGAGGGTCTCCAGGTCCAGCGACTCGCGGACCATCTTCGTCAACGTGGAGCGCCGGCCGATGCGGGGAAGCCCCGTCACGCAGGCAACCTGGCTCTCCGCACCCGGTTCCGGCGCGGAGTACACGTCTTGAAGCGCAGCGATCTCGGCGGCCCGGCCGACGAAGCGGGGGCTCTGGCCCTGACGCACCACATCGTCGATGAGGCTTCTGATCCTACGTGCGGCAGGCTTCGCCGCGATCGTCGTGATGTGCTTGGTGCGGTTCAGCCACTCCGGCAGATCCGCGGGCGCAATGTGCGGGTCCAGGCGGACCACCAGGACGTTCTTGATCCGCCCCATCGCTGCCTGGAACCGTGCCTCACGGATCTCGTGCCCCACCCAGGGGGAGGCCAGGGCGGCCTTGCTGAGGAAGAGGACGAAGGCCGCTGATTCCTTGAGGGCCTCATCGATGGAGCTCAAAAGATCGCCACCGGCACGGAACGACCGGTAGTCGATCGTGGCAAACGCGCGGCCGATCTCGGACGCCACTTCGCGTACGAAGGCGGCGTCCTGGGTGGAGTAGGAGAAGAACGCCTTGATCACGGAGCAGCCGGTCCTTTCGGGGTGGGAGGCTGGGACGGGTCGGACGCTCGCGGAGCTTGGTTGGGGACGGCTATCGGTGGCCCGATCAGCTCCGCAACCCGCGCTCTCGCTTTGCGCCCGGTGTCGCCGGGCCCCCACTCGCCACCGAATTCCCCCAGGAACGGAACGGTGGTCTTGACGTTCAGCTGCTTCGGCCGCATGTGCCCCCCAGCGGGTGTCGATCCGTCAGATGCTAGATCAGCCATCGGGGCAGGGAGGCCGTACTGCGGATTGTGGGGGTAGGAACCGGATCATGACGACGACGGCGCGTATGTCACCGAGCCTGCCTAGGTACGGGCTTCGAACGAGCCTTCGCGCGATCGGACGAGGGAAGGGCACCGCGGAGGTTGCTCGAAATGGAGACCCACCTGGACCGCCCTCGGCGTTTTTCCGCACCGAGTTACTGGACGGTATTTCTTCTGTTTCCCGGGAAACGATCACCGGTTAGGATCCACCGGCGCGCAACTGGCGCGAACGTCGAGGTGGGGGACGCGGGGGACATGGTCGAGGACAGTGCCGGATCCAAGAAGGGCATGAGCGCGGGGGCTCAGGCAGTGGCTGCCGTGGTGGTGGTCGGGGGACTCGTGGGTGTCCTGTGGAGCGTGCAGAACGCTGCCGGGAACACGGCCGACGCGAACAAGCCGGCCGTCTGTTCGCCTTCGCGGAGCGCCGCGCCCGCGGCGCCGCAGGTCTCCGGCGCGCAGATGTGCGCGGCACTGAACCGGCCCGACCTGGCCGTGCTGCTCGGAACGCCGGGCGAGCAGCCGGTGACCGCCTGGGGCAACGACGGCGTGATCGAGCGCTCCGACGGCACCAAGAAGGTCAGCCCCTCGGCGGACGTCGAGCTGAAGACCCACCACGTGAAGCTCTCCTCGTCCGGGGACCGGATGCAGGTGGCCCAACTGGCCGAAGTCCTCGGCAGCAGCGTGCAGAAGCAGACCGTGCTGGGGCACTCGGCGGTCTTCTCCTCCGACCGGACGTTGTCCCTCAGCTTCAACCTGGGCGGCGGCAAGAGCAGTGCGGCTCCCGGGGTCATGGCCCGCACCCTGTTGGTCGCCAGGGACGGCAAGGACAGCGGCGGCTCCTTCGAGCTCGTCGTCTGGCGGCAGGACGGGCAGCTGCCCGACGATCCGATGCTGCTCCGTCTCGCGGAGCAGCTGCTTCCGACGGTCCCGGGGTGGAGCGCGACCTGACCGTACGTGCGCCGGGCCCCGGCCGACCCGGTGGCGGCGGGGACGGGGCAGGGGTGGTCAGCTGTGGCGCCAGTGGCATCGTGTGTGTGGGGGCGTACCGGACGGGCGCCTTCGGACCGAGGGGCGGGGGAGACATGTGGAGCGGTGACGAACTGGATCTGGACGCCTATCTGGCGCGGATCGGGTACGCGGGGGAACTCCAGCCGGACCTCGACACGTTGTTCGGGGTGCATCGGGCCCACACCGCCGCCATCCCCTTCGAGAGCCTCGACGTCCTGCTCGGCCACCCCATCGCGCTCGACGTCAAGAGCATCGAGGACAAGCTCGTGCGCAGCCGCCGCGGCGGGTACTGCTACGAGCAGAACACGCTGCTCGCCGCCGCCCTGGAGCGGATCGGTTTCACCGTCGCCGGGCGCGGCGCGCGCAACAGGACCCGCGGTGACGCGCTCCTACCCGTCACCCATGCCGTCCTCGTCGTCACCGTGGACGGTGAACCCTGGCTGTGCGACGCCGGGTTCGGCCTCCAAGGGCCGCGCGAGCCCGTCCCGCTGGGCCGACCGGGCACCGTGGTGTCCCAGGGGGAGTGGTCGTACGCCGTGCGCGAGGAGGCCGACGGCGTGCTCGTCCTGACCTTCCTGCGCGAGGGTGCCTGGCGGGACCTGTACGCCTTCGGCCCGCAGCCGACCCACCCGGTCGACTACGTCCTGATGAACCACTACAGCTCCTCCCACCCCCGGTCCGCCTTCATCGGGCAGCTCGTCGTCCACCGGCCCGGGGTGCCGGGAGCCGTCCACCGGCTCTCCCTCGTCCGGGGCGAGTTCACGACGCTCCACCCCGACGGGCGGGCGGAGCGCCACCCGGTCGCGCCCGACGAGCTGACCGCACTCCTCGACCGGGAGTTCGGGATCCGGCTGTCCGATCGGGACGCGGGCGAACTGGTACGGATCTACCGGGCCGAGTACTGACCCGGGCCGCGCCGGGCACCGTACGATGGCGCGGTGCTGGTCAAGTGGATTCGCTGCACGGTGACGGACCGACGCGGGTTCGAACGGGGGCAGCGCAAATGGGCGGGGCTGCCGGGTGAACCCGGATTCCGGGGGCAGGGCGGCGGCTGGAGCCGGGGCCGGCAAGGCGTCGCGCACGTCTTCGCGTTCTGGGAGAGCCGTTCCTTCTACGACTCCTTCATGGCGCGCTCGTACGACCGGCTGGCCGCGGCCCAGCACGGCACCTACACCAACCCCCGGGTCACCCTCTTCGACCACCGCTTCGACGTGAAGACCGGGTTCGAACCGCGCTTCACCGACGCCGACGTGGTGCGCGTGGCGCACTGCCGGGTGCGGGAGGGGCGGACCGAGCACTTCGCGCTCATGCAGGAGAAGGTGTGGAATCCGGCCATGGCGGGCTCGCCCGGGATGCTGCGCGGACTCTTCGGAGAGGCCCCCGGGCGGGAATTCCTGGTGCTGTCCATGTGGCACGCGGCGGCCGAGCACGGCAAGTACCGCCAGGAGCGGGTCGAGCGGCTCTCCCTGCGGGCGCAGACCGAGGCCGACGTCGAGGCGCTGACCGGCGACGTCGTCGACCTGGAACCGTCGTGGACAGTCTGAGCCCGGTGCCCGTATGACGGTGTGACCTTAGGAATGTCGCCAGGACCACATGCGTGACCGGCGCGCTCTGCTCGTCCGACGGCGATGGCCGGATTAGGGTCATGGAATGGCACGACCGCGGCGCATCGTCCTCGTCAGGCACGGGGAATCGGAGGGCAATGCCGACGACTCGGTGTACGAACGGGAGCCCGACCACGCCCTGCGGATGACCCGCACCGGGCACGAGCAGGCCGCCGCCACGGGCGAGCGGCTGCGGGCCCTCTTCGGCGACGAGCCGATCAGCGCGTACCTCTCGCCCTACCGGCGCACCCTGCAGACCTTCCGCGACCTGAAGCTCGACCCGGGCCGGGTGCGGGTGCGGGAGGAACCGAGGCTGCGCGAGCAGGACTGGGGCAACTGGCAGGACCGCGACGACGTGCGGCTCCAGAAGGCCTACCGGGACGCCTACGGGCACTTCTTCTACCGCTTCGCGCAGGGCGAGTCGGGGGCCGACGTCTACGACCGGGTCGGATCCTTCCTGGAGAGCCTCTACCGCAGCTTCGAGGCCCCGGACCATCCGCCCAACGTGCTGCTGGTGACCCACGGGCTGACCATGCGGTTGTTCTGCATGCGCTGGTTCCACTGGTCGGTGGCCGAGTTCGAGTGCCTGTCCAACCCCCCGAACGGCGACTTCCGGGTCCTGCGGCTGGGGGACGACGGCCGCTACCGGATGGACCGCCCATTTGAACGGTGGACCACACCCGAGCCCTACGACCTGGACGGCTAGAGTGACCCGCGATGACCCCTGAACCCGCTTCCGACCGGCGCTACGCACGCGCCTTGGCCAGCCTCCGCGGGCTGGCGCTGGGTGACGCGCTGGGCTCCCAGTTCTTCGTCCCCGTCAACTACCCGCTGCTCAAGAGGCGCGAGCTGCCGTCCGGGCCCTGGCAGTGGACCGATGACACCGAGATGGCCTGCTCGGTCGCCGCCGTCCTCGCCGCGCACGGGCGGATCGACCAGGACGCGCTGGCCACCTCCTTCGCCGTGCACCACGACTTCGACCGTGGCTACGGGCCCGCGGTCAACCGCATGCTGCGGCTCGTGCGCGAGGGCCAGGACTGGCGCGAGCTGTCCTCGGCCCTCTTCAACGGGCAGGGCTCGTGGGGCAACGGCGCCGCGATGCGCATCGCCCCGCTCGGCGCCTGGTACGCAGACGACCCGGAGCAGGCGACCCACCAGGCGGAGATCTCCGCCTACACCACCCACCAGCACCGCGAGGCCGTGTGCGGGGCGATGGCGGTCGCCGCGGCGGCAGCGCTGGCGGCGGCGCCGGCGGGACCGCCGACGCCCGGAGACCTGTTGGACGGGGTGATCGCGCTGGTGCCGCGCAGCGCGGTCGGCGCCGGTCTGCGCCGTGCGCGCGGCATGCTGGACTACGCCGACGCCACCACCGTCGCGGCGGTGCTGGGCTGCGGGCGCCGCACCAGCGCCCACGACACCGTGCCCTTCGCCCTGTGGTCGGCCGCTCGCTCGTTGCACGACTACGAGCAGGCCTTCTGGACGACCGCGCAGGTCGGCGGTGACGTGGACACGACCTGCGCCATCGTCGGCGGGGTACTGGGCGCGCGCGGCGACGAGAACCTGCCGGCGGACTGGCTGGCACGGACCGAAGCCCTGCCCGCCTGGCTCCCGGAAGCCGCGGCGCTCTGAGCGCGACGCAGGTACGCGGCGCAGGTACGCGGCGCAGGAAGTGGTGCGAAACCGGCGCGGAGTCGGTAAATCCGGCTCTTTGCCGGGCCGTTGAGGATTGTCACGGTCCTGCCACAGGCGACCCCTCGATCGGCTGAAAGCGCACGTCAGGCCCCTACTCTGACCGCTTCGCCGTCCGCGCCCAGTGCTCGGCGGGCGGTTGTCGGGAGGGGATCCAATGACAGAGAACAACGCCGGCAGGGCCGAAGGGGCCGAAGGGGCCACAGCGCCGCCGACCGTGCAGCAGGCCAGGGCGGCGCAGCACTGGGAACGCCAGCGGTACTGGGAGGCGCAGCAAGCCGCCCGCCAAGCGGAGCGTCTGGCCAGGAAGCAGGCCAGGAACAACGGTTGGGCCAGGGCGCTGCGGCCCGCCGATTTGGCGCCGATCCGCACCGGCACCCTGATCGCCGCCCTGGTGAGCGGTGTCGCCGCGGCCCTGCTGCTCGGTGACGGGGTCGGTCCCGGGCTGTTGATCGCCGCCGTACCCGCCGTCGCCGCGGCCGGCGTCGCCGCGCGCGCCGCGGGGCGACGGCCGCGCCCCTGGACCCTGGTGTGGGCGGTCGGCAGCCTCGCGCTGCTCGTCGTACCGGCGCTGCGGGAATCGGCCTGGCCCTCCACCCTGGCGATCCTGGCCGCGATCGGGCTCGGCGCCCTCGCCCTCTTCGGCAGCCGGACCTGGCTCGGGGTGCTGCTCAGCCCGCTCGGCTTCCTCGAAGCGGCGCCGACGGGGATCGGGTGGGCGTGGCAGGGGCTGATGGCGCGCCGCAGCGGGAACCGCCGGAACTGGTGGCCCGTTGTGAAGGCAGCGGGCGTGGGGCTCGCCCTGCTGGTGGTCTTCGGCGCACTGTTCGCGTCCGCCGACGCGGCTTTCGCCGATGTCCTCGGCGGGTTGGTCCCCGAGGTGTCCGCCGGGGACGGTCCGGTGCGGGTGCTGCTCTTCGCGCTGGGTGTGCTCGTGGCGCTCGCGGCCGCCCGCGCGGCCGGGGCGCCGCTGCGCTGGGACCGGGTCGCGGTGGCCGCGGGGAAGCCTCGCTCCCGGGTGGAGTGGGCCCTTCCGCTGGTACTGCTCAACCTGCTCTTCGCCGGCTTCATCGGCGTCCAGCTCGCCGTCCTCCTCGGCGGCTACGACAAGGTGAAGGAGCGCACGGGCCTGCTCCCCGCCGAGTACGCCCGACAGGGCTTCTGGCAGCTGTTGTGGGCCACCGTGCTCACGCTGATCGTGATCGCCCTCGCGCTGCGTTGGGCTCCGCGTTCGGGTCCCGGGGACCGGCGGCTCGTGCGCGGCGTGCTGGGTGTGCTGTGCCTGCTCACCCTGGTGGTCGTCGCTTCCGCGGTGCGCCGCATGGACTTCTACGTGGACGCCTTCGGGTTGACCCGGCTGCGGGTCTCGGTCGTCACGATGGAGCTGTGGCTCGGGGTGGTGATCGCACTGATCGTCGCGGCCGGCATCTTCGGCGCGCGGTGGCTGCCCAGGGCCGTGATGGCGAGCGCGGGGGTGACCGTACTGGCCTTCGGCCTGCTGTCGCCGGACGGGATGATCGCGGAGAGCAACGTGAGTCGATTCGAGAAGCAGCACAAGATCGACCTCGCCTACTTCCAGTCGCTCTCCGCGGACGCCGTCCCGGCGCTGGACCGGCTGCCCGAACCCCAGCGTTCCTGCGCGCTCCGCGGGATCAACGACGACCTGGCCGATGCGGGCGAGGTCCCCTGGTACGCGATGAGCCTGGGTGACCGCAGGGCCCGGGAGATCCTGCGGGAGCGTCCGGTGAAGGCGTCGTACGAGACGTGCGCGGCGCTGCGGACGTTCTCGTCCCGGTCCGCCGGCTGATCCGCGAGCCGATCCGCCAGCCGGTGGCCGACCCGCTGGGGACCGTACGCGCGACGGGATGCGTACGGTCCCCCGCCGGGGGCGGGCTCAGGCTGCCGGGCCGGCCTCCGCGGCCGCGCCGTTGAGGGCTTCCAGGTCGCTCTTGCGCACCCGGATCACCAGCGTCGCCGAGAGCAGGGCGAGGGCCGCCATGGCGACGGCGGCGATGAACGCCGTGGAGATGCCCTGGGCCAGCACCTCGTGCCCCCAGGCCCCGGGGAGGCGGCCGGTCTCCTTGAACGCGGCCAGCTGACCGGGGTCGGCGTGGGCCATGAAGTCCGGGACCTGCTTCTCGGCCTCGGTGCGGCTCGCGGTGCCGAAGACGGTGACCAGGATGGAGAGGCCGAGCGAGCCGCCGACCTGCTGGCTGGCGTTGAGCAGTCCGGACGCCGCGCCCGCCTCCTTGGGGGCCACTCCGGAGACCGCGGTCAGGGTGAGGGTGACGAAGTTGAGGCCCATGCCGAAGCCGAAGAGCAGCATCGGGCCGAGCACGCCGGACACGTACGAGGAATCCGTGCGGATGAGGGTCAGCCAGGCCAGACCGCAGCCGACCAGAGTGGAGCCGAGGACCATGAAGGGCTTGGGCCCGAAGCGCGGCAGGAGGCGCTGGGAGAGACCGGCGGCGGTGACGATCGCGACGGTCACCGGCAGGAAGGCGAAGCCGGACCTGATCGGGCTGAAGTCCAGGACGTTCTGCACGAACTGCACGATGAAGAAGAACATCCCGAACATCGCCGCGGCGAGGCTGAGCATGATCAGGTAGGTGCCGGCGCGGTTGCGGTCGGCGAACATCCGCAGCGGGGTGATCGGCTCGCGCGCCCGGGACTCGACGAGGGCGAAGAGGGCGAGCAGGATGACGGCGGTGGCGAAGGAGCCGAGGGTCAGAGCGTCGCGCCAGCCGTTCTCGGAGGCCCGGATGAAGCCGTAGACGAGCGAGGCCATGCCGCCTGTGGAGGTGAGCGCACCCGCGAGGTCGAAGCGGCCGGGGTGGCGTTCGGATTCGGTGATGTACAGCGGGGCGAGGACCGCGATCAGCACGCCGATGGGGACGTTGACGAAGAGCACCCAGCGCCAGTTGAGCCACTCGGTGAGCATGCCGCCGGTGAGCAGGCCGATGGCGCCGCCGCCCGCGGAAACGGCGGCGAACACTCCGAAGGCCCGGTTGCGCTCGGGCCCTTCGGCGAAGGTCGTGGTGATCAGGGCGAGCGCGGTGGGGGAGGCGATGGCTCCGCCGACGCCCTGGAGGGCGCGGGCGGCCAGGAGCTGCCAGGGTTCCTGGGCGAAGCCGCCGAGCAGGGAAGCCAGGGTGAAGAGCAGGATTCCGGCCATGAACACACGGCGCCGGCCCAGGATGTCGCCGGCCCGGCCGCCGAGCAGCAGCAGGCCGCCGAAGGTCAGGGTGTAGGAGCTCAGCACCCAGGAGAGGTCTGTGGTGGAGAAGGACAGGGCGTCCTGGATGTGCGGGAGGGCGATGTTCACGATGGTGGCGTCGAGGACCACCATGAGCTGGCACGCCGCGATGACGGCCAGTGCCACTCCGGGCCGCCCCTCGCGGTGGGCGGCGCCCGGTATCCGAGGCTTGGCGAGTTGCGGACTTGTCACTGAGGATCCCCCCAAAGTGAAATAGTGAACGCATTCGTTCACTGCGGGTCCACGGTAGGAGCTGCGATCTAGTGAACGCAAGCGTTCACTAAGGCTGAAAACGTGTGCGACCGGTGCGTGGGCCGGGTGGAGGTGGCGACGGTGGTGGGTTCGCGCTGGTCGGCGGAGCCGCAGGGCCGCAGGCGGGGGCCGGAGCTGGACTCGGCGATCCTCGACGCGGCCCTGGAGCAGTTGAGCACCGTCGGTTGGAACGGGCTCACGATGGAAGGGGTCGCCGCGCGGGCCCGTACGGGCAAGGCCGCCGTCTACCGGCGCTGGCCCTCGAAGGCGGACCTGGTCGCCGACGTGCTGCGGGCCGGACTTCCGCCGCTCGGCGAGATCCCGGACCACGGGTCCATCCGTGAGGACCTCGGCGTGCTGTGTCGGGGGATGCGGGACGCGATGAGTTCTCGCGCCGGAACCGCTCTTCGCTCTGTTCTTCACGAATGCGACGCTGCGAGCGCCGATCGCTTCCATGAGCTGATCAGGACCGGATTGACCGAGCCCTCACGTCGGCTCTTCGAGGACCTCGTGCGGCGTGGAATCGCAAGGGGTGACGTCCGGTCGGACGCCACCGGAGAGTTCATCGCCGATGTCATTCCGGCCATCATGATGTACCGATCGAAGGTGTGCGGGAGCGAATGGGGGGACCAGGACATTCGGGAAATGATCGACCAGGTGCTGGTGCCGCTGCTCACTGTGTGAGCCAGGGCCGGCCCGGGGTGTGCAGGCGGCGCCGGGCGGCGTAACCTTGCTGGCGCCATGCCGTACGAAGCACCCACACACACCGTCGAACGCTCCCTCCGCGCAACCACCGGCGCCAAGGTCGTAGCCGGGGTCGACGAAGTCGGACGAGGCGCCTGGGCCGGGCCCGTCACCGTGTGCGCGGCCGTCACCGGTCTGCGTCGCCCGCCCGAAGGCCTCACCGACTCCAAACTGATCACCCCCAAGCGCCGCGACCGGCTCGCCGTCGTTCTGGAGGACTGGGTGACGGCGCACGCCCTCGGGCACGCCTCCCCGGAGGAGATCGACGAGCTCGGGATGACCGCCGCGCTGCGGCTCGCCGCGGTGCGCGCCCTGGAGGCGCTGCCGGTGCGGCCCGACGCGGTGATCCTCGACGGCAAGCACGACTACCTCGGCCCGCCCTGGCGGGTCCGGACGGTGATCAAGGGCGACCAGTCCTGCGTCGCCGTCGCCGCGGCCTCGGTCATCGCCAAGGTGTGGCGCGACCGGATGATGGCCGAACTCGGTCGACCGGGTGACGGCATCGAGGACTTCGCCTTCGGCTCCAACGCCGGATATCCCTCGCCCGTGCACCGGGCGGCGCTGGAGGAGCGGGGGCCGACCGCGTACCACCGGCTCTCGTGGTCCTACCTCGACGCGCTGCCGCAGTGGCGTCACCTCAAGAAGGTGCGGCGCAGCGAGGAATCGCTCGAACTGGAAAACGGAGGCCAGCTCGGCTTCGAATTCTGATCGCACTCATGTGCGGCCCACCGGTACCTTTCGCACCGGTGTTTGAAAAATGTCAACTCACGCCTCTCACCCACGAGGAGCCTCAGATTCACGAGAGTGCCCAGGGTCCCCGCGTCACGCCGGCCGCGAGCCGCACCGCGCAGACCCCCCGCCCCGTACCTGGTCCGCGTCCCGTCGCCGTACCTCGGCCCGGGCGTCCCGGTCCCTCCCCCGCAGTGGCAAGCCACGCGGGCGGTACCCCCAGGCCCGCTGCGCCCGCCCCGCGCGTGCCGCAGCAGGCGACCCCCGGAACCCCGTCCGTCACCCCGGCCGCGCCCGCGGCCCCCACCGCACCGTCGGTCTCCGCCGCGGTGCCGCAGATCCAGCTGATCCCGGCCTCGGCCGAGGGCGCGTTGGACGCGGCCGAAGAGGCCGTGGACCTGCTGCTCGACACCGGCCGTGCGCCGGGCGACATCCTGGTGCTCACCAGCGGCGACCCGCACCCGTGGGCAGCGCACGAGCTGTCCTTCGGCGAGAGCGCGTACTGGGCCCAGCAGGGCCACCAGGACGACGTCTTCTACGCGGACGCGGCGCAGGTGCAGCGCGCCGACACCCGCCCCGTCGTGGTCTTCGCCGTCAACGGCGGACCGGTCGACGCGATCGTGGCGGCCCTGCCGGCCGCGCTCGCGCGTGCCGGTGCGCTGCTGGTCGTGTGCGGCGACGCGGAGCTGACCAACTCGGTTCTGGGCGCGGGCGTCTGACGTCCCGCACCCACCGTGGGCGAACAGCGGGGCGGGCCGTCGGTCGGCCCCGCTGGACCCCGCGGCGCGAGGGCCCACGAGCCCTCGCGCCGCGGGGCCCACGGCCGTTCCGAGCTGCTCAGTGCCGTGCCCTGCCGCGTCGCGCCTCGGTGTTTCAGCGGGCCGCGGTACGGCGCAGGACCTCGGCCGCGCCCCCACCGGAGCGCAGGGGCAGCGGAGTCGGATCCGGCACGATCTCGCCGATGCGCAGCGGCCGGGAGTCCGCACTGGGCCGCCGACCGCCCCGACCTTCACCGAGGACCTGCCAGCCGCCCTGGGTGAGGGTGATGTACGCGCCGCAGCGCAGCCCGTGCAGGGTGCAGGCGTCCCGCAACCCCCACATCCAGGCCCCGTCCTCTTCGGTCCACCGTTCGTCGCCGTCGCGACAGTAGAGCAGCACCGCCGTGCGCACCGGAGTCCGTCTGCGCAGGTCGTGCGGTAGTACCCGGCGCAGCCGCGCCAACAGCGCGTTGCGGTATTCCCAGCCGTCCGCCGAGCCGGCGCGCTGGACGAACGAGGCGCTGGCCACCAATCGTTCCTCGGGTCCGAGTACGGCGATCACCGCGGTCGAGGGCACGGGGCTGTGCCGGGAGTGCAGTCCGCTGACGATCTCGCGCGGATTGCGCAGCAGGGGGATCCCGGCGGCGGTCCACTCATCGGCTTCCAACAGTCTGCTGTGGCGGCTGGCGCCGCCGGTTGCGATGGTCGACGAGGTGGTCGTGGGCGGGGCGAATCCGAAGGTCACGGTCCTCCCTTCGGGTACGCGCGCTGTCGATGGGCGCGGTTGGAGTGCGGGCGCGCCACAGGGCGGCCCTCAAGAGTGCCGACGGGCCGAGCGGGAACACGACAATTCTCGCGCGGCCCGTGAGCATGCGGCAACGAGCAATTGCCGCCGCGGACCGTAATTGGCTGGTATGCCGCTCATATCCTTGCCCCGCCACGCCGACGATGACGCATCCGGTCACGGCTGGACGGCCAGTACCAGCGGAAACACCTCCTTCGCGCCGGCCCGCCGGAGCAGTCGGGCCGCGACGGCGAGGGTCCATCCGCTCTCCGCGCGATCGTCCACGAGGAGTACCGGGCCGGGGGCCTCCTCGAGCTTCGCAGCGAGCGCCGGGGGGACGGTCAAGGCCTGGTGGAGTCCCCGCACGCGCTGGGCGCTGTTGGAGGAGGGCAGCCCGAACTCCGGTACCTGGTCGGTGTACTCGAGCGATCCGAGCAGGGGCATCCGCCCGACCTCGGCGATCCGCGCGGCCAGCGAACCGATCAGCAGGGGCTTGCTCCGCGAGGGCAGTGAGACCACGCCCACGGGCCGCGCGGGCGCGCCCGACGCCCCGGAAGCCCAGCCGCCCGGTCCCCGCGCCCAGTCGGCGAGCACGGCCACCACGGCCTGGGCGACATCGTCCGGAATCGGTTGGTCGGCCGTCTGCGGCGCCAGCATCGGGCGCAGCCGGTTGCCCCACCCGATGTCGGAGAGCCGGCCGAGGGCCCGGCCCGTCGAGGCCTGCTCGCCCGCGGGGATGCGCCCCTTGAGGTCCACCCCGACGGCCACCAGACCGGTCGGCCACATCTTGCGCGGGTCCAACTCCACGCCCGGGCGCCCCAGCTCGCCCCGCGCGGTGTCCAGCGCCTTCGAGGACACCTCCACGGTGAAGCGGGCGCCCGCACAGTTGTCGCAGCGGCCGCAGGGGGCGGCCCCCTCGTCGTCCAGCTGGCGCCGCAGGAACTCCATCCTGCAGCCGGTGGACGCCGCGTAGTCGCGCATCGCCTGCTGCTCGGCGGAGCGCTGGCGGGCCACCCACGCGTACCGCTCCGCGTCGTAGGTCCACGGCTCGCCCGTCGCGGTCCAGCCACCCTTCACCCGGTGCACCGCGCCGTCCACGTCGAGGACCTTGAGCATGCTCTCCAGCCGGGTCCGGCGCAGGTCGACCAGGGGCTCCAGGGCGGGCAGCGACAGCGGCCGCCCCGCCTGGGCCAGCACGTCCAAGGTGCGGCGGACCTGCTCCTCCGGCGGGAAGGCCACGGACGCGAAGTACTGCCAGATCGCCTCGTCCTCGCGGCCCGGGAGCAGCAGCACCTCGGCGTGCTCCACCCCGCGGCCGGCGCGACCGACCTGCTGGTAGTAGGCGATCGGCGACGAGGGCGATCCCAGGTGCACCACGAAGCCGAGGTCGGGCTTGTCGAAGCCCATCCCCAGGGCCGAGGTCGCCACCAGGGCCTTGACCCGGTTGGCCTGGAGGTCGTTCTCGGCCTGCTCGCGGTCCGCGTTCTCCGTCTTGCCCGTGTAGGAGGACACGGTGTGCCCCCGGTGCCGGAGGTACGCCGTCACCTCCTCGGCGGCGGCCACGGTCAGCGTGTAGATGATCCCGGAACCCGGCAGATCGCCCAGGTGGTCGGCGAGCCAGGCCAGCCGGTGCGCGGCGTCGGGCAGCTCCAGAACGGCCAGGCTCAGGCTCTCCCGGTCCAGCGGGCCGCGCAGCACCAGGGCGTCCGTGCCCGCCCCGGTGCCGAGTTGCTCGGCCACGTCAGCGGTCACCCGGGCGTTGGCCGTGGCCGTCGTCGCGAGCACCGGGACACCGGGCGGCAGGTCCGCGAGCATCGTGCGCAGGCGCCGGTAGTCGGGCCGGAAGTCGTGCCCCCAGTCCGAGATGCAGTGCGCCTCGTCCACCACCAGGAGCCCGGTGGCGGCGGACAGCTTGGGGAGGACCTGGTCGCGGAAGTCGGGGTTGTTGAGCCGCTCCGGACTCACCAACAGGACGTCCACCTCACCCGCGGCGACCTCGGCCTGGATCCCCTCCCACTCCTCGGGATTGGCGGAATTGATGGTGCGGGCGCGGATCCCGGCACGGGCGGCGGCTTCGACCTGGTTGCGCATCAGCGCCAGCAGCGGCGAGACGATCACGGTGGGTCCGGCCCCGCTCGCCCGCAACAGCGAGGTCGCGACGAAGTACACGGCGGACTTGCCCCAGCCCGTGCGCTGGACCACCAGTGCCCGGCGCTTGTGCGCGACCAGGGCTTCGATGGCCCGCCACTGGTCCTCGCGCAGCCGAGCGGTGCCCGTCGGATCGCCGACGAGGCGGGCGAGTACGGAATCGGCGGAAGACCTCAGGTCAGGGTTCATGCCCCCATGCAACCCGATGCCTGTGACATCGCGCCAATGACGCTCCTGGGCCTGTGGATAAAGTTATCCACAGGGGTTTCCCGATCCGGCCGTGCACGGGACCTTCGAGCCATGACGAAGAACCAGGAACCACGCGACCCGTCCGGTAGCGAGCCCCGCAAGGCGGCGGCCCGCAAGCCATCCATCAACCACGCGGTGCTCCCCGCCGGGTCGGCCGGCCCGGCGGCGGCCACCGAATCGCAGATCACCCTGCGCAGTCCCGCCGAGCTGGCGGACGCGCTGCCCTACCTGCTCGGCTTCCACCCGACCGACTCCCTCGTCATGGTCGCCCTGCACGGCGAGGGCGGCCGCTTCGGAGGCCGATTGAGGGTCGGCATCCCCGCCGACCCGGGGGAGTGGGAGGACACCGCCCGCCAGGTCGCCGACTGCCTGGTGCACGGCAGCGAGCGCCGCGGTGCGAAGCCCGACAGCATCGTGGTCTTCCTGTGCCAGGACCCGCGGGACGAGGAGAGCGGGCAGCGCGTCATGACGCGGCTGCGCCCGCTCGCCCAGCGCATCCGCATCGCCTGCGGGGCACTCGACGTGCCCGTGCTGGAGGCGCTGTGCGTGTCCGCCGGCCGGTACTGGTCCTACTGCTGCCCCGACGCGCGGTGCTGCCCGGCCGAGGGCACCTCCCTGACCGCGCCGGGCACCTCCGTCATGGCGGCGGCCGCGACCTACGCCGGACTCCGGGTGCGGGGTTCGCTCCAGGAGATCGAGGGCCGCCTGGCACCGCTGCGCGGGTCGTTCGCCGACGAGCAGGAGCGGGCCCTGGACCTGGCCGCCACGGCCCTCGTGCCGAAGATTCTCGACGGAGCCACCCGGGAGGAGGTGGGCGCGGACACCCTGGAACTGGCGCGGACGCTGATGCGGCGGCTCGCCCTCGCCCCGCCCGCCGACGGCGGGCCCTGCGCCGAGGACTGGGACGACGCGCTCCTCGGACACGGTGAGGCGGCCTCCCTCATCCTCGGCCTCCAGGACCGTGAGGTCAGGGACATCGCCGCGGAGTGGATGGAGGACGAGGAGGCGGCCCCCGCGCTGCGTCTGTGGCGCGCGCTCGCCCGCCGCTGCGTCGGCGCCTACCGCGAGCACGCGGCCGCCCCGCTGACTCTGGCGGGCTGGGTCTCGTGGTCGACCGGGGACGAGCCGACCGCCCGCATCGCGCTCGGGTTGGCGCTGCGCGCCGATGCCGACTACCGCTTCGCCCAACTGCTCCACCACGCCTGCAACGAAGGCATCGACCCGGAAGGGCTGCGGGAGTGCCTGCGCGCCGAACGGGGACGGCGCGAGCCGCGCCGCAAGCGGGCCACCGCCGTCACGCGGCCGCCCGGCCGGCCCCGGGCCGGCCGCCGGGCCCCGCGCAGCAGGGCGGGGAGCGAGCAGTGAACCGCCACCGTGGCGCGCGGCGGCGAGGAGCCCTGCACGGGGCGGTGCGCGAGGTGGTTCGCGCAGTGCCGTACACGGCGGTGGCGCGACGCGCGGCGCACCGCTGGATCAGCGCGGTGAGCGCCGGGCTGCGCCCCCGAAGAGGCGTCACACGGGGGCAGCCGCCCCCTCGGCCCGTGTCCCGGGCGGGGGTGAGGGCGTTCAGCTGTGGGGTGGCGGGGCCCTGGTCGCGCCGCCGCCCTGGGAAAACGACCGGAACGCAGACAAGGCGACGCATGGCCCACCCCGTTCCCCCCGCCCGACGGCCCGAGTTGCCGCCTGTGCACGGCGCCCTCATCTGCGTCGCCGCGCCCTGTCTCGTCATCTCGCCCGAGCACGGACAGTTGACCGGACACGGGATCGACGGGATCTACCGTTCCGGCCGCAGGCTGCTGTCCCGCTGCGTGCTGCGCATCGGCGGCCGCGAGCCGGTCGCCCTGCAGGGCCGCAGCCTCGGGGCGGACCGGGCCTCCTTCACCGCGACCGTCCGCATCGGGGCGGAGCCCGGACCGGACCCGGACATCGGGGTGGAGCGGATCCGACACGCCGACGGCACCGAGCGGATCACCCTGCGCAGCTACACCGCGCGCCGGGTGCGGTTGCCCGTGGAGATCTCGCTCGCCACGGACCTGGCCGAGTTGGCCGCGATCGCCGCCGGGCGGGGCGGGCCCGAGCTGCCCGCCGCGGTGCACGCCGGGGGCCTGCGCTGGAGCACCGGCCCGGCCCAGGCGGTCACCACGGCGGAGCCCGCCCCCGACGACGCGCTCGCCGCGACCGGCATGCTGCGCTGGCAGCTGGAGCTGGCCCCCGGAGAGTCGCGCACCATCGAACTGCGCACGTCCCAGGACCGCGGCGCGAGAGCTCCGGCCGGACAGGTCGCCAACCCCCTCGCCCCGGCCCGCGCCGAGTGCGACGACCCCCGCGTCGACCCCTGGTTGCGCACCGGCCTCGACGACCTGGGCGCACTGCTGCTCAGGGATCCCGAGGACCCCTCGGACGCCTACGCGGCGGCCGGTGTTCCCTGGCGGTGCGGGCTCGCTCCGGCCGAGTCGCTCTGGGCGGCCCGGATGGCGCTGCCCCTCGGCACGGGGCTCGCCGCCGCGACCCTGCGCGTCCTGGCCCGGACGCAGGAGACCGGGACGGGACCCGGAGTCGGGAAGATCCCCGGACCGCTGCGGGGCGCGGGCCCGCAACTGCCGCCCGGCTGCACCGGCACGGAGGCCACCTTGGCCTTTCCCGTCGTGCTGGCCGAGGCGCGGCGATGGGGGCTGTCGGAGCCCGAGGTGGAGCGGCTGCTGCCGACCGCGGAGCGGTGTCTGGGCTGGCTGCGCGGGGCGTTGTCCGGGGACGGGTTCCTCGCGGACCCCGACCCGGGGCCGCGGCGCTGCGAGATGCAGGCCCACGCCCATCGGGCCGCCCTGCTCGGCGCGGATCTGCTGGAGGGGTGCGGTCGGCCCGGCGCCGAGGAGTGGCGCGAGTGGGCCGCCGCCCTGCGGGTCCGGTTCGCGGACGCCTTCTGGCTCGATGGTCCGGACGGTGGGCGGCCCGCGGCCGCCCTGCATCCCGACGGGCGCCCGCTGCCCCGGCTGACCGGAGCCGCCGCGCACCTGCTGGACACGGGCCTCCTCGGCGGGGGACGGCTGGCCCCCGGCCTGCTGGACCGGATCCGGAGCGAGCAGGTGGCCCGGCTGCTGGGGGCGCCCCCCATGGACTCCGGCTGGGGGCTGCGCAGCATGGCGGTGCGGGAGCCGGGACACAACCCGTTCGGTCACCACTCGGGCGCCGTGCGGGCGCACGAGAGCGCCGTCGCGGTGGCCGGTCTGGCGGGCGCCGGGTTCGAGAAGGAGGCGGCAGGGCTGCTGCGGGGTCTGCTCGACGCCGCCGAGCGCTTCGGGTACCGGCTGCCCGAGATGTACGCCGCCGAGCAGCGCACGGCGGGCAGCGCCCCGCTGCCGCACCCGGCCGCCTGCCGCCCGGCCGCGGTGGCGGCGGCCGCCGCGATCCACGTACTGGCCGCCCTGGCCGGCATCCGCCCCGACGCACCGGCGGGCACCGTGGCGCTGGCTCCGATGCCGGGAGCTCCGCTGGGGGAGCTGCGGCTCTCCGGGCTCCGGGTCGCGGGGGAACCGTTCGCGGTCCGGGTCAGTCGGCTGGGCCTGGGAATGGTGGAGGAGGCCTCCGATGCGCTCCAGCTCGGCGTCTGAGCCGCCTCCATCGGGGCGGCCCGTCACGCAGAAGTGGGTTCCGGGATCACGAAAGCGATGTTTATCGTCAGGAAGACGACTATGATCGCGGCATGTCGCCCTACGACCCGTCGGCCTTCCCGCCCTTCGCCGTCACCGTCGACCTGGTCGTGCTCACCGTGCGCCGCCACGCGCTCTGCGCGCTGGTCGTCCGACGGGGTGAGCAGCCGTTCCAGGGCCGATGGGCGCTGCCCGGCGGTTTCGTCCGCGGGGACGAGGACCTGGCGACCGCGGCCGCCAGGGAACTCTCCGAGGAGACCGGACTGTGCGCCCAGGAGTCGGCCGCGAAGGGCGACGGGGTCCACGGCGCGCATCTGGAACAGCTCGCCACCTACGGCGACCCCCGGCGGGACCCGCGCATGCGGGTGGTCAGCGTGGCGCATCTGGTGCTGGCACCCGACCTGCCCGCGCCCCGGGCCGGAGGCGATGCCAACAGCGCGCGCTGGGCGCCCGTGGACGAGCTGCTCGCCGCCGCCGAGGAGGTGTCCGCGGGGCTCGCCTTCGACCACACGCGGATCCTGGCCGACGGCGTGGAGCGGGCCCGGTCGAAGATCGAGTACTCCTCGCTGGCCACGGCGTTCTGCCCGCCCGAGTTCACCGTCGGCGAGCTGCGCCGGGTGTACGAGGCGGTCTGGGGCGTGGCCCTGGACCCGCGCAACTTCCACCGCAAGGTCACCGGCACCCCCGGGTTCCTGGTCCCCGCCGGCGGGACGACGACCCGTCAGGGTGGCCGCCCCGCACAGTTGTTCAGGGCGGGCGGGGCCACTCTGCTCAACCCGCCGATGCTGCGCCCGGAAGTCTGACGGCCCGGTACCGCCCGGCCCGGCTTCGAGGCAAATCGGACATATCGCGTTATCTTGCTTGTGGTATTCACACTGCCCCACAGTGGTCTCACCCTGCGAGGGAAGCGATGCTCCAGGCCATCGGACTCACCAGTGCACCCCGTCGAGACCTTCCGCCCATGGTCGACGACCTCACCTTCGAGGCCCGCCCCGGGCAGGTGACCGCCCTGCTGGGCGCGACCGGTTCCGGCAAGACCACCGCGCTACGACTCATGCTCGAACTCGAACCCGGCCGCGGCGTCACCTACTTCCGCGGTCGCCCCCTGCACCGGATCGCACATCCGGGGCGCGAGGTCGGCGTCCTGCTCGGCGACGTGCCCGGGCATCCCGCGCGCACGGTTCGCGGGCAGCTGCGGATGCTCTGCGCCGCCGCCGGGGTCTCGCCCTCGCGGGCGGACATCATGCTCGACGTCGTCGGCATCTCGGGTCTGCGCGACCAGCGACTCGGCTCGCTCTCGCTCGGGATGGACCGCCGGGTCGGACTCGCCGCCGCCCTGCTGGCCGATCCGTGCACCCTGCTCCTCGACCAGCCCGCCGCGGGACTCTCGCCGCGCGAGCGGAACTGGCTGCACGGGCTCCTGCGCGGGCACGCCGCCCTCGGCGGGGCCGTGCTGTTCACCACGGACGACGCCAAGGAGGCCGCCCGCAGCGCCGACCGGGTGGTCAGCATCGAAGCGGGACGCCTGGTCGCCGACCAGGAGGCCGCAGACTTCGCCCGGACCCGGCTGCGCCCCAGGGTGGCCGTCCGGACCCCGCACGCGGCCCGCCTGGCCGACGTGTTGGGCCGGGAGGCCCGGGCGGCCCGGCGGACGGTGGAGATCGTCGAGGAGAGCGGCAGCCGCCTCTCGGTCTACGGGAGCAACTGCGCCGAGGTCGGTGAGGCCGCGTTCCGGCACGGCGTGCTCGTCCATCAGCTGGCCGACGAGACCGGCGACAGCGGACCCCCGGTGCCGCGCGCGCGCACCGCCGCCTCCCCGGATACCTTCCCGGACACCTCCGCGGGGTCGACGGACGGACCGGCGGGCGCCCCCGCGGCCCAGCGGCGCCGCTCCGGTGCCACGCGACCCCCCTCACCCGTTCGGCGCGTGGGCGGGCCCCTGCGGCCGCTGCGCTACGAGCTGCGCCGGGTCTTCGGCACCGCCACCCCGCTCCTGGCGGCGGCCCTCGTGGCGGTCACCTCCGTGGTCACCGCCCTGCTGCTCGCCCGGCTCGGCGCAACCCCGCAGAACCGGCTGCTCGCCGCATGGCCCGCGCTGCTGCCGCTGCCCCCGGCCGCCCTCGGCGCCGGACTGCTCGGCGCCCTGGCCTTTGGTGAGGAGTACCGCTACCCCGCGCTCGCCGCCGACCGCGGCACCGTGCCCCGCAGGCTGGGCCTGCTCGTCGCGAAGCTCGGTGTCTGCGGTGTGCTCGCCCTGCTCCTGGGCGCCCTCGCGGTCATCGTCGACGGGGCCGCCCTCGCGCTGGTCTTCGACCGGGGTCCGCTGCGGCCCCCCGCGCAGTGGATCGCCCCGGCTGCGGCGTGGGCCGGGCTGCTCGTCGGCTGCGCCTGGGCCGGCGTGCTCGCCTCCGCCGTGTTCCGCTCCGCGCTGGCGGGGCTGGGCGCGGTGGTCTCCGTACCGGTGCTCGTCGTACCGCTGGTGCGCAAGGCGCTCGACGGGCCGTCCGCCTACCCGGCGTCCGGCCTGGCGGGTCGGCTGCGCGGTCTGTCCTGGGCGCAGTGGCCGCCGGAGGCCGACCGGCTGGTGCTCGGCGCGCTGCGGGTGATGGCCCAACCCGTGGGAACCGCACTGGTGTTGTCGCTGTTCGTCCTGTTGTGCGCCTATGGGTTCACCGGACTGCGCGGCAAGGTCCGTTGGTGACCGGTGTGGGGCGAGGTGGCGACGTCGGGAGACCACCTGAGTCCGCTTCACTCGAACCGGATCGCAACTCCCCGTAAAAGGCCCGGTTCTTTACGATAAGTCGTCAATTGCGTAGGTGGCACCGATCACCCTTTCGTGTGCTTTTCACCAAAGACCTCAAGGGTCGCCGGGACACGGCCGACAAAGGATTCGTGAGTACCCTTGCGCACACCATGATGACCGCCGCCCGCCACGCCGACACCGGCCTCGCCGGCCCGGGCGAACTCGACCGTTACCCCTTCGCCGAGGCCTCCGGCACCGACCGTGTCGGCGTACCCCACTGGGACGGAGCCGACCTCGAGTTGAGTCGGGCGGGCCGTCGGTCGGCGGGCAGCCGCGGCCGCGGGCTGCACGGCCAACTCGTCCAGCAGCTCGGCCAGATGATCGTTTCCGGTGACCTCGGAGCGGATCGCCCGCTGGTGCCCGAGGAGATCGGCCAGCGTTTCGAGGTCTCCCGCACGGTCGTTCGCGAATCGCTGCGGGTCCTGGAGGCCAAGGGCCTCGTCAGCGCCCGCCCCAACGTCGGCACCCGGGTCCGCCCCGTCGCCGACTGGAACCTGCTCGACCCCGACATCATCGAGTGGCGTGCCTACGGTCCGCAGCGCGACGACCAGCGCCGCGAGCTGAACGAGATGCGCTGGACCATCGAGCCCCTCGCCGCCCGTCTCGCGGCCGGACACGGCCGCCCGGACGTCCAGCAGCGGCTCGCGGACATGGTCGAGATCATGGGCCACGCCCTCGGTCAGGGTGACGGGATCACCTTCGCCCGCGCCGACAACGAGTTCCACGCGCTGCTCATCCAGGTCGCGGGGAACCGCATGCTGGAGCACCTCGCGGGCATCGTCTCCTCCGCCCTCCAGGTGTCCGGCAACCCGATCACCGCCTGCGACCGGCCGAGCGAGACCTGCGTCGCGCACCACGCACGGATGGTGGAGGCGCTCGCCGCGGGTGACGCCACGGGCGCGGAGGCGGCCATGCGCCAGCTCCTGACGGTCCATCCGGAAGTCGAGCGCGTGGTCCCCGCGCCGCGCGAGCACTGACGCGCCGGACGGGCGGACAGGGGCGAGCGCGGGGTGTACGCAGGTCGCCGGGCCCGGTCGGGTCCGGCGACACCGGTGTCCGGGACGGCCGCGAACTCGGTTGTCCGCGACCGGATGGCCGGCGGAACCGGGTTACCCGTGACCGAACGACCGGCATGGGAACACGCGGGATGTGACTCGGGCCACGAAGATTGGGCGTAACGCTCTGCGAGGTCACGCGATGACCTAAGAGGTGATGGCCGACGGGAGGAACACAGCAGCCGTTCCCGGTGCTGTGCAGCTCCCCGGCTGTTCCTTGCGCCGCCGGCCGGTCCCCCGTCGGTGGTCGTCGGCTCCGGTTCAGGACCAGGCCGGGGTCGGAAGCCGTTCCCACTGTTCCGAGAGGTTGTTCGTGTCGGCCAGCACATCCCGTACGCTCCCGCCGGAGATCGCCGAGTCGGATTCCGTGATGGCGCTCATCGAGCGGGGCAAGGCCGAGGGGCAGATCGCCGGCGATGACGTGCGTCGAGCCTTCGAGGCTGACCAGATTCCGCCAACCCAGTGGAAGAATGTTCTGCGCAGCCTCAACCAGATCCTCGAGGAAGAGGGTGTGACGCTGATGGTCAGTGCCGCGGAGTCGCCCAAGCGCCCTCGGAAGAGCGTTCCTGCGAAGAGCCCCGCCAAGCGGACGGCCACGAAGACGGTCACGGCGGCGCAGGCGGGGGTCGCCCCCGTCGCCGGTACGGCCCCCGGGGCCGGGGCGGGCGACCTGGAGGGGCCGCAGGCGCTCGCGGAGGGAACCGGGTCCCAGGCTGGATCCGAGGTCGAGGCCGAGTCCCCCGCCCCCGCCAAGAAGGCCGCGGCGAAGAAGACCGTGGCCAAGAAGACGGCGGCCAAGAAGACCACCGCGAAGAAGACCGCGGCCAAGAAGACGGCGGCCAAGAAGGACGGCGACGACGCGGGCGAGGACGAGGCCGCCGAGGGCGCTCCCGGGGCGGCCAAGGGCGAGGAAGGCGAAGAGGAGGAGGGCGGCGAGAACAAGGGCTTCGTGCTCTCCGACGACGAGGACGACGCCCCCGCCCAGCAGGTCGCGGTCGCGGGAGCCACCGCGGACCCGGTCAAGGACTACCTCAAGCAGATCGGCAAGGTGCCCCTCCTCAACGCCGAGCAGGAGGTGGAGCTGGCCAAGCGGATCGAGGCGGGCCTCTTCGGCGAGGACAAGCTGGCGAACTCGGACAAGCTCGCCCCCAAGCTCAAGCGCGAGCTGGAGATCATCGCCGAGGACGGGCGCCGGGCCAAGAACCACCTGCTGGAGGCCAACCTCCGCCTCGTGGTCTCGCTGGCCAAGCGTTACACCGGCCGCGGCATGCTCTTCCTGGACCTGATCCAGGAGGGCAACCTGGGTCTGATCCGCGCGGTGGAGAAGTTCGACTACACCAAGGGCTACAAGTTCTCCACCTACGCCACGTGGTGGATCCGCCAGGCGATCACCCGCGCCATGGCCGACCAGGCCCGCACCATCCGCATCCCGGTGCACATGGTCGAAGTGATCAACAAGCTCGCCCGCGTGCAGCGCCAGATGCTCCAGGACCTGGGCCGCGAGCCCACCCCGGAGGAGCTGGCCAAGGAACTCGACATGACCCCCGAGAAGGTCATCGAGGTCCAGAAATACGGCCGCGAGCCGATCTCCCTGCACACCCCGCTCGGCGAGGACGGCGACAGCGAGTTCGGTGACCTCATCGAGGACTCCGAGGCGGTCGTCCCGGCCGACGCGGTCTCCTTCACGCTCCTGCAGGAACAGCTGCACTCGGTGCTCGACACCCTGAGCGAGCGCGAGGCGGGCGTGGTGTCGATGCGCTTCGGCCTCACCGACGGTCAGCCGAAGACCCTCGACGAGATCGGCAAGGTGTACGGCGTCACGCGCGAGCGGATCCGCCAGATCGAGTCGAAGACGATGTCGAAGCTCCGCCACCCGTCGCGCTCGCAGGTTCTGCGCGACTACCTCGACTAGTACGGACTAGCACGGCCTGGTCCTACCAGTGGGTATGGGGTCGTACCGGTGGCCGTGCGCGGGTGCGCGCGGCCACCGGTCATTCCACTCTGGGTGCAGTCATGTCCACACAGAGTCAGGAGGCCCTATGCGTCGTCCCTTTGCCCGAGCCATGGCAGGTGCGCTGACCCTCGTGGCGGGAGCGGGTGTGGCCCCGCTGGCCCAGGCGCCCCGAGCCCTCGCCGACGGCGTGGTGATCGGCGGGCAGCCCGCGAAGGTGGCCGACAGTCCCTGGGTGGTGGCCCTGGCCAGCCGTGACCGGTTCGGGCGTACGAGGGCCGGACAGTTCTGCGGGGGCGTGGTCGTCGGCCCGACCAAGGTGCTCACCGCGGCGCACTGCCTGGGCGAGAACGTGCTGGGCGGACCGGTGCAGTCGGTGTCCGACTTCGTGGTGATCACCGGCCGGACCGAGCTGAACGCGGGCGACGGCCGTGAGATCGCGGTCAGCGGCGCCCGGGTGAACCCGGCCTACGACCCGGTCACCAACGCCGGGGACATCGCCGTACTGGAGCTGCGCGAGGCAGTCCCCGCCGGGTACGTCCTTCCGATGGCCGCCGGCGGGCATCCGGGCTACGCCCCCGGTGCGGACGCGACCGTATACGGCTGGGGGGACACGAGCGGCTTCGGTGACTACGCGTACGCCCTGCAGGCCGCCCGGGTGAAGGTGCTGGCGGACGAGGACTGCGTCCGCGCCTACCCCGGCGACGCGGACGGCCGGTACCAGGCGACCACGATGGTCTGCGCAGGGGCCCGGGAAGGCGGCAGGGATGCCTGTCAGGGGGACAGCGGGGGGCCTCTGGTGGCCCAGGGCAGGCTCATCGGGCTGGTGTCCTGGGGGCGCGGCTGCGGGCGCGCAGACAGCCCTGGGGTGTACACGCGGATCGCCCCGCTGATCGACTTCGTCGGCGGGGCGGGGCGGCGGGGCTGAGGAAGGCCGCCTTCGGGCGTGCCGGGACATGAGGACGGGCGACCCCCCTGGGTCTCAGGGGTGCCGCCCGTCGACCGGCATGCGCCGGTCCTGGCTCGTCGGGATGCGAGGTATAGGCCTGTGTCAGCGGTCCTCGGGGTCGGCCACAGTGGCCGGAGCGGTCGTAAGCCGCTCAGTCTCATCCTGTATTTCCGCGGCGATCTTCTTGAGTTCCGGCTCGAACTTACGCCCGTGGTGGGCGCAGAAGAGCAGTTCACCGCCGCTCAGCAGGACGACGCGCAGGTATGCCTGGGCGCCGCAACGGTCGCATCGATCAGCGGCCGTCAGCGGGGTCGCGGGTGTCAGAACAGTAGTCACGTCGCCTCTTCTCTAGCTCGACGAGCTGTCGTACCAGGGTCAACATCCAACCAGGCCGAAAACGTTCCCGCTCGCGGCTTTTCCTCGAAACTTCCTTCCGAAGCTGGCCGGCTGTTGCCGGTTGGCGGCGAAGGAGCCGTATTGCATTGCTTTACGGTTTCGCGTTGTCTGTCGTTGCTTCTTGCAGGTTCAGCCCTCTCCGGCGAAGGCCGGTTGTTGATGAGGACGTGCCCGAACCCTAAATGGTTCATGCCTGGAAGGGAACGTGATGTTTGCTTCACTCCAACGAGCGATCGAACATCCGTGCGGGCCTGCACTAGGCTGAAGGATCACGAGGGTGGCGTTACATAGGCTCTACCAGGCCTCGATACCCTCTGACCGGCACCCGAGCCACCCCTGCGCCCGACCGGGCCAGAAAAGAAATTCAGCGAGGAGCGAACTGCGTGACCGCCGACACGTCCGTGCCTTCCAGCGCGCTGCTGTCCGGAGCAGACCGGGACGGTTCCAACTACACCGCGCGGCACCTGCTCGTCCTCGAGGGCCTCGAGGCCGTCCGCAAGCGCCCCGGCATGTATATCGGGTCCACGGACAGCCGTGGCCTCATGCACTGCCTGTGGGAGATCATCGACAATTCCGTCGATGAGGCCCTGGGCGGCTACTGCGACCACATCGAGGTGATCCTCCATGAGGACGCCTCCGTCGAGGTCCGCGACAACGGCCGTGGCATCCCGGTCGACGTCGAGCCCAAGACGGGGCTGGCCGGCGTCGAGGTCGTGATGACCAAGCTGCACGCCGGTGGAAAGTTCGGCGGCGGCTCGTACGCGGCCTCCGGCGGCCTGCACGGCGTCGGCGCCTCCGTGGTGAACGCGCTCTCCGCCCGCCTCGACGTCGAGGTCGACCGCAACGGCTCCACGCACGCGATCAGCTTCCGGCGCGGTGTGCCGGGGATGTTCACCGAGCAGGGTCCCGACAGCCCCTTCGACCCGGCCAACGGCCTGCGCAAGGGCAAGCGCGTCACCAAGGGCCGCACCGGGACCCGCATCCGCTACTGGGCGGACCGGCAGATCTTCCTCAAGGACGCCAAGCTCACGCTGGACACGCTGTACCAGCGCGCCCGCCAGACCGCCTTCCTCGTCCCCGGCCTGACCATCGTCGTCCGCGACGAGCGGGCGCTCGAGGGGGCCGGCAAGACGGAGGAGACCTTCCGCTTCGACGGGGGCATCAGCGAGTTCTGCGACTACCTCGCCCAGGACAAGGCGGCCTGCGACGTCCTGCGGCTGACCGGCTCGGGCACCTTCAAGGAGACCGTGCCGGTCCTGGACGACCGCGGCCACATGACCCCCACCGAGGTCACCCGCGAGCTGGGCGTCGACATCGCCCTGCGGTGGGGCACCGGCTACGAGACGAACATCAAGTCCTTCGTCAACATCATCGCCACGCCCAAGGGCGGCACCCACATGTCCGGCTTCGAGCGCTCGGTCACCAAGACGGTGAACGAGGTGCTGCGCTCGGCGAAGCTGCTGCGCGTGGCCGAGGACGACGTGGTCAAGGACGACGCGATGGAGGGCATGACGGCCGTCGTGACCGTCCGGCTCGCCGAACCCCAGTTCGAAGGCCAGACCAAGGAGGTCCTCGGGACCTCGGCCGCCACCCGGATCGTCGCCGCGGTGGTCGCCAAGGAGCTCAAGGCGTTCCTGACCTCGACCAAGCGCGACGACAAGCAGCAGGCGCGCTCCGTGATGGAGAAGATCGTCGCGGCGGCGCGGACCCGGATCGCGGCCCGCCAGCACAAGGAGGCGCAGCGCCGCAAGACCGCGCTGGAGTCCTCCTCGCTGCCGGCGAAGCTCGCCGACTGCCGCAGCGACGACGTGGAGCGCAGCGAGCTGTTCATCGTCGAGGGGGACTCCGCCCTCGGTACCGCGAAGCTGGCGCGCAACTCCGAGTTCCAGGCCCTCCTGCCGATCCGCGGCAAGATCCTGAACGTCCAGAAGTCGTCGGTCTCGGACATGCTCAAGAACGCCGAGTGCGGCGCGATCATCCAGGTCATAGGGGCCGGGTCGGGCCGCACGTTCGACATCGACGCCGCCCGCTACGGAAAGATCGTCCTGCTCGTCGACGCCGATGTGGACGGCGCCCACATCCGCTGCCTGCTGCTGACCCTCTTCCAGCGCTACATGCGTCCGATGGTCGAGGCGGGCCGGGTCTTCGCGGCCGTGCCGCCGCTGCACCGGATCGAGCTGGTCCAGCCCAAGAAGGGCCAGGACAAGTACGTCTACACCTACTCCGACAACGAGCTGCGCCAGACGCTGCTGGAGTACCAGCGCAAGAACATCCGCTACAAGGACGGCATCCAGCGCTACAAGGGTCTCGGTGAGATGGACGCCGACCAGCTGGCGGAGACCACGATGGACCCCCGCTTCCGCACGCTGCGCCGGATCAACATCGGCGACCTGGACTCGGCCGAGCAGGTCTTCGACCTGCTCATGGGCAATGAGGTGGCGCCCCGCAAGGAGTTCATCACCAGCTCGGCGGCGACCTTGGACCGCTCGCGCATCGACGCCTGATCCGCGGTCGGGCCGCCGCGCGGCCCGACCGGGCTCCCGCCACCGCTTCTCTTCGCTCCCTCGTCCGTCCATCACCTGATGGAGTGAAGAGAACCCGGACACCGGTGGCGAACCCTTCCTTCCGCACATCCTGGGCGGTACGCGGCCACTGAGGCGGCGGACAAGGAGAGCCCGGTGGACAAGCAAGAAGGGCGCGATGCCGGAACGATAATCCGGTACGACGATCCCTGGTACGAGGCCCTCGCCGCGGGCTGGGGCGAGGGCGAGGGCGAGACGGGGGAGGGCGGAGCGCAGGCGTCCGGCCCGCGCCCGGCCACCGCATCCGACGACGACGGCCGGCGCGACCCCCGCGCCGCCGACATCTACCTGGAGGTGCAGCGCAGCGCGGCCTTCCAGGAGGTCCGCAGCCGCTACCGGAGGTTCGTCGTCCCGGCCACCCTCGGCTTCTTCCTCTGGTACCTCGCCTACATCGTCGCGGCGACCGCCGCGCCGGGGCTGATGGCCCGACCCGTCGTGGGCGCCGTCAACGTCGCCCTGCTCGCCGGGCTCGGCCAGTTCCTCAGCACTTTCGTGCTCACCTGGGCCTACACGCGCCACGCGCGGCTGCGCCGGGACCGCGCGGCCCTCGACCTGCGCTGGACCGTCTTCGAACAGGAGCGGGGCCAGGCGCGCACCCGGGGGGCGCACCGGTGAGTACCGAACACCAGACGCTGGCCCTCATCCTGTGCAGCCTCTTCATCGCGGTCACCCTGGGCATCACCACCTGGGTCAGCCGCAACCGGCACGGCTCCGCGGAGGAGTTCTACGCGGGAGGGCGGCTGTTCTCCCCATTGGAGAACGGTTTCGCCATCGCCGGCGACTACATGTCCGCCGCGTCCTTCCTGGGCATTTCCGGCCTGATCGCCCTCTTCGGCTACGACGGCCTGCTCTACTCCGTCGGGTTCCTCGTGGCCTGGCTGGTGGTCCTGTTCCTGGTCGCCGAGCTGGTGCGCAACTGCGGCCGGTTCACCCTCGCCGACGTGGTCGCGGCCAGGATGAGCGAGCGGCCCGTCCGGATCGCCGCAGGCGTCTCCTCCGTCACCGTCTCGGTGCTCTACCTGGTCGCGCAGATGGTCGGCGCGGGCAGCCTGATCGGGCTGCTGCTCGGCAGTTCGAGCACCGGCGCCCGGACCCTGACCGTGATCGGCGTGGGCGCGCTGATGGTGATCTACGTGTCCTTCGGCGGCATGCGCGCCACCACCTGGATCCAGATCGTCAAGGCGGTGCTGCTGATGGGCGGGGCCGTCGCGCTCACGGTGCTCGTCCTGCTCCGCTTCCACGGCGACTTCAACCACCTGCTGACCAGCGCCGCCGCACGCAGCGGCCACGGCAAGGAGTTCCTGAACCCCGGACTCAAGTACGGCGGGGACTGGACCGCCCGCTTCGACTTCATCAGCCTCGGACTGGCGCTGGTCCTCGGCACGGCCGGGCTGCCGCACATCCTGTCGCGCTTCTACACCGTGCCGACCGCGCGGGCGGCCCGCCGCTCGGTGGTGTGGGCGATCGCGCTCATCGGGGGCTTCTACCTGATGACGATCGTGTTGGGGTTCGGTGCGGCCGCACTCTTGGGCCCGGACCAGGTGCGGGCCTCCAACGCCTCGGGGAACACGGCCGTTCCGCTGCTCGCGGCCCAGCTCGGCGGAGGGGCCGACTCCACCGGGGGCGCGGTGCTGTTCGCGATCGTCGCCGCCATCGCGTTCGCGACGATCCTCGCCGTGGTCGCCGGGATCACGCTGGCCTCCTCGGCCTCCGTCGCGCACGACCTGTACGCCTCGCTCAAGCGGCGCCACGCGCGGCAGCGCAGCGAAGTGACCGTGGCCAGGGCGGCGGCGGTGGGCATCGGGGCGGTGGCGATCGCCCTCGGGCTGCTCGCCCAGGACCTGAACGTGGCCTTCCTCGTGGGGCTGGCCTTCGCGGTCGCGGCTTCCGCGAACCTGCCGGTGCTGCTGTACTCGCTGTTCTGGCGGGACTTCACCACGAGGGGCGCCGTCTGGTCGGTGTACGGGGGGCTCGTCCCGGCCGTGCTGCTGGTGGTGCTCTCGCCGGTGGTCTCCGGCAGCCCCGACGCGCTCTTCCCGCACGTGAACTTCCAGTACTTCCCGCTGCAGAACCCCGGGATCGTCTCGATCCCGCTCGGCTTCCTGGCGGGCTGGCTGGGCACGGTCACCTCGGCCGAGGTCCCCGACGCGGCCCGGCACGCCGAGACCGAGGTCCGCTCGCTGACCGGCGCCGGAGCGGTGTGAGCGCCAGGGGGTGCACGCCCTAGGGGCGCGCGGTCGGGAGCCAGGTGTAGCGGTGTTCCGGGCGGCCGGTCTCCCCGTACCGCAGGGAGAGCCGGACGCGGTCGCTGCGTTCGAGGAGCTTGAGGTAGCGCTGCGCGGTCTGGCGGCTGATGCCCGCCAGGTCGGCGATCTGCTGGGTCGACAGGGGGCCGTCGGCGCTCCGCAGGACCTGGCGGACCAGGTCGGCGGTGGTGGGGGAGTGGCCCTTGGGGAGCTCGTTGGGCGTGGCGGCCCCGGCCAGGGCGCCGAAGATGCGGTCCACCTCGGCCTGCTCGGCCTCGCCGCCCCCGCCCAACGCGCGGCGCAGGGCCCCGTACGCCTCCAGCTTGGCGCGCAGCCCGGCGAAGGTGAACGGTTTCACCAGGTACTGGAGGGCGCCGAGGCGCATCGCGGCCTGGACCGTGGCGAGGTCGCGGGCGGCGGTCACCATGATCACATCGGTCTGGTGGCCGAGTCGGCGCAGCGAGCCGACCAGGTCGAGCCCGCTGCCGTCGGGCATGTAGTGGTCCAGTAGGAGCAGGTCCACCGGCCGGTCCGGCGGGCGGGCGGTGATGAACTCCAGCGCCTCGGCGGCCGAGTGGGCCCGCCCCGCGACCGTGAAACCGGGCACCTTGGCCACGTAGGCCGCGTTGATCCGGGCCACCCGGGGGTCGTCGTCCACGACCAGGACCTGGAGCGGGGAGCTGCTCATCGCAGGGCCTCCGGCAGTTCGACGGAGAATTCGGCCCCGCCGTCGGGCGCCTCACCGGCCCGCGCACTGCCGCCCTGGCGCTGCGCGAGACGGCGTACGAGCGCGAGCCCGAGCCCGCGCTCGCGGTGCCCGCTCGGCAGCTTCGTGGACCAGCCTTCGGTGAAGATCTCCTCGCGCCGCTCGGCGGGCACCCCGGGGCCGCTGTCGCGCACCCGCAGCACGGCGGTGCGGCCCCGGGCGCACAGTTCCACCTCGACCCGGGGATCGGCCGAGCCGACCGCCGCGTCCAGGGCGTTGTCGACGAGGTTGCCGACGATGGTGACGAGGCCGCCGGGGTCGACGAGCCGGTCGGGCAGGAGGGTGGCGGGGGCGAGGCGCAGCGCGACGCCGCGTTCGGCGGCGACGGTGGCCTTGCCCACCAGCAGTGCGGCGAGCAGGGGATCGTGGACCTTCTCGGTGACCTGCTCGGCGGTGCTGCGGTGCACGCCGACGACCTCGGTGAGGAACTCCGAGGCCTCCTCGTGCAGGCCCAGTTCGAGCAGGCCGAGGAGGGTGTGCAGCCGGTTGGCGTGTTCGTGGTCCTGGGCACGCAGGGCATCGATCAGGCCACGGGTGGAGTCCAGCTCGCGGCCCAGGTGTTCCACCTCGGTGCGGTCGCGCAGGGTGGCGACGGCGCCGCCGTCCTCGGTGGGCATGCGGTTGGCGAGCAGGACGCGGGAGCCCTGCACGGTGAGCAGGTCGCGCCCGGTGACCCGGCCCGCCAGGACATCGGTGGTCCGGCCGGGGCCGAGCAGCTCCTCCAGGGGGCGCCCGGCCGCGTCCGGGGCGCCGGGGGCGAGGCCGAGCAGCCGTGCGGCCTCGTCGTTGACCAGCCGGACGCGGCCCGTTCGGTCGAGGGCGACGACGCCCTCGCGGATGGAGTGCAGCATCGCCTCGCGCTCGGCGAGCAGCCCGGCGATATCGGAGAAGGCCAGGTCGCGGGTCTGCCGCTGGATCCGGCGGGAGAGCACGAAGGCGGCGAGGGCGCCCACCGCCAGCGCGCCGCCGGCGTAGGCGAGCAGGCCGGGGATGGCGCCGACCAGCCGGTCCCGGACGTTGTCGTAGGCGATGCCGACGGAGACGGCGCCGACGATCTCGCCGTCGGTCGCGAGCAGCGGGACCTTGCCGCGGGCGGATCGGCCGAGGGTGCCCTCGTCGATCTCCATGACCTCGCGGCCGGCCAGCGCGTCGGTGGGGTCGGTCGAGACGGGCAGCCCGATCAGTTCGGGGCTGGGGTGGGAACGGCGGATGCCCCGGAGGTCCACGACGACGACGTACTCGGCTCCGGTGGCCCGGCGGATGCGCTCGGCGATGGCCTGGACCCGACCTTCCGGGGCGGGCGGGCCGGACAGCAGGGCGGTGGGCAGGTCGGGGTCGGCGGCGGTGCTCTGCGCGATGGCCAGGGCGCGGCGCATGGCCTGGTCGTCGAGCTGGGAGCCGAGCGGGGCCAGGAAGAGGCCGGTGGCCAGAACGGCGACCCCGGCGGCTATCGCCAGCTGGGTCAGCAGGATCTGGGAGACCGCCCGTCGGGGGCGGCCGAAGCGCCGGGCGCTCGTCGCGCCCGTGGCGCTCGTGAGGTGGGACCGCATGAGTACGAACCGTAGGGCGGCTTCCGCTTTTTAGGAATTTCCATAGGGCACGCAAATTCCTTGCGCTGCTTGCGTGCTGCTTGCGCAAGTGTTTCAGCAGGAAAAGTGTGGTCGTGGCGGTAGACGACTGACCAAGGCTCTGCAATTCTCGCACCGCAGTACGCAAATTCCTATGTCACCTGGTTCAGAAAACTCATGTCGAGGGACGAGGACGTATGAGAAGGCACAGCTGGAGATGGCGGGCCCTGGCCGCCCTGATCAGCACGGCCCTGCTGATGCTGGGATGGCCGGCGCTGACCGCCACGGCCGCGGGCGGTCCGAACATCGCCGCGGGCAGGCCCGCATCCGCGAGCAGTACCAACGGCTCCCTCACGGCCGCCACCATCACGGACGGCAATCAGTCCACGTACTGGGAGAGCGCCGGCAGCGCCTTCCCGCAATGGGTGCAGACCGACCTCGGCGCCACCACGCGCGTCGATCACGTGGTGCTGAAGCTCCCCGCGGGCTGGGAGAACCGCAATCAGACCCTGTCCGTCCAGGGCAGCGCCGACGGCACCGGCTTCAACACGCTGGTCGGCTCGGCCACCTACACCTTCGGCCAGGGCAGCGGCAACACGGTGGCCATCGGCTTCCCGGCCGCCCAGACCCGGTTCGTCCGGATCGAGATCACCGCCAACACGGGCTGGCCGGCCGCCCAGCTCGCCGAGCTGGAGGTCCGGTCCCCCGGCGAGTCCTCGGACAACCTGGCCCTGGGCAAGACCCTGACCGCGAGCAGCAACACGCAGTCCTACGTCGCCTCCAACGCCAGCGACGGCAACCGCGCCAGCTACTGGGAGAGCGTCAACAACGCGATGCCGCAGTGGCTCCAGGCCGACCTGGGTGCCTCGCTGCGCGTGGACCGGGTGGTGCTGCGGCTGCCCGAGAACTGGGGGCCCCGCACCCAGACCCTGAAGATCCAGGGCAGCGCCAACGGGGCCGACTTCACCGACCTGACCGCCTCCAAGGCCTACGACTTCACCACGGTGGGCGGCAACACGGTGACCGTCACCTTCGACGCCGCCACCACCCGCTACCTCCGGGTCCTCATCTCGCTGAACAGCGTGCAGCCGGGCGGCCAGCTCTCCGAACTGGAGATCTACGGGCCCGGGTCCGGGGACACCCAGGCGCCGAGCGCCCCCACCGCACTGGCCTTCACCGAGCCCGCCACCGGCCAGGTCAAGCTCAGCTGGCAGGCCTCCACCGACAACGTCGGCGTCACCGGCTACGACGTCTACGCCAACAACCAGCTGCGCACCAGCGTGGCCGGCAACGTCACCACCTACACCGACACCCAGCCCACCGGCGCGAGCGTGACCTACTACGTCCGCGCCAAGGACGCCGCCGGGAACCAGTCCCCGAACAGCAACACCGTCACCCGCGCCGGTGACACCGGGGACACGCAGGCGCCGACCGCCCCGGGGTCCTTGTCCTTCACCGAGCCCGCTGCCGGGCAGGTCAAGCTCAGCTGGCAGGCCTCCACCGACAACGTCGGCGTCACCGGCTACGAGGTGTACGCGAACAACGCGCTGCGCACGATCGTCGCGGGCAACGTCACCACCTACACCGACACCCAGCCCACCAGCGCGAGCGTGACCTACTTCGTCCGTGCCAAGGACGCGGCGGGCAACCGGTCGGCGGACAGCAATTCCGTCACCCGCAACGGCACCGGCGGCGGCTCCAACCTCGCCGTCGGCAAGGAGATCGCCGGCTCCTCCGTGACCAACGCCTTCGTCGCGGAGAACGCCGACGACAACGACACCGCGACCTATTGGGAGGGCGCGGGCGGCGCCTACCCGAGCACCCTGACGGTCAAGCTCGGAGCCAACGCGGACCTGGACCGCCTCGTCCTCAAGGTCAACCCCGACAGCAGCTGGGGCACCCGCACCCAGCGCATCGAGGTGCTCGGCCGAGAACAGGGAGCGTCCGGCGTCACCAGCCTGGTCGCCGCCAAGGACTACGTCTTCAACCCGACCTCGGGCAACACCGTCACCATCGCGCTGAGCGCCCGCGTGGCGGACGTGCAGCTGCGCTTCACCGCCAACAGCGGGGCCGGGAACGGCCAGATCGCCGAGTTCCAGGTCATCGGCGTCCCCGCGCCCAACCCCGATCTGGTGATCACGGCGCTGGGCGCCGCCCCGGCCGCACCGGTCGAGTCGGACCCGGTGACCCTTTCCGCCACGGTCAAGAACAGCGGCCCGGCCGCGGCGGCCGCCACCGCGGTGACCTTCCAGCTGGGCGGCTCGAAGGCGGCCACCGCCAACGTCCCGGCCCTGGCCGCGGGCGCGCAGGCGAACGTCACCGTCTCCATCGGGCCGCGCGACGCCGGCAGCTACCCGCTGAGCGCGATCGTCGACGAGGCGAACACGGTCATCGAGCAGAACGACACGAACAACACCTTCACCGCCCCGCCGCTGGTGATCCGGCCGGTGGACAGCTCCGACCTGGTGGCCGCGGCCGTCAACTGGAGCCCGAGCGCGCCGGCCGTCGGTCAGAACGTCGACTTCTCGGTCACGGTGAAGAACCTGGGCACCGTGGCGGCCGCCGCCGGGTCGCACGGCATCACGCTCACCCTGCAGGACGCGAACGGCGCCACCGTCCGTACGCTGACCGGCTCCTTCAGCGGGGCCCTCGCGCCCGGCGCCTCCTCGGCCCCGGTCGCCCTCGGCGGCTGGACGGCGGCGAACGGCAAGTACACCGTCAAGGTGGTGCTCGCCGACGACGCCAACGAACTGCCGGTCAAGCGCGCCAACAACACCAGCACCAAGGCCTTCTTCGTCGGCCGCGGGGCGAACATGCCCTTCGACACCTACGAGGCCGAGGACGGCGTCGTCGGCGGCGGGGCGAGCGTGGTCGGCCCGAACCGCACCATCGGCGACATCGCGGGCGAGGCCTCCGGCCGCAAGGCGGTCAGCCTCGACGCGACGGGCGAGTACGTCGAATTCACCACCCGGGCGGCCACCAACACGCTGGTCACCCGCTTCTCCATCCCGGACGCCCCGGGTGGCGGCGGCATCGACGCCACCATCGACGTCTACGTGAACGGGACCTTGAAGAAGGCCCTCCCGCTGACCTCGAAGTACGCCTGGCTGTACGGCGCCGAGGCCTCCCCGGGGAACTCGCCCGGCGCCGGCGCCCCGCGGCACATCTACGACGAGGCCAACGTCCTGCTGGGCGAGACCGTTCCGGCGGGCAGCAGGATCCGCCTCCAGAAGGACGCGGCCAACACCTCCACCTACGCCATCGACTTCGTCAGCCTGGAGCAGGCCACGGCGATACCCAACCCGAACCCGGCGGCGTACGCCGTGCCGACCGGGTTCGGCCACCAGGACGTGCAGAACGCCCTGGACAAGGTCCGCATGGACACCACCGGCAAGCTTGTCGGCGTCTACCTGCCGCCCGGCGACTACGACACGGCCAGCAAGTTCCAGGTGTACGGCAAGGCCGTGCAGGTGGTCGGCGCGGGCCCGTGGTTCACCCGCTTCCACGCCCCCACCACGCAGGACAACACCGACATCGGCTGGCGGGCGGAGGGCACGGCCAAGGGATCCTCCTTCTCCGGCTTCGCCTACTTCGGCAACTACACCTCACGCATCGACGGCCCGGGCAAGGTCTTCGACTTCTCGAACGTCACCGACATCACCATCGACAACGTCTGGAACGAGCACACGGTGTGCCTCTACTGGGGCGCCAACACCGACCGGATCACGATCAAGAACTCCCGGATCCGGGACACCTACGCCGACGGCATCAACATGACCAACGGCAGCACGGACAACCTCGTCTCCAACAACGAGGCGCGCTCCACGGGCGACGACAGCTTCGCGCTCTTCTCCGCGATCGACGCGGGCGGCGCCGACATGAAGAACAACGTGTACGAGAACCTGACCACGCTCCTGACCTGGCGCGCGGCCGGAGTCGCGGTCTACGGCGGCTTCAACAACACCTTCCGCAACATCCTCATCGCCGACACCCTGGTCTACTCGGGCATCACGATCAGCTCGCTGGACTTCGGGTATCCCATGAACGGATTCGGCACCGACCCGACGACCTTCGAGAACATCTCGATCCTGCGCTCGGGCGGCCATTTCTGGGGAGCGCAGACCTTCCCGGGAATCTGGATCTTCTCCGCCTCGAAGGTGTTCCAGGGGATCCGGATCAACAACGTCGACATCGTCGATCCGACCTACAGCGGCATCATGTTCCAGACCCAGTACATCGGAGGCCAACCGGTCAATCCCATCAAGGACACGATCCTGCGGGACATCACCATCACGGGTGCCAAGAAGAGCGGCGACGCCTACGATGCCAAATCGGGCTTCGGGCTCTGGGCCAACGAGATGCCGGAAGCGGGCCAGGGGCCCGCGGTCGGTGACGTCGAGATCCACAACCTGAGGACGAGCGACAACGCCGTGGACGTGCGGAACACGACCTCGACGTTGAAGATCAACCAACTGCCGTAGAACGCGTGGGACGGCCCCGCCAAGAGGGCCGAAGGCTAGCGCAAGCGACTTGCGTCGCTTGCGCTAGTCTTGCGCTCATGACGCGACGACTTGCTCAGGTAGCGAAGAAGGTGGGAGTCAGCGAAGCCACGGTCAGCCGGGTGCTCAACGGCAAGCCGGGCGTCTCGGACGCGACCCGCCAGTCCGTGCTCACGGCCCTCGACGTCCTCGGCTACGAGCGGCCCACCCAGCTGCGCGGCGAGCGCGCCCGGCTGGTGGGCCTGGTCCTGCCCGAACTGCAGAACCCCATCTTCCCGGCCTTCGCCGAGGTGATCGGCGGAGCCCTGGCCCAGCAGGGTCTGACCCCGGTGCTCTGCACCCAGACCACGGGCGGGGTCTCCGAGGCGGACTACGTCGAGCTGCTGCTCCAGCAGCAGGTCTCCGGTGTGGTCTTCGCCGGCGGGCTCTTCGCCCAGGCCGACGCCCCGCACGAGCACTACCGGCTGCTGTCCGACCGCAAGGTCCCGGTGGTGCTCATCAACGCCTCCATCGAGGACCTCGGCTTCCCCTGCGTGGCCTGCGACGACGCCGTCGCGGTCGAGCAGGCCTGGCGCCACCTGGCCTCCCTGGGGCACGAGCGGATCGGCCTGGTGCTCGGGCCGCCCGACCACATGCCCTCGCTGCGCAAGCTCGTCGCCGCCCAGGCGGTCGCCGCGGCGGCCGGCACCGAACTGCCCGCCGCCCACGTCGAGCGGGCGCTGTTCTCCCTGGAGGGCGGCCACGCGGCCGCCTCCCGGCTGCTGGACCGGGGGGTCACCGGCATCATCTGCGCAAGCGATCCGCTGGCCCTGGGGGCCGTACGGGCGGCCCGCCGCCGGGGTCTGGACGTACCCCGGCAGGTCTCCGTGGTCGGCTACGACGACTCGGCCTTCATGAACTGCACCGAACCCCCGCTGACCACGGTCCGCCAGCCCATCGAGGCCATGGGCCGGGCCGCAGTGGAGCTGCTGACGGCGCAGATCCAGGGCGCCGCCGTCCAGCCCGGCGAGCTGCTCTTCGAGCCGGAACTGGTGGTGCGCGGCTCCACCGCCCAGGCCCCGCGCGACTAGCGCGCCCCTCCCCGGCGCAGATCGACAGGGCCCCCGTACGTCCACGTGACGTTCGGGGGCCCTTTTTTTGCGTCTGATGACGCACTCGATCCGGTCTGCCCTGTCAATGTATTACGAAATCTGCGCGAGATCTTGCGTTCATCTGTGGCTGGTGGTTGAGTGTGCCGCGCTCGCCCCCACGCACTCCTGCTCGATGCTCGAAGGGGTCCATCGATGAGAAGCAACACCCGCCGCACCGTCGCGGCAGCCCTCGTCTCCGCGCTCGCCGTCACCGCCCTCGCGGCCTGCGGTACGAGCGGCAGCGGCGACGGCAAGCCGGACAAGGCGGCGCCCGGCGCCCCCGCCGACGCCTCCGCGCCGCTCGACCCGAACACCAAGGTCGCCCTCACCATCGACTGCATGCCGCCCGCGGCGAAGGCGGCCGAGCTGAAGGAGTGGAAGGAGGACGTCGAGGCGTTCAAGAAGATCTACCCGAACGTCACGATCGACGGCCGTTCCACCCCCGGTCAGTGCCTGGAGCCCCCGCGGTTCACCGCGATGCTCAAGGCCAAGTCCCAGCCGGACGTGTTCTACACGTACTTCACGGACCTCAAGCAGGTGCTCGACAACAGCGGGGCCGAGGACATCTCGGCGTACGTCACGCCGAAGTCGGTCCCCGCCCTCGACACCATCGACAAGAACGTCATGAACGTCCTGAAGCAGGACGGCAAGCTCTACGGCCTGCCGACCAGCAACTACACCATGGGCCTGCTGATCAACCGCAAGCTCTTCACCCAGGCCGGGCTCAACCCCGACACCCCGCCGCGCACCTGGGACGAGGTCCGCGCGGCCGCCAAGAAGATCGCGGCGCTGGGCAACGGCACCGCCGGCTTCGGCGAGTACAGCGTGGAGAACACCGGCGGCTGGCACTACACCGCGACCCTGTACGGCATGGGCGGCGACGTCGTCGGGGCCGACGGCAAGGCCGCCTTCAACAACCCCACCGGGCGCCAGATCGTCGAGAACCTCAAGGCGATGCGCTGGGAGGACGACAGCATGGGCAAGACCCAGCTGCTCAAGTGGGGTGACCTGCAGAAGCAGATGGCCTCGGACAAGCTCGGCATGTTCCTCGCCGCCCCGGACGACATCACGTACATGGTCCAGCAGCTCGGCGCGAAGTACGACAACTTCGGGATGGGGCCGCTGCCCGGCGGCGCGTCCACGCTCTTCGGCGGCAACAGCTACATGATCAAGAAGGGCAGCTCGCCCGACAAGATCAAGGCGGCGATCGCCTGGCTGAACTTCAAGACCCTCACGGTCGGCAAGGGCCAGTTCGACTTCGCGCGCAGCAAGGCCGACGGCCTCCCGGTCGGCCTGCCGCAGCCCGCCTTCTTCGTCGGCGCCGCCAAGGAGCAGAGCGACGCGCTGAAGGCCGCGAGCGCCACGATGCCGGTCGCCAACTTCAAGTCCTTCCTGGACAACCCGGTGCCGCCCAAGGCCGAGCCGGCCAAGGCCCAAGAGGTCTACAAGGTGCTCGACAAGGTGATGTCGGGGGTCCTCACCAACAAGGACGCGGACCCCGCACAGCTGCTCGGCGACGCCGAGAAGGCGGTCGACCAGGTGCTGGCCAACCAGTAGGGCGCCGGGCGGGCCCGGGGCGCCTCCCCGGCCCGGTCCCGCCCGCCCCGCCCCGCCGTGTTCAGCCCTGCGACCCACCAAGGAGCGGCGATGTCGGCCCCCACCCTGCCCGGATCCCGAGAGGCCTTCGTCCGGGCGTTCAAGCGGAACGTCTCCGCCCACGGATTCCTGATCGGCGCGATCCTCTGTTTCGCCTTCTTCTCCTGGTACCCGATGGTCCGGGAGTTCGTCCTGGCCTTCCAGAAGACCGAGAACGGCGTCACCCGCTGGGCCGGCCTCGACAATTTCCGCTACGTCTTCAACGACCCGAATTTCTGGCAGGCGTGGCGCAACACCCTGCTGTTCACGGGACTCGCACTGATCCTCGGCTTCGTGGTCCCGTTCCTCGTCGCCGTCGTCCTCAACGAATTCCGCCACGCACAAGGGTTCTTGCGGCTGCTCGTCTACCTTCCGGTGATGATGCCGCCGGTCGCCTCGGTCCTGCTGTTCAAATACTTCTACGACCCGGGATACGGCCTCTTCAACCGGATCCTGGTCTTCCTCCACCTCCCCGCCCAGGACTGGCTCCAGTCCACCGACACCGCCATGCTCTCGGTGGTCCTCGCCGCCACCTGGATGAACATGGGCGGCGCGACGCTGATCTACCTCGCCGCCCTCCAGGGCATCCCGGGCGAGCTCTACGAGGCCGCCGAACTCGACGGCGCGGGGCTGCTCCGCAAGATCTGGCACATCACCATCCCGCAGACCAAGCTCATCCTCTCGCTGATGCTGCTCATGCAGATCATCGCGACCATGCAGGTCTTCGTGGAGCCGTTCCTGCTCACCGGCGGCGCCGGCCCCGAGGGGTCGACGACGACCGTGGTGGTCCTCATCTACCAGTACGCCTTCAACTTCAACCAGTACGGCGGCGCCGCGGCCCTGGGCCTGTGCCTGCTCGTCCTGCTCGCCGGCTTCTCCGCCGCCTACGTCCGGCTGAGCCGCGACAACGAGGACTGATGCGAGGACCGACGCGAGGACCGACCCGAGAACTGACCCGACCCGAGAACGGACCGGAGCCCGAAACATGGCAGAGCGCACGCTGATCTCGCCGGCCCAACTCGGCCGGACCCGGGGCAAGGTCCTCTACTGGACGGTCCTCGTCCTGGTCGTCGTCGGCTTCACCCTCGTCTTCCTCGGCCCCCTGTACTGGATGGTCGCGAACGGCCTCAAGAGCACCGAGGAGTTCGCCGAGGTCCCGCCCACCCTGGTGCCCGGCTCCCTGCACACCGCCAACTACACCAGCGCCTGGAAGGTCATGGACCTGGCCAAGCTGCTCTTCAACACCCTCTACTACGCCTTCGGCGCGCTGGCCTTCCAACTCGTCCTCGACGTCGCGGCCGCCTACTCGCTCTCGCGGCTGCGCCCCGTCTTCGGCAAGGCCGTCCTCGGGATGATGCTGGCGACCCTGATGATCCCGGCCACCGTGCTCGTCGTACCGCAGTACCTGACCGTCCTGGACATGCCCCTCATCCAACGGAACCTGCTCAACACGCCCTGGGTGATCTGGCTGCCGTCCGTCACGAACGCCTTCAACATCTTCCTGCTGAAGCGGTTCTTCGACTCGATCCCCCAAGAGATCCTCGACGCGGCCTCTATCGACGGGGCGAGCGCCCTGCGCACCCTGCGCTCCGTCGTCCTGCCGATGTCCCGGCCCATCCTCGGGGTCGTGTCCATCTTCGCGATCGTCGGCGTCTGGAAGGACTTCCTCTGGCCGATGCTCACCCTGCCGGACCCGGCCCTGCAGACGCTCAACGTCGGCATCTACTCGCTGTCGACGGGCGTGCCCGAGAACCACCTGATCGCGGCGCTCGCCATGGCTTCCGCGCCCACGCTCATCGTGTTCCTGATCTTCCAGCGCAACATCATGAGCGGCCTCACGGCGGGCTCCCTCAAGGGCTGACCACCCTTCTCCCGCCCCGTGCGAAAGGACCACCCCTCGTGGCCGACTTTCCCCTGCCCGCAGCCGCCGCCGACTGGTGGCGCACCGCGGCGATCTACCAGGTCTACCCGCGCAGCTTCGCCGACGGCGACGCGGACGGCACCGGCGACCTCGCGGGCGTCCGCGCCAAGCTGCCCTATCTCGCCGAACTGGGCGTCGACGCGCTGTGGTTCACGCCCTGGTACCTGTCGCCGCTCGCCGACGGCGGCTACGACGTGGCCGACTACCGCACCATCGACCCCGCCTTCGGCACCCTGGACGAAGCGGAGAAGCTCATCGCCGAGGCCACCGGCCTGGGCATCCGCACCATCGTCGACATCGTCCCGAACCACGTGTCCGACCAGCACGCGTGGTTCCGCGCCGCCCTCGCCGCCGGACCCGGCAGCCCGGAGCGCGAGCTCTTCCACTTCCGCCCCGGCCGCGGCGAGCACGGCGAACTGCCGCCGGGCGACTGGCCCTCGCAGTTCGCCGGGGCGACCTGGACGCAGGTACCGGACGGGGAGTGGTACCTGCACCTGTTCACGCCCGAGCAGCCCGACCTCAACTGGGCCCACCCCGCCGTCCGCCGCGAGCACGAGGACGTCCTGCGCTTCTGGTTCGAACGCGGCGTGGCGGGCGTACGGATCGACTCCGCGGCCCTGCTCGCCAAGGACCCGGCCCTGCCCGACCTGGCCGGCCGCCCCGGCGAGCCCTGGCCCGGCGAGACCCACCCCTACATCGACCGGGACGAGCTGCACGACATCTACCGCTCCTGGCGCGCCATCGCCGACGAGTTCGGCGCGATCTTCGTCGGCGAGGTCTGGTTGCCGGACTCCGAGCGCTTCGCCCGCTACCTGCGCCCCGACGAGCTGCACACCGCCTTCAACTTCTCCTTCCTCAGCTGCCCCTGGGACGCGGCGCGGCTGCGGAAGTCCATCGAGGAGACCCTCGCCGAACACGCGCCGGTCGGCGCCCCCGCCACCTGGGTGCTCTGCAACCACGACGTGACCCGCACGGTGACGCGCTACGGGCGCCACGACACCGGATTCGACTTCGCCGCCAAGGTCTTCGGCACCCCCACCGACCTGGCCCTCGGCACCCGCCGGGCGCGCGCGGCGGCCCTGCTGACCCTGGCCCTGCCGGGCGCTGTCTACGTCTACCAGGGCGAGGAACTCGGCCTGCCGGAAGCCGACGTCCCGCTCGACCGGATCCAGGACCCCATGCACTTCCGCTCCGGGGGCCGCGACCCCGGCCGGGACGGCTGCCGGGTGCCGCTGCCCTGGTCGGCCGAACCCTGGCGGACCCCGTGGCTGCCACAGCCGGAGCACTGGGCGACGTACGCCGCGGACCGGCAGGCCGGCGACCCGGAGTCGATGCTCAGCCTCTACCGGCTGGCCCTCGGCCTGCGTCGGGCGGCGCGCGGCTTCGGGGCGGGGTCGATGCGCTGGCTGCCCGCGCCGGAAGGCGTACTGGCCTTCGCCCGCCCCGACGGCCTGGTCTGCGCGGTCAACCTGTCCGACGCGCCGGTGCCACTGCCCGGCCACACCGAACTCCTGCTGGCCAGCGCCCCCTTGGACGGATCCGGGCTGCTCCCGCAGGACACGGCGGTCTGGCTGCGGACCTGACGCCACGGCCGGACCGCCGGTACCACCGGCCCCCACACCCCCCGCACCCCCCACACCCCCCGCACCCCCCGCACCTCCTCGTAGCCGCCCCTGTACGTCCCCACCCAGGGAGAGGTCCCGACATGAGCCCCACGAGCCGCACGACCCCACCGCGGGCCCGGCCGGTGAGCGCCGCCCTCCTCGCCGCCCTGGCCACCGCGGCCCTCGCCGCGACCGCCGCCCTGCCGGTCCTCACGTCCGCCGCCCCGGCCGCGGCGGCCACTCCCGCCGCCCTGTCGCCCTTGGACGTCCAGGGGCGCGGGGCCACCGTCCCCTTCACCGAGCAGGAGGCGGAGCGGGCCGCCACCAACGGGTCCGTGATCGGCCCCGACCGCACCTACACGACCCTGCCCGCAGAGGCCTCTGGCCGCAGCGCGGTCCGTCTGGACGCGGCGGGGGGGCGTACGTCGAGTTCACCCTGACCGGACCGGCCAACGCGATGAACGTCCGCTACTCCGTCCCGGACAACGCGGCCGGTACGGGCATCACGGCCCCCGTGGAGTTGAAGCTGGACGGGGCCAAGCTCAAGGACCTCGACTTCACCTCGAAGTACAGCTGGTACTACGGCAGTTATCCCTTCACCAACCAACCCGGCGAGAAGCCGCACCACTTCTACGAGGAGACCCGGACCCTCTTCGGCCGCACCCTCCCCGCGGGCGCCAAGGTCCGGCTCACGCTGGCACAGACCGCGGCCACCCCCTGGGCGGTGGTCGACCTCGCCGACTTCGAGCAGGTCGCCGAGCCGACGGCCCGTCCCGCGGGCTCGCTCTCGGTGACCGACTTCGGTGCCGACGCGGGCGGATCGGCCGATTCCACGGCCGCGTTCCAGCAGGCGGTGGACGCCGGAGCGGCCCAGTCGAAGGAGGTGTGGATCCCCCGGGGCACCTTCAAGCTCACCGACCACGTGGTCGTGGACCAGGTGACGCTGCGCGGCGCCGGTCCCTGGTACTCCGTCCTCACCGGCCGCAGCGCCACCGACCGGTCCCGCGCCGCCGGCATCTACGGCAAGTACGTGCGCGGCGGCGGGTACGGCGGACAGATACGCCCGTACGAGGACAACGGCCCCAGCCGCGGTGTCACGCTCAAGGACTTCGCGATCATCGGCGAGATCGCCGACCGCATCGACGACGACCAGGTCAACGCCATCGGCGGGGCGATGACGGACTCCGTGGTCGACAACGTCTGGATGCAGCGGACCAAGGTCGGGGCCTGGATGGACGGTCCGATGGACAACTTCCACATCAGGAACAGCCGGATCCTCGACCAGAGCGCGGACGGGGTGAACTTCCACTGGGGCGTCACCCGTTCCTCGGTGGAGAACACCTTCCTGCGCAACACCGGCGACGACGGGCTGGCCATGTGGGCCGACACCGTGGCGAACGTCGGGAACTCCTTCAGCCACAACACCGTGGTGGCCCCGATCCTGGCCAACAACATCGCGGTCTACGGCGGCAAGGACATCAGCGTCACCGACAACGTGGCCGCCGAGACCCTGTCCAACGGCGGCGGGCTGCACGTCGGCAACCGCTATCCCGGGGTCACCGCGGGGCAGGGCACCGATGTCCGGGGGACCTTCACACTCGCCCGCAACACCCTGATCAGGACCGGCAACACCGACTACGGGTGGAACTTCCCGATCGGCGCGCTCTGGTTCGACAGCCGCAACAGTTCCATCGACAAGGCCACGATCGACGTGACCGACAGCGACCTCCTGGACAGCTCCTACGCGGCGGTCCACTTCGTGTCCGGCACCACCAAGGGCGTCCGCCTCGACCACGTGAACATCGACGGGACGGGGACGTTCGCGCTCCAGTTCAACGACCCGGCCGAGCTGTCGATGACCAACGTCAGGGCCACCCGGATCGGCTTCGGCGAGCCCGTCTACAGCTGCCTGGGCGCGCAGTTGAAGCTCACCCAGGGCGCGGGGAACTCCGGCTGGAACGGGAAGCTGCCGAGCACCTACTGCGGGCCCTTCCCGCCCGCCCAAGACCAGCCGGGACCGGACCCGACGCCCACGCCGACGGCCCCCACCTCCACGCCGACGCCGACCCCGACTCCCACGCCCACTCCGACCCCGACTCCCACGCCCACGCCCACGCCGACCCCGACTCCCACTCCGACCGCGGACCCGACGCGCAACCTGCTGCGGGGCAGCCCGGTGGCCGAGACCTCGCACACCCAGGTCTACGACGCGGCCAAGGCCGTCGACGGCGACCCCGGCAGCTACTGGGAGAGCGCCAACAACGCCTTCCCGCAGTCACTGACCGCCGACCTCGCGGCCCCCGCGCAGGTCCGGCGCGTCGTGCTCAAGCTGCCGCCGCCCGCGGCCTGGGGGGCCCGTACCCAGACCCTGGCGGTGCTCGGCAGCGCCGACGGGACGGCCTTCACTACCCTGGTGGGCGCGCGGGACTACCGATTCGACCCGGCCTCGGGGAACCAGGTGACCATCACCCTGCCCGCGGGCGCGGACCTGCGTCGGCTGCGGGTGACGGTCACCGGCAACTCCGGCTGGCCGGCCGGTCAGATCAGCGAGTTCGAGGCCTACGCGGGCTGACCCCGACGCGCGCCGCGCCCCGGCACCGGGCCCCGCCCGTCACGGCATCGGCCGTGGCGGGCGGGGCCCGTGGTACAGCCCGCTCGGCCGCATCCGCAGCGGCCGCTCCTGGTACTCCTCCAACGCGTGCGCGATCCAACCGGCCGTGCGGGCCACCGCGAACACGCTCTCCCCGGCCTCCGCCGGCATCCCGCAGGACACCGTCAGGGCGGCCAGCGCCAGGTCCACGTTCGCGTGCAGGCCGGGGCGGCGGGCCGCCGTCGTGGCGACCACGTCCCGGGCGGCCGCGAGCGCCGGTCCGGCTTGCGGCAACGTCTCCAGGCGGGCGAACAGCGCCGTGGCCCGCGGGTCCTCGCCCCGGTAGAGCCGGTGACCGAGCCCCGGCACCCGCCGGCCGGCCCGCAGGTGGTCGGCCACGACGGGCGCGGCCCCGCCCCGCTCGACCACCTCCACCAGCATCCGGTGCGCGAGCCGCCCGGCCGCTCCGTGCAGCGGGCCTTCGAGCGCCCCGAGCCCCGCCGACACCACCGCGTACGGATGGGCCCGCGCCGAGGCGGCCACCCGCACCGCCAGGGTCGAGGCGGCCAGGTCGTGGTCGATGAGCAGGGCCAGCGCCAGATCGAGCACGTCCAGCGCCACCGGATCGGCCTCCCGCGCGGTCAGTCGGCTCCACAGCTGCCAGGCGAGCGGGCCGGTCCCGCGGTGCGCCCGCCCCACCACCGGCAGGGCGCCGACGAGCGTCGGGATCAGGCAGCGGGCCGAGCCGAGCACGGCCTCCTCGGACAGGTCGAAGCGCAGGGGGTCCGCCACGGCGGCGGCCGCCGCCGCCACCCGCAGCCGGTCCAGCGGACCGGCGTGCTCCGGCAGGGCCGCCACGGTCCGCCGTGCGGCGGCCAGCATCGGCGCCGGGGCCTCGAACCGGACCCCGTGCTGCAGGACGCCGGTCCAGAGCCACTCGGCGACCTCCTCGTAGGAGTGCCGGGCGGCCAGCTCGGTGGCGTCGACGCCGCGGTACCAGTAGCGGTCGTCCTCGATCAGGGTGATGGCGGTGCGGACGGCGAGTTCGCCGCCGGCGGTGGCCTGGGGGAGCGCCGCCTCGCGGCGGGTGCGGCGCGCCAACTCCTCGACCTCCTGCGCGGCGAAGCTGCTGCCGCGCCCCACGGGGTCGCGGCGGCTGGTGAGCTGGCCGCGGCTGACGTACGCGTACACCGTCGCGGGTTTCACCCCGAGCAGCTCGGCGGCCTGCCGGGTGGTGAGCCGTCGCTCTTCGCCCCAGTGCGCGTCGGGAGCATCGTGATCCATGGATCCCAGCCTACATATATTGATCCGATCAATATTGACAGTGATTCGATCCATCATGGATGGTCGATCCATGGACATCAACGTCAGCACTGCCGCAGGGGCCGCCACCGCGGCCGCGGCCACCCTCGCCCAGGTACCCCAGGTACCCCAGGTACCCCAGGTACCCCAGGTACCCCGCGGCCTCGCCGGGGTCGTCGTCACCGACACCGCCCTCGGTGACGTCCGGGGTCGCGAGGGCTTCTACCACTACCGCCAGTACTCGGCCGTCGACCTCGCCGCGAGCCGCACCTTCGAGGACGTCTGGCACCTGATGTTCCGCGGCGCCCTGCCGGACGCCGCCGGGCGCGCCGCCTTCACCGCCGAAATCGCCCCGCTGCGCCACCTCCCCGCCGACGTCCGGGACGCACTGCCCGCCCTCGCCCGGGCCACCGCGCTCTCCGGCCCCCTCGCGGGCCTGCGCACCGCGCTCTCCCTGCTCGGCGCGTCCGCGGGCCTGCGCCCGGTCTACGACCTCACCCCCGAGCGCCGGGCCGCCGACGCGCTGGCCGCCTGCGCGGCCGTACCCACCCTGCTCACGGCGCTGCACCGGCTCGGCCGAGGACGGGAGCCGGTGGAACCGCGCGACGACCTCCCGTACGCCGCCAACTACCTCTACATGCTGACGGGAGAGGAGCCCGATCCGGTCCGGGCCCGGGCGGTCGAGCGGTACCTGATCTCCACCGTCGACCACGGCTTCAACGCCTCGACCTTCACCGCCCGCGTCATCGCCTCCACCGGCGCCGACGTCGTGGCCTGCCTGACGGGTGCCATCGGGGCCCTCTCCGGCCCGCTGCACGGCGGCGCCCCCAGCCGCGCCCTCGACACGCTCGACGCGATCGGCACGGCCGACCGGATCGACCCGTGGATCCGCGAACGGGTCCTGGCGGGGGAGCGGATCATGGGTTTCGGTCACCCCGTCTACCGCACGGAGGACCCGCGTTCGCGGATGCTGCGCGAGATCGCCCGGCAGTTCGGCGGCCCGCTCGTCGACTTCGCCGTCGAGGTCGAGCGGCACGTCGAGGAGATCCTCGCGGAGCTGAAGCCCGGCCGCGAACTCCACACCAACGTCGAGTTCTACGCCGGCGTGGTCATGGAACTGTGCGGGCTGCCGCGCGAGATGTTCACCCCCACCTTCTGCGCCGCGCGCGTGGTCGGCTGGAGCGCGAACGTGCTGGAACAGGCGGCCGATTCGAAGATCATCCGGCCCGCCGCCCGCTACGTCGGACCGACCCCGCCGCAGCCGGTGCCCCCGCTCGACTGACGCGCACGCCCTACCATCGACCGGATGAGCACCAGCGAGACCCAGCAGAGCCGCCGACCCCGGCGGACCGGGCGGCCCATCCCCGTCGTCGTCCTCGCCGGATTCCTCGGATCCGGCAAGACCACCCTGCTCAACCACCTCCTCGCGCACCGCGGAGGTACTCGGATCGGGGTGGTCGTCAACGACTTCGGCTCCATCGAGATCGACGCGATGTCGGTCGCCGGGCAGGTCGGCGACTCGATGGTCTCCCTCGGCGGGGGCTGCCTGTGCTGCGCGGTGGACGGCAGTGAGCTGGACGCGTACCTCGCCAAGCTCGCCGATCCCGCCCACCGGATCGACGTGATCGTCATCGAGGCGAGCGGCCTGGCCGAGCCGCAGGAGCTGATCCGAATGCTGGTGGCCGGGGAGAACCCGGACGTCCGCTACGGCGGCATGGTCGAGGTGGTGGACGCCGCTGAGTTCGACGCGACGCGACGGCGCCACCCGGAGACCGACCGCCACCTCGCCGTGGCCGACCTCGTGGTGCTCAACAAGACCGACCGGGTCGACGCCGCCGAGCGCGCCCGGATCGAGTCCGTGCTCGGCGGGCTCTGCCCGGGGATCCCGCTGGTCGCGGCCGACCACGGCCGGATCGACCCCGAGCTGCTCTTCGACCGCCGCCCCTGGACCGAGACGCGCGGTCAGCTCTCCTTCGAGGACCTGCTCGGCCGGGCCGCGGAGGAGGACGGCGAGCACGGCACCCACGGTGACCACTGCGCGCACGCGCACACGCACTACGAGACGACCGAGTTCGTCACCGACGACGCGCTCTCGCCCCGCCGGTTCATCGACTTCCTCGACGCCCGCCCCGCCGGGCTCTACCGGATCAAGGGCTTCGTCCACTTCGGCGTACCGGGCCACGAGGAGAAGTACGAGGTCCACGCCGTCGGCCGGTTCCTGAGCTTCGCCCCGCTGCCCTGGGCCCGCGCCGAACCCCGGCGCACCCAGCTCGTCCTCATCGGCTCCGGCACCGACGGCCCCGCCCTGCTGAGCGGGCTGGAGGCCTGCCGCGAGAGCGCCCCGCAGGACGCCCCCGCGAGCAGCATGTGGGGCGTCCTGCGCTACGTCCGCCAGGACGCGGCCGACCCGATCGGCTGACCCGATCGGGCGGACCGCTGCCGAGGCACGACTACGGCGCCGCTACAGCACCGCTCCGGCCAGCGCGCTCACCGACGCCGGCAGCGGGGTGCCCGAACCGTCGCGGCGCGGGTCCGGCTCCGGCAGCGCGGCCAGCGCGCCGTTGGCCCCCGCCGCCCGGGCCGGGCTGCCGCCCGCCCAGGCCAGCACCAGCACGTCCTCGCCCTTGAGGAACCGCTGGCAGCGCACGCCACCGGTGGCGCGGCCCTTGCGCGGGTACTGGTCGAAGGGGGTGAGCTTGCCCGACTGCACCGAATCGTCCAGGGTGCCGTGCGAACCGGCCACCGTGAACACCACGCCCTCGGTGGCGGGGTCCACCGCCGAGAAGTGGATCACCTTGGCGTTGTCGGAGAGCTTGATGCCCGCCATGCCGCCCGCCGGGCGGCCCTGCGGACGGACCTGCCCCGCCGGGTACCGCAGCAGCTGGGCGTCGTCGGTGATGAAGACCAGGTCCTCCTCGCCCGTGCGCAGCTCGACCGCGCCGACGATCCGGTCGCCCTCCTTGAGGGTGATGACCTCCAGCTCGTCCTTGTTGGCCGGGTAGTCCGGCACGACCCGCTTGACCACGCCCTGTTCGGTGCCCAGGGCCAGGCCTTGCGAGGACTCGTCCAGCGAGGTCAGGCAGATCACGCTCTCGTCGGCCTCCAGCCCGGAGAGGAACTCCGCGACCGGGGCACCGCCCGCCAGGTTCGGCGCCGCGTGCGTGTCCGGCAGCTGCGGCAGGTCGATCACCGAGAGCCGGAGCAGCCGCCCGGACGAGGTGACCACGCCCACGTCGGCCCGTGCGGTCGCCGCGACCTGCGAGACGATCAGGTCGTGCTTGGAACGGGCCGCGCCCTCCTCGGCGACCGCCGTCGGGTCGCCGTTGGCCGTGCGGGCGAGCAGACCCGTCGAGGACAGCAGCACCCGGCACGGGTCGTCCGCGACCTCCAGCGGAACCGCCGTGACCGCCGAGCCCGCCGACTCCAGCAGCACCGTGCGCCGCTCGGTGCCGAACTTCTTCGCGACCGCCGCCAGTTCGTTGGAGACCAGCTTGCGCAGCTCGGTGTCCGAATCCAGGATCCCGGTCAGCTCGTCGATCTCGCCGTTGAGGCGGTCCTGCTCGCTCTCCAGCTCCAGCCGGTCGAACTTGGTGAGCCGGCGCAGCGGGGTGTCCAGGATGTACTGCGTCTGGATCTCGCTCAGCGAGAACCGCTCGATCAGCCGGGCCTTGGCCTGAGCCGAGTTCTCGCTGTCGCGGATGAGCCGGATGACCTCGTCGATGTCGATGAGGGCCACCAGCAGGCCCTCGACGAGGTGCAGCCGGTCGCGCCGCTTGGTGCGGCGGAACTCGCTGCGCCGGCGCACGACCTCGAAGCGGTGGTCGAGGTAGACCTCCAGCAGCTCCTTGAGGCCGAGGGTGAGCGGCTGACCGTCCACCAGCGCGACGTTGTTGATGCCGAAGGACTCCTCCATCGGCGTCAGCTTGTACAGCTGCTCCAGCACGGCCTCGGGGTGGAAGCCGTTCTTGATCTCGATGACCAGGCGCAGGCCGTGCGAGCGGTCCGTGAGGTCCTTCACATCGGCGATGCCCTGGAGCTTCTTCGAACCGACCAGGTCCTTGATCTTCGCGATGACCTTCTCGGGGCCGACCGAGAAGGGAAGTTCGGTGACGACCAGGCCCTTGCGGCGGGCCGTCACGTTGTCCACGGAGACCGTCGCGCGGATCCGGAAGGTGCCGCGCCCGTTCTCGTAGGCGTCCTTGATGCCGGACAGGCCCACGATCCGGCCGCCGGTCGGCAGGTCCGGACCCGGGACGAAGCGCATCAGCGCCTCCAGGTCCGCCTCCGGGTAGCGGATCAGGTGTCGGGCGGCGGCGATGACCTCGCCCACGTTGTGCGGGGGCATGTTGGTGGCCATGCCGACCGCGATCCCGGACGCGCCGTTGACCAGCAGGTTGGGGTACGCGGCCGGCAGTACCACCGGTTCGAGTTCCTGGCCGTCGTAGTTCGGGGTGAAGTCGACGGTGTCCTCGTCGATCGACTCCGTCATGAGCGAGGCGGCGTCGGCCATCTTGGACTCGGTGTACCGCATGGCGGCGGGCGGGTCGTCGTTGCCGAGGGAACCGAAGTTGCCGTGGCCGTCGACCAGCGGCAGGCGCATCGAGAAGGGCTGGGCCATGCGCACGAGGGCGTCGTAGATCGACGCGTCACCGTGCGGGTGGAGCTTGCCCATCACCTCGCCGACGACGCGGGCGCACTTCACGTACCCGCGATCGGGGCGCAGGCCCATCTCGTTCATCTGATAGACGATGCGGCGGTGCACCGGCTTCATGCCGTCCCGGGCGTCGGGCAGGGCGCGGGAGTAGATCACCGAGTACGCGTACTCGAGGAAGGAGCCCTGCATTTCGTCGACGACGTCGATGTCGAGGATCTTCTCCTCGAAATCCTCCGGCGGCGGGGTCTTCGTGCTGCGGCGGGCCATCGCTGCGCGGCTCCTTAACCATGTGATGGGTGCTGTGTCTGACGCGGACCATTGTGGCCCGAGGCTCCGACAACGCCGACTCCGACCCAGGAGTGACCCGGGAACTTCTCCAGGGGCCGACGCGCTTGCATACAGTGACAGGTCTGACGGAATTCTCTACATCGCGATCGAAGGGACCACATGCCCATGGGTCACACGGCCACAGCTCAGGCCGGCTCCGGCGGCCTGACAGCGACCGAGCACCGCCTGGCCAACGGCCTGCGCGTGGTGCTCTCCGAGGACCACCTGACCCCGGTCGCCGCGGTCTGCCTCTGGTACGACGTCGGTTCGCGTCACGAAGTCAAGGGCCGCACCGGGCTGGCTCACCTCTTCGAGCACCTGATGTTCCAGGGTTCGAAGAGCGTGTCCGGGAACGGCCACTTCGAACTGGTGCAGGGCGCGGGCGGTTCGCTCAACGGCACCACCAGCTTCGAGCGCACCAACTATTTCGAGACGATGCCGACCCACCAGCTCGAACTCGCGCTGTGGCTGGAGGCGGACCGGATGGGCTCGCTGCTGGCCGCCCTGGACGACGAGTCCATGGAGAACCAGCGCGACGTCGTCAAGAACGAGCGCCGCCAGCGCTACGACAACGTCCCCTACGGCACGGCGTTCGAGCGGCTGACCGCGCTCGCCTACCCCGAGGGCCACCCGTACCACCACACCCCGATCGGCTCGATGGCCGACCTGGACGCGGCCTCCCTGGAGGACGCGCGGACCTTCTTCCGCACCTACTACGCGCCCAACAACGCGGTGCTGTCGGTCGTCGGGGACATCGACCCCGAGCGGACGCTGGCCTGGGTCGAGAAGTACTTCGGCACCATCCCCGCGCACGACGGCAAGCAGCCGCCGCGCGACGGCTCGCTGCCCGACACCATGGGCGGCCAGCTGCGCGAGGAGATCGTCGAGCAGGTCCCGGCCCGCGCGCTGATGGCCGCCTACCGCCTCCCGCACGACGGCACCCGCGACTGCGACGCGGCCGACGTGGCCCTGACCATCCTGGGCGGCGGCGAGTCCTCCCGGCTGCACAACCGCCTGGTCCGCCGCGACCAGAGCGCCGTGGCGGCCGGATTCGGCATGCTGCGCCTGGCCGGCGCCCCCTCGCTCGGCTGGCTGGACGTCAAGACCTCCGGCGGGGTCGAGGTGCCCGACATCGAGGCCGCCGTCGACGAGGAGCTCGCGCGGTTCGCCGCCGAGGGCCCGACGGCCGAGGAGATGGAGCGCGCGCAGGCCCAGCTGGAGCGCGAATGGCTGGACCGGCTGAGCACGGTGGCCGGTCGCGCCGACGAACTGTGCCGCTTCGCGGTGCTCTTCGGCGACCCGCAGCTGGCGCTCACCGCCGTCGGCCGCGTCCTCGACATCACCGCCGAGGAGGTGCAGGCCGTGGCCGCGGCCCGACTGCGCCCGGACAACCGCGCGGTGCTCGTCTACGAGCCGCTCGCGGCCGAAGACGCCGAGGAAGCCGCCGAGAACGACGAGACCGAAGGGGCGGAGCAGTGAGCGACACCGCAGCCGTCACGATGACCTTCCACCCCCAGCCGCAGCCCGGCGAGGCCAGGCCGTGGGCCTTCCCGGCCCCCGAGCGCGGCGCGCTGGCCACCGGCCTGACCGTGCTGCGGTGCCACCGGCCCGGCCAGCAGGTGGTGGCCGTCGAGATCAACCTCGCGGCCCCGCTGGACGCCGAACCGGCCGGCCTGGACGGCGTGGCCACCCTCATGGCCCGCGCGCTTTCCGAGGGCACCGACAAGCACTCCGCCGAGGAGTTCGCGGCCGAGCTGGAGCGCTGCGGCGCCACCCTCGACGCGCACGCCGACCACCCCGGCATCCGGGTCTCCCTGGAGGTCCCGGCCTCCAGGCTGGCCAAGGCCCTGTCGCTGCTCGCCGAGGCGCTGCGCGCCCCCGCCTTCGCGGACAGCGAGGTCGACCGCCTGGTGCGCAACCGGCTCGACGAGATCCCGCACGAGCTGGCCAACCCGCAGCGCCGGGCCGCCAAGCAGCTCTCCCACGAGCTGTTCCCGGCCACGCTGCGGATGTCCCGCCCGCGCCAGGGCACCGAGGAGACGGTGGCCCGGATCGACTCGGCGGCCGTGCGCGCCTTCTACGAGGCCCACGTGCGCCCGGCGACGGCCACCGCTGTGGTCGTCGGCGACCTGACCGGCATCGACCTGGACGCCGTCCTGGCGGACACCCTGGGCACCTGGACGGGCACCGCCGCCGAGCCGCTCCCGGTGCCGGCGATCACCGCGGACGACACCGGCCGCGTGGTCATCGTGGACCGGCCGGGCGCGGTCCAGACGCAGCTGCTGATCGGGCGGATCGGCGGGGACCGGCACGACCGGGTCTGGGCGGCCCAGGTGCTCGGCACGTACTGCCTGGGCGGCACCCTGACCTCCCGTCTGGACAAGGTCCTGCGCGAGGAGAAGGGCTACACCTACGGCGTGCGCGCCTTCGGGCAGGTGCTGCGGTCCACCGCGGACGGCACCGGCGCGTCGATGCTCGCCATCAGCGGTTCGGTGGACACCCCGAACACCGGTCCCGCGCTGGACGACCTCTGGAAGGTGCTGCGCACCCTCGCCGAGGGCGGACTGACCGACGCCGAGCGTGACGTGGCGGTGCAGAACCTGGTGGGCGTGGCGCCGCTCAAGTTCGAGACGGCCGCGTCCGTCGCCGGCACCCTGGCCGACCAGGTCGAGCAGGAGCTGCCGGACGACTACCAGGCGCAGTTGTACGCGCGGCTGGCCGAGACGGGCACGGTGGAGGCCACCTCGGCCGTCGTCAACGCCTTCCCGGTGGACCGGCTCGTCACGGTGCTGGTCGGTGACGCCGCCCAGATCGAGGCGCCGGTGCGCGCGCTCGGCATCGGCGACGTGAGCGTCGTCGCCAACTGAGGTCGCACGGGCCTAACAGGCCGAAGGGGACGAACGGGACGTGAACTGACGGCGTCCCGCAAGGGGTTTCGGTGGCTCGTCCACCGGAACCCCTTTTGTCCCTTTGGTGGAGAGGTTGCTTCTATGTCGCGTGACGTAGGTAACAATGGGGCTCGTGTGTTTGGTGATTGCCTGATGATCCGCCTAGCGTCGGCCGTGCTGTCCGTCAGTTGTCACAGCCGCACTCGCGGCACCGGACAGCGATCGCCGAGTCCCCGTCAGGCGCGAGCCTGGGGAGCCGGGGACCCACAGTCCCTGGGGTGAATCGGACCACCTCGTAAGAGGGGGCCCGTAGGAGACCTTCCTGCTCCGAACCCGTCAGCTAACCCGGTAGGCGAGAGGGAAGGAAAGGATCAACCCCTTCATGGCGTTCGGCAGCAGTCGTGCCTCCTCCGGCAAGCACCGTGGTTCCAGCCGTCTGAGCCGGAAGACCGCAGGCGTCGCCGGTATAGCCGCCCTCGCCGCCACCGGCGTCGCGGCCTCGCTCGCTGCCCCGGCCTTCGCCGCGGACAACCACAGCAGCAGCATCCCCCAGGACTCCGGCATGAAGGCCGTCGTCGTCGCCGACGACCTCGCCGGCGACATCGAGGCGCAGGCCGACGCCCAGCGCAACGCCGCCGACACCGCCGCCCTCAAGGCGCAGGCCGAGGCCGAGGCCAAGACGAAGGCCGCCGAGGCCCGCCGCATGGCCGAGGCGAAGGCCAAGGCCGAGCGCGAGGCCAAGGAGCGCGCGGACCGTGAAGAGGAGCGCAAGCGCCTCAACACCTTCGTGATGCCGATCGAGGGCTCGTACGTCAGCACCCAGTACGGGGCGGGCGGCAGCATGTGGTCCTCCGGCAGCCACACGGGCATCGACTTCCACGCGGGCGTCGGCAACGTCGTCCGCGCCGTGGGTGCGGGCGTCATCGTCGAGGCCGGCAACGGCGGCGCGTACGGCAACAACATCGTCATCAAGCACAACGACGGTACGTACACCCAGTACGCGCACCTCTCCAGCCTCAGCGTCTCGGCCGGCGAGCAGGTCACCGCCGGGCAGCAGATCGGCCTGTCGGGCGACACCGGCAACGTCAGCGGCGCGCACCTGCACTTCGAGGCCCGTACCGGCCCGTCCTACGGCTCGGACATCAACCCGCTGACCTACCTGCGGGCCCGCGGCGTCGCGATCTGACCCCGCCCGCACAGCAGCTCCCCGAAGGCCCCGGCTCCCCGAGCCGGGGCCTTCGTGTCGTGCGGCGGCGCGCGCGACGGGGATCGTCCACCGGCCGCTCATTTCCGCCCGTCCTCGGAAAATATCGCGTGTTGCAATAGAGTCGCGAAATGGAATCTGCGGAAACGGTATTCGGTGGAGGTCCGGTCTTGCGAATTCCCGCGCACGCGGTATGTACGGCGATCCGCGACGACATCGTCTCCGGGGTCTTCGGCCCGGGCGCGCGGCTCACCGAGGAGCTGCTCGCCCGCCGCTACGGAGTCTCCCGCGTCCCCGTCCGCGAGGCCCTGCGCACCCTGGAGTCCGAGGGCTTCGTCACCACGCGCCGGCACGCGGGCGCCTGCGTCGCCGAGCCGACCGCGCAGGAGGCGGCCGACCTCCTGGAGGTCCGGACGCTGCTGGAGCCCCTCGCGGCGGCCCGGGCCGCCCGGCGGCGCAGCGAGGCGCACCTCAAGGTGCTGCGCGGGCTGGTCAGGTTGGGCCAGGAACGGGCCAGGAGGGGCCAGGGGGAGGATCTGCGGGCGCTCGGGGGGTGGTTCCACGAGACGCTCACCCAGGCTTCCGACAGCCCCGGGCTGATCGCGCTGCTGACCCAGATGCGGCACAAGATCACCTGGATGTACGCCGTGGACGCCCCGGCGCGGCCCGTGGACTCCTGGGCGGAGCACGGCGCGATCGTGGACGCGGTGGCGCGCGGCGACGCGGAGCGGGCGCGCGCGCTCACCGCGGCGCACGCCGGTCGGGCGGCGGGGGCGCACCGGCTGCGCGTGAGGACTTCGCAACCTGCCGTAAACACGGCGAGCAGCCGGCTTTAACAATTCCCGTATAGGAAGGACGGTGAGGATATTCCTGCGGTCGATTACGGCCCGCTATTTACGGTACGAGGAATTCCGCACCCTGCGAAAAAGCAGCGGAGCCGTGGCTCCCGGAATGCGGGGGCCACGGCTCCGCCGTGTGGGGTGCGTGGGGTCGGACCCGGGGGTCAGACGGTCTCGGGGAGCTCCTCGAGACCCTCGGCGACCAGCTTCGCCAGGCGGTCGAGCGCGGCGTCCGCACCCTCGGCGTCGGACGCGAGGATGATCTCCTCGCCGCCCTGGGCGCCCAGGCCCAGAACCGCGAGCATGGACGCGGCGTTGACCGGGTTGCCGTCGGCCTTGGAGATCGTCACCGGGACGCCGGAAGCGGTCGTCGCCCGGACGAAGATCGAGGCGGGACGAGCGTGCAGGCCCTCGGCCCAGCCGACGTTGACGCGGCGCTCTGCCATGGTGATGCCCTTCAGGTTCTTACGGTTGTCTAGACCAGTCTCTCACGGCACTCCGAATGCTCCGGCCGACCTTCGACCCCAATCAGCCTGCCGTTCGACCCTCCCCAGCTTGCCCTGATTCGCCCCGGCCCGCCTAATGCGCCGCGCGCACACGGCCCGGCCGATGAGCCCTCGGCGAACCCTCGGCGCACCCCCGTGTCGGCCCGCCCGCCGCCCGCCCCCCGTCCGTCCGGGACAGGCTCTAGGGTGGCCCCATGACCACCGCGTCGGACCCCTCGTACCCGGCCCACTGGGAAGCGGACGTCGTGCTGCGCGACGGCGGCACCGCCCGGATCCGGCCCATCACCACCGAGGACGCGGACCGCCTGGTCAGCTTCTACGAACAGGTCTCGGACGAGTCGAAGTACTACCGGTTCTTCGCCCCCCACCCCCGCCTGTCCGCCAAGGACGTGCACCGCTTCACCCACCACGACTACGTGGACCGGGTCGGCCTCGCGGCCACGATCGGCGGCGAGTTCATCGGGACCGTCCGCTTCGACCGGATCGGCTCCGACGGCCGCCCCGCCTCCGGGCCCGCCGACGAGGCCGAGGTCGCCTTCCTCGTCCAGGACGCCCACCAGGGCCGCGGCGTCGCCTCGGCCCTCCTCGAACACATCGGGGCGGTCGCGCGCGAGCGCGGGATCCGCCGCTTCGCCGCCGAGGTGCTGCCCGCCAACGTCAAGATGATCAAGGTCTTCAAAGAGGTCGGCTACGAGCAGAAGCGCTCCTTCGAGGACGGCTCGGTCCACCTCACCCTCGACCTCGAACCGACCGCGGAGTCCCTCGCCGTCCAGCGCGCCCGCGAGCAGCGCGCCGAGGCCCGCTCCGTCCAGCGCCTGCTCGCCCCCCGCTCCGTCGCCGTCGTCGGCGCCAGCCGCACCGGTACCGGCGTGGGCGCCGCCGCCCTGCGCAACCTCCGCGACAGCGGCTTCGACGGACCGCTCTACGCGATCAACCGGGCCGTGACCTCCGACACCCTGCTCGGCGTTCGGGCGCACCGCACCCTCGGCTCCATCGGCGAGCCCGTCGACCTCGCGGTGCTGGCGGTCCCCGCCGAACAGGTCCCCGAAGCGGTCGCGGACTGCGGCGAGCACGGAGTGCAGGGACTCGTGGTGCTCTCCGCGGGCTACGGCGAGAGCGGGCCCGTGGGGCTGGAGCGCCAGCGCGAACTGGTGCGCCAGGCACGCACCTACGGCATGCGGATCGTCGGCCCCAACGCCTTCGGCGTGATCAACACCGCGCCGGAGGTCCGGCTCAACGCCTCGCTGGCCCCCGCGCCGACCCCCGAGGTCGGCCGGATCGGCCTGTTCACCCAGTCCGGAGCCATCGGCATCGCCCTCCTCGCCGGGCTGCTGCGGCGCGGCGAGAGCCTGTCCTCCTTCGTCTCGGCGGGCAACCGGGCGGACGTCTCGGGCAACGACATCCTCCAGTACTGGTACGACGACCCGGCCACCGACGTCGCCCTGATGTACCTCGAAACCCTCGGCAACCCGCGCAAGTTCACCCGCATCGCCCGGCGCACGGCGGCCGTGAAGCCGGTGGTCGTGGCCAAGGGCGGCCGCCACAGCGGGGTCACCCCGGCGGGCCACGCGGTCCCCGGCACCCGGCTGCCCGACGCCACCGTCTCGGCGCTGCTGCGCCAGGCCGGGGTGATCCGGGTGGACACGGTGACCGAGCTGGTGGACGTGGGCCTGCTGCTCGGGTCGCAGCCGCTGCCGGGCGGGCCGCGGGTGGCGATCCTCGGGAACTCCGAATCGTTGGGCGTCCTGACGTACGACGCCTGCCTGACCGAGGGGCTGCGCCCGTGGCCCCAGCTGGACCTCACGACGGAGGCGACCCCGGAGGACTTCCGGGTGGCGCTGGTGGCGGCGCTGGCCGCCGACGCGAACGACGCGGTGATCGTCACCGCGATCCCGGCCGTCGGGCGCCAGGACCTGACGGACGGGCTCGCGGTGGCGATCCGGGAGGCGGTGCGGGAGGTTCCGGGCAAGCCGGTGGCCGTGGTGCACGTGGAGCTGGGGGCGTTGGCCGAGGCGTTGTCCGCGGCCACGAGCCTGCGGCCGGCGCCCCCGTCCGCCGCCCGCTCAACCGCCGCGGAGGCTGCCCCCCTCGCCTCGAACGCCGGCGGGGCTGACCCGTCCGCCTCGAACGCCGGCGGGGCTGACCCGTCCGCCTCAAACGCCGGCGGGGCTGACCCGTCCGCCTCAAACGCCGGCGGGGCTGGAATCGGCGCCGTGGGGGCTGGGGTCTTCGCCTCAAACGCCGGCGGGGCTGGATTCGGTGCTGCGGGGGTCGGAGTGGTCGGCGGGCAGGGGGGTCTTCAAGCCTCGCCGGCGTTTGAGGCGAAGACCTCAGCCCCCGCGGCGCTTGAGCGGGGCGGACTGGCCTCAGCCCCCGCGGCGCTTGAGCGGGGCCGGCCGGCCGCGGAGGGCAGGGGGCGGGTGCCCGCGTACCCGGCAGCCGAGCGCGCGGTGCGCGCACTCGCCGAGGCCGTCCGCTACGCGCACTGGCGCCGGGACACCGCCGACCCCGGCCGCGTGCCCGAGTTCGACGACATCGACGAGACCGGCGCGGCCGACCAGCTGGCCGACCTCCTCGCCAAGACCACGGGCGACGCCGCGCTGACCCTCTCCGACGACGCGGCCCGGGAGCTGCTCGCCCGTTACGGGATCCGCGTGCGGCCGACCCTCCCCGCGTCCACCCCCGACGCGGCCGCGGCCGCCGCCCGCGCGCTCGGCTACCCCGTCGTGCTCAAGACCACCGCCCCGCACCTGCGCCACCGCGCCGACCTGGGCGGCGTACGGCTGGACCTGACCACCGAGGCCGAGCTGCGCCGGTCCTACGCCGAGCTGACCGAGGCCCTCGGCAGCCCCGCCGAGCTGCTGCCGGTCGTCCAGGCCATGGCGCCGCGCGGGGTGGACACGGTCGTCCGGGCCGTCGTCGACCCCGGCGCGGGCGCCGTCCTCTCCTTCGGGCTGGCCGGGGTCGCCTCCGAACTCCTCGGCGACACCGCCCACCGCCTGGTCCCCGCGACCGACCGGGACGCCGCCGACCTGATCCGGTCGATCCGAACCGCCCCGCTCCTCTTCGGCTGGCGCGGCAGCGACCCCGTGGACACCGCTGCGCTCGAAGAACTGCTGCTGAGGCTGTCCCGGCTGGTCGACGACCACCCCGAGGTGGTCGGCGTCTCCCTGGAACCGGTCGTGGTCGCCACCGAGGGCCTCTCCGTCCTCAGCGCCACCCTCCGCATCGCCCGTCCCCCCGCCCGCACGGACCTCGGGCCGCGCACCCTCCCCAGTTACTAGGCCGTGTCGGCCAGCGGACCCGCCCGGGCAGGCCGAGGCGCCCCGTACGGGCCTTAGGATGGACCTCATGGCGAAATCCGGTACGACGACCCAGGGGCTGCGCGCGGCGATCGAGCGCAGCGGCTACTACCCGGCCCTCGTGGCCGAGGCGGTGGAGGCCGCCGTGGGCGGCGAGCCGATCTCGTCGTACCTGGTCCACCAGGAGACCACCTTCGACTCCAACGAGGTCCGTCGGCACGTCACCGTCCTCGTCCTGACCGGCAACCGGTTCATCGTGAGCCACACCGACGAGCAGGCCGCCGACGCCGGGTCCCCGTCCCCGTACGCGACCACCTCGACCGAGTCGGTCAAGGTCGCCGGGATCTCCTCCGTGGTGCTCAGCCGCGTCGTCGCCAACCCGGAGTCCTACACTCCGGGCACGCTGCCCCGCGAGGTCGTCCTGACCATCGGGTGGGGCGCGGTCTCCCGGATCGACCTGGAGCCCGCCGCCTGCGGCGACCCGAACTGCGACTCCGACCACGGCTACACCGGCAATTCCACCGCCGACGACCTCAGCCTGCGGGTCAGCGAGGCGGGTGACGGTCCCGAGGCCGTGCGCCAGACCCTCGCCTTCGCGCAGGCGCTCAGCGAGGCCACCGCGGCCACGACCACCCAGGCCGCCCGCTGATGACGTACTCCGCGCAGCAGAACTGGCAGGAGCCGGAGCTGCTGGACCTCTCCGGCGCGCCCGTTCCGCAGTACGGCAGCGGCTCGCTCGCCGATCTGCTGCCGACCCTGGCGGCCGGCCAGGGCGTTCCCGGGCTCACCGCGGGGATCGCCGAGCTGACCCCGGCCGACCGCAACTGTGTCTTCCTGATCGACGGGCTCGGCTGGGAGCAGATCAAGGCGCACCCCGCCGAGGCCCCCTTCCTGACCTCGCTCCTGGGCAGCTCGCGCGGTGGCACCGGCCGCCCGATCACCGCGGGCTTCCCGGCGACGACCGCGACCTCGCTGGCCTCCGTCGGCACCGGGCTGCCGCCCGCCGTGCACGGCCTGCCGGGCTACGCCGTGCGCAACCCGGCGACCGGCGAGCTGATGAACCAGCTGCGCTGGAAGCCCTGGACCCAGCCGAAGACCTGGCAGCCGTACCCGACCGTCTTCCAGCTGGCCGACGCCGCCGGGGTCGCCACCTCGCAGGTGTCCTCCCCGGACTTCCAGCACACCCCGCTCACCAAGATCGCGCTGAGCGGCGGCAGCTTCCACGGCCGGATCACCGGCGAGGACCGGATGGACCTCGCGGCTCTGCGCCTGGCCGCCGGCGACCGCTCGCTCGTCTACACGTACTACAGCGAACTGGACGGCGCCGGGCACCGCTTCGGAGTCGACTCCGACGCCTGGCGCGGCCAGCTGATGTACGTCGACCGGCTCGTCCAGCGCCTGGCCGAGCAGCTCCCGCCGCGCTCCGCGCTCTACGTCACCGCCGACCACGGGATGGTCGACATCCCCTTCGACGAGGACGCGCGCATCGACTACGACGAGGACTGGGAGCTGGGCGCGGGCGTGGCCCTGCTCGGCGGCGAGGGCCGCGCCCGGCACGTGTACGCCGTTCCGGGCGCGCAGGCCGACGTACTGACCGTGTGGCGCGAGGTGCTCGGCGACCGGTTCTGGATCGCGAGCCGTGAGGAGGCGCTGGAGCTGGGCTGGTTCGGCGCTCCCGGAGCCTGCGACGAGCGGGTGCTCGGGCGGATCGGGGACGTCGTCGCCGCGGCCCACGCGCAGGTCGCCATCACCGCGTCCCGGACCGAGCCGAACGAGTCCGCGCTCGCGGGCATGCACGGTTCGATGACCGCGGCCGAGCAGCTCGTCCCGCTGCTCGAAGTGCGTACGCCCTAGCGGTCCCGGCCACCCCGGCCGTCCTGCTGCGCCTCCCGCCTTCCGGCTCTCCCGCCCCCCTCGCCCTCCCGCTCTCGAAAGGTCCCGTACTTCGCATGCCCGAGCTGGCTTTTTTCTCCGGAACCATGGACTGCGGGAAGAGCACGCTGGCGCTCCAGATCGGGCACAACCGTTCGGCCCGGGGGCTCCAGGGCGTGATCTTCACGCGCGACGACCGCGCGGGCGAGGGCAAGCTGTCCTCCCGCCTCGGGCTGGTGACGGAAGCGGTCGAGGCCTCCGAGGGCATGGACCTGTACGCCTACGTGGTCGCCCAGCTCTCCAAGGGCGGCAAGGCGGACTACGTGATCGTGGACGAGGCCCAGTTCCTGGCGCCGGAGCAGATCGACCAGCTGGCCCGGATCGTCGACGACCTCGACATGGACGTCTTCGCCTTCGGCATCACCACGGACTTCCGGACCAAGCTGTTCCCCGGCTCGCAGCGGCTGATCGAGCTGGCGGACCGGGTCGAACAGCTCCAGGTGGAGGCCCTGTGCTGGTGCGGGGCGCGCGCCACGCACAACGCCCGCACGGTCGCCGGTGAGATGGTGGTCGAGGGAGCCCAGGTCGTCGTCGGGGACGTGAACCGCCCGGCCGAGGCGATCGGTTACGAAGTCCTCTGCCGCCGCCACCACCGCAAGCGCATGACCTCGGCCGCGGCCCACGCGGGCGCGCTCTCCCCGGACGTCCTCCCGGTCAACCAGGTCTGACGGTCCGTCGCGGCGGAGGGCGCAACGGAGCTCGCAGCGGAATCCTTGCCACGCGTTTCTGGTGCGCGACCGCCACCGGGGCCGCGTCGAGCCGGAACTCCAGGAAGAGCAGGATCCAGCCCCGCTCGCCGAGGCCGACCTATCATGCGGTGATCATCACGGCACGGGGGGCGGGGGACGCGTGAGCGCGTACGCGGGTGGACAGGGACAGGGACAGAGGCAGGGGCAAGGTAACGACGGCAGACCCGTTGGCGGGCGGCGGCGGGGGTGCGTCGGCTTCCTGCTGCTGCCGTTCCACCTTGCGGGGCGGGTCCACCGGCCCACCCGACCCGACCGGCTCGTGGACCAGGCCATCGAACGGGCCCAGATCGCCCGTTCGCTCATCGGGCTGTTCGCCACGTTCTGGCTGCTCTACTCCTACCCGGTCAAGGATTCGGCCAAGGGCCTGCTGGAGGAGCGGCTGGTCGAACTGATCATCAGCGCGGGCCTGTTGTTGGTGCTCGCCCCGCTCATGATCGGTGCGTTCGTGTGCTCCGCCCGGCCGCCCGGCCCGGCCTTCTACCGGCGCAGGCTGCGCGGGCCGCTGATCTCGCTGGGCGTGCTCCTCGCCAGCGCCCTGGTGTTCTGGGCCGGAGTGCTCCAACAGGGGCTGGTGAACACGATGTTCGGGGCCGGCGCGCTCGGCATGCTGCTGGCCCCGATCCTCGGGTTCCTCGCGCTCTTCTCCATCCCCTTCACCCTCGCGTCGGCCGCGCTCGCCGTGCACCACGCCTTCCGCACGGCAGACGTCCACGAAGTGCTGCCGCCGCTGATCTCACCCGTCCTGGTGTGGGGGCTGGCCGTCGTACAGGTCTTCGACGACGGGCCCGTCGACGCCCCGATCCCGGTCCGGATCCTCTTCCTGCTCGGGCCGCCGCTGTCGGTGACCGCCCTGTCCGGCTGGGAGTTGCGCCGCTTGCGGGTGCGGTACGGGATCACCCTGCGCGCCGCCCTGGGGAGGACCGCGCCCGGGGTCAGCTCGCGGACGCGCCCCGCCGGACGAGGCTGAAGACCGCGCCCTCCGGGTCCGCGACCAGCGCGAGCCGGCCGAGCGGTGCGTCGTGCGGTGCGTCGAGCACCCGGCCGCCCAGCTCCACCACCCGCAGCACTGCCGCGTCGGGGTCGGCGACCTCGAAGAAGGTCATCCAATGCGCGCCGCGCTCGTGGGGCAGCGCACGGCCGACGCCGTGCACCGAGGCGACCGGGCGTCCGTGCAGGTGCAGGGTCAGGCGGTCGAGGTCGGGTTCGTCCGCGGCCTCGCCGTCGTGACCGAAGACCGTCTCGTAGAACTTGCCGACGGTCAGCGTCTCCTGGGTGATCAGCTCGTTCCACATCGGCGTACCGGGGCCGCCGGCCGTCCCGGCGCCCATGTGGCCCTCGGCCTGCCAGATGCCGAAGATCGCGCCCGCCGGGTCCGAGCAGATCGCGACCCGGCCGGCGGCGCCCGCGTCGAGCGGCCCGACCGCGACGGTGCCGCCGCAGGCGCGGATGGCCTCCGCCGTCGCGTCGGCGTCGTCCGTGGCGAGGTACGTCGTCCAGGCCACCGGGAGCTGACGGTCCGGCGGCATCTCGCCCATGCCCGCCACCTCGTGGCCGTCCAGCAGCGCCCGGACGTACGGTCCGAGCTGCGCCGGTCCCGGGGCGTACTCCCAGCCGAACAGGTCGGCGTAGAAGTCCTCGGTGGTTCCGAGGCTGTGCACCATCAGGCTCACCCAGCACGGTGTGCCGGGAGTGCGCCGCGTCGCTCCCGCTGCCTCGGTCATGTCAGGTTTCTCCTCCGTCGTACCGCGCCCCGTGTCGGGGCTGATGTTTCCATCCGCGGCACGCTTGCGCGCCCCGACCGGGCCGCTTTTCCGGGTGCTGCGGCAGAGATGACCGAAACACCACGGCCCGTCGATGTCCGGCTTGTTACGTGGTCCGACCGGGTGGGGAGGAGGATGGCCCGCATGACTGTGAAGCCCGTGAACTCCGCGATCCTCTCCGCGTCCGCATTGATGGCCGAACTGGCGGGGGATCGGCCACCGGTCCTCCTCGACGTGCGGTGGCAGCTCGGTGGCCCCCGGCTGCGCGATGCCTACGCGTCCGGGCACCTGCCCGGTGCGGTGTACGTCGATCTCGATCAAGAACTCGCAGGTCCCGCGGGGTCGGGCGGGCGGCACCCGCTCCCGGACCCGGAGGCCTTCGGAGCGGTGATGCGGCGGGCCGGGGTCTCGGCCGGGACGCCGGTGGTCGTGTACGACGGAGGTCAGGGCTGGGCCGCCGCCCGTGCGTGGTGGCTGTTGCGCTGGACGGGTCACGGCGACGTCCGGGTGCTGGACGGGGGACTGGACGCGTGGACGGCGGCCGGGGGTGCGGTGACGGCCGAGGAGTCGGCGCCGATGGAGGGTGATTTCAAGCCAAACCCGGGTGCGGAGAGCGGGCCGGGGCTGCTGGACGCCGACGGGGCGGCGGCGCTGGCCAGGGCCGGAGTGCTGCTGGACGCGCGGGCGGGGGAGCGCTACCGGGGTGACGTCGAGCCGATCGACCGGGTCGGGGGGCACATTCCGGGGGCGCTGTCGGCGCCGACCTCGGAGAACGTGGGGCCGAACGGGCTGTTCCTGGAGCCGGATGCGTTGCGGGCGCGGTTCGCGGGGTTGGGCGCGGCCGAGGAGGGGGTGGCGGTCGGCGTGTACTGCGGGTCGGGGGTGTCCGGGGCGCACGAGGTGCTGGCGCTTGAGGTGGCGGGGATCGGGGCCGCGCTCTACGCCGGCAGCTGGTCGCAGTGGTCCGCGGACCCCGCCCGCCCGGTGGCCACGGGCCCGACCCCCCAGTAACCCCGCCGGGACCGGCGCCGTCCTGCCCCCGGCGGGGCTCGGTCGGGTGCGTCCCGGCTGCGCCGCGGACGCCGGCGGGGCCCGGTGAGCGCGCCCCGGGTGGGCGCTCGCGGTGCGGCCTGGCTGTGCGCCGTCCTGCCTCCGGCGGCGCCTCAATCGCCGGCGGGGCTTGATTCGGCGCGCCCCGGCTGCGCGTCGGCCCGCCTCGGGTGGGGCTCGATCGGGTGCGCCCCGGCTGTGCGCCGTCCTGCCTCCGGCGGCGCCTCAATCGCCGGCGGGGCTTGATTGGGTGCGGCCCGGCTGTGTGGCTCATGGGGACGAGGCTTGGTGGGCGCTGCCTCATCGTGGCGGGGCTTGGATGGGTCGGGGCCCGAGGGATCCTGGCCCATCAAGCCTCGCCGGCGTTTGAGGCGCCGCCGGTGGCCCGGCGTGCCGCGGGCGGCCGGGCCGCGAGGGGCTCCGGGCCCGGACGGTCGGGGTCCGTCCCAGCCCCGCCGGCGTTTGAGGCGCCGCCGGTGGCCCGGCGTGCCGCGGGCGGCCGGGCCGCGAGGGGCTCCGGGCCCGGACGGTCGGGGCTCGATCACCCCCCCGCCGCCGGAGGCTCGATGAGCCGCGGTCGGGGCCCATCGAGCCTCCGGCGGCGATTGAGGCGGGGGGCTACTCCTGCTTCTTGCGGCGGGTGCCGAAGACGATCTCGTCCCAGCTCGGGACGGCGGCGCGGCGGCCGGGCCGGACGCCGTCGGCCTCCGCCTGGCGGTCCGTCGTGCCCGTCAGCCGGTCCCGGTGCCCCGCCACGGTCCGCGGCATCAGGACGTCCGCGTACGCGGCCCCCGCACCCGTGCTCGCCGAGGCGGCGGGCGGTTGCTCCGTCACCGGCTCGTCCGGCTCCGGCGGTTCGACGGCGGACGGACGCTCCGGCACGACCAGGTCGCCCCGGAAGCTCGGCACCGCCTCCAACAGGCTGGTGAGCGAGTCCCGCTCCTCCTCCGGCTCCGGCGGGGGCGGCGGCGCGGGCCGCTCCAGCTGCCGGTCCAGGGCGCGGTCCAGCGGCCGGTCCCGCGGCAGCCGCGCGATCCTCGGCACGAAGGGGAAGCTCGGCTCCGGCGTCGCCGGCAGGTCGTCCGACTCGCCGATCAGCGAGCGGGCCTCGTCGTCCACGGCCACGACCAGGCGGCGCGGAGGATCGTAGGTCCAGCTCGCGGAGTGCGGTTCGGCCGCCACCCGGTAGACCAGCAGGACCTCCCAGGTGCCGTCGTCGCGGCGCCAGGAGTCCCACTGGACGGATTCCTTGTCGGCCCCGCGCAGCGTCAGCCGCTCCTGCACGGCCTCGCCGAGCTGGGGTCCGGTGTTCGTGTTCTCGCCGGGACGTCGCACGGAGGTCTTCCGGGCCCGCTCGGCCATGAACGCGCGCTCCGCGAGCACGGGGCCCTCGAAGCGGCGTACCCGGTCGACGGGGATGCCCGCGAGTTGAGCGACCTCCTCCGCGGAGGCACCGGCTCGTATCCGGGCCTGGATGTCGCGGGGGCGAAGGTGGCTCTCCACCTCGATCTCGATCTGGTTCAGGCGCGCGCGGTCGTTGCGCACGGCTGCCCGCAGCCGCTCATCGATCGGAAGGGTGTACTCCGTGCTGTCCGCAGCTTTGAGCACCAGTCGTGTGCCGTCATTGGAGACGGCCACGACACGCAGTTCGGGCATGGGGACCTCCCGGGTGGTGCCTGCCGACGTCACGTGCGTCGCTGCTTCCGCTAGTCGAGTGTGGCCTGCCCGGGTGCAGCCTGCCACAACCTTGCCGAGTTCATCCGGCGTGTCGGGCATGCGCCCTTGATCGCCGTTATGGCACGGTTACCTGTTGGCCACACACAGTGACCGGTCAGTCACTCTGCGCATCAGGAATCCGTGAGATTCCGTGGCATTGCCGGTTTCGAGCGCCGATTCTGCACCTGCCGGCCCCCTCTCCCGAGTCCGGACATCCGAAAGGAAGGACGGCCCCAGGGCTCGCCACAGTACTCCATTCGGGCCATGCGGGTGGACCGCCGCGCCGCCGAACTTGTCCAGGGCGGGGGGAGTTGAAAGGCCGTACTTCCGTACGTGCCTGGACCTCCGCGCGTTTTCAGGTGTCTTGCTTCACAGAATCACCAGAAATGGAACTATCCGTTTCGCTCAGGTGTCAGTAACTGCTGGAAGCACTGAAACGGACGGGGTCCGGGCACGCAGAGGATGGGGATGGGTCACAAGACGACGCGGGGCATGGAGACGCTGGAGTCGATCGGGGGTGTGGAGCCGCCGGAGAAGAAGAAGTTGGATCTGAGTGCGGCTCAGGTGGCGGGTTCCTCCCTGGCCACCGTCGCGGCCGCGCTCCTCGCGTCGCAGCTCGGCGTGTACGGGACGATCCTGGGCGCGGGCGTGGTCAGCGTGGTCGCCACCGCGGGCGGCCCGGTGATCGGCCATCTCTTCCGGCGCACCGGCGACCAGTTGCGCGAGACCGCCCGGCCCCGTGCCCGGCAGGTCCCCGTCCTGGACGGGGACGCCTACGGCGGGGCGGGCGACGGGCGCGGTCCCGGACCCGTGGGCGGAGCGGTCGGTGACGGCGACGCCACCACCGTGATGCCCGCGGCCGGACCGGGCGGGGTGCCCACCACCGTGATGCCGGCCGTCGGGCCCGCCGGCGCACCCACCACCGTCATGCCCGCCGTCGGCCCGGGGGCCCCGCCGGACGAGGAGTTCACCGGGGGGACCGTCCACGGCACCCGGGTCCGTGGCTGGAAGCGCACGGCGGTCGCCGCCGGCACCGCCTTCGCCATCTCGCTGGGCGGCATCGCGGCGTACGAGGCGCTCTCCGGCAACTCGGTCTCCGACCGGCCCCTGTACACCGCGGTGACCAGCGGCTCCGGGAGCGGCGACAAGAAGCAGGACGCGCCCGCGCCCCCGGACGGGCAGCGCAGCCCGGGCGCCGGGGAGCGCCGGCACGACGAGAGCCCCGGGGCCGGGAGTTCGCCGAGCCCGTCCCGGTCCCACGGGGGTCAGGGCCCCAGCCCCGACCCGAGCCCCTCGCACTCCACCGGCCCGTCGCCGAGCCCCGACCCCTCGCGGTCCAAGGACCCGACGCCGACCCCGACGCCCTCCAAGTCCACGCCGAGCCCGGAGAAGTCCACGCCGCGGGGCGGCACGGACGGGGCGAACCCCTCCTGACCCCGGGTCAGTCGCCCAGTACGCGCCGCAGGTAGTCGTTGGCGAACACCCGCTCCGGGTCCAGTCGGTCCCGGAGCGCGGTGAACTCCCCGAAGCGCGGGTAGACCCGCGAGAAGTACTCCGCGTCCCGCGTGTGCACCTTGCCCCAGTGCGGACGCCCGCCGTGCGCCGTGAAGATCTGCTCGGCGGCGGTGAAGTAGGCGTGGTAGGGCGTGCCCTTGTACATGTGCACCGCGATGTACGCGCTGTCGCGGCCCGAGGCGGTCGACAGGGGGATGTCGTCCGCCGGGGCCGTGCGCACCTCCACCGGGAAGCTGATCCGCAGACCGGAGCGGTCGACCATCGCCTTCAGCTCCCGCAGCGCCTCCACGACGCGCTCGCGCGGAAGGGCGTACTCCATCTCGACGAAGCGCACCCGGCGGGGGCTCGTGTACACCTTGTACGGGATGTCGGTGTAGGTGCGCGCCGACAGGGCGCGACTGGCGATCCGGGCGATGCCGGGTATCGCCGCGGGGACCGCGCGGCCCAGGGAGTTGACGGCCTGGAAGATCCCGTTGGAGAGCAACTCGTCCTCGACCCAGGCGCTGACCGCGCCGGGCGGGGCGGCGGGGCCCTGGCTGCGGTTGTTGCGCTTGGTGTTGCAGTTGCCGGTGTGCGGGAACCAGTAGAACTCGAAGTGCTCGTTCTCCGCGAAGTGCTGCTCGAACTCGGAGGTCACCCGGTCGAAGAGCATCGGCTCCTCGCGGGCCGTCAGGAAGAACAGCGGCTCCACGGCGAAGGTGAGCGAGGTGAGGACGCCCAGCGCGCCGATGCCGAGCCGGGCGGCGGCGAGTATCTCCGGATTCTCCTTCTCCGAGCAGGTCAGCAGGCGACCGTCCGCCGTGACCAGCTCCAGCGCGCGGATCTGCGCGGAGAGCGAGGCGGAGTCCCGGCCGGTGCCGTGGGTGCCGGTGCTGGTCGCCCCGGAGACGGTCTGCTCCATGATGTCGCCCATGTTGGTGAGCGAGAGGCCCTCCCGCGCCAGGGCGAGGTTGAGGTCCTTGAGGGCCGTGCCGGCCGCCACCGTGACCGTGCCGGCGGCCCGGTCGATCTCCCGGATCCCGGTCAGGGCCTGCGGGCGGATCAGGACGCCGTCGGTGGCGGCGGCCGAGGTGAAGGAGTGGCCGGTGCCGACCGCCTTCACCCGAAGGCCGTCCGAGGCGGCCCGGCGGACCGCCTCCTGGAGCTCCCCGACCGAGGTCGGGGTCACGACACGGGCGGGTGTCGCGCGGACGTTGCCCGCCCAGTTACGCCACGCTGCGGTCGGTACCGTGCTGCTGCCCGGCCCGCTCTTGCCTGCTGTCCGCGCCGTCGGTGTGTCCGCCATCGCTAGAGGGCTCCTCCCCTTGCGCCGGCCTCGTCAGCCGGCGGTAACCCGCGAACGCCACCGCCGCCGCGGCGCCCCCCGCCGCGATGGAGACGACGTAGCCGCTGCGCGCCCCGGAGGCGTCGATGACCCAGCCGGCCACGGAGGAGCCGACCGCGACACCGACCGCGAGTCCGGTGCTGATCCAGGTCATTCCCTCGGTCAGCTTCGCGCGCGGTACGTGCGCCTCGATCAGGGCCATCGTGGTGATCATCGTGGGAGCGATGGCGAGACCCGAAACGAAGAGCGCCACGGCCAGAAACGGAAGGTTCCCGGCCAGTAGGAGGGGGATCATACTCACGGCCATCGCACAAATGCCCAGCACCCACCTGCGTTCGGCCTTGCCCTTGAGGTGCAGCAGGCCGAAGGTGATGCCCGCGAGGCAGGAACCGAGCGCCCAGACGGCCAGGATCACGCTGGCGAGGGGCTTGTGCCCCCGCTCGTCCGCGAAGGCCAGGGTGGCCACGTCGATCGAACCGAAGATCGCCCCCGTCGCGACGAAGGTGCCCATCAGCACCTGGAGTCCGGGGGAGCGCAGGGCGGAGGTCCGGTCGGCGTGCTCGTCGTACGGGTGCGGCTCGGGCTCGGTGGCGCGCTGCGCCGTCAGCCACCACACGCCCACCAGCAGGCAGACCGCGGCGAGCAGCGGGCCCGCCTCCGGGAACCAGGTGGTGGACAGGCCGATGGCGATGATCGGGCCGAAGATGAAGCAGATCTCGTCGACCACGGACTCGAAGGAGTACGCGGTGTGCAGGCTCGGGGTGTCCCGGTAGATCACCGTCCAGCGGGCGCGGATCATCGAACCCACGCTCGGCACGCAGCCCGCGAGGGCGGAGAAGACGAAGAGGGTCCAGTCCGGCCAGCCGTTCGCCGCGGCCAGCAGCAGCCCGGTCACGGCGACGACCGCGAAGAGGGTGGCGGGGCGCAGCACCCGGCGCTGGCCGTGCCGGTCGACCAGTTTGGAGACCTGGGGTCCGACCGCGGCGGCGGAGAGGGCGAGGGTGCCGGTGAGCGCGCTTGCGAGCCCGTACCGCCCGGTGATCTCGGAGATCATCGTGAGGATGCCGACGCCCACCATGGACAGCGGCATCCTGCCTATGAAGCCGGCAGCGCTGAACCCCTTGCTGCCGGGGGCGGCGAAGATCGCGCGGTAGGGACTGGGCAAGGGGCCCTCCGTAAGGGACGTCGGTGGCCCATACAGGTTACGACCGTTGGTGCGGTACCCGCAGGGGGAATCAAAAGGGGCAACTTAGGCTGACCTTACCTGCGCGGTGCGGCGGGGCCGGCGGGCGAGGTCGTTTCCCGGGCGCCGAGGGCGGGTGGCAGGATTCGAGGCATGTCAGACCAGCACCCCGCCGCCGCCCGCCCCACCGGTACCGGGCCCGCGCCCGCCGGCCCCGCCGCGCCCTACGACGCCCTGCTGCTGCTGTCCTTCGGCGGCCCGGAGGGCCCGGACGACGTGGTGCCCTTCCTGGAGAACGTCACCCGCGGACGCGGCATCCCGCGCGAGCGGCTGAAGGAGGTCGGCAAGCACTACTTCGGCTTCGGCGGGGTCAGCCCGATCAACGGGCAGAACCGCGAGCTGCTCGACGCGCTGCGCGAGGACTTCGCCGAGCACGGACTGGACCTGCCGGTCTACTGGGGCAACCGGAACTGGGCGCCGTACCTGGATGACGTGCTGCATGAGATCGCCGTCGACGGGCGCCGCCGCGTCGCGGTGCTCGCCACCAGCGCGTACGCCTCGTACTCCGGGTGCCGGCAGTACCGCGAGAACCTCGCAGACGCGCTCGCCAAGGTCGAAGCGGAGGGCCTGGAGCGGCCCCGGGTGGACAAGCTGCGGCACTACTTCAACCACCCGGGCTTCGTGCAGCCCATGATCGACGGGGTGCTCGCCGCGCTGGAGTCGCTGCCGCCGCAGTCCCGCGCGGGCGCCCACCTGGCCTTCACCACCCACTCCATCCCGGACTCCGCCGCCGATGCCTCGGGCCCGGTCGCGGACCACACGCGGGACGGCGAGGGCGGCGCGTACGTCAAGCAGCACCTGGACGTCGCCCGCGTGATCGCGGACGCGGTCCGGGCCGTCACCGGGGTCGAGCGGCCCTGGCAGCTCGTCTACCAGTCGCGCAGCGGCGCCCCGCACACGCCCTGGCTGGAACCGGACATCTGCGACCACCTGGAGGCCCTCCACGGGGCCGGCGCCCCGGCGGTGGTGATGGTGCCCATCGGCTTCGTCTCCGACCACATGGAGGTCCTGTACGACCTCGACACGGAGGCCACCGCCAAGGCGGCGGAGCTGGGACTCCCGGTGGCCCGGTCGGCCACCGTGGGCGCCGATCCGCGCTTCGCGGCGGCCGTCCGCGAGCTGGTGCTGGAGCGGGCGGCGGCGGAGCGGGGCGAGCCGGTGGAGCGCTGCGCGCTCGGACTGCTCGGACCGAGCCACGACCTGTGCGCGGTGGGCTGCTGCCCGGCGCGCGCGCCCCGGCCCGCGGCCGCGGGCGCCGACAGTCCGTACGCGGACGCGTGAGGAGCCTGTTGTGACCGACCTCCTGCTCGACCTCGACGAACTGCTGGAGCTGGCCCTGGAGGCCGCCCGGCGCGCCGGCGCACTCCTGAAGGACGGCCGCCCGGCCGACCTGGCGGTGGCCGCGACCAAGTCCAGCCCGATCGACGTCGTCACCGAGATGGACATCGCGGCGGAGAAGCTGATCACCGGCCTCCTCGCGGAGCGCCGGCCCGCGGACGGGATCCTCGGCGAGGAGGGCGCGGACACGCCCGGCACCAGTGGGGTCCGGTGGGTCGTGGACCCGCTGGACGGCACCGTGAACTACCTCTACGGCCTGCCCAGCTGGGGGGTCTCGATCGCCGCCGAGTACCGGGGCGAGACCGTCGTGGGCGTGGTGGCGGCGCCGATGCGGGGCGAGACCTACCACGCGGTGCGGGGCGGCGGGGCCTGGACGGGCGGCGCCCGACTGTCGTGCCGGCCGGCCGCGCCGCTGGACCAGGCCCTGGTGGCGACCGGGTTCGCGTACGTCCAGACGCGGCGCGCGCACCAGGCGGAGGTGGCCCGGCAGATCGTGCCGCTGGTCCGGGACATCCGGCGGGCCGGGTCGGCCGCGCTGGACCTCTGCGACGTCGCCGCGGGGCGGCTCGACGCCTACTACGAGCGCGGGCTGAACCCCTGGGACCTGGCGGCGGGGGACCTGATCGCCCGCGAGGCGGGGGCCCTGACGGGCGGCCGCCCGGGGCAGCCGGCCTCCGGGGAACTGGTCGTGGCCGGATCGCCGGCCGTGTTCGCCTCGCTCCAGCCGCTGCTCGACGCGGCGGGGGCGTGGCACGACTGAACGCCGGCGACTGAGCCCCGCCGGCCGAACCGTGCCGACTGAACGCCGTCCGGCCCCGGCGCGGGGCGCGCCGGGGCCGGACGGGACGGTCGGAAGGGGGTGCGGGTCGAGGGCCGGGGCGGAGCCCCGGGCCGGTGGGCCGGGGGGTCGGTCAGGCGGCGGAGGCGGAGACCTGTACCTGCACGCCGTGTTCGGCGGCGAGGCGCTGGAGGTCTTCCAGCTCGGCCTGCTCGACTTCCGCGAGGAAGTCGTCGCCGGCCTCGCGGGCCTGCCTGAGGTCCGTCTGCGTGCTCCTGATGCGCTGCAGGAGACCCGCGGTGAATGCGTCCATGGGATACGCCCCTTCTTCGTGGGTCGGCGGCGGCGAGCACGAGGCGCGCCACTGGCATGGAGTGATCGGGGTGTGCTGACGTCCTCCCCGGCACCCTGGGCGCAGAAACCTCGTCAGGCCGGGGAATCCCCGGTCATCCCCCGCCGGAGCGGCTCAGGGGCGCCTTACAGCCGGTTTACGGCTGAAAGGGGCAGGATGGACGACGCAACACACGTGTGCCCTGAAGGGCTCGGAGGAAGGAAACGACGTGCGCGTACTCGTCGTCGAGGACGAGCAGCTGCTCGCCGATGCGGTGGCCACCGGACTGCGCCGCGAGGCCATGGCGGTGGACGTCGTGTACGACGGCGCGGCCGCCCTTGAGCGCGTCGGTGTGAACGACTACGACGTCGTGGTGCTGGACCGGGACCTCCCGCTCGTGCACGGCGACGACGTCTGCCGCAAGATCGTCGAGCTGGGCATGCCCACCCGGGTGCTCATGCTGACCGCCTCGGGCGACGTCAGCGACCGGGTCGAGGGCCTGGAACTGGGCGCCGACGACTACCTGCCCAAGCCGTTCGCGTTCGCGGAGCTGACCGCCCGGGTGCGCGCGCTGGGTCGGCGTACGACCGTCGCGCTGCCGCCCGTCCTGGAGCGGGCCGGCATCAAGCTGGACCCGAACCGGCGCGAGGTGTTCCGCGAGGGCAAGGAGGTGCAGCTGGCGCCGAAGGAGTTCGCGGTGCTGGAGGTCCTGATGCGCAGCGAGGGCACCGTGGTGTCCGCGGAGCAGCTGCTGGAGAAGGCCTGGGACGAGAACACCGATCCCTTCACCAACGTCGTGCGCGTGACCGTCATGACGCTGCGCCGCAAGCTCGGCGAGCCGCCTGTCATCGTGACCGTGCCGGGCTCCGGATACCGGATCTGATGAGGATGGCCTCGTCTCCGGCGCCGCCATCGGCGCCACCGAAACCGACCTGGGACCCCGGCCAGCCCGAGGGTCCCTTCCCTTGGCTCAGGCCGACGATCCGCATACGCCTCACGCTGCTCTACGGCGGCATGTTCCTGATCGCGGGCATCCTGCTGCTGTCGATCATCTACCTGCTGGCCGCCCAGGCCCTGCGGGAGGGCAACGGCCTCCCGTTCAAGATCGTGGGCGGGACGAAGGTCGAGGTCTCCAGCAGCACCTGTCCCGGCGTGCAGTCGATCGAGCAGTCGCTCGACCGCTTCAACCAGGTGATCACCGAGTGCGTCAACGTCCAGCGCAAGCACGCGCTGGACGACCTGCTCAGCCGTTCGCTCATGGCCCTGCTGGGCCTCAGCATCATCGCGTTCGCCTTCGGCTACGCGATGGCCGGCCGGGTGCTGTCGCCGCTCGGCAAGATCACCCGGACCGCGCGGCGCGTGGTCGGCTCGGACCTGACCCGGCGGATCGAGCTCGACGGGCCCGACGACGAGCTGAAGGAGCTGGCCGACACCTTCGACGAGATGCTCGACCGGTTGGAGCGGGCGTTCACCGCCCAGCAACGCTTCGTCGCCAACGCCTCGCACGAACTGAGGACCCCGCTCGCGATCAACCGGACCCTGCTGGAGGTGCACCTCTCCGATCCGGGAGCGCCGGTGGAGCTGCAACAGCTCGGCAGGACGCTGCTGGCCACCAACGAGCGCAGCGAGCAGCTCGTCGAGGGCCTGCTGCTGCTCGCCCGCAGCGACAACCAGATCATCGAGCGCAAGCCGGTGGACCTCGCGGAGGTCGCTTCCCGGGCCCTGGACCAGGCGCGCGTCGAGGCTGCGGGCAAGGGCGTGGAGATCCGCGGCGAGCGCGCGCTGGCGGTCGTACAGGGCAACGGCGTGCTCCTGGAGCGGATCGCCCTCAACCTGGTGCAGAACGCCGTCCGGTACAACGTGCCGGAGGGCGGCTGGGTCGAGGTCACCACCGAGGTGCAGCACGGCCAGGCGGTGCTCCTGGTATCGAACACGGGTCCCGTGGTTCCCGCGTACGAGATCGACAACCTCTTCGAGCCGTTCCGTCGGCTGCGCACCGAGCGCACGGGCAGCGACAAGGGGGTCGGACTCGGCCTTTCCATCGCGCGCTCGGTCGCCCGGGCGCACGGCGGCCGCATCCATGCGGAGCCGCGCGAGGGCGGTGGCCTCGTGATGCGTGTCACTTTGCCGATCTGAGACTTCATGCCCATGTTCGCTCTTGGCTGAATGGAAGAGCGGCCACGGGGGTGGTTTCTGTGTGATCGATCACAGTGCCGGGTGGGGGTCCCTGTACGTTCGGTGACCCCTGGGGCGGCCGGAAAGCCCGGGAAGTCCGGGTTTCCGGCCCCCCTGATGGCGGGAAATACACGGGGTGGCGCTTGTGCGCGGCGACCCCCGGACCGTGTACGGTCCCGGTCGTCATCCCAGCTGAACGCCGCCCATGGCGAGCAGCTGGGTGTCGATTGAGTAACAGACCTTGATGTGAGGCAAAATCTCCGCCTCAGGTCGGGCACAAGTCCGGCCTCTCGCGCGTTACGTGCGCTGAGACACCGCTAAATCCCAGAGGGGGAGAGCGAAAAATGGCAACGGACTACGACACCCCACGCAAGACGGACGACGACGTCGACAACGACAGCATCGAAGAGCTGAAGGCTCGTCGTAACGAGAAGTCGTCCTCGACCGTCGACGTCGACGACTTCGACGCTGCGGAGGGCATGGAGCTCCCCGGTGCGGACCTCTCCAACGAGGAGCTGGCCGTCCGGGTCCTGCCCAAGCAGGCCGACGAGTTCACCTGCACCAACTGCTTCCTGGTGCACCACCGCAGCCAGCTGGCGCGGGAGAAGAACGGCCAGCCGATCTGTCGCGACTGCGACTAGGAGCGTCGGCCGTGACGGGCTCGACGCCTTTTCGCAGGCTCCGCCTGCGAAAACAGCATGATGATCCGGTGGAAACGCACGAGGGAGCCACGGACCCGGCAACGGGTCCCGAAGCGCCCGGCGTGCCCGCCTTGCCCTCCGGGGCCGGAGGACTTGAGCCCTCGGCCACGGAGGCTGCCGAAGAGCCGCGGCGAGCCGCCACGGCCCGTCGGCTGCATGCCGTCAGGAACGGGGTGCGCAAGGGCGGTGAGGGAGTCAGGGCCGCGGCCCTCTTCATCACCGACCGGATCATCGAGAACGCCCCGCGCGTTCCGGTGCGGGACCTCGCGACACTGCGCGCGCAGTTCCCGGACCTGGGTCCCGATCAGCTTGCCGACAAGCTGATCGCGGGCGCCGCCAACGCCAGCTCGACCGTCGGCGCGGGGATCGGTGCGGCGGCGATGCTGCCCGTGCCGCCCGCCATGCCGGCGGAACTGGCCGCGGAGATCACCGGCGTCGCGGCGATCGAGTTCAAACTGATCGCCGAGCTCCACGAGGTCTACGGCCTGCGGCCGCCCGGCACGCTCAAGGAGCGCAGCCTCGGCTACCTCACGGCGTGGACGGAGGAGCGGGGCGTGGACCTCTCCCGGCCCACCACGCTCAATGCCGCCCTCGGCGGCCAGATGAAGCGCGAGCTGCGCCAGCAGATCATGAAGCGGATGGTGCGGAACCTGCCGAACCTCATGCCCTTCATGGTCGGTGCGGCCGTCGGCGCGGTGATGAACCGCCGCGACACCCGCAAACTCGCCGAGAAGGTCCGCAGTGACCTGCGGAGCCGTGCCGTGCCCTGGAGCGCGCTCGCGCAGCTGCCGCCCCTGGAGCAGCCCCTCCAGCCCCTTCCCGAGGCCACCAGGGCCGCCCTTGAGGGCCCTGGGGAACGACCGCACGGCTGAGGCGCCCGGGACCACCGGGATCCCCGTGCCGATCGAGGCGACCGAGGCGACCCGGTGGGTCGCGCCGGGCGGCCCCCGCCCCCTAGGAGCGGGCCGCTCGCAGGGCCGCCGCCAGTGCTTCCGGCTCCCGCGTCGAGACGTACACGTACGGCGTCGGGTCCGCGGGGTCGGTGACCTCCACGCGGACCGCCGTCGGCACGTAGCTGCGCATCAGCATGAAGGCGCGGTCATGGGCCTTGTACGTCCGCCAGGCGAGCGCCTCCTCGGCGTCCAGCACCTCGGGTTCGCCCAGGGCCGAGACCGGGATCCGCGCGTCCCCGATGCTCAGCGCACCGTTCACCACGCGGACGCGTGCGGACCCGTACGAGCTCACCCACGCCCCGGCCAGCGCCGTTCCGCCGACCAGCCCCGCCAACAGCGGCAGGGTGCCCAGTGGCAGCAACATCAGCGCGCACGACAGACCCAGCAATACGGAGATGGCCCACCAGGCGCGGGGGGCGGTCAGTCGTTCGTCGTGGTGCGCGGGGGAGAGCTGCATGTCTCCAAGCTTGGCACGGGGCGACCCGTGGCCGGTGGCGCGGGTAAGGTCTGCGCCTGTGAGTGGACGAAACACAGCGTTGACACCTCCCGCCGATGCCACGGCGCCGGTGCGGCACCCCGATGCCCCGGCACCCGGCGAGCTCCTCGGCGCGCACTACGAGCACTGTTTCGGCTGTGGCGGAGGGCAGCCCCACGGGCTCCACCTGGAGGCCAGGGCCGGCGAGGGCGTGCGGGTCACCGCCGAGTTCACCGTCAAGCCCGCCCACCAGGGCGCCCCGGGCCTGGCCCACGGCGGCGTGCTCGCCACGGCGCTCGACGAGACCCTCGGCTCCCTGAACTGGCTGCTGCGCGTGATCGCGGTGACCGGGCGGCTGGAGACCGACTTCGCGCGGCCCGTGCCCGTGGACACGGTGCTGTACCTGGAGGCCGAGGTCACGGCCGTCGCGGGACGGAAGATCTACTCCACGGCCGTCGGTCGGATAGGCGGCCCGCAGGGTCCGGTCGCGGTCCGTGCCGAGGCCCTGTTCATCGAGGTCAAGGTCGATCACTTCATCGACAACGGACGACCCGAGGAGATCCGGGCGGCGATGGCCGACCCGGACCAGGCCAAGCGCGCCCGCGCCTTCGAGGTGAACCCCTGATGTCCCAGAACTCCTTCGCGCCCGTCGACGTGCTGATCCGCCGCGTCGACCCCGAGGTGCCCCTGCCCGCCTACGGTCACCCCGGTGACGCGGGCTGCGACCTCGTCACCACGCAGGCCGCGGAACTGGCTCCCGGCGAGCGGGCCGTGCTGCCCACCGGCGTGTCCATCGCGCTGCCCGACGGCTACGCCGCCTTCGTGCACCCGCGCTCCGGGCTGGCCGCACGCTGCGGGCTCGCCCTCGTGAATGCCCCGGGGACGGTGGATGCCGGGTACCGTGGGGAAATCAAGGTGATCGTGGTCAATCTCGACCCGCGCGAGAGCGTACGGTTCGAGCGTTTCGACCGCATTGCCCAGCTGGTTGTCCAGCGGGTCGAGAGGGTGCGCTTCCACGAGGTGGCGGAACTTCCCGGCTCGGCGCGGGCCGAGGGGGGTTTCGGCTCCACCGGTGGTCATGCGGCTGTGGCCGGAACCGGCGCTGGTCAGCAGGGTGGGAATGGCTACGCTTCGGTCGTAACCGACCGGGAAGGACAGTGACGTGTTCGGACGTCGCAAGAAGAACGAATCCGTCAATGACGGGAGCGCGGCCGAGCAGGTCGACGGCATCGGGGCCGAGGGCCAGGACGTCGCCGACGACTCCGCCGCGAGCGAGCCGCGCAGGCTGAACCTGCCGCCGGCCCCGCGTCCGGACGGCCCCTGGGACGACTCCGAGGTCTCGGCTCCCGCCGAGGGCCGGGTCGACCTCGGCGGCATCCTCGTACCGGGTGTCGAGGGCATGGAACTGCGCGTCGAGGTCGCCGGGGACGCGATCGTCGCCGCGACCGTCGTGCTGCACGACAGCGCGGTGCAGCTGCAGGCCTTCGCGGCGCCCAAGAAGGAAGGCATCTGGGGCGAGGTCCGCGAGGAGATCGGCGCGGGCATCACCGCCCAGGGCGGCATCATCGACGAGGTCCAGGGCCCGCTGGGCTGGGAGCTGCGCGCGCAGGTCCCGGTTCCGCTGCCGGACGGCCAGACCGGCGCCCAGCTGGTCCGCTTCGTCGGCGTCGACGGTCCGCGCTGGTTCCTGCGCGGTGTGATTTCCGGCCAGGGCGCGGTGCGCCCCGAGGCCGCCGGGGTGCTGGAGCAGATCTTCCGCGACACCGTCGTGGTGCGCGGTGAGGGCCCGATGGCCCCGCGCGACCCGATCGTCCTGAAGCTGCCGAACGACGCCCAGATGGTGCCGGACGGCGTGCAGACGGAGGAGCAGGAGGGCTCGCGCTTCTCCGGCGGCATGGGCCAGCTGGAGCGCGGACCGGAGATCACCGAGGTCCGCTGAGCACCTGGCAGACGCGTTCACGGCCGTGGGCCGCACCCTTGCGGGGTGCGGCCCACGGCCGTTCCCGGGGCGGAGCGATCGCGTCAGGGATCCGTCAGGGATGGCCGTACGGGGGTTCATCTGCGCGTATTCGGTCGACTCGTCCCGGAGAATGAGCGCATGGGACGCGGCAAACTACGGATCTACCTCGGTGCGGCGCCCGGCGTGGGCAAGACCTACGCCATGCTGTCCGAGGGCCACCGACGGGTGGAACGGGGCACGGACTGCGTGGTGGGCTTCGTCGAGCACCACGGGCGCCCGCGCACCGAGGTGATGCTGCACGGCCTGGAGCAGACGCCGCGCCGCGAGGCGACGTACCGCGGGGCCGCCTTCACCGAGATGGACGTGGACGCGCTCCTCGCCCGCCGGCCGGCGATAGCCCTGGTGGACGAGCTGGCGCACACGAACGTGCCGGGCTCGCGCAACGCCAAGCGCTGGCAGGACGTCGAGGAGCTGCTCAAGGCGGGCATCGACGTGATCTCCACGGTGAACATCCAGCACCTGGAGTCCCTGGGCGACGTGGTCGAGGCGATCACCGGGGTCCGTCAGCGGGAGACCGTCCCCGACGAGGTGGTCCGGCGGGCGGACCAGATCGAACTGGTCGACATGTCCCCGCAGGCGCTGCGCCGCCGGATGGCGCACGGCAACGTCTACCAGCCCGACAAGGTCGACGCGGCCCTGTCCAACTACTTCCGGCCCGGCAACCTCACCGCCCTGCGCGAGCTGGCCCTCCTGTGGGTCGCGGACCGGGTCGACGAGTACCTCAACGAGTACCGGGGCGAGCACGGCATCCGCTCCACCTGGCAGGCGCGCGAGCGGATCGTCGTCGGCCTGACCGGCGGCCCGGAGGGGCGCACGCTGATCCGTCGGGCGGCCCGGATGGCGGCCAAGGGCTCCGGCAGCGAGATCATGGCCGTCTACATCGCCCGCAGCGACGGGCTGACCGCGGCCTCGCCCAAGGAGCTGGCGGTCCAGCGGACCCTGGTCGAGGACCTTGGCGGAACGTTTCACCATGTGATCGGCGATGACATCCCCGACGCCCTGCTGGAATTCGCCCGGGGGGTCAACGCCACGCAGATCGTCCTCGGCTCCAGCCGCCGCAAGGCCTGGCAGTACGTCTTCGGCCCCGGCGTCGGCGCCACCGTGGCCCGCGACTCCGGACCCGACCTCGACGTCCACATCGTCACCCACGAGGGGGTGGCCAAGGGGCGCGGGCTGCCCGTCGTGCGCTCCGCCGCCCGGCTCGGGCGGGGCAGGATCGTGGCGGGCTGGCTTGTCGGCATCCCCCTGCCCGGACTGCTCGCCCTGGTCCTCACGCACGTCGACTCCGACCCCGGCATCGCCAACGAGATGCTGCTCTTCCTCTCGCTGACGGTCGGGGCCGCGCTGCTCGGCGGGCTCTGGCCGGCGCTCGCCTCGGCGGCCTTCGGCTCCCTGCTGCTCAACTTCTACTTCGCCCCGCCGGTGCACCGGTTCACCGTCTCCGACCCCAAGAACATCGTGGCCATCGCCGTCTTCTTCGGGGTGGCCGTGTCCGTGGCCTCCGTGGTCGACCTGGCCGCCCGGCGCACCCACCAGGCGGCCCGGCTGCGCGCCGAGTCCGAGATCCTCTCCTTCCTGGCGGGCAGCGTCCTGCGCGGCGAGACCACCCTCGACGCCCTGCTGGAGCGGGTCCGGGAGACCTTCGCGATGGAGTCGGTGGCCCTGCTGGAACGCGCGGCCGACGTGGAACCCTGGACCCCCGCCGGGAGCGTCGGCCCCAACCCGGTGGCCCGCCCCGAGGACGCCGATGTGGACATGCCCATCGGCGACCACATGGCGCTGGCCCTGAGCGGGCGCGTGCTGCCCGCGGAGGACCGCCGGGTGCTGGGAGCCTTCGCCGCGCAGGCCGCCGTCGTACTGGACCGCCAGCGCCTGGTCGGCGAGGCCGAGGACGCCCGCCGGATGGCCGAGGGCAACCGGATCCGCACCGCCCTGCTCGCCGCCGTCAGCCACGACCTGCGCACCCCGCTCGCCTCGATCAAGGCCTCCGTGAGCTCGCTGCGCTCCGACGACGTGGAATGGTCCGAGGAGGACAGCGCCGAGCTGCTGGCCGGGATCGAGGAGGGCGCCGACCGGCTCGACCACCTCGTGGGCAACCTGCTCGACATGTCCCGGCTGCAGACCGGCACGGTCACCCCGCTGATCCGCGAGATCGACCTCGACGAGGTGGTCCCGATGGCGCTGGGCGGCGTACCGGAGGACAGCGTCGTGCTCGACGTGCCGGAGTCGCTGCCGATGGTCGCGGTGGATCCCGGACTGCTGGAACGGGCCGTCGCCAACGTCGTGGAGAACGCCGTCAAGTACAGCCCGGGAGGGGAACCGGTGACGGTCGCCGCGAGTTTCCTCGGTGACCGGGTCGAGGTCCGCGTGGTGGACCGGGGACCCGGCGTGCCCGACGAGGCCAAGGACAAGATCTTCGCGCCCTTCCAGCGCCACGGGGACGCCCCGCGGGGCGCCGGGGTGGGACTCGGCCTCGCCGTCGCCCGCGGTTTCGCCGAAGCCATGGGCGGCACGCTGGCGGCCGAGGACACCCCCGGCGGGGGACTGACGATGGTGCTCACCCTGCGCGCCGCAGGCGGGGGGCCGTCCCCCGCGGCCGAAGGCGTCATGCTCACACCCACGGACATGCGACAGACACCCACAGACGTACGACAGACGCCCACGGACATGCGACAGACGCCCACAGACGTGCGACAGAAGGCAGGACCCCAATGACCCGGGTGCTCGTGGTGGACGACGAGCCGCAGATCGTCCGAGCCCTCGTGATCAACCTCAGAGCGCGCAAGTACGAGGTCGACGCCGCCGCCGACGGGGCGCAGGCCCTGGAGCTGGCCGCGGCCCGCCACCCGGACGTGGTCGTGCTCGACCTGGGCCTGCCCGACATGGACGGGGTCGAGGTGATCCGCGGGCTGCGCGGCTGGACCCGGGTGCCCATCCTGGTGCTCTCCGCCCGGCACAGCTCCGACGAGAAGGTCGAGGCGCTGGACGCGGGCGCCGACGACTACGTCACCAAGCCCTTCGGCATGGACGAGCTGCTCGCCCGGCTGCGCGCCGCCGTCCGCCGGGCCGAACCCGGCGCCGGCGCGGGCGAGGACGAGGTGGTCGTGCGGACCGAGGGGTTCACCGTGGACCTGGCCGCGAAGAAGGCGGTGCGCGAGGGGCGCGACGTACGCCTGACCCCCACCGAGTGGCACCTGCTGGAGGTCCTGGTCCGCAACGGGGGCAAGCTGGTCAGCCAGAAGCAGCTGCTCCAGGAGGTCTGGGGGCCCTCGTACGGCACCGAGACGAACTACCTGCGGGTCTACATGGCGCAGCTGCGCCGCAAGCTGGAGGCCGACCCCTCGCACCCTCGGCACTTCATCACGGAACCGGGCATGGGATACCGCTTCGAGAGGTAGCCGACGCGCCGGTACGCTTCCTGTATGAGTGCTGAACCGCGTCCCGAGAAGCCCGCGAAACCGGCCAGGCCGGGGGGCCGGTTCCGCCGGATGATAGAGCGGCTTTCCACCTCCCAGGAGGAGCTGCATTCGGCGGAGCTGCAAGAGGACGCAGAAGCCGCGGGGTGCACGCGGATCTGCGACTGCCACGACCGCCAGATAGTCAAGGTCACCGGTACGCTGCGCACGGTCACGCTGCGGCCGAGGGCGGGCGTGCCGGCGCTGGAGGCGGAGCTGTTCGACGGCTCCGCCGCGCTGGACGTGGTCTGGCTCGGCCGTCGCTCGATCGTGGGTATCGAACCGGGCAGGCGCATGATCGCCTCCGGGCGGATCTCCATGAGCCATGGGCGCCGGGTCCTCTTCAACCCGAAGTACGAACTCCGACCGCTCGGACAGGAGCACTAGCCGGTGACGTCATTCGACAAACCGACCCATCAGCCGACGGGCCCGTCGCAGGAGGCGCGGGCGCGCCACGCGCGGGTGCCCGACGCGCAGCCGAGCGACGCTGAGCCGACCGAGGACCAGAAGGCCGTGACCCAGGCGGCCCTCTTCGACGCCTTCGGCGGCATCCGGGGCACGATCGAGACGATGCTCCCGGGCCTGCTCTTCGTCATGATCTACACGATCAACAAGAACGTGCAGATGTCCGCCATCGCGGCGGGCGCGGTGGCGGTCGGGCTGGTCATCGTGCGGCTCGTCCGCAAGGACACCGTCAAGCACGCCTTCAGCGGAGTCTTCGGCGTGGGCGTCGGCGTGGCCTTCGCCCTGTTCACCGGCACCGCCAAGGGCTTCTACCTGCCCGGGATGATCTACGGCGCCGGGCTGGGCGTGGCCTTCACGCTCTCCGCGCTCGTGGGCTTCCCGTTGCTCGGGGTGATGCTCGGGCCGGTCTTCAAGGAGAACCTGTCCTGGCGCACCCGCAACCCGGGGCGCAAGAAGGCGTACACCAAGGCCAGTCTGGCCTGGGGCCTGATCTTCCTGGCCAAGTACGCGATCCTCTTCCCGCTGTACTTCTGGGGTGACGAGACGCAGCTGGGCTGGGTGCTGATCGCGCTCAAGTTGCCGCCGATGGTGCTGGCCGTCTACTTCACCTGGCTCTTCCTGGCGAAGGCGCCGCCGCCGATCAACGTGCTGGCGGAGTGGGAGGCCGAGGAGGCCGCCGAGAAGGAGCGCAAGGCGGCGGAGAAGGCCGCGAAGGCGGCACGCAACCAGCAGGCCTGAGGGCCGGCGGGGCGCACACGAAAGGGGCGTGTGCGCACACGGAAGGGGCGGGTGGCCATCGGGCCGCCCGCCCCTCCCGTGTGTGTACGAGGGGTGCGCGCCGGTGTCAGCGGCGGGCCTGGAGGAGTTCCTCCAGCTGCTCCTCGCGGGCCTGGGCGGCCACGAACAGGAGCTCGTCGCCGGACTCCAGGGTCTCCTCCGGGTGCGGGGTCAGCACCCGGTTGCCGCGGATGATGGTGACCAGCGAGGTGTCCTCGGGCCAGCTGATCTCGCTGATCTGGGTCCCGGCGACCGGGGACTCCGGCGGCAGGGTCAGCTCGACGAGGTTGGCGTCGCCGTGGCTGAAGCGCAGCAGCCGGACCAGGTCGCCGACGCTCACCGCCTCTTCGACCAGGGCCGACATCAGGCGCGGGGTGGAGACGGCGACGTCCACGCCCCAGGCCTCGTTGAAGAGCCACTCGTTCTTCGGGTTGTTGACGCGGGCCACCACGCGCGGCACCCCGTACTCGGTCTTCGCGAGCAGCGAGACGACGAGGTTCACCTTGTCGTCACCGGTGGCCGCGATGACCACGTTGCAGCGCTGGAGCGCGGCCTCGTCCAGCGAGGTGATCTCGCAGGCGTCGGCCAGCAGCCACTCGGCCTGTGGCACCCGCTCCACCGAGATGGCGGTCGGCGCCTTGTCGACGAGGAGGACCTCGTGCCCGTTCTCCAGCAGTTCGCCCGCGATGGAGCGGCCCACGGCGCCTGCGCCGGCGATCGCGACCCTCATGCGTGTGCCTCCTCGGGGCCCTCGGCGAAGGCCGCCTCGACCTTCTCGATCTCGTCCGTGCGCATCATCACGTGGACGAGGTCGCCTTCCTGGAGCACGGTCTGGGAAGTCGGCAGCATCGCCTCGCCCAACCGGGTGAGGAACGCGACGCGCACGCCGGTCTCCTCCTGCAGGTTGCTCACCTTGTGCCCGATCCAGGCCGCGGAGGTGTGCACCTCGGCGAGCTGGACCCCGCCGCTCGGGTCGCGCCACAGCGGCTCGGCCCCGGACGGGAGCAGCCGGCGCAGCATCTGGTCGGCGGTCCACCGCACGGTCGCGACGGTGGGGATGCCGAGGCGCTGGTAGACCTCGGCGCGCTTGGGGTCGTAGATGCGGGCGGCGACGTTCTCGATGCCGAACATCTCCCGGGCGACCCGGGCGGCGATGATGTTGGAATTATCACCACTGCTGACGGCGGCGAACGCCCCCGCCTCCTCGATGCCGGCCTCGCGCAGGGTGTCCTGGTCGAAGCCGACGCCCGTGACGCGGCGGCCGCCGAAGGACGCCCCCAGCCGGCGGAACGCGGTGGGGTCCTGGTCGATCACGGCGACCGTGTGCCCCTGCTGCTCCAAGGTCTGCGCGAGGGCGGAGCCCACCCTTCCGCAGCCCATAATGACGATGTGCACGGCCGTCCTTCCGGCTGTCGGCGGCTGGCGGCCTGCCGTGGATCGCCTTTCGGGCTTCCTTCGGGCTTCCGTGGGAGTTCCATCGGAGTTCCGTCGGCGTTGCGTCGGGGTTCCACGGGGGCCAGCCTTGTTACCTGCTCAGGCTTAACAGGGTCTCAGACCGTGGCCCAAGCTACACACGGGCGGTCACCAGTGTGACCCCAGTGTCGTCTGTTGGGGTCCTGTGGTCTGCAAATACGCCGACGTGGGGGTGGTGGTTGGCCAGGCGAATTTCCCAACGCTTACGATCCTCTGCGTGTCCAAACTGACCGACGTGCCCAAACGGATCCTGATCGGCCGGGCGCTACGCAGCGACCGCCTCGGAGAAACGCTCCTCCCCAAGCGGATCGCCCTACCCGTCTTCGCCTCCGACCCGCTCTCCTCAGTGGCATATGCCCCTGGCGAGGTACTGCTGGTCCTGTCGATCGCGGGCGTGTCGGCGTACCACTTCAGCCCGTGGATCGCGGTGGCGGTGGTCGTGCTGATGTTCACCGTCGTCGCCTCCTACCGGCAGAACGTCCACGCCTACCCGAGCGGCGGCGGCGACTACGAGGTCGCCAACACCAACCTCGGCCCCAAGGCGGGCCTCACCGTGGCCAGCGCCCTGCTGGTCGACTACATCCTGACCGTCGCCGTCTCCATCTCCTCCGGCGTCGAGAACCTCGGCTCCGCCGTCGATTTCGTCATCGAGCACAAAACGCTCTCCGCGATGATCATGATCGTGCTGCTCACGCTGATGAATCTGCGCGGAGTGAAGGAATCCGGGAATCTCTTCGCGATCCCGACCTATATCTTCGTCGGCGCGGTATTCGTGATGATCGCCTGGGGCGCCTGGCGCGGCCTCGTCATGGGCGACACGATGGAGGCCCCGACGGCGCATCTGGAGATCAAGGCCGAACACCAGGGCCTGGCGGGCTTCGCGCTGGTGTTCCTGCTGCTCCGGGCCTTCTCGTCCGGCTGCGCCGCGCTCACGGGCGTCGAGGCCATCAGCAACGGCGTCCCCGCCTTCCGCAAGCCCAAGAGCAAGAACGCGGCCACCACCCTCGCCCTCATGGGCGGCCTGGCCGTGACCATGTTCTGCGGCATCATCGGCCTGGCCATGGCCACCGACGTGAAGATGGCTGAGACGCCGGCCAGCGACCTGCTCGACAAGGGCGTCCCGGTCGGCTCCGGATTCGTCCAGCACCCGGTGATCTCCCAGGTCGCCGAGGCCGTCTTCGGCAACGGCAGCTTCCTGTTCATCGTGCTCGCCGCGGCCACCGCGCTCGTCCTCTTCCTGGCCGCCAACACCGCGTACAACGGCTTCCCGCTGCTCGGCTCGATCCTGGCCCAGGACCGGTACCTGCCGCGCCAGCTGCACACCCGCGGTGACCGGCTGGCCTTCTCGAACGGCATCGTGCTGCTCGCCGGCGCCGCGATGCTGCTGGTGTGGATCTACGACGCCGACTCGACGAAGCTCATCCAGCTCTACATCGTCGGCGTGTTCGTCTCCTTCACGCTGAGCCAGATCGGCATGGTCCGGCACTGGAACCGCCACCTGCGGACCGAGCGGGACCCGGCGGCCCGCCGCCGGATGCACCGCTCCCGGGGGATCAACACCTTCGGCGCGATCTTCACCGGGCTGGTGCTGGTCGTCGTGCTGGCCACCAAGTTCACCCACGGTGCCTGGGTCGCCCTGCTCGGCATGGTGATCTTCTACGGCACGATGAGCGCGATCCGGAAGCACTACGACCGGGTCTCCGCGGAGATCGCGGCGGCCGACGGGCCCTCCGAGGACAGTGTCCGGCCCTCCCGGATCCACTCGATCGTCCTGGTCTCCAAGGTCCACAAGCCCACCCTGCGGGCACTGGCCTTCGCCAAGCTGACCCGCTCGGACACCCTGGAGGCGCTCAGCATCAGCGTCGACCCGGTGGAGACGAAGGCGCTGCGCCAGGAGTGGGAGCGGCGCGGGATCAACGTGCCGCTCAAGATCCTCGACTCGCCGTACCGGGAGATCACCCGGCCGGTGGTGGAGTACGTGAAGGGGCTGCGCAGCGAGAACCCGCGCGACGCCGTCAGCGTCTACATCCCGGAGTACGTCGTCGGACGCTGGTACGAGCACCTGCTGCACAACCAGAGCGCGCTGCGACTCAAGGGCCGACTGCTCTTCACCCCCGGTGTGATGGTCACCTCGGTGCCCTACCAGCTGGAGTCCTCCGAGCTGGCGAAGAAGCGCGCCAAGCGGCGCCAGGACTGGAACGCCCCGGGTGCGGTGCGCCGCGGCCCCGTGGACACGCCGCGCCCGCCCCGGCCGCCGAAGTCGAAGGACACGGCCGCGAAGTAGCACGGCGGCGAAGTAGCCGCCGCCCCGTGTTGGTGAACGGCCGGACGAGATCCACGTAAACTGGTGGGTCGGTCGTCCGGCCGTTTCCGTACGCCGGCACTCCTCCGTACGACCGCTACGCCCCGCACGTCCAGCACGCCCCGCACACCCCGTGCGGGTTCTCGCCCTTGAACCTTGGAGTTCCCCCGACATGACCGAGCAGAACGAGACGAAGAAGTCACTGGTCGGGGAAGAGTACGAGGTCGAGGTCGGCGCCGTGGCCCACGGCGGCCACTGCATCGCCCGGACCGCCGAGGGCCGGGTCCTGTTCGTCCGGCACACCCTGCCCGGCGAGAAGATCATCGCGAAGGTCACCGAGGGCGACGAGGACTCCCGCTTCCTGCGCGCCGACGCGGTGACCGTGCTCGAAGCCTCCAAGGACCGCATCGAGGCCCCGTGCCCCTACGCCGGTCCGGGCAAGTGCGGCGGCTGCGACTGGCAGCACGCCAAGCCCGGCGCGCAGCGCCGCCTCAAGGGCGAGGTGGTGGCCGAGCAGCTCCTGCGGCTGGCCGGGCTCACTCCCGAAGAGGCCGGCTGGGACGGTACGGTCCTGCCCGCCGAGGGCGACAAGCTGCCCGCCGGACAGGTCCCCGCCTGGCGCACCCGGGTGCAGTTCGCGATCGACGAGGACGGCCACGCGGGCCTGCGCAAGCACCGCTCGCACGACATCCAGCCGGTCGACCAGTGCCTGATCGCCGCCCCGGGCGTCACCGAGCTGGGCATCGAGAAGCGCGAGTGGCCCCAGCTGGCCGCCGTCGAGGCCATCGCGGCCTCCGGCTCCGGCGACCGCCAGGTCGTCCTCACCCCGCAGCCCGGCGGCCGCCTGCCGCTGGTCGAGCTGGACAAGCCCGTCTCGGTCCTGCGGGTCGAGGAGAAGGACGGCGGCGTCCACCGCGTCCACGGCCGCGCCTTCGTCCGCGAGCGCTCCGACGGCCGCACCTACCGCGTCGGCATGGGCGGCTTCTGGCAGATCCACCCGCAGGCCGCCGACACCCTGGTCAAGGCCGTCATGCAGGGCCTGATGCCGCGCAAGGGCGAGATGGCCCTCGACCTCTACTGCGGCGTCGGCATCTTTGCGGGCGCCCTGGCCGAGCGGCTCGGCGACACGGGCGCGGTGCTCGGCATCGAGTCGACGAAGCGCGCGGTCGAGGACGCCCGGCACAACCTCCAGGACATGGAGCGCGTCCGCATCGAACACGGCAAGGTCGAGCAGGTCCTGCCGCGCACCAAGATCAGCGAGTGCGACCTGATCGTCCTGGACCCGCCCCGCGCCGGCGCCGGCAAGCAGACCGTCCGCCACCTGGCCGGCCTCTCCCCGCGCCGGATCGCCTACGTCGCCTGCGACCCGGCCGCCCTGGCCCGCGACCTGGCGTACTTCAAGGACAACGGCTACAAGGTCCGCACGATGCGCGTCTTCGACCTCTTCCCGATGACCCACCACGTGGAGTGCGTGGCGATCCTGGAGCCGGTGGCGAAGGCCGGCTGACTGGGTTGGCTGGGCGATATGTGAGGCGTGTCATGGGCGTCACCGGCGATATCGATTGGCTTCGATGCTCGTGACACGACGCACGCCCGACGGACAGCAGGAGCATCGCCCGATGGACCGTCAGGGCGGTGCAGCCGCTGCCGCATCGGCGCCGGGCCGGTGACTATTGTCCTCGGGTTAGGGATCGCTGGGCGAGGTCATGTCGGCCCTTGCCGAGATGTCGCGCAGGATGGCGTCCTTCAGTTCGGACAGCGTGCTGATCTCCGAAGCGAGCTGCCTTGCCATCGCGTGCAGGGGGTCGGTCAACTCGTGGAAGCGTGTTCGGACGCTCACGTCAGGCCATGCGATGCTCAGGCGCGAGAAGGCGCCTGCGGAGATCTCCCGTCCGTTCTGGCCCTGCGTGGCGCCCACGATGGCGCTGCTCCGGCTCCTCAGTTCGTGCAGGAGCCACCAGGTGTCCAGGGGGTTCTGAGGGCGTACAGCCAGGACGCCCCTGGTGTGTGAAGCGAGGCGACGCGTCACTGCGATGTGTGCGCCGGTCGGACGAGTGGTCAGTAGGAGTGTGCCAGGGGGGCACGTCGCTGGATTGTCCCCCTGGCTGCACAAGCGGCTTCTCCTGACGTAGGGCAGCGAGAGCTCGAGGAGTTCGGTCGGGGTGATCCCGTCGATGCCCGAAGCCTCGGAGCGGGGGGCCAGCGACTTCGCGGAGCCCGTGCCGCTCTTCGCCTTGGTGACCTCGCCGAGTCTTCGTGTTTCCCACGTGGCACTGTTGGAAGTCCATTCGTCGTGCATCGCATCGCACAACTCCAGCGTCGTGAGCGCTGCTGTCCTGTTGAGGGCCGCCTTCGCCTCGATGAGACTGATCGCTCTGTGGAACTTCGCGATCGTGCTCGCCGGGGGGAGGGGGAAGGGCATGCGGCGAAGTGAGTCGAGGCTCAGGGTCGGTTCGACGTGGGCGGTCACTTCCTCGTCGATCCATGCTCTCGCCGTGGGTGTCTGCAACCAGATCTGAAGCCAGCGCACGATGTGTGGGGCTGCTCGGATGATTCCGACCGATCTGGTCGCCCTCCATCCGGAGTGCTGGGCGGTGACGAGCGCGGCATCGCCCGTCCGACGGACAAGTACGACGACCAGATCACCCTCCTGAAGCGTGGCCCGAGTCGCACGCACATCTGGCGGGTGGGCGATGTTGCCAGGAGGCGTGCGGATGTGCCCGTCCCTGAGGTGAGTTGAACTGACCACGGCCCGCTGCTCGGAACCGTCATCGTTGAGAACGCCGAATGTGGTGAACATGGCTCGTCCGGGGAATTCGGCGATGGCGGTCTCCCGCCATGCCTCGGAACAAAGACTGTCGGTCGTGGTGTCCATCAGATCTCCTTCAGCGCTTCCAGCAGCCGCGGTTCGAGCGCGTGGGCCTGGCCGAGCTTGTCGGCCAGGTCGCGCTTCAACTCGTCGATCCTGCTACGGGTGGCCTCCTGCTGCCCCGGTGGCGTCGCCGCGTACGTCGTCGGCATCAGGTCGTAGGAGCGGCGGGCGATCTCCTCGGTCGTGCAGCTTCGACACCAGCCGGGCTCATCACGCCGGGGGGCGTCCGCAGAGTTCTCCTCGACCATTCCCCTCCACGCCGCGAGCGTGGCCAGGATCCGTTCGGAGTGCCGGTCGCCCAATCGCCGCGCCCTTGAATCCGGGATGAGTTCGAAGGCCCGCCGCGCGTTGATGAAGAGCACCTGCCCACGCCTGTCGAGGGTTCCCCAACCGGAACGTGCACTCTTGTCCCGGTTCAACACCCAGAGGCAGGCGGTGGCATCGGAGGTGCCGAACACCCTGGGTGGAAGCGCGATGACGCACTCGACGATGTCGTCCCCGACCAGCTGTTCCCGCAGACTTCGCGTGGCAGGTTGCGGACTCTTGGCCGCGATGTCGGCCATCAGGAAGGCGGCCCGACCCTGCGGAGCGAGCGCATGCGCGATGTGCAGAATCCAGGCGGAGTTTGCTGTCCCCCTGGGCGGGGGGCCGTCCGGCCATCGAGGGTCGACGTACGGGAGCTCCGTGAGGCCCTCCGCAGCCCAAGCCGGCTGGTTGAACGGAAGGTTGGCCAGGACGATGTCGTACGACGAGCCGGTCTCCGGCCTGGCGAGGCTGTCTCCCGGAGGGGCGATTCGCGCCCCGATGCCCCGTACGGCGAGATTCATACGGGCGACCTGGGAGGTGTGGGCGTGTTGTTCCTTGCCCACCAACGACATGGTGGGATTCAGTCCGACCCTCTCATGAACGTAGCGGTGGCTCTCGGCCAGGAGCCCTCCGGAACCGCAGACAGGATCGAGCACCCTGTGACCGTCCTGAGGCACCGAGGCGCCGATCATGAGACGGGCGATGTCGCGCGGGGTGAAGTACTGGCTGCCGCGCGCCTGAGCGGCCGATAGGTTCTGCAAACACTGATCGAGCAGGTCCCCCACCTGCTGCGCGGCATCAATGGCCCGGATGAGCCTTCGCAGCAGGGAGTCGATGTTGGGGGGCAGGAAGGGGACGGCATCCTGCATACCCGTTCTGCTGCCCCCGTCATCGGGGAGGGCGAGCCATCGATGAAGGCACTGGCTCACGGCACTTGTGATGGGCCCGTCCTTCGCAGCCTGGTGTGAGAGCCACGACCAGGTGGGGGCGACGGAGGTTGGGGAATCGGTGTGCGCGGTCCGGCTCAGGTAGAGCAGCCCGAGGACAAGACGAGCCGCGTCATGAACGTTCATCAGACGGGACAAGTCGTTGGTCAACTCGTCGACCAGCACCAATGCCTGCCGGGTGGCGGTTGTCCTACGCCGGGAGGTCGGGCGAGGCGCCCCCTGCTCCGTCACGGGCCCACCACGCCGAGGGAGGCCATGACCCCGAGGCTCAGGGTGAGCGCAACGGAGAAGGCCGCCACCCCCGCCTTGAAGGCGACTGTGGGCCCGCCTTCCTCGACAGTTGCGACGAGGCTACCGGCAAGGGCAGCAACCAGGGCTGAGAGGAGCGCGATGATCACGTATAACATCTTTTGTTCCATTAGCTTCCTTTCTGAGATCAAGAGACCTGGACGAACAAGACGTCGCCGTGGGGTCCTTGTTGTCAGGTAGGACGGTAGAGGACGTGGCCCCTGCACGATGGAGAGCACGGTGTTTGGGATTTTCCTAAGGATTCCGCAGGCTCTTGAGGGTGATGTGACGGAGCACGGTGTTCGGAGTTTGAGGGAGCGGGACCGCCAGGCATGGCGGCGCAGTGGTCGTCATGCCCACGCGCAGGCCGATCTTCCGCACTTCGTCGCCGCGAGACCCCGGTCCGGCGCATGGGCAACTCCCAGGAGGCGCAGCGCCCGTCGCCGAATTCACGGAGACCGTCCGACAACCGCAGCACACCGTTTCGCGCACATCGTTCTGATCGACTATCACTCGCCCGGCAGCGTCGCGGACTACGATGCAACAGGGGGATTCTCGGTGCCTGAAGCTTGAGAGTCGGTGTCCGGGCGTCAGCATGTCGTGTGAGCTCCTCCAACGACCGACCCCTCCGCAGTCGCCAGGAGTGCAACGTGCCGTACACGGCAGAGATCAGCCGCAGCAATCCGACGAGCATCATCTTCCTCGTCGATCAGTCGACATCCATGAGCGACCCCATCGGTGGTGAAGTCCCCCAGCAGAAGGCCGATGTCGTCGCCGATGCCATCAACCGGCTCCTCACCGAACTGTCCGTCAAGTGTGCAAAGGAGGAGGGCGTACGCGACTACTTCCACGTGGCCGTCATCGGCTACGGCGCTACCGTCGGTTCGGCATTCGCGGGTTCACTCGCCGGCCGCGACATCGTTCCGTTGAGCGAGGTGGCCGACAATCCGGCCCGCATCGACGAGCGGAACAAGAAGGTGTCCGACGGGGCCGGTGGGCTGGTCGAGACCGTGGTCAATTTCCCGCTGTGGATGGACCCGGTCGCCCACGGCGGCACGCCGATGAACCGCGCTCTGAAGTACGCCGCGAACCTCGTCGCCGGATGGACCGGGCGCTACCCTGCCGGTTTCCCGCCGATCGTCATCAATCTGACGGACGGAGAGTCGACCGACGGCGACCCCGGCGCGGCTGCCGAAGCCATCACGTCGCACGCCACGGCCGACGGGGCTGCCCTACTGTTCAACCTGCACGTCTCGGCGGCGGGTGGAACACCCACCGCGTTCCCCGACACCGCCGACGGGCTCCCCGACAGTTACGCCCGCACGCTCTTCAGCATGTCGAGCCCTCTGCCCAGCCACATGCGTTCCTACGCTGCTTCCCAGGGCCAGAAGGTCAGCGAAACCACCCGCGGCTTCGTCTACAACGCTGACATCACCACGGTCGTCCAGTTCCTCGACATCGGCACCCGTGCCACCGAACTGCGGTGACCACTTCGTCATCCTGCGTGTACGTCACTCACCTCGTGGCTCCCAAGTACGGCAGCACGGACGAGGAATGCGAGGATGCCGTCGCTGTGCTCCCGAACTGTTCGCACGACCACATGCTGCGGGGGCCGTTCACCGCGGGTGTGTGTGACGGGGCCACGGAGAGTGCCCTGGCCAAGAACTGGGCACGCCTGCTGTCCGGAGCGGCGGCCGAGTACGCCATGGAGCGACCGGAAATGCTGGCCGGCGGCGCAGCCTTCGAAGGGTTCGCCGCCTCGGCCGTCGCCCGGTGGGACCCTTGGCTCGCCCAGTACACGAAAGGGCGCGTAGAGGAGGGGCGCCCGTTGAAGTGGTACGAGCACACCAAGCTCGCCGAGGGTGCCTACGCGACCCTGCTCGCCCTGCGTGTCGACCCCGATCCTGCTCCTCGACCCGATGACGACACCGGCGCCGACACCTCCGAACCGGGATGGTGGTGGCGAGCCGCTGCGCTGGGGGACAGTTGTCTGTTCCAGCTGCACGAGAACCGGCTGGTCGAGACGTTCCCCGTCAGCTCGGCCGAGGAGTTCGGTACGGTGCCGGACCTGTTCGGTAGCCGCAACCATGATGCGGCGCTGCTGGCCCGCCGTACTCGGTTCGCCGAAGGCCGGTGTGGGCCCGGGGACAGGCTGATCCTGATGACCGATGCGCTGGCCGCTTGGTTCCTTTCGGTCCCTGACCAGGAAGGCGCTGTACGTCAGTTGCTGGACTTCTCCGGACCCAGTGACTTGCGTGGATTCAGGGAATGGCTGGACGGTCTGCGGGAGCGCCGGCAGCTGCGCAACGACGATGTGGCAGTCGTGCGGATCGATTTCGAAGGGCGGTGACCGTGGCCCCGCCCACCGGACCGCAGGTGCAGTTCCCCAGCGGCGCAGCCTACGCGGAAGCCCTGCAGCACACGCAGCTGTGTTTCCAGCACCCCGAACTCAAGGGCGCACGACCAGAACTGACCAAGCTCGGTCTGCCCCGTGCGATATCCGGCGCCTTCGCGAGCGTGTTCTCGTTGACCTCCGCCGCCTCGGGGCAGAGGTACGCGGTCAAGTGCTTCACCCGGCACGTCGCCGATCAGGAGCGCCGCTACCAAGCCGTCAGCGCCCGACTCGCTCGGCTGGACTCGGCTGAACTGTCTCAGCGGTGGAACCTCGGTTTCGAGTATCTTCCCGATGCGATCCGTGTGGGGAAGGGCCTCTTCCCCGTCCTCAAAATGGAGTGGATCGAGGGCGTCACCCTTTCCTCGTGGCTGGAGGACAATCATACGGACCGGTTCGCCGTCGACCGCCTGGCTGACCGGTTCGAAGGTCTGACCCGAGATCTGTCGGTACATGAGATCGCCCACGGTGATCTCCAGCACGGCAATCTGCTCGTTGCGAGCGATGACACCTTCCGCCTGGTCGACTACGACGGCATGTTCGTGCCGGAGCTCGCGGGCCTGGGCGGGACCGAGAGGGGCCACCGCAACTATCAGTCACCCATGCGGGGGAACGACGACTTCGGATCGACGCTGGACCGGTTCTCCGCCTGGGTCATCTTCCTGTCGCTCAAGGCGATCGCTGCCGACCCGGCACTGTGGAACCGGCTGCACGAACCGAGCGGCGAGTTCCTCCTGCTCGCGGAGGATGACTTCAAGAATCCGGCCGGGTCCACGGGGCTCCGGATGCTACTCGCCCATCCCGACCGGACGGTGCGGGGCCTCGCGGACCAGGTCAGGCACCTGGCCTTTCAGCCCCTGGACCTGCTTCCCCCGCTCGCCCGGGCCGTCCCGAACCAACGGCCTTCCACGACGGCGAGCACTTCGGTGCCGGTCCCCTCCAGCGTTGCCGCCGGTACGGGGGGCCTGCCCGGCTGGATGGCCGGGCACGTCCCCGCGCGGGACGTGCCGACGCCGGCCGCGGCTGCCGCGATCGCGCCGGGCAGCTTTCGCACCCGTACGGCACTGGACGTCATGGCAGCAGTGTTGTGGCCCCTTGCCCTGGTGATGACCGTCCTGATGTTCGTCGCCGGGCTCACGGCGCAAACAGCCGCGGCAGGGGTACCGCTCGTCCTCGCCGCCGCGATGACCGTGTTCGCTCGGAGCCGTCGTGCCGAGCGGTCGCAGTCCCGGGCTGCCATGGCCGTGTTGACGCACCAGCTGGGCCGGATCGAGGACCCGCAGAAGGCGGCGGCGAAGCTCCGCAAGGATCGTGCGAAGCTCGACGCAGCGGAGTCGGACCGGAGTGCCGCCTACCCTCGGGCCCAGGGCAAGGTCACGGCCGAGTACCACGCCGCGCTCACGGAAGCCGAGAAGCGCAAGGCGCGCAAGCAGCGGGACACGGACAAGAAGATCGACGGGCTCTCGGACGAACTCCACAAGGCGGTGGCCAAGGCACTTGCCGACAAGCAGGCCGCTCATGTTCGGGATCAGCTGAGTCGGAGGCTGATCGTGCAGTCGCCGCCACACGGCATCGGGCCGACACTCGCTGCTCGCCTTGCTGCTCACGGCATTCGGACCGCCGCTGACTTCACCGGCTACCGGGCTGTGCAGCACAGCCCGTACAACACCACGGGAGCGGTGCTCGTCCTGCCTGGCGGCCGGGTCGCCAACGTCCACGGAATCGGCGAGGCAAAGGCCATCGCCCTGGACGTCTGGCGCAAGGCCGTGGTCGCGTCCGCCGTGGCCAAGCAGCCGACGGCCCTCGGTCGCCCGGAGCGGCAGTCGATCGAGCAAGGTATCGGTCGCCGCCGAGCCCAGCTCACCGACCAGCGCAAGGCCGTGGAGACCGATGCCGAGAGTGCGCGGCTGCTGGCGCGGAAGAGGTTGGACGAGGGGCAGGAGCGACTTGCCCGGGAGAACACCCTTGCCGGGGATCGGGCTCGGCAGGAGAGGCAGGAGTTCGGTCGACGCGCCGTCGTGCTCCAGCAGAACAGCGCCCTTCACGGGACGCTGAGCACCGCGCTGGAGACTGCGAGGCTCCAGCAGCGCGGGCTTTCGTATCCGCGCTACGTGCGCTTCCTGTACGTCGGTCGCTGAGCCTTCGACCGGTCGGGTCGAGGGCTGCCGGGCCGCGCGTCGAACGCGGTTCCATCATGTGGTGACGTTGTTGTCGGCCGGGCACGATCAGTACCCGGTGCGAATCGGCCAAGTACCAAAGTCTCTGTCGATCATGGACCGCGGTCCAGGAGGATGGCGGGCAATGGACATGACTTCCCCGCAGGCGGCAGGCCCGCCGGACGGGTACGGGCCCTTTGCGCATCTTGTCGCTCCGAACGTGCTGCTGTACCGCTCGGTGATGCGGGCCTTCCTCGTCGCCAAGGAGCGGTTCGCCGTGCATCTGCGGCCCGAGGACGTGTTCGCCGGGTTGTCCGCGGCCGTACGGCCCGACGGGCTGGAGGGTGTGGTCGGCGCGCTGGACAAGTTGGTCGAGTGGGGGAACCTGCGGGCCGATCCGGACACCGGGCGGGTCACGGCCGTCGAAGATTTCTATCGCAAGCGCTTCATCTATCAGCTCACCCGAGAGGGGGAGGCGGCCGAGGAGGCCCTGGCCGTCTACGACGAGGGGCTCGGGCGGCGGGGTGCGCTCCAGGCCGTTGCGCTGCACGACATCGTGACCCAGCTGCGGGCCCTGCTGGTGCTCGCGGTCGGGGACGAGCCGGATCCGGCCAAGACGCATCTCGCGCTGGACGGGCTCGCCAGTCGGTTCGGGGCGCTGGCCGACAACGCGCGGGCTTTCATGGGGTCCTTGCAGCGGACCATCGACCTGCATGACGTGGGGGAGGAGGTCTTCCTCGCCTACAAGGATCAGCTCATCCAGTACCTGGAGCGGTTCATCCAGGACCTGATCACCCTCGGCGGCCGCATTGCCCGGCTGATCCGGGAGCTGGAGGAGGGCGGGAGCATCGAGGCGCTGCTGCGGGCCGCTGCCGCCCGTGAGGCCGCCGATGCCACGCCCCAGGAGGCCGCGCACGCCGAGCAGGCCGCGTACGAGCGGTGGGCCGGCCGGTGGGCCGGGCTGGCGGCCTGGTTCCTCAGCCGGGACGGACGGGAATCACAGGCACGGCTACTGCGTGGCCGTGCGCTCGGGGCCGTGCCACAATTGCTGGCCGTCGTGCGGTCGTTGAACGAGCGCAGGGCCGGTCGTTCCGACCGCTCCGCCGACTTCCGTACGCTCGCCCGCTGGTTCGCCGAGGCCCCCGACGACGATGCCCGGCACCGGCTCTGGCGCACCGCCTTCGGGCTGTACCCGGCTCGGCACCTGACCGTGGACGCCGAGACGCTGGCCGCCCGTGTCGCCCGTCCCGAGCCCGCCTCCACCCCATGGGCCGCCGCCGCGCCGCTGCGCATCAGCCCGCAGCTGCGCCGTACCGGCAGCTATGAGCGGCGCGGCAAGCCCCGCAAGGTGGAGGACCGCCAGGATGCGCGCCGCAGGCTCGCCGAGGTGGCCGTCAAGCAGGCTGCAGAGATCGCGGCAGCGCGCGCCCGGCTGGTCACCGACGGCATCACCCGGCTGTCCGGGCTCGGCGAGCTCGATCCCGTCAGCTTCCGGCTTTTCCTCCAGCTTCTCGGGGATGCGCTGGCCACCTGGCGGCCCGGAATGACACACACGGTGGCCACCAGCAACGACGGGTCCATGGAGATCCGGCTCACCGCCCTGGCCGACGGGTCCGTGGCTGAAGTGCGCACGCAGGGTGGCGTCTTCCGTGGCCCCGACCACACCATCGAGATCATCGAACTGGCGGAAGGAGGCGACGGACGATGAGTACTCCGCTCGCCGAAGTGCTGGACGGGCAGCATGCCGCGGAACTGCGCAAGGCCGCCCGCGCCCTGCTGAAGCAGCCTCTGCTGCTCGCCGGCGGCGCGTACGCCGACGAGTTCCGTCTCGTCCGGCGGCACGCCTCCGACCTGCGCGAGTGGTTCGACCGCAACACAGGCTGGTCCCTCCAGGTCGATGCTGAGACCGCCCGGCTGGGCAAGATCCCGGCTCACCTTGCCGATGCCACCCACCCGGCCCGCGAGGCCACGCGCAGCGCTGCTCCCTTCACCCGTCGCCGGTACGTCCTGCTCTGTCTCGCCCTCGCCGCCCTCGACCGCGGCGAGGCGCAGATCGCCCTCGGCCGCCTCGCCGACCAGGTAGTCCTCGACGCCGCTGATCCCCAGCTGGCCGCGACAGGAATCCAGTTCACCCTGGACCGGCGCGACGAGCGGCTCGACCTGGCAGCCGTCGTGCGCCTCCTGCTCAGCCTGGGCGTGCTGCGGCGCGTCGCCGGCGACGAGGAGGCGTACGTCAGCGGCGCGGGAGACGTCCTGTACGACGTCGAACGGCGGGTGCTCGCCGGGCTGCTCGCGACCCGGCGCGGCCCGTCCACCATCCGGGCCGCGACCCTGGACGAGCGGCTCGTCGGGCTCACCGCCGAAACGGCCCTCGACAGTGACGAGCTCCGGTTCCGCGCGATGCGCCGCTCGCTGACCCGTCGACTGCTGGACGACCCCGTGCTCTACTACGACGAACTGACCGACGCCGAGCTGGGCTACCTCACCCGCCAGCGCGGCTTCCTCACCGCACGCATCACCGAACTGACCGGCCTGGTGGCCGAGGTCAGGGCCGAAGGCATCGCCATGGTCGACCCCGAGGACGACCTCACCGACGTGCGGATGCCCGAGTCGGGAACCCACGGCCACGTCACCCTTCTGCTCGCCGAGTACCTCACAAGGGCCGAAGACCCGGTCGTCTCCACGGCAGACCTCGAGCGCCGCGTTGCGGCACTGGCCGGCGAACACGGAGGTTTCTGGGCCAAGTCGGCCCGTGAACCGGGAGCCGAGGGCGAGCTCGTGGAGCAGGCCGTCAGTCGGCTAGCCGCCCTGGGACTGGTCTCCCGCACTCCGGATGGGGTGGTGCCGCGCCCGGCACTCGCTCGGTACGCGGTCGGCGAGACCGTTGTACTCGAACCCCGCACGATCGGCGCTTCTCAGGTGCCCGCGCAACGAAAGGCCCACCAGCGTTGACCCCCCGTGCCGTACTCCCGGCCCCCGTGCGCGACCGCTGGCAGCCCCTGCGGATCGGTCTCGTCGATCTTTTCCATTACGACGTGGAGGAGTTCCACTTCCGCGACGGCAGGCTGCTGCTCCGGGGGAACAACGGCACCGGCAAGTCCAAGGTGCTCGCCCTGACCCTGCCCTTCCTCCTCGACGGGGACCTGAGCGCGCGCCGGGTGGAACCCGACGGAGACGCCGGAAAGAGGATGGAGTGGAATCTGCTGCTCGGCGGCGAGCACCCGCACTCCGAACGGCTCGGCTACACCTGGGTGGAGTTCGGCCGCCGGGACGAGGTGAGCGGCGAGGAGCAGTTCCGCACGCTGCTCTGCGGACTCAAGGCCGTCAGCGGGCGCGGCATCGCCCGGCACTGGTGGGCGGTGACCGCCCAGCGGATCGACCACGCACCGGCCGGGGCGAGGTCGCAGGGCGCGCTCAGCCTCCTCGACGCCACCGGCACGGTGTTGTCCCGGGACCGGCTCATCGAGGCGGTCGCCGGACACGGGATGGTCTACGACCAGGCCAAGACCTACCGCCGGGCCGTCGACGAAGCGCTCTTCGGACTCGGTGAACAGCGCTACGCCGCCCTGGTGGACCTGCTCATCCAGCTGCGCCAGCCCCAACTGTCCAAACGCCCCAACGAGGCTGCCCTCTCCCGCGCCCTCACTGAAGCGCTCCCGCCCATGGACCAGGCGGTGATCGCGGACGTGGCCGAGGCCTTCCGCTCCCTGGACGAGGAGAAGGACGAGCTACGGGCCGCCGGAGCGGCCGAGCGCGCGGCCGCCGCCTTCCTGGACCACTACCGGCGCTACGCCCGCATCGCCTCCCGCCGCCGCGCACGCCTCCCGCGCAGCGAGCACTCGAAGTACGAGCACCTGCTGCGTGACCTCGCCGAGGCACAGGCCGAGAAGGCCACGGCCGAGGAGGAGCGGGCGGCGGCCGATGAGCGGATCGCCGCGCTCACCGAGACGCAGGCGCGACTGGAGGCCGTCGACGCGGCCCTGCGCGAGGGCCCGGAGATGCGCAGTGCTCATGAACTGGAGCGGGCTGCGCGGGCGTTGGAGCGGTGCCGGCAGGACAGCGCACGCGCGCGCGCCGACCGGGAGGAGGCCGCGCTGCTGCACACACGGGCGCTCGGCCGCCTCGGGGCGGCGGAGAACCGGCTTCGGGCCGCCCGGCACCGAGTCGAGGATGCGCTTCGCCTCGCGCAGGAGACCGCCGAGGTGGCCCGGCTGGACCTGCCCGCGGACGCGGGGCTGACGGAGGCCGAACTGCGCGCCGCCGTGACCGCCGTGACCGACCGCCGCCACCGCACCCTCGCGCACGCCGAGGAGCTCGCGGACCGGGCCGAGGCGGCGGTGGCCGAGCGCCGGGCCGCCGCGCTGCGGCTCGACGAGACGGAAACCGACCTGGCGCACGCCGCCGAGGAACAGGGCGTGGCCGAAGAAAGCGTGACGGCCGCGGGCCGGGCCCTGGTGGATGCCGCACGCGAGCACACGGGCCGGTGCGAGGAGCTCGTGTACGCCGACCCGGTCGGATTGCTGGACGAGCTCCAGGAGTGGACGCGGCACCAGGACGGGCCCTACCCGGCGCGTCGGCACGGGTCGGCCGCACACAGCGCCTCGGCGGCGGTACTCGCCGACCGGGCAGCGCAATCGGCGCAGCGCAGGGTGGCCCTGGCTGCCCGTGCGGGAGACGCGGCACAGGAGCTCGCCGAGCTGGAGGCCGGCGGCCGCCGCGGACCGTCGGCCCCGTACACCCGGACCCCTGGCCTGCGCGATCAGGTGCCCGGCGCTCCGCTGTGGCGGCTGGTCGACTTCTGGGGCGGGGTCGGGGACCAGGAGCGCGCCGGTCTGGAGGCGGCCCTGGAGGCGGCCGGGCTGCTGGACGCGTGGGTGCGGCCCGACGGCGCGGCCCTGACGGCGGTAGGTCACGACGTACTCCTCGACGCGCGGACGGGACCGGTAGACGGGCCGTCGCTCGCCGACGTGCTGCGCCCGGCCGTCGACCACGGCGATGCCCAGGCTGCCCACGTGGGTGAGGAGGCGGTGGGTCGACTCCTCTCGGCGATCGGCCTGGGCGCGGTTGCCGGGGACACGGAGGCGGGTGCCGGTCCAGGGGGCAACGAGCCGCCAGGGGAGACGTGGGTGGCCCCGGACGGACGCTACCGCGTAGGGGTCCTCATCGGCCGGTGGGCCAAACCCGCGGCCGAGTACATCGGCGAGGGCGCCCGGGAGGCCGCGCGGCGCACCCGGATCACCGCCTTGCGCGGCGAACTCACCTTCCTTCAGCAGGAGATGGCATCCGAGGCCGCGCACGCGCAGGTGTGGGAGACCCGTCGCCGTACGCTCGACGCCGAGCTGGCCGCGGTGCCCGACGACGGGCCGCTGACCCGGGCGCACGCGCGTGCGGCGGCTGCGGCCCACACCGCGCGCCGGGCCCGGTCCCGTCGTGAGGCACGGGCCGCCGACGTGCTGGCAGCAGCCGAACGGTCGGAGTGGGCGAGCGCCGAGCTCCAGGAGGCCGCCGCTGATCTGGGTCTGCCCCCGGACCGGCCGGCGCTGGCCGTCGTACGGCAGGCCCTCATCGACCTCGCGGCCGTCCTGGCCGCACTCTGGCCGGCGCTGCGCGAGCGAACCGAAGCGGCACGGCAGGCGCAGGAGGAGCATGAGGAAGCCGGCCGGGCAGGGGAGCGCACCGCCGAACTCGCCCTGCGCGCGGAGGACGCCGCGCGCGAGGCAGCAGCCGCGGACGAGCGGCTCACCACGCTGCGCTCGACCGTGGGCGCGGCCGTGGCCGAGCTGGAACGGCGGCTCGCAGAGACCGCGGAGTCCCTTCGCCGCTGCGCTGCAGATCAGCGGTCGACCCAGGACCGACGCACGGCGGCTGACCGGCGGGCGAACCGGGCCGAAGGCGGGATCGTACAGCTGGAGAAGGCCGTCAACGATGCTGCCGCCGCGCGTTCCGAGGCCATCGCCGCGCTCCAGCGCTTCACCGTCACCGGGCTGATCACGGTCGCACTTCCCGATCTCGCGGTACCGGCCGCGGGCGACGGGCCGTGGGCGGCCACCCCGGCCATCGCCCTCGCCCGTTCCCTCGAATCGGAGCTGTCGACCACGGACGACTCGGACGGCGCCTGGGAGCGCGTACAGCGACGTCTGAGCGAAGAGCTCAAAACCCTGCAGGACGCACTATCCCGGCACGGCCACTCCGCCTCGGCACGAATGGTCGAGGACGGGATGGTCGTCGACATCGTCTACCAGGGTCGCGAGCGTGCTGTACCCGAACTAGCCGAAGCACTGGCAGTCGAGGTCGGCGAACTCACCCGTATCCTTTCCGCGAACGAACGCGAAATTCTCGAAACCCACCTCATCACCGAGGTCTCGGGAACCCTTCAGGAGTTGATCGCCACCGCCGAACGTCAGGTGCTGGCCATGAATGCCGAACTGGAGGGTCGCCCGACCTCCACGGGCATGACCCTGCGCCTGGTGTGGCGGGCCTCCCGCAAGGCTCCCGTCGGTCTTGCCCAGGCGCGTGGACGACTGCTCCAGACCGCCGATGCCTGGACTTCCGAGGACCGGGCCGCGGTCGGTGAGTTCCTCCAGACGCAGATCGCCCGCCAGCAGTCCGAGGACGCGGCCGGCAGTTGGCTGGAGCACCTCACGGCGGCGCTCGACTACCGCTCCTGGCACGAGTTCGCCGTCGAGCGGCAGCAGCACGGCCGCTGGTTGCCCGCCACCGGTCCCGCTTCCGGAGGCGAACGGGTCCTGGCGGTCTCCGTGCCCCTGTTCGCCGCGGCCTCCTCGCACTACGCGAGCGCGGCCAGCCCGTACGCACCACGGCTGGTCACCCTGGACGAGGCGTTCGCCGGGGTCGACGACGACTCGCGCGCCAAGTGCCTCGGCCTCCTGCACGCCTTCGACCTGGATGTGGTCATGACCAGCGAGCGGGAATGGGCCTGCTACCCGCAGGTGCCGGGCATCGCCATCGCCCAGCTGTCCCGCGTCGACGAGGTGGCTGCCGTTCTGGTCACCCGCTGGGAATGGGACGGCACGGCTCGTACCCGTCACGAAGACCCGGTGCGTACGCCGGACCCGGAGCCCCTGTGGACGTGAACAGGGTTCCGGTCGACGAAGCCCGCCTGCGCCGTCTGCTCGGCGGGCCCGATCTGGCCTGGCTGGTGGAGCGCGTGCGCCGCCGGCTGGAGCGCGGGCAGCCGCTCATCGGACCCGTCTCCCTGGCCGCGCCGACCCCGGCCCAACGGGCCGCGGCCGAAAGGTTGCTGGGCCGGGCTCCGGGTGGTGGCAGGGCGCTGACGGTCCGGCTCGATGCCGTGGACGCCGTACTGGTCCGGTCAGGCGTCAGCCCCGAAGGCCTGACGGCGGCCGTGACGATGCTCACCGGGCCCGTCGTCCCTAGCGAAGAGGTCCGCCGGAGTGAGGACCAGGCCTGGGCAGAGGCATACGCTCCGCTCATCGCACTCGCCGGGGAGGTTCCGGCCCTCGCGGAATGGGCCGCCCGGGTGCGCGAAGGCGGCCTCGTACGACGTTACGCCTCTACGCCTGAGGCCGCTCGACCGCTGCTCGCTCAAGTGGCCCGCGTCCTGCGAAAGTTGCCGGCCGAGCCGCCGCGTTCCCTGTCCGTGTTCGCCGCGGACGTCCTGGGCAGCGCCCACGCACTGGATGACGGGACGCCCCCGGCGACGCTCTGCCTCTCCGGCATCCGTGCGCTCACCGGACACCCGGACGGGGCGGGCGGGGCTTGGCGGCGGGCTGCCTGGGCCTCCGCGGGCCTGCTCCGTGACGACGTCTCCTCCACGGTCCTCACCCTCAACCTCGGTGGGACCCCGGCTCTGGACTGGATGGCCGATATGGGGGAACCGTGCGTACTCACCCTTCGCCAGCTCGCCCACCATCCGCCCCGGACCGCGTCGCCGGTGGTCCACATCTGTGAGAATCCCGCCGTTCTGTCGGCCGCCGCCGACATCCACGGCCCGGACGCCCTCCCGCTGGTCTGCCTCCAGGGTCAGCCGTCGGCTGCCGCCTTGGCCCTTTTGGCGCACCTTCATGGGCTCGGTGCCGCCTTTCGCTACCACGGCGACTTCGACTGGGGCGGCCTGCGCATTGCCACGACGCTGCACCAGCACGTGCCGTGGCAGCCCTGGCGCTACACCGCTGACGAATACCGCGCGGCGGTAGCCGCTGCCACTCCTGCTCCTCCGCCTCTGACCGGGATGGCGGCCCTGTCGCCATGGGATCCGGATCTGGCGGCCGCCCTCGCTGAACACGACGTGCGTATAGAGGAGGAGGCCGTTCTGGACGCGTTGCTGGCAGACCTTGGGGGAGGGCCTGCTGCCGGTGAGACATGCGAGTGCCGAGACCCGGGCGGCCGGGCCGACGCCAGGACTGGTGACGCCCGTTTGACGCACGGATCCTCAAGAAGGCCATGAGTGACAGGCAATATGGTCTTTGACCTGGCGCTTTGCTGGCTGGCCTCCATGCATACGTCCTCCCGATGACGCAGCACGTGGAGGGCGTGGCGACCTTGGAGCCCATCGCGAAGGCTGCCTGACCCGTAGGTTCGGGTGGCCATCGGTTACCGGTGGGTCGTCAGCCATGGACGGGCGCCTCCTGCGGCAGATTGCGATCTTGCCGCGGGAGGCGCCCTTCTTGGTGGGGGGCGGTCGAGTCGGTGCGTGCCCGAGTCGCGTCCTGCCTTTCTCGCTCATGGGTCAGTCCAGGACGTCCGGGACCCGCTGCGTGTCGGTGCCTCGCAGTGTGTTCCGGGAACCGGCGGTCGCGCCGAGTGCCCAGTTCGAGAGGGCCATGGAGTCCGCGTAGCGTTCCTCGTCGTTCAGGAGGACGCCGATGATCGTTTTGCCGTTGCGGGTCACGGAGAAGACGAGGCACTTGCCCGCAGCTGTACCCGTGCCGGTCTTGACGCCGGTCGCGCCCGGGTACCCGTAACCGGTGGGCCGTGCGCGGACCAGCAGGTTGGTGTTCCACCAGGTGGCGAGGGTCGACGTACCGCCGGAGCTGTACGAGGTGGTCTTCACGACCGACTGGAACAGGGCGTTGCCCATCGCGTACCGCGTGAGCGTGGCGAGGTCGCGCGGGGTCGTGAGGTTGTTGCCGGTCGGTGAGATGCCGTCGAAGGAGTCGTAGACGGTGTTGGTCATGCCCAGCGCCTTCGCCTTGGCGTTCATCTTCGCGATGAAGTCCGCCCGGCGGGCCGCCGTGGTCGAGCCCGCCCCGAAGGTGTCCGCGAGTGCGTACGCCGCGTCGCAGCCCGACGGGAGCAGCATCGCGTACAGCAGCTGACGGACGGTCGGTGTGGCACCCAGCTTGAGGGAGGCCGAGCTGGCGCCCTCCCGGTAGACGTAGTCCAGGTACGTCTGCTTGACGGTGACCTTTCGGTTGAGGTCGAGACCGGCAGTGGTAGCGACCACCACGGCCGTCATGACCTTCGTCGTGCTGGCCATCTGCCTTTTGGTGTCGGCGGCCTTGGAGGTGAGCACGGCCCCCGTGGCGCCGTTCATGAGGATCGCGCCACGCGCGCTGACGGGCGGGGCGGCGGTGGCGGCGGCGTGGGCGGGCGTCGACACCGTGAAGAGGGCCCCCACGGTAAGGCTTGCGGCACACGCGGCCCGGGTGCGCCGCCTCAGGTTCGCTGCTGTCACGTCAATCCCCGATTTCGCCGAAGGACCTTTTCCCGAGGGGGAGTTCCGGACAGCTCTGCCGTCCGCCCCTTCCCCTTGGCGAGATTAGGCCTCCGGGCGCGGGAGCGGGAGCCCTTGCGCGGCGCGGGATGGAGAGTTCACTGTGTCCGCCCCGGCGTCACCCAACTCGGCACCACTTCGCAGATCCGCAACGCCTGGTACACCGGCAAGCTCTGCTGAGCGCCGGCCCTCCGGGCGACGCGGTCACGGGCGCGTGTTCGACCAGATCGGCTATGCGAAGGAAATGCAACGGCAACGGGACGTTGGCCAACTGGTACGCCTGCTGGATGGCTTGTCCGAACAGATCGGGGTTCGTCATCCCGGGCACCGGCGGAGTCCCGTACGCGCAGGTCGTCGGCGGTGAAGCAGACGGCTTCGGCGACCCAGACGCGCTTGCCGTTCTGGCCGAGCAGCCCGGCCAGTTCTTCAGCTCGATCATGCAGACGCCGCCGGGGGCGATGACGAGGAGGTCGATCTCGCGGACGTGACCCGTGTTCGCGGTGAAGGTGAAGTTCGACCAAGCACGCCACGGGTCGGAGTCCGGCAGCTTCTCGCGGATGGACTCCAGACCGCGGTGCTCGTGGTCGTACTCGGACTCGGACTCGGTGACCGTGGTCCACCGGCCTTCCCGCATGTGCGGCCCTCGCTTCGTCGCTTTGCGCTGACAGCTGACCGGCTCGGCCATCCGCCGGGTAGAGAAAGCTCTCGGGAGATCCTGACTGTGGGCAGTGACATCCGGGGCAGCTGCGACGAGGCGGGCAGGGCAGCGCAGCGCAGCGGGGGTGTCCGATGTGATTCGGCCATCGTGCCCCGGTGGGCGTTGGGGGGATCGAAGCCGCGTTATCGATTGGCCGCCGCATTCCCTAAGATCACCGGTACTGATTGCGGATCGACGGGCTTCCTCCGAGGACATGTCCCCACCCGCACGAGTTACTCGTGCCCTGGGGGAACCACCTCGTGTCCATGCTCCTGCTCAAGCTTTCGGCCCAGGATCTGCTCACCCTGCATGCGCGGCGCCACATGGTGCCGCACCTTGCCGCACGCTGGCGGCACTTCCGCAGTGCCGACGCCTCGGTCTCGGAGCGCTCCGCATGGGCGGAGAGTCTGATCAGCCTTGCGAACGACCTGGTTGCGGCAGACCGCGGGAACGTGGAGATGATCGTCGAATGTGCGGCCACGACGAAGGACGTCCGCCGTCCGCCGCTCATCGACGTCGTGCTGGTCGGGCGCCATCCGCAGGAGAACCGTCCGTCCGTGCAGCTGGTCGAACTGAAGCGCTGGTCGACCGTCACCAGGATCGAGCGGGCCACCGCCGACCTGGTGGATGTGCCGGGGATGGGTAGGAAGAAGCACCCGGCACTGCAACTCCGGGAGCACTATCTGGCCTTCACGAGTGACCAGGGTCCCTTCCGGGGGCTGGAGATCGAGTGCGGCGGTTTCGCCTACCTGCACAACGCCACTCAAGCCTCGGTGCGTCCGCTCATCGATGTGGATGCGCCGACGGGTGCCTATGCGCGGGTGTACACCGGTGATCAACGTGAGGAACTGCTGGACGATCTCAGGAAGAGCTTCGATGCCCAGGGTGGAGCCTCCGAGTCCGAGGCCATGCTCCAGAGCATGGGGCTGCGCAACACCCCGTTGCTCGACGCCATGATCCGGTCCCGTGGTGCCGACACCGTCTTCACCCTGAGGGGACGGCAGAAGGGCGCCGCGGCCCAGATCCTGGAAACGGCTGCCGTGGTCCTTCCGGACCTCTGGCAGCCAGCCCTGATTCCGGACGAGAAGCGCGTGGTCTTCCTCGTGACCGGCGGCGCCGGCACGGGGAAGAGCGCCATCGGCCTGCAGGTCAAGAAGAAGCTCGAAGCACAGGGCAGGACGGTCAAATACGCCAGCGGAAGCCGGGCATTCAACGGGGCTCTGAAAGAACACGTCGGATATGGGGACGGGAAGTTCAAGAAGACGTTCACGTACTTCAGCAGCTTCGTCAAAACGCCGGACCCGCCCCTGGACGTACTGATCTGTGACGAGGCCCACCGCCTGCGCGAGCGTTCCACGAACCGTAGGGACGCGAGGAAATCGGGAACCCGCCCGCAGGTGGACGAACTCCTGGACGCATCGCGTCTGACGGTCTTCTTCATGGACGAGCGGCAGTCGGTACGCCCCAAGGAAGTGGGAACCGTGGATCTGATCCGGGATGCGGCAGACCGGTACGGCGCCCGGCTCGTCTCCTACGACCTGCGCGAGCAGTTTCGGTGCGGTGGCAGCGATGCCTACATCCGCTGGGTGCGCGCGCTCCTCGGGCTGGCGGATGGTGCGCCGGAGCTCTGGAGGCCGGACGGCCTGATGCACGTAGAGGTCGCGGACACCCCGGAGGAGCTCGAGCAGATCATCGGGACCGAGGCCGGTGCAGGTGCTTCCGCGCGCATGGTTGCAGGGTACTGCTGGCCTTGGACCAAGCCCCAAGGCAAGAAGAAGAGGCTGGAAGCAGATGTGCGCATTGGAGACTGGCACCGGCCGTGGAACGCGGATAGCGAGACCTTCTGTGCGGACGGGGCGCCCCCGTCGAGGATCTGGGCGGTGAACGAAGGCGGCCTCGGTCAAATCGGCTGTGTCTACACGGCGCAGGGCCTGGAATGGGACTGGTGCGGCGTGATCATGGGGGAGGACATGGTGCGCCGAGGTGACGAATGGGTGTTTCGTCGTGGAAAGAAGCGGAAAGAGGCGCCGAAATCGAAGATCTGGCGGGTGGCTCAACCAGGATCGTTCGATCCTGAAGTCGCGGCATCCACAGTCGACCCCGCTGAATTCGAGCTCCTCGTGCGCCAGGCCTACCACGTGCTCATGACGAGAGGCAGCCGGGCGACGGTTCTGTACTCGACGGACGAGGAGACCCGCGCCTATCTGAAGGACCGGGTGGGGCCAGTGGAGATTCATGGGCTGCGTCCCACCATGCAGAATCGGCAGGCTTCGGATCGCAGACGGCACGAACCCCGGCCGAACAGGCGGGGAGGCAAAGGCAGCAAAGCAAAGGGTCCGAGTCCTGACGTCCTGTTCTGACGGGGACGTCCGACGATGTGGTGGCGGGCTCGCCGGGCCCGCCACACACCTGCGTCAGAAGAGCAGGTTCGCCACCGCGGTCAACGCCGTCAGCAGAACACTGGAGACGACTCCGGCCACGATGTCGATCAGGATCTCGCGAATCCATTCACGACGCGCAGGCTTGTACTCGACGTTGCTCATGTCGGCCCTTCAGGTGGGTGAGTTCTGAATGGCAGGGGGCGCCCTACCGGGCAGCCACGCTCGCGTCGTACGTCGCCGCACGACGGGCACAACCATTCGTCACTCACGGCCTGTTAGGCCTCGTACATGAACTACCGCCTCGTACCCTCCGGGAAGGTGCGCAGCGAGATCATGGTATCCGCCGACCGCTGCCGTCGCTCAGGAAATGAGCGAGCGGAGCTTCTCGCGCGTCTCGGGATCCGTCGAGTAGACGACCGTTCCGATCATGCCGCGGGTCAGCAGCACCTTGTACGTGTTGCGGACGAGGCGGTCGATGTCCTCGTCCGGTGTCGCCTTGGTGAACGAAGGGTCCTTCGAGGCCGTACGGTCGACCACCCATCGGTCGGTCCGCCAGACCAGGTCCGGTCCCATGATCACCCCCGACCAGTCGTACTCGAAACCCTGCGCCGTGTATACGCAGCCGACTTGGCCGAAGCCCGCCGGGTCGGTGGCCCAGAGCGGGGCCGGCGGTGCGCCGAGGAGGGACCGGTCCCCGAACAGGTTCCACGGCTTCGACCAGTCGCCGATCACCACGTCGGCGGGCAGGGTCGTCATCACCGGAGTGATCTTCGTGGTCCACCTCCAGCAGTAGCCAGCGGACAGTCGGGCGCCGTAGCCCTGAGCGCGCTTGGCGTCGAGGAAGTCCTCCAGCTCCTGCGGACTGTCGACCGTCAGCAGCTGCACCTTGCCGTCCGGTTCCCATCCGATCGGCCCGTCGTCCTCCAGAGCGAGGAGGGCTGTCACCCAGCGAAGGTAGGCGTCGCTGCCTCCGCAGCGGAACTGGCTGTCCAGCTCGACCAGCGTGAAGTCCACTTCCTGCTCGTCCGCAGCCTGCCGGATCTGTTCGACCGTACCCATCTCGCCCGGACGCACCACCTGGTGTTGGTCGAGCAGGAACACCGGAACCCGGGCCGCGTCGATCAGCTCGGCCACCTGCGGGCGTCCCGTACGCAAGGCGGCTGCGGTGTAGCGGTTGGCGGAGGTCTTGCGGAGCCGGTGTGCCTCGTCGCACACGAGCACGTCGATGTCGTTCGGTTCGGCGTCCATGAAGCTGTTGAAGTAGCGGAACAAGCGCTGGACCTCGGGCTTGCGCGCGCCCGCGACCTTGCGCATCGTCTTGGTGAACGACTGTGATCCGGTGGCGTGAAGGGCCGGCACACCGCGCCGGTACAGATCGCCGAGCACGGACAGGGCGATCACGCTCTTGCCGGATCCGGGCCCTCCGGTCACGACGACCACCTGCTTGCGCTTGGACCGGCGGGCCTTGCGGACGGCTGCCATCACCGTCTCGTAGGCGAGCCGCTGCTCGTCCAGTAGTACGAACTGCTCACGGTCGCGGACCTCGTCGGCGGCCACGGCCATCAACTGCATGGACGGCTTCACCCTGGCCTGCAGGAGGTCGTCCGCTGCGGCGGCACCCGGCTTGGGGGCCAGCCTCGCGCGCAGATAGTCCAGGAACGCACCGCGCTGGTCGCCGGTGAACATCCGGCCCCGGTTGTCCTCCTCGACCTCGCGCAGTCCCGCGACGCCGAACTCGGTCGCGTTGTGCAGGAAGGCGACGCCGGTGACGGACCCGGGGTTACGCTCGAGCGCCCCGTTGAACGAGACCAGGTAGTCGCAGTAGCCCCGTACCTGCTCGATCGGGTTGAGGACGGGATCCTTGTACGAGGGCACGCGGCAGCGCAGCGGATCGTTCTCCTCGGGGTGAGCCTCGCTCCACTGCTTGAGTTCCACGATCACGTACGACGGCTCGCCCGAGACCGGATGTACGCCGGCCAGTACCGCGTCCGCGCGTTTGCTGGTCAGCGGCAGCCCGTACTCCAGCAGCATCTCGACCTCACCGAGCCCCGCTTCGATCAAGGCGTTCGTGAGGGCGGGGATGCTGCGTTCCCATGACCGGACTTCCGAGGCATGGGGCCGGTGACCGTGTCTGTGGGAGAAGTTCTCGGTCAAGAGTTCCGCCAGCCGTCCCTCAACGCGGGTGCGGTTGGCCAAGGACGCCGCGGACTCACGGAACAGCAAGAAATCGCCCCCAGGCAGCACGGAGTGACTCGTGCGGGTGGGGGCATGTCCTTCGGTCCCACAGCAGTGGAACGGAAGCCCGGCGGGCCGCTGAGATGGTCTTCGTCATCTTATGGCAGCGCGTGGATCATGCAGCCGGGGCGATCCCCTGATTCAGACCGGGTGACAAGGGCCTCAGCTGTGAGTGGGACGGCCGGACCGCCACCGGTGACGTGTGCCACCTGAACCCGGGTGCTGTAGGGCGCGACCGGCCCGACATGGGGCAAGAAGCACCACTCCGCGCACTGGACGCTGCGGCCGCCGAGTACGAGTGTCGGGGCGCTACAGGCCGTGTTGGTCGAGCATCGCCATCAGCTTGCGTTTGCGTTTCTGGGTGGTGCGCAGGGTGGTCATGTAGGTGGTGAATGTGTCCTCCGTGCCGAGGGCGCGGTGGCAGACGCGGGCGCTGAGCAGGAGTTCGGTCAGGTGCTCGTACGCGGTGTCGCCGGTCCGGGTGAGGAGCGGGCCGATCAGGCGGAGGTACACGGTCAGGGCCTCGGCCGGGCGGCCGGCCCGCTCCAGGTCCTGGGCGATCAGCAGGTGCGTGGCGCCCGATGGGGCCAAGTCCGCCGCGTGGAGCGCGATCGGCGCGTCCACGCTTCCTTCGGCGCGCATCAGCTGTTCCATGAGGTACTTCTCCGCCCAGCCCTTCGGATGGTCGCGCAGGGCCGCGGCGGCCCGTTCGTGGGCCCGTGCCAGGCCCGCCGCGCCCAGGGCATCCGCGTAGTCGGGCAGCAGGATGTCGGTGGCGTCGCTCAGGTCGCCAAGGAGATGGTCCACCAGCCAGTCGGCGGTCCGGACCGGGTCGGGGCGCGCTGTCCGGCAGGCTTCCAGGTGCACTGCGGCCAGATCGGTCGCCACGTTGCCGATGGTCCCGTCCGAGTCGTCGATCTCGCCGTACGTTCGGGCGAGGGCCTCGATCGCGTCCCGTGCCACCTCCACTGCTTCCGCTGCCCGGCCGGTCTCCGCCAGCGTGCGCAGCGCGGACACCGCCTCCGCGGCCTGCAGCCCGTAGGCGTGGGCGTCGGCGTACTCGACATAGCCGTACCGGGCGAAGGGCCGGGTGTCGAGCAGACCAAGGATGCGTTCGCGTACGGCGCCGAGGTCGTCTGCGGCAGTGGCCGCGCGAAGTTCCAGTCGGTGGCGCAGGTCACGGTTGCCTGCGATGTGCTCTTTCACCAGAGAGAGCAGTTCGTCCCGGCTGCGCGATTCCAGCCAGGTGGTGAGCTGCCGGCCGCGAGACGCAGCGGCGGCCCGGTGACGGGGAACCGACCCTGCCTGTCGCGGGACTGTCAGCCCCACCGCCACACAGTGCTTGCAGAAGTTGCCCTCCTGCCCGTAGGGGCAATCACATCGGCCGGTGAATCCCGTCGCCCTTTCCGTCAGCTCGACCTCGTACGCGTCGGTTCCGTCCACGGTCGCGGTGATCGACCTCTCGCCGATCTCCATCGCGGACACCGAGGACACATAGCCGAGACCACGCTCGAACGACCGGGACCCCGCCAGTCGACGTAGCTCGTCTTCGTCGAACCCCAGCACGTTGGTCATGACTCTCATTGAAAGGGATCGCGCACGTGCGCGGGCAGGGTGGTGATGGTGCACAGGCGTTTGGTGGCTCGGGTGAGGGATACGTAGAGGTCTCTTTCGCCGCCCGGGCGGGACTGGATGATTTCCTCGGGGTTCAGGACGACGACGGCGTCGAATTCCAGGCCGCGGGCTTCGGAGGCCGGGACGATGCGGGCGTGGGCGGTGATGTCGGGGGCGGTCAGTTCCTTCACCCTGGTGTCCGCGCAGATCACGGCCAGGAGTTCGCCCGGGTGGGCCGTGCTCTGGGCGCGGAGCTCCTGGGTGAGGGTGGGGATCGCTTCGTGGGGAGGCGTGGTCACGGTGCGAGGGGGTTCGCCGGTTCGTAGGGATCGGGTGGGTCGTTGGTCCGGGGCGATGCGGGTGAGCAGGTCCCGGACGCTCTCCAGGATCTGCTGGGTGGTGCGGTAGCTGACCGTCAGGGTGTGGAGTTTGAAGCGCGGTCCGACGTGAGGGCTCAGGGCTTCCTTCCAGTCGCGCGCGGTTGCGACCGGGCCCGCCTGGGCGAAGTCGCCCACCAGGGTCATCGCCCGTGACGGGCAGCGGCGCAGGATCATCCGCCACTGCATGGCGGTCAGTTCCTGGGCCTCGTCGACGACGACGTGGCCGTAGGTCCGCTCGGGGGGACCGGTGACGAGGCTCGCGGCCTCGTCCAGCAGCGGCACGTCGGCGTCGGTCCACGGGTCGTCCGGATCGCGCAGCAGGAGGGAGCGATCCCGGGAGGGGAAGTGGGGCAGGTGCCGGGCGAGGGCGGTGGCGTTCGTCAGGAGCGCCTTCACGAGGTCGCCGGGTGTCAGCCGTGGCCACAATGCCTCGACCGCGCGGTCGACGCCGGCGTCGTCGAGGAGGTCGGCTCGGAGGGCGTCCAGGTCCAGCTCGTGGACCGGACCCGGGTCGGCGGCGCCTTCGACACGGCGCCCGGCGGCGCCCGTGAATCGGTCCAGGTCGATCCCCGTCAGCCGTTCGGAGTCGGCGTCGATCTGCTCCAGGACGTCTCCCATGTCCCGTTGCATCGCGTCGGTGACGGCGTCGACCAGGAGTTCTGTGAAAACCTGGCGGGCGGGGTTGTGGCCGGGTGCGGCTGCCACGGCGGCGTCGCGGGCCGTCGCCACTTCGCTGCCGGACAGGTGGACCAGTTCCTGGCCGACCCGCACGGTGAAGCCGCCGGAGGGGGCTTGGTGGGCGCGAAGGAGAGCGGCCAGGGCGTCGGCGAGGTCGGAACCGCCCTTGAGGCGCGCCGTATCGAAGGGGGCCGTCTCTTCCGCGGATACTCCGGCCAGTTCCCGGCAGGTCGTCAATACGACGTCGTTTTCGCCGAGCGAGGGGAGGACCTGGGAGATGTAGTCGAGGAACCGGGCGTTCGGGCCGACCACCAGGACGCCCTCTTCCGCGGCGCGCGGGAACGCGTACAGGACGTACGCCGCCCGGTGCAGGGCGACCACCGTCTTGCCGGTGCCCGGTCCGCCCTGCACCACCGTCACCCCGCGGTGGGCGGAGCGGACGATCTCGTCCTGCTCGGCCTGGAGCGTCGCGACGGCCGCCTGCATCGTGCCGGTACGCCGCGCCGACAGGGCGTCGGTCAACGGGCCGTCCCCCACGACGTCTTCATCGGTCGGAGCGGTCCCGTCCAGCAGTTCGTCGCTCACCGAGACGACCGTGCGTTCTTCGAGGCGCAGGTGCCGGCGGCGCCGCAGGTCCATCGGGTGGACCGGTGTCGCCTCGTAGAAGGGCCGCGCCGCCTTCGCGCGCCAGTCCACGAGCAGCGGCAGGTCGTCCTCCTCCGTGTGCAGTCCGATCCGCCCGATGCGCAGGGCCGTGCCGTCCGTCCGGTCGATGCGGCCGAAGACCAGCCCCCTTTCGGCGCCCTCCAGTCGGCCGATCTCCCTGGCCAGCCGCTCGGCGGCGACTTCCCGCTCGTACGCCTCACCGGCGCCTTCGGCCGGGGTGCTCAACACGCTCGCCCGGCTCGCCCGCGCCTCGGAGAGCCGCTCGCCGAGCAACTCGTACAGGGAGGACACACAATCCCGCTCCGATGCAACCGCACGTACAACGGGGTCATTCGTTTTTGACAACATGAGCTCCTTCGATTCGACCCACACCATAGGGTCGAATTTTCCCGAAGGTAAGTCTTGAGTTATCAAGGGAGTTGTGGCCTTGCGGGTGAATTCATGGCGGCTCTGACAATGGAATGCAGAACCCCTGTTGAATTTGCGCAGTGAATAGTTTTGTGCCCTCCAGTGGATGTGTGAGGGACGAGTGTCAGGCCAAGGTGAGGGGGAGGGTGGTGAGGCCGCGGGTGAGGCGGGTTCGGCGCCAGGTCGGGGGGGTGGCGGGGGTGGTCAGGTGGGTGTTCGGGAAGCGGGTCAGGAGGGTGTGGAGGGTGATCTCGGCTTCGGCGCGGGCCAGGGGGGCGCCCGGGCAGCGGTGGACGCCGTGACCGAAGGAGAGGTGGGCGGTGGCGTCGCGGTCGAGGTCCAGCCGGTCCGGGTCGGGGAACGCCGCCGGGTCGCGGTTCGCGGCTCCGGGGGCGATGAGCACCGGGTGGTCGGCCGGGATGTCGACGCCGCCGATCCGGAGGTCCCGCGTGCTGTACCGGAAGGTGGCCACGCTCACCGGGGAGTCGTGGCGCAGCAGTTCGTCGAGGGCGCCGGGGATCAGCTCCGGGTCCCGGCGCAGGCGGTCGTACGCCTCGGGGTGCCGGAGCAGGGCCAGGATGGCGTTGCCGATGAGGTGGGTGGTGGTCTCGTGCCCGGCGACCAGCAGGAGGGCGGCCAGGGAGACGGTCTCGTCCCGGTCGAGGCCGCCCTCGGCGCAGTCGCGCACGAGGGAGTGGAGCGGGCCCTCGCCCGGGGTGGCGCGGGCCGCGTCGACGAGGTGGGTCAGGTAGTCGCCGATGTGGTGCGAGGCGGCGTCGACGCGGGCGGTGTCGGTCGCGTCGAAGAGGTCGTGGGAATGGGCGGCGAGGCTGGCGCGGTCGGCCTCGGGCACGCCCAGCAGTTCGCAGACGACGGTGACCGGAAGGGGGACCGCCAGCTCCGCCACCAGGTCGACCTCCGTGCCCGGTCGCCACGCGGCGGTCAGGTCGTCGACGACGCGGGTGATGAACGGGCGCATCTGCCGGACGCGGCCGGTGGTGAACAGGGGCGTCGCCACCCGCCGGTGGCGGGTGTGCTCGGGGGGATCGCTCGCCAGCATGTTGCGGGCGATCGCCGGGTGCAGGTCGCGGTTCGAGGGCTTGTCGGCGAAGAAGCGGACCGTGTCCTTGGACAGGCCGGGGTCGGTGAACGCCTCGCGGGCCTCGGCGTGGCCGGTGATCAGGTAGGAGTGGTGTCCGCCGGAGCCGGTGGGGACCCGTTGGACGGGACAGCCCGCGCGCAGCCCGGCGTAGGTGGGGTAGGGGTCGGCGAAGAAGCGCGGGTCGCGCAGCGGGTCCTGCCGCGGGGCGCTCACGAGGCCGCTCCCGCGGTCTCGGGCTCCGGGCGCGCGGGGTGCGCCGCGTAGGCGCTCGCCACGAGCAGCAGCCACGCGGTCTCCGCCGGGAGGTCGCCCTTGCGGGAGCGGGTGCCGGCGGCGGGCGGGGCCTCGTCGCCGTCGAGGGGGAGGCCGGTGCGCTTGGCGTGGACGGCCGCGGCGATGACCGCCGCCTCCACCTCGGCGTCGCCCTCGGGGGTGTCGGTCGCGCCCCTGCGTGCGACCTCGGCGGCCGCGGCGTCCCGTACCGATGCCCGCCGGTAGCGGCGCAGGGCCAGGACGCAGTCGTTGATCTCGATGACCCGGCGGTGCAGGTGGAAGTCGAGGTCGTGGGCGTCGGTGTCGGCGCCGGTGTTGCCCGGGTCCAGCACGACCTCGGGGACCGCCGAGGTGACCTCGCGCCACAGGGGTTCCAGTGCGGTGAACGAGGTGCGTTCCCAGCGGCGGCGCCGCAGCCGGCTGAGCGGCCACAGCAGGGCGGGGAGGGTGAGCCCGAGGGTGATGAGGAGCACGGCGACGGCGGGCGCGGTCACGCTGAACGTGCAGCGGAAGGGGGTCACCAGGGTGGAACACCGGGCGTGGTCGGGCACGAGCCCCAGACCGAGGCCGATGGAGACCAGGGCGAAGAGCTTGTACGCGGCGTAGAGGAGGGCGAAGCCGCAGCCGACCGAGGTCGTGCGCAGGCCCCAGCGCTGACTGCGGCGGGTCGAACGGGTGGACTGGGCCCAGGTCTGGAGCAGGAAGTCCTTGGCCGTGTACCCCAGGTAGGAGATGTAGATGAGCACGTAGCACGCGTACAACACCGGGTTGCGGCCGGTGAGTTGCTCGGCGACGAAGAATACGGTCATGCCGGCGACGCAGAGCGCGAGGGCGATGACGCGCAGCCGGATCTGCCGCTGGGCCCGCTCGCGGTCCAGGTTGAGCTGGAAGAGGAAGGCGAGCACCGAGGTGGCCGCCGTCAGGGTGAAGGAGTTGCTGAGGAGCCGGGCGACGTGGGGGACCACCGATTCGACCGCGCGCTCCACGGCCGGGGCGTAGGAGGCGAAGGCGAGGGCGAAGGAGGTCAGCAGCGCGGCCATCGCCCAGCTGCCCGTGGGACGGTGCCCGCCGCGTCCGCGCACCCAGTACGCGGCGAAGCACAGCAGCACGACGGCCGTGCCCGAGAAGAGGATGTCGATCATTTCCGGTGGCGCTTCTTCCTGTGTGGCTCGGCGAACAGTGCGTCCCAGCTCTCGGCGCCGCTGGCGGGCCGGCTCGACGGGGCCTCGCGCCCCCGGTACATGAGTTGTCGGATCACGCTGGCCATCACCTCGGCCTCGCGCTCGTCCTCGCTGGTGTAGCTGGTCCGGCCGGACATGCGCTGGACGAGGGTGGGGTCGAACCCGATCGCGCGCAGGGTGTCCGGGTCCAGTTCCAGGCTGCCGGGGTGGTCGCAGATGATGTGGCTGATCTCGTGGGCGAGGATGTGGTTCTGGTGGAGGGGGGAGGTCGCCTCCTCGTAGAACAACAGGTCGGCGTCCGGGGTCTCCAGGCGGATGCCGCACGGAGCGTCCGCGGCGCCCAGGGTGCTCAAGGGGCGCAGGATGATGGGGCGTCCGCGTTGTTCGGCCACGGCGTCGCGCAGGTCGCGGGTGCTGAAGCGGTGCGGGAGCCCGAGGGCCTCGACGCGTGCCTCGCACGCGGCGCGAAGCTGCTCAAGGTCCATGTCCTCACTCTGGTGGCGCCGGTCGGGGGTGGTCGGCCGCGGCGGACCCCACCCCGGAAGTCCGCTCCATGCGCCCCCATGCTGACATGTTCGCGACTCCACTTCGAGGTCGGGGGTCGCCGCGCACGTGCCCCGCGGCGCGGCTTGTCGGGGTTGTCCCCGGACATGGCTGATGCCCCCCTGTCGATTGATCGACCACGGGCCGCCGCGAGGGGCTCCAGGGGGGTGGGACGTCGGGTCGGATCGCGTGAGCGGCGCCCGATGCGCGGTTCAGTCGTCCGCGGTTCAGTCGTCCAGGTTCAGGTCCAGGTCCTGTGCCGGGTCGTCGGCGGTGAGCCCTTCGAGTTTGCGGGCCTGCTCGATCACGGTGGACAGCATCTTCAGGCTGTCGATGCTCAGGCCGTTGGCCCGCAGGGCCACCTTGCGGACGTCCTGGTCGCGCATGGCGGCGAGCAGGTCGATCTCCGCCCGGGTGCGTTCGGCCGCCGCGCTGTCGACGAAGTAGCCGGCCGGTACGCCGAAGAAGTCGGCCAGGGCCTTGATGGTGTGGCGGGTCGGGTTCCGCTTGGCCCCCGTGCGCAGCTGTTGGATGGCGCTCGCCGTCACCCCGCGGCCCTCTCCGGTCGCGGCCTTGAGGATCCCCTCGGCGACCTCCGCGTAGGTGTAGGGCCCCCGGGAAGGGGGGTGCACCGTGCGGAAGAGGTGGTCCAGAAGCTGGGCGAAGGTGGGTGACTGGTCATCCTCCACGTACACGTCCTCCTTGGCGTGATGCCGAGCCTTTGCCCACCACAGTGTTTCTCGAAGCCCATCGGGCCGGCCCCGGCAACACTTTGGTTGACGCCGGACAGTCACTCTGGTGTACGTTACCAATGCTTCATCGCCACTGGAGTGTTGAGGGAAGTGGCGGCGACGCCGGGGCGGGGCTGAGCTTCACGGGGGTGAGCTCGGCCGACGGCCCGGCGCCCGGACCACGGGCCCACCGTGCGCGGACCACCGCGCGGGACCGTCAGGGAGCAGGGGCCGCCGCCACCGGGGCGGTGCGGCCGACCGATCGCAGGGCGATGGGGGAGGTCATGGCCCGGGCCAGCCGCTGCTGGAAGGCGAGTTCGGCGGCGAGATCGCCCGGTGCGATGACGACGGGCGTCTGCGGCGGCTGCTCGGGCGGCTGGTCGCGGCGCTTGGCCGCGATCGCGCCGAGGAGCTGGCCGGCCTCCACGACGGCCGCGAGCTCGTCGCCGTGCAGGCCGGAGGCTTCGGCCTCGGCCCGGACGGCGCGGGCGATCTCGGGGTCCATCCAGGTGCGCAACTCCCATTGGGCGTCGCGGATCTCGATCAGCATGCGGTACAGCCGGGTCTGCAGGTCGAGGGTCGGGCCCATGGGGATGACCGGTTCCGGTACCTCCGCGGTGAGCGTGCGGTGGAGCGGGGTGAGGGCGCGGTAGGCGCGCCGGTTGCGCAGCCGGTCCCCGGCGGAGGTCAGGTGCGGGCCCCAGTCCGGCAGGATCCACCCCACGGTCTGGACGATGACGGCGATCCCCACGCCGAGTTGGGCGACGGCCTCCCACGACCGTCCGGACCCGCCGAACTGCGCGGCGACGAGGTCGGCGGTGCGGCAGCCGGTGTAGACGAGCGCGAACGGCAGGGTGAGGGCCACCATGCGCAGCCCGCGGCGCAGCCAGGCCGACGGCGCGATCTTGGAGTACCGCCACCCCATCACGCCGATCTCGACCTGGTTCGCGGTGAAGGCCGCGAGGTAGACGGCGAGGTAGGCCGGCATGTACTGGGCGTGCGTGACGGCGAAGTCGTCCGGTGTCTCGCCCTGCGCCGTCGCTCCGGTGAACAGCACGGTCATGGTGATCAGTACCACGGCGAGCGCCAGGATGCGGGGCAGTGTCTTGCGCCGTGCGGCCTCCGGTCCGTGCGTCAGGTGGAGCAGCACGAGCTGCTGACACGCGGTCATGACGACGACGCAGCTCTGCGTCAGCAGCCCGGAGAAGTTGACGATCCCGACGAAGTCGCTCGTGGCCGCCCATACCGAGGGGGTGGACACCGTGAAAATGATGAAGAGGAGGAAGAAGTTGGCCACGAGGGCCACTTGGGTGACGGAGCGGTCGGTGCGCAGGACCCGCGACTTGTAGACGAGCGCAAGGAGGGCGACCGTCGAACACAGCGGGTACAGAAGGCTATTCATTGCACTTCTCGTGGGTCGGGGATTCCAGGGCGGCCAACCGCTCGACGATGGCCCGGGCTTCGGGAGGTACCGGCCATGTGCGTTGGCCTCCCCACGCGTTGATGCGCTGGCCGATCAGCGAGCCGACGAGCTCGGCCTCGATCTCCGCCTCCGCGTCGGAGTGCTCGCGCCCCATGACACGGCGTACCAGACCGGGGTCGAGGGAGGGCATCAGGAGCCGGGACGCGTCGGTCGACATGACGGGCGACGCGTCGTGGTCGCAGAGGACGTGGCCGATTTCGTGCAGGATCACCTGCTGCTGGTGGATCGGGACGAGACGCTCTTCGACGAAGATGTAGTCGTTCGCCTCGGTGGAGACCCATAACCCGTGCGGACCGGCGGCCGGCAGCGGGAGGGCGGCCACCCGCACCGGCCGCTGGCGCAACTCACCCAGGTGTTCGCAGAGTTCCCCGATGGTCAGGTTCTCGTCGAGGCGCAGGCCGAGGCTGTGCACCCGCTCTTCGCACCGCTCTCCGAGCGTGCTCGCGGCACGCGCGCGAGGCTTTAATCGCCAGCGCACGACGATCACGAAGCTTCGGCGTCGGGCGTCGCGTCGTCGCTGGTCACGGGCACTCCTGCAGGGTCGGCATGAGTGGTATCTGAACACAGCGTTCCGGCCGCGTCCAGGGCAGAACAAGACAGTTCGTCATATGGCAATAGCTCAGACGGATTATTTTTTGCCAAATTCCAGATTCCAGAATTGCCGTCAGGAGTCTGTCAGAAGCCCGCGCCGAGCCCGTCCGGAGCCCGTGGAAAGTCGGTGCGGGGCCCAAGTGGAGCCCGAGTGGAGCCCGAGCGGAGCCCGTCAGGGGCGCGGTTCCTCCTGCGGACCCACGGGGAGTCCTTCCAGTTCGCGCACGCGGTCGATCACTTCGGTGATCGAGCGCAGGGTCTTCTCCGAGAGGCCGACCGACCGCAGGGCCACCCGCTGTACGTCCGCGTCCCGGAGGGCCGTGAGGAGGGCCAGTTCGGCATTGACCGTGTCGGTGACCCGGTTGTCGAAGAAGTAGGCGGGCGGGACGCCGAAGAACGTGGCCAGCCCCTCGATGTGCCGCATGGTGGGGTTGTCGCGCTGTCCCTTGCGGAGCAGCCAGATGTAACTGCCCGAGATCGGCACGCCGGTGGCGGTGATCGCGCGGGCGACTTCTTCGGTGGTGTGGGGTGCCCGGCCGGCGGGGGCCGTGCTGGCGAACAGGTGGTTCAGCTTGTGAGCCAGGCTGTTCGCGGGCCCAATCTCCAGGTCGGTCATGCGCGTCCCGTCTTCATTGGTCGGCTGCATCCTACCCTCCGACTGGCGTGTAAGTCGAAAGTTGGCGAATCCAACGTCAGTTGACTCCGGTGAGGCCGCAGGGTTAGCGTCGCCGAGCGGGTGTTCGACTGAGGTGCGACGACGTGGCCGTTCAGTTGAACACCAGTGGATAGTAGGGGGCGGTTCGACCTCACGCCCCGTCGTCAGACTTCGCACCTGGGGAGCGAATGGCCAGCGAGTCGATCCGTGCCATCACCACCGCGAGCGGTATGCCTCGCCGCACCGTCCGTATGCGGACGCTCGGCGAGCGCCTCCCCGTCGCGGAGAGATGCAGCTGCCCCTACGCGGCTCCGCGCTCGTGATCTGGGACGTGGCCCCCGGGTGTTGAACGGCGCCGCGCCCGCGGCCCCGGCGGCCCCGGGCGAGCGCCCGACCGCTTCCACCCCCTCCACCCCTTCCTAGCCTCCCGACCGACGTCGGCGGGCCCGCCGCCCCTGCCCACCCTCCCTCGTCCAGGACACGCTGTCCGCCCACCGGCGTGCCGCGGCTCCGTGGCCGGCCGAAGGACTCCGCGAGGGCGCGGCTCGGCGTGCGGCCGAGGGAATCCGACATGACTACGTGACTATCCGGCATGACCACGTGACTACGGGACGGAGCCGTATGGCCGTCATCACATTCTGAAGACATTCGAAGCACCTGAAGACAGTCGAATGACGCCCGGCGTGACGCACAGCGCGATTCGCGGTGCGATGCGCAGGGCGAAGCAGAGCGAGCACGGGGGATCCACATGCAGCAGACGATTGCCGCGCCGACACAGCCATTACAACGAACAGAGGCCTCGCTTCCTTTCCTTCACGGACGGCAGGACGGCGCCGCAAAGGCGGACCTGCACATCACCTTCCAGGTCCTCGGCCCCCTGGAGGCCTGGGTCGGGCCCCGCAGGGTGGAGATCGGCGGGCCCCGGCAGCGGATCGTGCTGGCGATGCTGCTGCTCGCGCCCGACCGGGTGTTGTCGATCGACCAGTTGGTGGAGGCGGTGTGGAACGGCCGGCCGCCCGCGACCTGCCGCACCCAGATCGCCATCTGCGTCGCCAGCCTGCGCAAGGCCTTCCAGGCCGCGGGGCACACCGAGGAAGTGATCGTCACCGCGGCGCCCGGGTACCTGTTGCGCTCCTACGGGCACCGGATCGACGCGGTGGAGTTCGCGTCCGGTGTGGAGGGCGCGCAGACGCTCGCGCAGCGCGGGGACACCAGCTCGGCGGCCGACGTGCTGGGTCGGGCGCTCGGCCTGTGGCGGGGGCCGGTCCTGGCGGACATGTCGAGCCCCGTCATCGAGACGGAGGCCGAACTGCTCGAACACCGGCGCCTGACGGCGTACGAGCAGTACGCGACCCTCCAGCTCCAGCTGGGCCGACACCGCGAGATCATCGCCGAGCTCACCGCCCTCGTGTCCGAACAGCCCCTGTGGGAGCAGGCGCGGGCCGCCCTCATGCTCGCCCACTACCGCTCGGGCCACCGGTCCGAGGCCCTGGCCCTCTTCCGGCAGGCGCAGCGGGTCTTCCGCGAGGAGATCGGGCTGGAGCCCGGCCGGGTCCTCCAGGACCTGCACACGGCCATCCTCCAGGAGACCTCCGGACTGATGCCGGTCACCGATGTGGCCGGGCCGCTGAGCGTCGGTTCCGCACTGCCCGAACTTCCTCCGGGCGCCGCCGCGTTCATCGGTCGGGAACGCGATCTGCACGCCCTCGACGGTCTGCTGCGCCGAGCCCGCGGGGGTGTCTCGGCCGTCGGCCTGGTCGTGGGACGTCCCGGCATCGGCAAGACCGCCCTCGCGCTGCACTGGGCGCGCCGGGCGGCCCACGCCTTCCCCGACGGACAGATCCACGTCGACCTGGAACGGACCGGCACCGCGGACGCCCCCGCGGCCCTGCTGCGGGCCCTCGGCATGTCCGACTCCCAGATCCCCACGGAGTACCAGGACCGGCTCAGGGAGTTCCACCGGCGGGTCGAGGAGCGGCAGATCCTGGTGATCCTCGACGGCGTCCCCGACGACACCGTGGCCTACGAGCTCGTGCCCAAGGCGGGCAAGTGCAGCGTTTTGTTGACCAGCCGCCGGGTGCTGGCGACCCCGGCGCAGGTCCGGTTGACCCTGCAGGAATTGGCGCCGGCGGACTCCGTGACGCTGCTCGGCTCCCTCGTGGGCGACGGGCGGGTCGAGGAGGACGCCACCGCGGCGCACCGCCTCGCCTCCCTGTGCGACCACGCGCCGCTCGCCCTGTCCGCCGCGGCGGCCCGGCTCATCGCCAAGCCCCACTGGCGCCTGTCCCACCTGCTCACCCGGCTCGGCGACCCCCGGCACCGGCTGGAGGAACTCTGCACGGGCGCGCCCATGTTGCGCCGGTCCCTGGACGGCGTGTACCGCTCGCTCTCGCGCGAGGCCGCGGCCCTGTACGTCCGGCTCGGGCTCGTCTGCGGCGAGCGGATCGGCGTCTGGGTGGCCCAGGCGCTCCTCGACACCGACCCCATGGACGCCCAGGGGCTCCTGGAGGAGCTGGTGGACGCCACCTTGATCGAGGTGTCCGACACCGGGTCGGACGGCTGGTTCCGCTACCGCCTGCCCGGCCTGCTCTCCCTGCACGCGCAGGAGACCGCCCACCAGGAGATGACCGCGACCGCCCGCACGGCGGCGTACGACCGGATGGTGGACGCCGAGGCCTCGCACGCGAGCGATAGCACGTCGATAGCGGTCCTTCGTAGGGTCAGCTGACGGCACCCCGAACGGCCCCGGGACTCGCTCCCGGACCGGCGATCGGGGGAGGGGTGCCGTCCGCGGTGACGGCTCGCCGCGGCCCCGGGCCGCGGCGAGCCGCCGCGGTCCCCGGGCCGCGGCGGCGGTCGCCGTGGCCCGCGGGGCGCGCCCGCGCCCGCGTCACGGCCCCCGCCCGAACGCACCCACGGAGGCGCATCATGACTGCCGTTCAGCAGGCCAGCACCTGGTTGAGGAGGTACCGGCCGGTCGAGCGGCCACGGGTCCGCCTCATCTGCTTCCCGCACGCGGGCGGCGGCCCGAGCGCCTTCCGCACCTGGCCGGCCGCGCTGCCGTCCGACGTCGAGGTCTACGCGGTGCGCTACCCGGGACGGCAGGACCGGGTGACCGAGCCCTGCGTCGACAGGATGGAGCCGATGGCCGAGGCCGTCACGCAGGCGCTGACACCGCTGCTCGACCGGCCGCTCGTCCTCTTCGGCCACAGCATGGGCGCGTGGATCGCCTACGAGGTCGCGCGGCGGACACCGGTGCGCGCCCTGCTGGTGTCGGGCCAGGTGCCGCCCGCGCGACGGGAGTCGACCCATGACGGGGCGCCCCGCGGCGGGTTCGGTCCGCTGACCGACGACCAACTGGTCCAGGAGGTCAAGCGGCTGGGCGGGTACGACGCCCAGCTCTTCGAGGACCCGGAGCTGCGTGAGCTCGTCCTGCCGCCGATCCGGTCCGACTTCGAGCTCGTGCGCACCTACCGGCCCGGCCCGGTGGAGCCGCTCGACTGTCCGGTGCACGCCTACTACGGCGAGGACGACCTCGACGCCCGGGCGCACGACGTCGAGGCCTGGGGCGAGACCACCACGGGCCGCTTCACCGCGCACCGCTTTCCCGGCGGCCACTTCTACCTGACCGACCACGAGTCCGCCCTGCTGCGCGAACTCTCCTCCCTCCCGGTGGTGTCCCTTGTTTGACCCGACCGAAGCAAGCCTGGCCCAACTGCGGGAGGCGCTCGCCGACGGGCGGCTCACCGCCCTCGAACTGACCCGCTGGTACCTGGACCGGATCGAGCGCCACAACGACGAACTGCACGCGGTCATCGAGGTGAACCCGGACGCCGAGGCGGAAGCGGCGCGGCTGGACGAGGGTCCGGTCCGGGGGCCGCTGCACGGCATTCCCGTGCTCCTCAAGGACAACCTCGACACCGCCGACCGGATGCACACCACGAGCGGTTCCACGGTCATGCTCGGCTCGCGGCCCGCACGCGACGCCACGGTCGTCGCCCGCCTGCGGGCCGCCGGAGCCGTGCTGCTCGGCAAGGCGAACAAGACCTCGTGGATCCTGGGAACCGCGGGCTGGAGCGCCCGCGGCGGCCAGACGCGCAACCCGTACGACACCAAGCGCTCGCCGCACGGTTCCAGCTCGGGATCCGCGGTGGGCGTCTCGGCCAATCTGTGCGCGGTGGCGCTCGGCACCGAGACCATCGGCTCGATCCTGGGCCCGGCCGCCGCGAACTGCCTCGTCGGGGTGAAGCCGACCACCGGACTCACCAGCCGCGCGGGAATGATCCCGGGCATCCCCAGCTTCGACTCGATCGGGCCCCTCGCCCGTACGGTCGCCGACGCGGCGGACGTCCTCTCGGTGATCGCGGGGCCCGACCCGTCGGACGGGGCGACGGACGGCGCGCCCACCCTCGACTACCGGACGTTCCTCGACGGGGAGGGCCTGCGCGGGATGCGCATCGGCGTCCCCCGCAAGGTGTTCTACGGCTACAGCGCGGCGGCCGACGAGATCGCCGACGCCGCCCTGGAGACCATGCGCCGCGCCGGCGCGGTCATCGTCGAGGGCGCGGACATCGCCACCGCGGACCGGTTCGCCGGTCCCGAGCTGGGCGCTGTCGCGATGCACGAGACCGCGTACGCCCTGGGCCGGTATCTCGCCGGCACGCCCGGGGACCATCCGCGCACCATCGCCGCCCTGGTCGAGGCGAACCGGGAGAACGCGGCGGTCGAGCTGGAGTTCTTCGACCAGGACATCCTGGAGATGCTGGCCGGCGTCGATCCCGACACGGACGACCCGGTGTACCGCGAGGCGCTGGCCACCGTACGGCGGCTGGCGGGTGCGGAGGGCATCGACGCCGTCATGGACGAGCACCGGCTGGACGCGCTGGTCATGCCCACCTGCCCGCCGCCGTGGCCGATCGACATGGTCGAGGGCGACCCCGATCCGCACGGCGCCGCACTGGCGCCCGGACTGGCCGGCTACCCCGCCATCAGCGTGCCCGCGGGCTGGACCGAGGGGCTGCCCGTCGGGATCACCTTCACCGGACGGGCCTTCAGCGAGCCGGTGTTGTTCCGGCTCGCCCACGGCTTCGAGCGGGCGTGGCCGTCCCGCCGCCCGCCCGCCCGGTGAACCTCCCGGGGCCGAAGGCCCCGCTCACAGCGCCCCGAGGCTCCACTCCAGGACCGCGGCGGCGCTGTGCATCTTCGCCTCGGCCTGGGTGAACGCGATCGAACGCGGCCCGTCCAGCACCGCGGCGGTGACCTCGTCGCCGCGGTGCGCGGGCAGGTCGTGCATGAAGACCGCGTCCGGGCTGGACCGCATGACGGCCTCGTCGACCCGGAAGGGGACGAAGTCCTCGCGCCAGTCGGCATCGGCCTTCGACGTGCCGGTCGTCTGCCAGCGGGTGGTGTACACGACGTCGACGCCCTCGGGCAGCTCGAAGGTGTCGTGCCGCTCGGTGACGGTCGAACCGTGCGCCGCGGCGAACTCCTTGGCCCGCACCATGATCTCGGGATCGACCCCGTAGCCCGCCGGGGTCCGCAGGTGCAGCTCCGTGCCCGGGTAGCGCGGCAGCGCCAGCGCCAGCGCGGCGGCCGTGTTGTTGCCCTCGCCCAGGTAGAGCACCTTGCGCCCGGCCGGATCGCCGAAGTGCCCGGCCATCGCGGTCAGGTCGGTCAGGGCCTGGGTGGGGTGCTCCTGCGCGCCCATCGCGTTCACCACCGCCATCCCGTCCTGCGCGGCCAGCGCGCGCAGCTCCGCGACGCTGCCGGCCGTACGGGCGACCAGGACGTCCAGCATGCCGCCCAGGACCCGTCCGGTGTCCTGCGTGGTCTCGCCCGTGTTGAGCTGGAGGTCGTGCGGCCCGTAGGTGATCAGGCGCGCGCCCAGGCGCAGGGCCGCGGAGGAGAACGCCGTGCGGGTGCGCGTGGACGTCGCCTTGAAGTAGATGCCGACGACCGCGCCGGCGAGGGTCTCCTGCGACCACGCCCCGGAAGCGAATTGCTTTCCCCTTTCCACGATCCGATACAGATCGACATCGGGGATATCGGCCAACGAGATGACGTGGTTGCGGACCATTGCGCGACTCCTGTGCTCAGCGGGCTTCGCAATGTAGAGGCGCCGCATATCAGGCCGGTATCGACCTGCGAAGCGGACCGGATGGGGTCTCGATAACACGCTGAAAATGCCTCTCCGTACGGTCTGGAAACGTGTCGGACGTATGCACGTTCCGGCCGCTTCCGAGTTCTCGTCGAAGTACAGGAGTCAGCAGCGTGGACCGTCGTGCGACGCGCAATCCGATCGGGTCGGACCTGGATGGCGATGTGGCGACGATGCCGCTGCCCGCACTGGTCGAGGCACGGGTACGACGTACCCCCGATCACCCCGCCGTGATCTTCGGCGCGACCGTTCTCAGCTACGCCGAGCTCGACCGCCGGGCCAACCGGCTGGCGCGCCGGCTCGTCGACCTCGGCGCGGGGCCGGAACGGGTGGTCGCCCTGGCGCTGCCGCGCTCCGCCGACGCGGTGGTCGCGATGCTGGCCGTGCTGAAGACCGGCGCCGCCTACCTGCCGGTCGACCCGCGCTACCCCGCCCGGCGGATCGCGCACATGCTGTCCGACGGCCGTCCCTCGGCCCTGGTCACCGACACCGCCACGCGTGGCGCGCTGCCCGAGGTCGGGGCCCCCGTCGTGCTCCTCGACGAGATCGACCTGACCTCCGGTGCGGACACCGCGCCCGAGGTCACCATCGACACCGCGAACGCCGCCTACGTCATCTACACCTCCGGCTCGACGGGCCTGCCCAAGGGCGTGGTCGTACCGCACCTGGGCGTCGCCAACCACATGCTGTGGCAGGCCGCCGAGTGGCAGGTCGGCGCCGACGACGTGGTGCTCGCCCGGACCGCCTTCAGCTTCGACGCGGCGGGCTCCGAGATCTGGCTGCCGCTGATCGCCGGTGCGACGATCTGCGTGGCCCCCGACGACGTGCTCGGCCTGCCGCACCTGCTGCTCGCCTACGCGGCCGAACACGGCGTCACCGTCGCCCAGTTCGTCCCCTCGCTGTTGTCCGTCGCGCTCCCCGCGCTCCGGGACACCCCCGGCCTCGCCCTGCGGCTGCTCTTCGTCGCGGGCGAGGTGCTGCCGCCGTCCCTGGCCGACGAGGTCGTCACCAAGCTGGGCGTGCGGCTCGCCCACCACTACGGCCCGACCGAGGCCTCGATCGACGTCACGGCCTACGAGGTGCGGCCCGGGGACGACCACCGGTCCGTCCCCATCGGCACCCCGGTCGCGGGCACCGAGGTCCACATCCTCGACCGTGCGCTGCGCCCGGTGGAGCCGGGAGCGGAGGGCGAGCTCTACGTGGCGGGCGTCCAGCTCGCCCGCGGCTACCTGGGCCGACCGGAGCTGACGGCCCAGCGGTTCGTCGCCTCCCCGTTCGCCGAGGGCGAGCGGATGTACCGCACCGGTGACCTCGCCCGCTGGAACGCCGACGGCCTCGTCGAGTTCGCGGGCCGCGCCGACGACCAGGTCAAGGTCCGCGGCTTCCGGATCGAGCCGGGCGAGATCGAAGCGGCGCTCACCGAGCTGGCCGAGGTGGCCCAGGCCGCCGTGACCGTGCGCGAGGACCGGCCCGGACAGCAGCGCCTCGTCGCCTACCTCGTCGGCGCGGTGGACACCGCCACCGTGCACGAGCGGCTGGCCGCCCGGCTGCCCGAACACATGGTGCCGTCGGCCTACGTGCTCCTCGACGCCCTGCCGCTCGCCCCGAACGGCAAGCTGGACCGCGCCGCGCTGCCCGCGCCGGAGGTCGCCGTCGGCGCCGGCCGTGCTGCCCGCACGCCCGCCGAGGAGCTCCTCGGCGGCCTCTTCGCCGACGTCCTGGGCATCGACCGGATCGGCGTGGACGACGGCTTCTTCGACCTCGGCGGCGACTCCCTGCTCGCCGCCCGGCTGATCAGCCGCATCCGCACCGCGCTCGACCGCGAGGTGTCCCTGCGCGCCCTCTTCGAGGCGCCGACCGTGGCCGGCCTGGCCGCCCGCCTCGACGAGGCCGGGGCCGCACGGCCGGCGCTGGTGCGCGCCGGACGCCCGGACCCGATGCCGCTCTCGCACGCCCAGCGCGGACTGTGGTTCCTGCACCGCCTGGAGGGCGCGAGCGCGACCTACAACATCCCCCTGGTGCTGCGGCTGACCGGTGAGCTGGACGTGCAGGCGCTGCACGCCGCCGTCCGCGACGTCGCCGAACGGCACGAGACCCTGCGGACGGTCTTCCCGGAGACCGACGGCGTCGCCCGTCAGGTCGTCCTCGACACCCCCGCCGAGCTCACCGTCGTCACCACCGCGGACGTCGGGGCCGCCGTGGCCGAAGCGGCCCGCCACCCCTTCGACCTGCACGCCGAGGCCCCCCTGCGGGCCACCCTGTTCTCCCGGACCGGGACGGACGAGCACACCCTGCTGCTGCTGATGCACCACATCGCGGCCGACGGCTGGTCCGAGCGACCGCTGATCGAGGACCTCTCCCTGGCCTACGCGGCCCGCCGCGCCGGACAGGAGCCGCGGTGGACCGAGCTGCCCGTGACCTACGCCGACTACACCCTGTGGCAGGGCGGGGCCGAGGCCGAGGGCATCGACCACTGGCGGACCGCGCTCGACGGTCTGCCGCAGCTCGTCGGCCTGCCGACCGACCGCCCCCGCCCCCCGGCCGCCAGCTTCCGCGGTGACGAGCTGCGCACCCGCCTCGACGCCGCGCTGCACCGCGACGTGACCGCGCTGGCCCGCTCCACCGGCCGGACCGTCTTCATGGTGGTGCAGGCCGCGCTCGCCGCGCTCATGACCCGGCTCGGCGCGGGCACCGACATCGCCCTCGGCACGCCCGCCGCGGGACGCTCCGACGAGCAGCTCGACGGACTCGTCGGCTACTTCGTCAACACCCTGGTGCTGCGCACGGACACGTCGGGCGACCCGAGCTTCCAGGAGCTCCTGGACCGCGTGCACGGCGCCGCCGTGGCCGCCTACCCGCACCAGGACGTGCCCTTCGACCGGCTGGTCGAAGCGCTCAATCCGGCCCGCTCGCTCGCGCACCACCCCCTGTTCCAGGTGATGCTGACCTTCGAGAACCTGGGCCTGGCCGGCCCCGCGCTGCCCGGCCTCACCGTCGAGGTGGACGAGGCCGCCACCGGGGTCGCCAAGTTCGACCTCGACCTGCGCCTCCAGGAGCGCTTCGCGGCCGACGGCACGCCCGCCGGCGTGGACGTGGTCGCCGAATACTCCACCGACCTCTTCGACGGTTCCACCGTCGACGCGCTGGTCGGCCGACTGGCCCGGCTGCTGCGCGCCGCGGTCGCCGACCCCGGGCGCCGGATCGCCGGGATCGACCTGCTCACCGACGACGAGCGCGCGGCGCTCACCGCCCGCTCCGCCCACGTCGTCGACGCGTCCGGCTCCCTGGTGCCCGACGGCGTCAGCGGCACGCTCGACGGCGCCCCGGCCCGGTACACCGTCGACGGCCGCCTCGAACGCCTCGGTGCGCCGGTCCTCGTGGGCGGCGCCCCGCTCGACGTCACCCGTACCGTCGCCGCGCTGCTCGCCCACCCCGCGCTCGTCGAGGCGGACGTGGCGGACGGTCTCGTCGCCTACGTCGTGCCCACCCCCGGTCTCTCGGTGCGCGCCGTCGACCTGCGCGAGCACCTCGCCCGCACGCTGCCCGACTACCTCGTCCCGGACACCTACGTCACCCTCGCCGCGCTGCCGCGCACCGCGGACGGCCGCCTCGACACCGGCGCGCTGCCCGCCCCCGGGGCCGAGGGCCCCGAAGCCGCGGGCACTCCCGAGGAGGAACTGCTCGCCGCGCTCTTCGCCGAGGTCCTCGGCCTGCCGGAAGTCGGCCTGCACGAGGGCTTCTTCGACCTCGGCGGCGACAGCATCGTCTCCATCAAGCTGGTCAGCCGCGCCCGCAAGGCGGGGCTGCACATCACCCCGCGGCACGTCTTCGAGCACAAGACCGTCGCCCGCCTCGCGGCGGCCGCCCGCACGGCGGCGCCCGCCGCCCCGACCGTCCGGGACGTCGCGACCGGCGGCCTGCTGCCCACACCGGTCATGGCCGACCTGCTCGAACTCGGCGGCCCGCTCGCCGGGTACCACCAGTCGATGCTGCTCGTGGTGCCCGCCGGCCTGGGCGCCGACCGGCTCACCGGCGCGCTCCAGGCGGTCCTCGACCGGCACGACGCGCTGCGGCTGACCCTCGACGAGGAGCAGCAGCTCTCCGTCCCCGCGCCGGGCGCGGCCACCGCCGCCGTGCGCCGCGTGGACGTCGCCGCGTCGGCGGCCGACGCCGAGGCCCTGCGCCGCGTGATCGAGGAGCACCACCGCTCGGCGCAGGCCGAGTTGGACCCGTACCACGGCGACCTCGTGCGCGCGGTGTGGTTCGACGCCGGAGCCGCCCCCGGGCGACTGCTGCTGCTCGTGCACCACCTCGCCGTCGACGGCGTGTCCTGGCAGCCGATCCTCGGTGACCTGCGGGCCGCCTGGGAGGGCGAGGCCCTCGAACCCGTCGGCACCTCGCTGCGGCGCTGGAGCGCCCTCCTCGACGAGGAGGCGGACCGCCGCGCCGGTGAACTGCCGCTGTGGCGAACGATCATGGAGACGGCCGACCCGCTGCTCGGCAGCCGCCCCCTCGACCCGACCACCGACACCCGGGCCGCGGCCGGCACCCTCACCCTCACCCTGCCCGCCGGCGCCACCGCGCCGCTGCTCGGCGCGGTCCCCGCCGCCGTGCGCACGGGCGTGCGGGACGTGCTGGTCACCGGTCTCGCGCTGGCGGTCGCCGACTGGCGCGGCCGCCGCGGCGTCGACGCCGCGGCGCTGCTCCTCGAACTGGAGGGCCACGGCCGCGAGGACATCGCGGACGGGGTCGACCTCACCCGTACCGTCGGCTGGTTCACCAGCGCGTACCCCGTCCGGGTCGACGCGGGCGGCGTGGACGGCGTCCGCGCCCTCAAGCTTGTCAAGGAGCAGCTGCTCGCTGTCCCGGACAACGGCATCGGCTACGGCATGCTGCGCCACCGCAATCCGCGGACCGTCGCGGAGCTCGCCGACTACGCCCGCCCCCAGCTGGGCTTCAACTACCTGGGCCGCTTCGCCGCCCCCGAACTGGCCGACTGGGCCCCGGCGCCGGAGGCCCCCGCCCTCGGCGCGGGCTTCGACGACGCCGCACCGCTCGGCCTCGGCATCGAGCTGGACGCCGTCACCGTCGACCACGCCGACGGGCCGCGCCTCGTCGCGACCTGGACCTGGGCCGAGGGACTGCTGAGCGAGGACGAGGTCCGCGACCTCGCCGAGGGCTGGTTCGCCGCGCTGAGCGCCCTCTCCACGGTCGACGCCGGTGGTCTGACCCCCTCCGACCTGCCGCTCGTGGCCCTCTCGCAGGGCGACATCGAGGAGCTGGAGGGCGCCCTGCCCGGCATCGTCGAGGTGCTGCCGCTCGCCCCGCTCCAGGAGGGCCTGCTCTTCCACGCCCTCTACGACTCCGACGGCGCCGACGTCTACTCCGTCCAGGAGGTCTTCGCGCTGAGCGGCCCGCTGGACGCCGGCGCCCTGCGCGCCGCCGCGGCGGGCGTCCTGGAGCGCTACCCGAACCTGCGGGCGGGCTTCCACCACGCGGGCCTGTCCCAGCCCGTGCAGGTCGTCGTCGACGGCCTCGAACTGCCGTGGCGCGACGTCGACCTCGCCGATCTCCCCGCGGCCGAGCGCGAGGGCGCCCTGGCCCGGGTCGTGGCCGAGGCGCGCGCCGAGCGCTTCGACCTGAGCCGGCCGCCGCTGCTGCGGTTCACCCTGGTCCGGCTCGCCGAGGACGAGCACCGCCTCGTCCTCGTCAACCACCACATCCTCTTCGACGGCTGGTCCATGCAGCTGCTGCTGGACGAGCTGTTCGCGCTCTACCGCGGCGAGACCCTGCCCGAGCCCGCCGCCTTCCGCGACCACCTGGCCTGGCTGGCCCAGCAGGACCGCGAGGCCGCCCACGACGTCTGGCGCGGCGCGCTGGCCGGGCTCGGTGCGCCGACCCTGCTCGCCGAGCCCTCCTCGGCGGCGCCCGCCCGCCCCGTGCAGGTCTACTGCGACCTGCCCGACACGATGTCGGGCCGGCTCCAAGACCGCCTGCGCGAGTACGGCATCACCCTCAACACGGCCGTCCAGGGCCTGTGGAGCCTGCTGCTCGGTGCCCGCACCGGCCGCGAGGACGTGGTGTTCGGCACCACGTACTCCGGCCGCGCCGCGGAACTCGCCGGCAGCGAGGCGATGGTCGGCATGTTCATCAACACGCTGCCCGTCCGGGTCCGGCTCGACGGGGCTGAGTCCCTGCGCCAGCTGATGGAGCGCGTCCAGGACGAGCAGTCCCGGCTGATCGCGCACCAGTACCTCGGGCTGAACGACGTACAGCGCCTGGGCGGGCTGGGCGAACTCTTCGACACGCTGACCGTCGTCGAGAACTATCCGCACGATGACGACGACGTGTGGGAGCCCGCGCCGGGCCTGCGGGCCGGCGTGCTGGAGGACCACGACGCCACCCACTACCCGCTGACCCTGTCGGTGCTGCCCGGCGCGCAGCTGAAGCTGCGCCTGGAGTACCGCCCGGACCTGCTGGACGCGGCACAGATCGCCGGTCTCGCCGCCGACCTCGTCCGCCTGCTCACCGCCTTCGTCGACGACGCCACCGCGGCCGTCGGCGAGCTGGTCGGCACGGGAGCGGCGGCCACCGCCGTCGCACCGGACGCCGCACCGACGGCCGCGGAGGTCGCCGTACCGGCGGCCCCGGACGGCGCCGTCGCACTCTCCTTCCGCGCACCGCGCACCCCGGAGCAGGAGATCCTCTGCGGTCTCTTCGCCGCCGTGCTCGGCGTGCCGGTCGTCGGCATCGACGACAGCTTCTTCGAGCTCGGCGGGCACTCGCTCACCGCGATCCGGCTGCTCAGCCGCATCCGCTCGATGTTCAGCGTCGAGCTGGCCATCCGGCACCTCTTCGAGGCGCCCACCGTCGCCGAACTCGCCGAACGGTTGAAGGGCGCCGAGCAGTCCCGCCTCGCCCTCGCCCCGATGCCGCGGCCGGAGCACGTCCCCGTCTCGGCGGCGCAGTGGCGCCTGTGGTTCCTGTACCGGCTCGAAGGCCGCAGCGCGACCTACACCGTGCCGCTGCTGCTGCGCATGTCGGGGGCGCTCGACCGCGCCGCCCTCGAAGCCGCCTTCGGCGACATCGTGGCGCGGCACGAGAGCCTGCGCACCCGCTTCCCCGAGGTCGACGGGCAGCCCTACCAGCTGATCACCGAGGCGGAGCAGCCCGAGGTCACCCTGGTCGAGACCGACGAGCAGGGGCTCGCCGAGCAACTGGCCGTCGCCACCCGCTACGGCTTCGACCTCGCCACCGAACTCCCCTTGCGCATCACGCTGTTCCGGCTCTCGGAGACCGAACACGTCCTGCTCTTCCTGCTGCACCACATCGCCAGTGACGGCTGGTCCGACGCGCCGTTCGCACGGGACCTCTCCGTCGCCTACGGCGCCCGGACCGAGGGCCGCGCGCCGGCCTGGGCCCCGCTGCCCGTCCAGTACGCCGACTACACGCTCTGGCAGCGGGAACTGCTCGGTTCCGAGGACGACCCGCAGAGCCTGCTGTCGCGCCAGCTCGCCTACTGGCAGCAGAACCTCGCCGGGCTCCCGGAGCAGCTGGAGCTGCCGACCGACCGGCCCCGCCCGGCCGCGGCCTCCTTCCGCGGCGACGAGGTCCGCTTCGAACTCGACGCCGAACTGCACGGCCGACTGCTCGAACTCGCCCGCCACACCAACACCACGCTCTTCATGGTGTTCCAGGCGGCGGTGGCCGGACTCCTGACCCGGCTCGGCGCCGGTGACGACATCCCGCTCGGCGGCGTCATCGCCGGACGCACCGACGAGGCGCTCGACGAGCTGATCGGATTCTTCGTCAACACCCTGGTGCTGCGCACCGACACCTCGGGGAACCCGACCTTCCGGGAACTGCTGGCCCGGGTCCGGGAGACCGACCTGGCCGCCTACGCGCACCAGGAGGTCCCGTTCGAGCGCCTGGTCGAGGTGCTCAACCCGACCCGCTCGCTCGCGCACCACCCGCTGTTCCAGGTCATGATCCTCTTCCAGAACAACGCCGAGGCGGACCTGGGCCTGCCCGGTCTGCGGGCCGGCCTGGAGGACGTCGGCTCCGGCGTCGCCAAGTTCGACCTCGACTTCGACATGCAGGAGAACCACGGCCCCGACGGCGAGCCCGCGGGCCTGTCGGGCCTGGTCGAGTACGCCACCGACCTCTTCGACCGGTCCACCGTGGAGCAGATCGTCGACCGGCTGGCCCGGCTCCTGCGGGCGGTCGTGGCCGACCCGGACCAGGGGCTGTGGCAGACGGACATCCTGGCCCCGACCGAGCGCCGGGAACTGCTGGAGCAGTGGACCGCGCCGGCCCCCGAGCCGTCCGAACGGACCACCGTGCCCGCGCTGTTCGAGGCCGCCGTCGCCGCGCACCCCGGGGCTACCGCACTCGTCGCCGGCGCGGAACACCTGACCTACGAGCAGCTCAACGCGCGGGCCAACCGGCTCGCCCACACCCTCCTCGCGCAGGGCGTCGGACCCGAGACCGTGGTCGCGCTCGCCCTGCCGCGCGGCGCGGACCTCGTGGTCGGCGTCCTCGGCGTCCTCAAGGCCGGCGCCGTCTACCTGCCGCTCGACCCGAACTACCCGGCCGAGCGGATCGCCTTCGTCCTGGCGGACGCCCGTCCGGCCGCCGTCGTGACCGGCGCCGGCATCGACGTGGCGCTGCCCGAGGGCATCACCCGCGTCGTCATCGACGAACTGCCCGCCGACGGCCCCGTCACCGACCCGGCGCGCCCCGCGCTGCGCCCGGACAACGGCGCCTACATCATCTACACCTCCGGCTCCACCGGACAGCCCAAGGGCGTGGTGATCCCGCACCAGAACGTCGTGCGGCTCTTCACGCGGACCGACCAGTGGTTCGGCTTCGACGAGTCCGACGTGTGGACCCTGTTCCACTCCTACGCCTTCGACTTCTCCGTCTGGGAGCTGTGGGGTCCGCTGCTGCGCGGCGGCAAGCTCGTCGTGGTGCCGCAGGACGTCAGCCGCTCGCCGCGCGACTTCCTGCGGATGCTGCGCGACGAGCGCGTCACGGTCCTGAACCAGACCCCGTCCGCCTTCTACCAGCTCATGCGGGCCGACGAGGAGGAGCCGGGCACGGACCTGGCCCTGCGGTACGTGATCTTCGGCGGTGAGGCGCTCGACCCGGGACGGCTCTCGTCCTGGTACGACCGGCATGCCGACGACGCCCCCGTACTGGTCAACATGTACGGCATCACCGAGACCACGGTGCACGTCACCCACCAGGCGTTCGACCGGGTCACCGCGGCCGCCACCGCCGCCAGCGTCGTCGGCGTCGGCATCCCCGACCTGCGCGTCCACGTCCTCGACCAGGGGCTCCAGCCCGTCCCGGCGGGGACCACCGGCGAGCTGTACGTCGCCGGAGCGGGCCTGGCCCGCGGCTACCTCGGCCGCCCCGGGCTCAGCGCGCAGCGGTTCGTCGCCGACCCCTACGGCGCTCCCGGCACCCGGATGTACCGCACCGGAGACCTGGCCCGCCGGGCCGCGGACGGCACGCTGTCCTACTTCGGCCGGGCCGACGACCAGGTGAAGATCCGCGGCTTCCGGATCGAGCTCGGCGAGATCGAGTCCGCCGTCCTCGGGGCGCCGGACGTCACCCAGGCCGCCGTCGTGGTCCGCGAGGACCAGCCCGGCGACCTGCGGCTCACCGCCTACCTCGTCGGCGGCGACACAGACCGCGCCCGCGACCACGTCGCGGCCGTGCTGCCCGCGCACATGGTCCCCGCCGCCTTCGTCACGCTGGAGAAGCTGCCGCTCACCCCGAACGGCAAGCTCGACCGCAAGGCCCTGCCCGCTCCGGCCCTGTCCGGCGCCGCGGAGGGCCGACGGCCGCGCAACCCGCGCGAGGAACTCCTCGCGGTCCTGTTCGCCGACGTGCTGAGCGTGGACCGGGTCGGGATCGACGACAACTTCTTCGCGCTGGGCGGCCACTCGCTCCTCGCCACCCGACTGATCAGCCGCATCCGGTCCGCGATGGGCGTGGAGGTGCCCGTCCGGGCCCTGTTCGAGACGCCGACCGTCGCCGGGCTCGCGGGCTGGACCGACCAGGCCGGGGAGGCCAGGCCCGCCCTGGTGCCCATGGAGCGCCCCGAACGGGTGCCGCTCTCCTTCGGCCAGCGCGGACTGTGGTTCCTCAACCGGCTCGAAGGCCCCAGCTCCACCTACAACGTGCCGCTCGTCATGCGGTTCTCCGGACCGCTCGACGTGCCGGCGCTGCACACCGCCCTGCACGACGTGGTCGCCCGCCACGAGGGGCTGCGCACCCTCTTCCGCGAGGCCGACGGCACCCCGTACCAGCACATCGTGCCCGCGGACGAAGCGGTGGTGGAGCTGACCCTCGTCGACGTCGACGACGAGCGGCACCTGGAATCGGCCCTGGCCGAGGCCGCCCGCCACCACTTCGACCTGGTCACCGAACTGCCCATCCGCGGCACCCTGTTCCGGCTCGCCGAGGACGAGCACGCCCTGCTGCCGCTCATGCACCACATCGCCAGTGACGGCTGGTCGGAGACCCTGCTCGGAGACGACCTGTCCCTCGCCTACACGGCGCGGGCCGCGGGCCGCGCCCCCGACTGGGCGCCGCTGTCCGTGCAGTACGCCGACTACACCCTCTGGCAGCGCGAGCTGCTCGGACGCGAGGACGACCCCACCAGCGCGATCTCCCGCCAGCTCGCCTACTGGACCGAGACCCTGCGCGGCCTGCCCGAGCTCGTGGACCTGCCCACCGACCGGCCCCGCCCGCCGGTGGCCACCTACGGCGGCGCCGAGGCGCCGCTGCGCCTGGACGCCGCGCTGCACGACGCCCTGCTGCGGCTCGCCCGCACGGCCAACACCACGCTGTTCATGACCATCCAGGCCGGTCTGGTCGCCCTGTTGAGCCGGCTCAGCGGCGGCACCGACATCGCCATCGGCACCCCCGTCGCGGGGCGCACCGACGAGGCGCTGGAAGACCTGTTCGGCTACTTCGTCAACACGCTCGTGCTGCGCACCGACGTCTCCGGCGACCCCACCTTCCCCGAGCTGCTCGACCGGGTCCGGGAGACCGACCTGGCCGCCTTCGCGCACCAGGACGTGCCCTTCGAGCGGCTCGTCGAGGTGGTCAACCCCGTCAGGTCGCTCGCCCGACACCCGCTCTACCAGGTCATGTTGACCTTCGAGAACTTCGACGAGGTCACGCTGGCCGTCCCCGGCCTGGAGACCCGGCTCGAAGACGTGGTCGGCGACGCCTCCAAGTTCGACATGGACGTCCGCCTCCAGGAACGCTACGGCCCGGACGGCGAGCCGGCCGGCATCGTCGGCGAGATCGAGTACGCCACCGACCTGTTCGACCGGGCGACGATGAACGCCTTCGGCGACCGCCTCATCCGGCTGCTCACCGCGGCCGCCGCCGACCCGACGGCACCGGTCTCGGCCTTCGACCTGCTCGCCGAGGGCGAGCGCGACACGGCGCTCGTCGACGGCGAAGGACGGCCCGTGCCCCCCGGCGTGGTCGCCACGCTCCCCTCCGGGGAGCTGGCGCGCCGCGCCCCGGACGGCGCCACCGAGCCGCTCGGACGCCCCGAGGACGTCCGCGTGGTGCGCGGCTTCCGCGTCATCCCCGCGGAGGTCGCGGCCCGGCTGCGCGAGGTCTTCGCGGACGCCGCCGTCGTGGCCGGCTCCGCCCGGGTCGTCGCGTACGTCGTCCACGACGGCGACGCGACCTCCGCACGGCGCCTCGCCGAATCCGTGCTGCCCGACTACCTGATGCCCGCCGCGTTCGTCGTCGGCGCGCGGATCCCCGACGAACTCCCGGCCGAGGACCTCGCCGCCGCCGTCGTGCGGCGCGCCCCGCGCACCCTCGCCGAGGAGATCATCGCCGGCATCTTCGCCGAGACCCTGGGCGTCGCCGCCGTCGGCATCGACGACAACTTCTTCGACCTCGGCGGCCACTCGCTGTCCGCGATCCGGCTGCTCAGCCGGATCAGGTCCCAGCTCGGGGCGGAGCTGACCGTCCGCTCGCTGTTCGCCGAGCCGACGGTGGCTGGACTCGCCACCCGGATCGACGGCGCGGCGCCCGACCGGCCCGCCCTGGTCCGCAAGGAGCGCCCCGCGCGCGTGCCCCTCTCCTTCGCCCAGCAGCGCCTGTGGTTCCTGCACCGGCTGGAGGGCCCGAGCACGACGTACAACGTGCCGCTGCTGATCCGGCTCACCGGAGCGCTCGACGTCGCCGCCCTCGAAGCGGCACTGGGCGACGTCGTGGCCCGGCACGAGACGCTGCGCACGGTCTTCCCGTCCGACGCCGACGGCACCCCGTACCAGCGGGTGCTCGGGGTCGACGAGGCCCGGCCCGTACTGATCACCGGTGTCGCGGGGCCCGCCGAGGCGGCCCGGCACACCTTCGACCTCGACCGCGAACCCCCGCTGCGCGCCACCCTGTTCAGCGACGGGCCCCATGAGCACCGGCTGCTCCTGCTGGTCCACCACATCGCCAGTGACGGCTGGTCGACCGGGGCGCTCGCCCGTGACCTGTCGGCCGCCTACGCCGCCCGCCGGGCGGACCGCGCGCCGCGCTGGCCCGGACTGCCGGTCCAGTACGCCGACTACACGCTGTGGCAGTCCGAACTGCTCGGCTCCGAGGACGACCCGGACAGCGTCGTCAGCGGCCAGCTGACGTGGTGGAAGGACGCCCTCGGCGGTATCCCCGAGCTGCTGCCCCTGCCGACGGACCGGATGCGGCCCGCCGAGGCCACCCACCGCGGCGCCGAGGTCGCCATCCGCATCCCCGCCGAGCTGCACGGCCGCCTCCAGGCGGTGGCGCGGGAGACGAACACGACCCTGTTCATGGTGGTGCAGTCCGCCCTCGCCCTGCTGCTGTCCAAGCTGGGCGCCGGATCCGACGTCCCGATCGGCACCCCGATCGCGGGCCGGACGGACGACGCCCTCCAGGACCTCGTCGGCTTCTTCGTCAACACCCTCGTCCTGCGCACCGACGTGTCCGGGTCCCCGTCCTTCCGCGATCTGCTGGTCCGGGTCCGCGAGGCGGACCTGGCGGCCTTCGCGCACCAGGACGTGCCCTTCGAGCGACTGGTGGACGTGGTCCGCCCCGGGCGTTCGCTGGGGCACCACCCGCTCTTCCAGGTGATGCTCGTCTTCGAGAACGACGACGAGGGCGACTTCGCGCTCGCCGGTCTGGACGCCGCCTTCGACGAGGACGTCGAGATGGGCTCGGCCCGCTTCGACCTGACCCTGCACGTGCAGGAGAAGGTCGGCGCGGACGGGTCCGCCGAGGGCATCGGCATCGACCTGGAGTACGCCGAGGACCTCTTCGACGCGAGCACGGCGCAGCGGATGGCCGCGCAGTTCGTGCACCTGCTGGAGACGGTCGCCGCCGACGCGGACGTCGTCGTGGACCGGATCGCCCTGCCGCACGCCGTGACCGGCCGCGACGCGGGCGCCCCGGTGGCCACGCCGACCCTGCTCGAACTGATCGGCGCGCACCCGGCGGACGCCGTCGCGCTCGTCGACGCGGACGTCGAAACGACCTACGGACAGCTGCTGGCGCAGCCGCCCGCCGGAATCCTGGCCGCCGTCGTCGCCGGCGAGCCCCTCGTCCTGCGCACCCGCACCGGTACCTCCGTCGTCGTCCCGCAGGACGTCGTCGCGGCCCGGATCGCGGCCCGCCAGGCCGTCCACGGCCTGGACGCCACCGACCGGGTCCGCTCGGCCGCCGAGCCGGGGACCATGGGCGAGATCGACGAGCTGCTCTGGCCGCTCACCGCCGGCGCGACCGTCGTGCGCGGCGACCGCACCGCCGCCCTGGCCGCGGCCTCCCCGCACGGCGCCACCACGCTGCACGTCACGCCCTCCGAGCTGGCCGTGCTGCTCGCCGATCCGGCGCTGGCGCAGGCCGGCCTGCGGCGCGTGCTCTGCTCCGGCGAGGCCCTGGCCGAGCCGCTCCAGCGGGCCTGGTTCGACGCCGTGGACGTCCCGCTGTGGTACGGCTACGCGCTGACCGAGGCCGCCGGTACCGTCACGGAACGCGCGTGCGACCCGGACGACTGGGACACCGTGGTGCCGCTCGGCGCCCCGCTGCCCGGCACCGTCCTGTACGTGCTCGACGCGGGCCTGTGCCCGGTCCCGCCGGGCGTCGTCGGCGAGCTCTACGTCGGCGGGCCGCTGCTCGGCTCCGCGCCGACGGTGGTCGACGATCCGTTCGGTCCGGACGGCGCGCGGATGGTCCGTACCGCGGACCTGGTCCGCTGGACCGCCGAGGGTGAACTGGAGTTCGTCGGGGCGCCGCTGCCGCTGCCGGGCTTCACCGTCCGGCCGGCGCGGCTGGAGGCCGTCCTGGCCGAGCACGACGACGTCGCCCGGGCCGCCGTGGCGGTGCGCGACGGATCCCTCGTCGCGTACCTGGTCGCGGCCCCCGGCGCCACCGTCGCGCCCGGCGCCGTCACGGCCTTCGCCCGGGCCACCCTGCCCGACCACCTGGTCCCGGCGACCGTGGTGGTCCTGGACCGGCTGCCGCTCACCGCGAGCGGTCGGTTGGACCGCGACGCGCTGCCGGTGCCCGGCCCCGCGGACACCGCGGACCGCGGCCCCGCCAGCCCGGCGGAGCAGATCCTCCAGGGGCTCTTCGCCGAGGTGCTCGGCGTCGACCGGGTCGGCGTCGACGACGGGTTCTTCGAACTCGGTGGGCACTCGCTGCGCGCCACCCGTCTGATCAGCCGCATCCGTACGGCCTTCGGCGTCGAACTCCCCGTGCGTGCGGTGTTCGAGTCGCCGTCGGTGGCGGGGTTGGCGTTGCGTGTGGTGGGTGCGGAGGTGGCGCGTCGGGGGTTGTCGGCGGGTGTGCGTCCGGGGCGGGTGCCGTTGTCGGCGGCGCAGCGTCGGTTGTGGTTCCTGCACGTGTTGGAGGGTCCGTCCGCGACGTACAACGTTCCGTTGGTGTTGCGGTTGGAGGGTGAGTTGGACGCGGGTGCGTTGGAGCTCGCGGTGGGTGATGTGGTGGGTCGGCACGAGAGTCTGCGGACGGTGTTCGCGGCGGTGGATGGTGTGCCGTACCAGCGGGTGGTGCCGGTGGCGGACGCGGGTGTGATGTGGGAGGTGGTGGAGGTCTCGGAGGAGGGGCTGTCCGCTGCTGTGGATCGGGCCGCGGGGTATGCGTTCGATCTGTCGGTGGAGTTGCCGTTGCGGGTGTCGTTGTTGCGGGTGGGTGAGCGGTCGTCGGTGTTGGTGGTGTTGATGCATCACATCGCGTCGGATGGTTGGTCGTTGGGTCCGTTGGCTGATGATGTGTCGGCTGCGTATGTGGCGCGTGTGGGTGGTGGGGTGCCGGGTTGGGCTCCGTTGCCGGTGCAGTATGCGGATTACGCGTTGTGGCAGGCGGAGGTGTTGGGTGACGAGAGCGATCCGTCGAGCCCGGCCGGCCGCCAGATCGACTACTGGCGCACCGCGCTCCAGGGTGCTCCCGCGCTGATCGAGGTCCCGACGGACCGGCCCCGCCCCGCGGTGGCCTCCTACCGGGGCGCCGCCGTCGACCTCCACCTCGACGCCGCGTTGCACGGCCGTCTGTTGGCCGTCGCCCGCGCCTGCGGGGTGACCCCCTTCATGGTGGTCCAGGCCGCCGTCGCGGTCCTGCTCTCCCGGGTGGGAGCCGGTACGGACGTGCCCCTGGGCACCGTCATGGCCGGGCGCTCGGACCAGGCCCTGGAGGGTCTGATCGGCTTCTTCGTCAACACGCTGGTGCTGCGCACGGACGTGTCCGGGGATCCCTCGGTGCGCGAACTGCTGGCCCGGGTCCGGGAGACGGACCTGGCGGCCTACGCGCACCAGGACGTCCCCTTCGAGCGCCTGGTGGAGGTCGTCAGCCCGCAGCGGTCGATGGCCCACCACCCGCTGTTCCAGGTGATGGTCGTCTTCGACAACAACAGCGAGGCGACCCTCGAACTGCCCGGGCTCACGGTGAGCGAGGGCGACTCCACCACCACGGTGTCGCAGTTCGACCTGTCCTTCTCCCTCTTCGAGCGCCACGACGCCGACGGCCTGCCCGCCGGAGTCAGCGGTGAACTCGAATACGCCTCGGACCTGTTCGACGGGGTGAGCGCCGAGGCGCTGGGCGAGCGGTTCGTCCGGGTGCTGGAGGGGCTGGTCGCGGATGTGGACGGTCGCATCTCGCAGGTCGAGGTGCTCTCGGCCGGTGAGCGCGGCCGGGTGCTGGAGGAGTGGGCCGCGCACGCGGGTTCGTCGGTGGAGCGTGCGTCCTTCCCGGAGCTGTTCGAGGCCCGGGTGGCGCAGGATCCGGCGGCGGTCGCGTTGGTCTTCGAGGATGTGGAGCTGACGTACGGCGAGTTGGCGGCGCGGGTGGATGCCTTTGCCGGGCATCTGGCCTCGTGCGGGGTGGGTCCCGAGTCGGTGGTGGCGGTGGCGCTGCCGCGGTCGGTGGAGCTGGTGGTGTCGTTGCTGGCGGTGTTGCGGGCGGGTGGTGCGTACGTGCCGGTCGACCCGGACTACCCGGCCGACCGCGTCGCGTACATGCTCTCCGACTCCCGACCGCTGCTGCTGATCACCGACACCGCGACCCTGCCGCGACTCGGCGGGCACCCGGCGACGGTGCTCCTCGTGGACGAGGTGGAACTGTCCGGCGCGCTGCCTCCGCAGGCGCGCCCCGGCCCGGACCACCCGGCCTACGTGATCTACACCTCGGGCTCGACGGGCCGCCCCAAGGGCGTCGTCGTGACGCACGGCGGCATCGCCTCCCTGGCGCGGGCCCAGCAGGACGCCTTCGGCGTGGGCCCGGGCAGCCGGGTCCTCCAGTTCGCGGCGCTCAGCTTCGACGTGTCCGTCTGGGACAACGTGATGGGTCTGCTGTCGGGGGCGACCCTGGTGGTCGCCCCGGCCGAGCGGCTGATGCCCGGTCCCGACCTGGCCGCGCTCTGCGCCGAACAGGCCGTGACGCACCTGACCATGCCGCCCGCGGCGCTGGCCGTCCTCGCGGACGACGCGCTGCCCGCCGGTACGACCCTGGTCGTGGCCGGCGAGGCCTGCGCGCCGGAACTGGCGGCGCGCTGGTCGGTCGGGCGCCGGATGGTCAATGCCTACGGCCCGACCGAGACGACCGTCATCTCCACGATGAGCGCCCCGCTGTCGGACGAGGCGGTCGTGCCGATCGGCCGTCCGATCGTGGGCACGCGGACGTACGTCCTGGACGCCGCGCTGCGTCCGGTGGCACCCGGTGTCACCGGTGAGCTCTACGTCGCGGGTGCGGGTCTGGCCCGCGGCTACCTGGGCCGTCCCGGACTGACGGGCGAGCGGTTCCTCGCGGACCCCTACGGCCCCGCCGGCTCGCGGATGTACCGCACCGGCGACCTGGTCCGGTGGACCGCGGACGGCGAGATCGTCTACCTGGGACGGGCGGACACGCAGGTCAAGCTGCGCGGCTTCCGCATCGAAATGGGCGAGGTGGAGTCCGCGGTGCTCGCCGTGAGCGGCGTGTCGCGGACCACCGCGGTGGTCCGCGAGGACCGCCCCGGGGACCGGCGCCTGGTGGCGTACTACGTCGGCGACGTCGACCCGGTCGCGGTGCGCGCCCAGGTGGCCGCCACGCTGCCGGAGTACATGATCCCGTCCGCCCTGGTGGCCCTGGACGAGATCCCGCTGATGCCCAACGGCAAGGTCGACCGGGCCGCGCTCCCCGCGCCCCTGTGGACCACGACGGCGGCGAGCGGCCGCCGGCCCGCCGACGCCCGCGAGGAACTGCTCTGCCAGATCTTCGCCGACGTCCTGGGGGTGACCTCGGTCGGCCCCGACGACAACTTCTTCGACCTCGGCGGGCACTCGCTGCTCGCCACCCGCCTGGTGAGCCGGATCCGTTCGGCGTTCGGACGGGAGCTCGGCATCCGTGCGGTGTTCGAGTCGCCGTCGGTGGCGGGGTTGGCGTTGCGTGTGGTGGGTGCGGAGGTGGCGCGTCGGGGGTTGTCGGCGGGTGTGCGTCCGGGGCGGGTGCCGTTGTCGGCGGCGCAGCGTCGGTTGTGGTTCCTGCACGTGTTGGAGGGTCCGTCCGCGACGTACAACGTTCCGTTGGTGTTGCGGTTGGAGGGTGAGTTGGACGCGGGTGCGTTGGAGCTCGCGGTGGGTGATGTGGTGGGTCGGCACGAGAGTCTGCGGACGGTGTTCGCGGCGGTGGATGGTGTGCCGTATCAGCGGGTGGTGCCGGTGGCGGACGCGGCTGTGGTGTGGGAGGTGGTGGAGGTCTCCGAGGAGGGGCTGTCCGCTGCTGTGGATCGGGCCGCGGGGTATGCGTTCGATCTGTCGGTGGAGTTGCCGTTGCGGGTGTCGTTGTTGCGGGTGGGTGAGCGGTCGTCGGTGTTGGTGGTGTTGATGCATCACATCGCGTCGGATGGTTGGTCGTTGGGTCCGTTGGCTGATGATGTGTCGGCTGCGTATGTGGCGCGTGTGGGTGGTGGGGTGCCGGGTTGGGCTCCGTTGCCGGTGCAGTATGCGGATTACGCGTTGTGGCAGGCGGAGGTGTTGGGTGACGAGAGCGATCCGTCGAGCCCGGCCGGCCGCCAGATCGACTACTGGCGCACCGCACTGCACGGCGTACCGGAACTGATCGAGCTCCCCCTCGACCGCCCGCGCCCGCAGACCCCGTCGTACCGCGGTGGAGTGGCCCGGTTCACCACCGACGCCGCCTTGCAGGAGCGCCTGTCGGAGGTGGCCCGCGCCTGCGGGGTGACCCCCTTCATGGTGGTCCAGGCCGCCGTCGCGGTCCTGCTCTCCCGCATGGGAGCCGGTACGGACGTGCCCCTGGGCACGGTGGTCGCGGGGCGCTCGGACCAGGCCCTGGACGCGCTGGTGGGCTTCTTCGTGAACACGCTGGTGCTGCGGACGGACGTGTCCGGGGATCCCTCGGTGCGTGAACTGCTGGCCCGGGTGCGGGAGACGGACCTGGCGGCCTACGCGCACCAGGACGTGCCCTTCGAGCGCCTGGTGGAAGTGGTCAGCCCGCAGCGGTCGTTGGCCCACCACCCGCTGTTCCAGGTGATGGTCGTCCTCGACAACAACAGCGAGGCCGACTTCGGCCTCCCCGGCCTCGACGTCGCCTTCGAGGGCGTCGACCTGAACGTGGCCAAGTTCGACCTCACCTTCCACCTGGAGGAGACCCCCGACGGGCTGTTCGGAGAGGTCCAGTACGCCTCGGACCTGTTCGACGGGGTGAGCGCCGAGGCGCTGGGCGAGCGGTTCGTCCGGGTGTTGGAGGGGCTGGTCGCGGATGTGGACGGTCGTATCTCGCAGGTCGAGGTGCTCTCGGCCGTCGAGCGCGGTCGGGTGTTGGAGGAGTGGGCCGCCCGCGCGGGCGCGTTGGAGGAGCGTGCGTCCTTCCCGGAGCTGTTCGAGGCCCGGGTGGCGCAGGATCCGACGGCGGTCGCGTTGGTCTTCGAGGATGTGGAGCTGACGTACGGCGAGTTGGCGGCGCGGGTGGATGCCTTCGCGGGGCATCTGGCCTCGTGCGGGGTGGGTCCCGAGTCGGTGGTGGCGGTGGCGCTGCCGCGGTCGGTGGAGCTGGTGGTGTCGCTGCTGGCGGTGTTGCGGGCGGGTGGTGCGTACGTGCCGGTCGACCCGGACTACCCGGCCGACCGCGTCGCGTACATGCTCTCCGACTCCCGACCGCTGCTGCTCGTCACCGACGGCGCGACGCTCCCCGGGCTCGGCGAGAGCGCCGTCCCGGTGGTGCTCGTCGACGGGATCGGCCAGGACGCACCGGCGCAGCCGGCGCCCGCCCGGACGGACATCCGCCCGGACCACCCGGCCTACGTGATCTACACGTCGGGCTCGACGGGCCGCCCCAAGGGAGTGGTGGTGCCCCACAGCGGCCTCGCCTCCCTGGCGCGGGCCCAGCGGGACGCCTTCGGGGTGGGCCCGGGCAGCCGGGTCCTCCAGTTCGCGGCGCTCAGCTTCGACGCGGCGGCCTGGGAGATCGTGATGGGCCTGCTGTCGGGGGCGACCCTGGTGGTCGCCCCGGCCGAGCGGCTGATGCCCGGTCCCGACCTGGCCGCGCTCTGCGCGGAGCGGTCGGTCACCCACGTGACCCTGCCGCCGACGGCGCTGGCGGTCCTGCCCGAGGACGCGCTGCCCGCCGGTACGACGCTCGTCGTGGCGGGCGAGGCCTGCGCGCCGGAGCTGGTGGCGCGCTGGTCGGTCGGGCGCCGCATGATCAACGCATACGGCCCGACCGAGACGACGGTGTGCGCGACGATGAGCGCCCCGCTGTCGGGCGAGGTCGCACCGCCGATCGGACGTCCGATCGCGGGGGCGAGGGTCTACGTCCTGGACGCCGCGCTGCGTCCGGTGGCCCCCGGAGTCACGGGCGAGCTCTACGTCGCGGGCGAGGGCCTGGCCCGCGGCTACCTCGGCCGCCCCGGACTGACGGGCGAGCGGTTCCTCGCGGACCCGTTCGGCCCCGCCGGCTCGCGGATGTACCGCACCGGCGACCTGGCGCGCTGGGACGCCGAGGGCGAACTCACCTACCTGGGGCGGGCGGACACGCAGGTCAAGCTGCGCGGCTTCCGCATCGAACTGGGCGAGGTGGAGTCAGCGCTGAACGCCGTGGACGGCGTGGCGCGGGCGACCGCGGTGGTCCGCGAGGACCGCCCGGGCGACCGGCGCCTGGTGGCGTACTACGTCGGCGACGCGGATCCGGTCGCGGCGCGCGCCCAGGTCGCGGGCGGGCTCCCGGACTACATGGTCCCGGCCGCCCTGGTGGCCCTGGACGAGATCCCGCTGCTGCCCAACGGCAAGGTCGACCGGGCCGCGCTCCCCGCGCCCCTGTGGACCACCACCAGCAGTGGGCGTCCGCCGGCCGGCCCGCGCGAGGAACTGCTCTGCCGGATCTTCGCCGACGTCCTCGACCTGCCCGCCGTCGGCCCCGACGACAGCTTCTTCGACCTCGGCGGCGACAGCATCATGTCGATCCAGGTGGTCAGCCGGGCCCGCTCCGGCGGACTCCTGCTGACGACCCGGGACGTCTTCCGGGAGCGCACTCCCGCCCTCCTGGCGCAGGTGGCGACCGCGGTCGCGACCACGGTCGAGGACCGGGACGCGGGTACCGGCACCTTCGCGCCCACCCCGATCATGCGCTGGCTGGAGGACTACGACGCCACCGACGGGTTCAACCAGTCGATGACCGTACGGGTCCCCGCGGGGCTGGACGAGCGGGCACTGGCCGAAGCCGCCCGGGCGCTGGTCGACCACCACGACGTCCTGCGACTGCGCCGCCACGAGGACGGCACGTACGAAGTGCGCGAGCGCGGCTCCGTGCCGGTCTCGATCCGGCGGGCGGGCCCGGGCGACGGCGAAGCCGCCGAGTCGGCCCGACGGGAGCTGTCCCCGACGGCCGGCGAGGTCTCGCGGTTCGTGTGGTTCGACGCCGGACCCGACACGCCGGGCACGCTGCTGATCACCCTGCACCACCTGGTCGTGGACGCCGTGTCGTGGCAGATCCTGCTGCCCGACCTCGCCGCCGCCTACGAGGCGACCGCGGCGGGGCGGACCCCCGTACTCGACCCGGTGCTCACCTCGTACCGCACCTGGGCGGGCCACCTGGCGGCCGCCGACCGGCGGGCCGAACTCCCGGTGTGGCAGGAGATCGCCGCCACCCCGGACCCGCTGCTCGGCACGCGGCGGCTCGACCCGGCGCTCGACACGGCCGCCACGGCCGCGGAGTTCGAGCTGACCCTGGCGGCGGACGTCACCGAGGCGCTGCTCACCAGGATCCCGACGAGCGTCAACGGCAACGTCACCGACGTGCTGCTCTACGGGCTGGCGACGGCGGTCGCGGACGTGCGTGGCGCCGGACCGGTCCTCGTCGACCTGGAGGGCCACGGGCGCGAACACGTCGCCGACGGGGTGGACACCTCCCGGACGGTCGGCTGGTTCACCAGCCTCTACCCGGTCGGCCTCCACCCGGAGGGCCGCACGCCGACCGACCGGCTCAAGCGGGTCAAGGAGCAGCTGCGGGCCTTCCCGGACAACGGCGTCGGGTACGGCATCCTGCGCCACTCGGGCGGCGCGCCCGAGCTGGCCGTCGCACCGCAGATCGGCTTCAACTACCTGGGCCGGTTCGGGGACGGCGAGGACACCGGCGCCGACTGGCAGACCGTCGACGGGCCGACGCCCGCGCCGCGGTCGCCGCGGATGGCGATGACGCACGCGGTGGAGATCACCGCGGTGACCGAACACCGCGGGGGCCGCCCGCACCTGGTCGCCACCTGGGCCTGGGCGTCCGGACTGCTCGCCGAGCCCGACGTAAGGGCGCTGGCGCAGGCGTGGTTCGACGCGCTCACCGCGCTCGCGGACGAGCGGCCGGACACGGTCGGGCTGACGCCTTCCGACCTGAGTGACGACCTGACACAGAGCGAGATCGACAGCCTTGAGGCTGAACTGGGGGACTGGTAATGAAGCGCTCGCGCCTCGAAGACGTACTGCCGTTGACGCCGTTGCAGGAGGGACTGCTCTTCCACTCCCTCTACGACGACGAGGCGGTGGACGTCTACAACACCCAGCTCGTGCTGGAGCTCTCCGGTGAGGTCGACGCGGCCCTGCTGCGCCGCAGCGCCGGAGCCGTCCTCCAGCGGCACGCCAACCTCAGGGCCGGTTTCCGGATGCGGGCGAACGGCCGCCCGATGCAGATCATCCCGCGGGAGGTGGCGCCCGGCTGGTCCGAGTCGACCCTCGCGGCCGGGGAACTGGACGCGTTCCTGACGGCCGAACGGTCCACCCGGTTCGACCTCGCCCGACCGCCGCTGATCCGGTTCCACCTGGTCCACCTCGGGCCGGACGAGCACCGGCTCGTGGTGACCAACCACCACATCCTGCTCGACGGCTGGTCCGCGCCCCTCCTGGTCGGTGAGCTCTTCGCGGTCTACGAGGCCCAGGGCAGCGCCGACGCGCTGCCCCGGGTCACCCCGTACCGGGACTACCTGGGCTGGATCGGCCGCCAGGACGCGGCCGCCGGGGCCACGGCGTGGGGGTCGGCCCTGGCCGGCCTCGACGGGCCGACCCTGGTGGCCCCCGGCGCCCCCGCGGGCACCGTACTGCCCGAGCGGATCAGCGCCGAGCTGTCGCCCGGGGCCACCGCGCGGCTGGTCCGGCTGGCCGCCGAACGCGGCCTGACCGTGAACAACCTGGTGCAGGGCGCCTGGGCGATGGTGCTCGGGCAGCTCACGGGCCGCAGCGACGTCGTCTTCGGCGCCACGGTCTCCGGCCGCCCGGCCGACCTGCCCGGCGTCGAGGGGATGATCGGCCTCTTCATCAACACGCTCCCGGTGCGCGTGGGGCTCGACCCCGCCGTGCCGTTCGCCGAGGCCATCGGCGCCCTCCAGCGGCAGCAGGGCGACCTGCTCGACCACCACCACGTCAGCCTCGCCGAGATCAAGCGGGCGGCGGGCGCGGGAGAACTCTTCGACTCGATCCTCGTCTTCGAGAACTACCCGTTCGAGGAGACGGAGGAGGCGGGGGACGCCGGGGCGGAGCTCCCGGAGAAGCTCAAGGTCACCGACATCGACGGCGGCGGTGCGACCCACTACCCGCTCAGCCTCGTCACCGGGGTCCTGGGCGACCGCCTCGTCCTGCGGCTCGACGTCCGTCCCGGCCCGTTCGACCGGGCACACGGCGAGGCCATCGCCGCCCGGTTCCTCCAGGTCCTGGACACCGTCGCCGCCGATCCCGACCGCCTCGTCGGGCACATCGAGGTGACCCTGCCCGCCGAGCGCACGCAGGTCCTGGAGACCTGGAACGCCACGGACCTGGACCTGCCGTCCGCCGTCCTGCCCGAGCTGCTCGACGCCCAGGCCGCCCGCACCCCCGACCGGGTCGCGCTCGTCATGGAGGGCGCGGAGGTCACCTACGGCGAACTGCACGCCCGGGCCAACCGGTTGGCCCGCCACCTCGTCGGCCGGGGCGCGGGCCCGGGCCGGCTGGTGGCCCTCGTCCTGCCCCGCTCGGTGGACCTCCTCGTCGGGCTGCTGGCGATCGTCAAGACGGGCGCGGCGTACCTGCCCGTGGACGTGGGCTACCCGGCCGAGCGGATCGCCTACATGCTCGACGACGCCGCCCCGATCTGCGTGCTGGACGCCGCCCTGCTGGCCGAGGTGGACGCGGGGGCGCCGGCGGACGCGGAGGCGCCGGCCGACACCCCGCTCACCGACGCGGACCGGCTCCGCCCGCTGCACCCGGCCGACCCGGCGTACGTCATGTACACCTCCGGCTCGACGGGCCGCCCCAAGGGCGTCGTCATCCCGCACGTCGCGGCCGTCAACCGGCTCGACGGCATGCAGCGCGCCTACCGGCTGGCCGCCGACGACCGGGTGCTGCAGAAGACCGCGACCAGCTTCGACGTGTCCGTGTGGGAGTTCTTCTGGCCGCTGCTGCAAGGCGCCACGATGGTGATGGCCAAGCCGGACGGGCACCGCGACCCCGAGTACCTCGCCGAGCTGATCCGCGCCGAAGGCGTGACGACCGTGCACTTCATCCCCGCCATGCTCGCGGCCTTCGTGCAGACGACGCAGGTCGGCGACTGCACCAGCCTGCGCCGCGTGTTCTGCGGGGGCGAGGCGCTGCCCGCCGACCTGCACCGGACCTTCCGCGACCTGCTCGGCATCCCCCTGCACCACCTGTACGGCCCGACCGAGGCCACCGTCGACGTCACCGCCTGGCACGGCGGGCAGGAGATAGGCCCCGGCAACGCGCCGATCGGCTTCCCGGTGTGGAACACCCGCGTCCACGTGCTCGACCGGGCGCTGCGCCCGGTTCCGCCCGGCGTCGTGGGAGAGCTGTACCTCGCGGGCGTCCAGCTCGCGCACGGCTACTTCAACCGGCCGGGCCTCAGCGCCGAGCGCTTCGTCGCCGACCCCTTCGGCCCGGCGGGCTCGCGGATGTACCGCTCCGGCGACCTCGGCCGGTGGAACCAGGACGGCTCGATCCAGTTCGAGGGCCGGGCCGACCGCCAGGTCAAGGTGCGCGGCGTCCGCATCGAGCTGGACGAGATCCGCGCCACGGCGGCCGAACTGCCCGAGGTGGGCCAGGCCGTCGTGACCGTGCTCGACGAGCGCCTCGTCGCCTACGTCGTGCCCGCCCGGTCCGGCCCGGCCGCCGACGACCTGGCCCGCACGGTCCGGGAGCACCTGGCGGCGCGGCTGCCCGAGGTGCTCGTACCCGGCGCGGTCGTCCTGCTCGACGCCCTGCCGCTGACCCCCAGCGGCAAGCTCGACACTGCCGCCCTGCCCGCACCCGAGTTCACGGCCGCCCCCGTGGGGCGGACCGCGACCACTCCGCAGCAGGAGATCCTCTGCGGCCTGTTCGCCGAGGTCCTCGGCCTGCAACGGGTCGGCGTCGACGACGACTTCTTCGCCCTCGGCGGCCACTCGCTGCTCGCCACCCGGCTGGTCAGCCGCATCCGGTCCACCTTCGCCGTCGAACTGCCCATCCGCGCGCTGTTCGAGGCGCCGACCCCGGCCGCGACGGCGGCCCGCCTCGACACCGCGGCCGCCGCGCGCCCTCCGGTCCTCGTCCGTCCCCGCCCGGAGCACCCGCCGCTGTCCTACGCACAGCGACGCCTGTGGTTCCTGGACCGGCTCGAAGGCCCCGGCGCCACCTACAACCTGCCGATCGCGCTGCGCCTGACCGGGCGCCTGGACCGCGCCGCGCTGCACGCCGCGCTCACCGACGTGGTCGAGCGGCACGAGGCCCTGCGGACCGTCTTCCCCGACTTCGCGGGCACGCCCTACCAGCGGGTCCTGCCCGCCGAGGTCGACCTGAGGACCGAGCCCTTCTCCCCGCGGGCCCTCGACGAAGCGGTCGCACACGCCTTCCACCTGGAGCGCGAGGCCCCGCTGCGCGTCACGCTCTTCGCGTCCGGCCCCGAGGAGCACACGCTGCTGCTCCTCCTGCACCACATCGCCGGTGACGGCTGGTCCGCCGCGCCGCTCGCCGCCGACCTCGCGACCGCCTACGCGGCCCGCTGCGCCGGCGAGGAGCCGGGATGGGCCGCACTGCGCGTGCAGTACGCCGACTTCGCGCTGTGGCAGCAGGAGCTGCTCGGCGGCGAGGAGAACCCGGACAGCCTCATCGCCCGCCAGCTCGACTACTGGAGGACCGCGCTGGCCGGCGCCCCCGAACTCCTCGAACTGCCCACCGACCGCCCGCGCCCCGGGGTGGCCGGGACCGGCGGCGGTGTCGTGGAGCTGTCCGTGCCCGCCGAGGCCCACGCGGCGCTCGCGGCACTGGCCCGCGACCACCAGGCGAGCCTGTTCATGGTGGTCCAGGCCGGCATCGCGGCCCTGCTGACCCGCATGGGCGCCGGACCGGACATCCCCTTGGGGACGGCGATCGCGGGTCGCACCGACGAGGCGCTCGACGACCTCGTCGGGTTCTTCGTCAACACGCTGGTGCTGCGCACCGACGTCTCGGGCGACCCGTCCTTCGCGGAGCTGCTGCGTCGCGTCCGCACGGCCGACCTGGCCGCCTACTCCCACCAGGACGTGCCCTTCGAGCGGCTGGTCGAGGTCATCAACCCGGCCCGGTCGCTCGCCCACCACCCGCTCTTCCAGGTGATGTTGACCTTCGCGAACACCGCGGGCGGCGACTTCGACATGGCCGGGCTGGAGGTCGAGCGGGAACAGGTCGGCGGTGACAGCGCCAAGCTCGACCTGTCCTTCTTCCTCTCCGAGGAGCACACCGAGGACGGCCGTCCCGACGGCCTGCACGGGGCGATCCAGTACGCCACCGACCTGTTCGACGCCGAGACCGTACGAGCGATGGCGGACCGCCTGGTCCGGCTGCTCACCGCGGCCGCGGCCGACCCGACCCTGCCGGTCGGCGACCTGCCGGTGCTGTCCGCGCAGGAGCGCCACGACGTGCTGGTCGGCTGGAACGACCCCGGCCGCGACGTGCCCCGCGCGACCGTGCCCGAGCTGTTCGCCGCGCAGGCGGCCCGTACCCCCGGGTCCCTGGCCGTGATCTGCGGGGAGGACCGGGTCAGCTACGCCGAACTGGCCGACCGGGTCGATCGGCTCGCCCGGACCCTGATCGCGCGGGGCGCGGGCCCCGAGACGTTCGTGGCGATCGCCCTGCCGAAATCCGTCGACCTGGTGGTCGCGGTGCTCGCCGTCTTCCGCGCCGGTGCCGCCTACCTCCCGCTGGATCCCGACCACCCGGCCGACCGGCTCGCCTTCGTCCTGGACGACGTCGATCCGGTGCTGGTGTTGACCACCGCGGCGACCGCGCTGCCCGGCACCCGCCAGCGCCTGCACCTGGACGAGGACGCCCCGCACGGGACCGGGCGCGCCGACGCGCCGCTGCCGGAATTCGTACCGGACGGCGCCGCCGCCTACGTCATCTTCACCTCCGGTTCCACCGGCAGGCCCAAGGGCGTGGTGGTGGAGCACCGCTCGCTCAACGCGTACCTGGCGTGGGCCCGTAGCGCCTACGACTCGGTCGAGCGCGGTGCGCTCGTGCACTCGCCGATCTCCTTCGACCTCACCGTCACCGGCGTCTTCGCCCCCCTGACGGCGGGCGGCTCGGTGGACCTCGTCGACCTCAAGGGCGACGCCCCCGGTACGCGGCCCGCCTTCGTCAAGGCCACCCCGAGCCACCTGTCGTTGCTGCTGAACCTGCCGGACGCCTTCTCCCCGACCGAACAACTGGTCCTCGGCGGCGAATCGTTGATGGGCGAGCTGCTCGACGAGTGGCGCCGGCGCCACCCCGGCGTCACCGTGGTCAACGAGTACGGGCCGACGGAGACGACCGTGGGCTGCACCGAATACCGCATCGCCCCCGGCGACGCCGTCCCCAGCGGTGTCATCACCATCGGCCGGCCGGTGTGGAACACCCGGATGTACGCGCTCGACGCGAAGCTGCGCCCGCTGCCCGTCGGCGTGACCGGCGAGCTGTACATCGCCGGCGACCTGGTCACCCGCGGCTACCTCAATCGGCCCGGCCTCACCGCGACCAAGTTCGTGGCCGACCCCTACGGTCCCGCGGGTTCGCGGATGTACCGCTCCGGCGACCTCGGCCGGTGGAACCGGCACGGCGAGCTGGAGTTCGTCGCCCGCGTCGACCACCAGGTGAAGCTGCGCGGCTTCCGGATCGAGCTGGGCGAGGTCGAGTCGGCCGTCGGCAGCCACCCGGAGGTGACGCACGCCGCCGCCGTGGTGCGCGAGGACCGGCCGGGCGACAAGCGCCTGGTGGCCTACGTGACGCCCGCCGGGCTCGACCTGGACGCCGTCCGGGCGTACGCCGCCGAGCGGCTGCCCGAGTACATGACGCCGTCCGCCTACGTGGCGCTGGAGCGGCTGCCCTCCACCGGCAACGGCAAGTTGGACCGGGACGCGCTGCCCGCGCCCGAAGAGGCGGTCGCGGGGGCCCGGGGTCCCCGCGACGCCCGCGAGGAAGCCCTGTGCGCGATCTTCGCCGAGAGCCTGGGCGTGGCGACCGTCGGCGTCGACGACGTCTTCTTCGACCTCGGCGGGCACTCGCTGCTCGCCGCCCGGGTCGTCGCCCGCGTGCGGGACGAACTCGGCGTCGAGGTCGGCATCCGCACCCTCTTCGAGGCGCCCACCGTCGCCGGCTTCGCCGCGCGGATCGCCGCGTCGGGACCGCCCGACCGGCCGCGACGGCCCGCGCTCGCCCCGCGCCCGCGGCCCGAGCGGGTGCCCCTGTCGGCCGCCCAGCGCCGACTGTGGTTCCTGTACCGCTTCGAGGGGCCGTCGCCCACCTACAACGTGCCGCTCGCGCTGCGGCTCACCGGCGAGGTCGACCGGGACGCGCTGCGGGCCGCCCTCGTCGACGTGGTGGGGCGGCACGAGAGCCTGCGCACCGTCTTCGGCGACGAGGACGGCGTGCCGTACCAGCGGATCGTGACCGACGAGCCGGTCCTGGAGGAGGTGACCGGCGGCGACGTCACCGCCGCCGCGGCGCACGCCTTCGTCCTCGACCGCGAACTGCCCATCCGTAGTTGGCTGTTCACCCAGGCGCCGGACGAGCACGTGCTGCTCGTGCTCGTCCACCACATCGTCAGCGACGGTTGGTCGATGGGACCGCTGCTGCGCGACCTGGGCACCGCCTACGGCGCCCGGCGCGCCGGCCGCCCCCCGCGGTGGACGCCGCTGCCGGTGCAGTACGCCGACCACGCCCTGTGGCAGCAGGAGGTCCTCGGCGAGGAGAGCGACCCGGACAGCGTCCTGGCCGGCCAGACCGCCTTCTGGCGCGACACCCTCGCGGGAGCACCCGACCTGCTGGACCTGCCCGTCGACCGTCCCCGGCCCGCCGCCCTGAGCCACCGCGGCGGCACGGAGCCGCTGGTGATCGGGGCCGAGCTGCACCGCGCCGTCGCGGACCTGGCCCGCCGCCGCCACGCCAGCGTGTTCATGGTGCTCCAGGCCGCGGTCGCGGCCCTGCTCGCCCGGTACGGCTGCGGCACGGACGTCCCGCTCGGCTGCGCGGTCGCCGGTCGCGAGGAGGAGGCCGCCCGCGAGCTGGTCGGTTTCTTCGTCAACACGATCGTGCTGCGCACCGACGTCTCCGGCAGCCCCTCGCTGAACGAACTCGTCGACCGGGTGCGGGAGACCGACCTGGCCGCCTTCGCCCACCAGGACGTGCCCTTCGAGCGGCTGGTCGAGGTGCTCAACCCGGCCCGCTCGCTGTCGCACCACCCGCTCTTCCAGGTGATGCTCACCCTCCAGAACCTCGACATCTCGGAACCGGAACTCCCGGGCCTGGTGGTCCGCGGGGAGCAGGTCGATTCCGAGTCCGCCAAGGTGGACCTGGCCTTCGTCCTGGAGGAGGACGAGAGCACGGGCCTGAACGGCATCCTGCGCTACGCCACCGACCTGTTCGACCCGGAGACCGTCCGCGGCCTCGCCGACGCCTTCGTCCAGCTGCTGGCCGAGGCCGTGGCCGCGCCCGACGAGCCGCTGGAGCGGCTCGACGTCCTCGGCCCGGAGCTGGCCCACCGGCTCGTCGAGGAGTGGAACGACACCGCCCGCGACGTCCCCGCGCTCACCTGGCCGGAGCTGTTCGCGCGCCAGGCGGCCCGCACCCCGGACCGCCCGGCCGTCCAGGACGGCGCCGAGACGCTCGACTACGCCACGCTCGACCGGCGGGCCAACCGGCTCGCGCACCTGCTGCGCGAGCGGGGTGCGGGACCGGGGGAGATCGTCGCCCTGCGGCTGTCCCGCTCGGCCGACCTGGTGGTCGCCGTGCTCGCGACGCTGAAGACGGGGGCCGCCTACCTGCCGGTCGACCCGGACTACCCGGCCGAGCGGATCGCCTTCATGCTCGACGACGCCCGCCCCGTGTGCGAGCTCTCGGCCGCCTCCTTCCCGGTCCCGCAGGGGCTCCCGGACACGGAGCCGGTGCTCGCCCGCCACCTCGACGACGCCGCCTACGTCATCTACACCTCTGGTTCGACGGGCCGGCCCAAGGGCGTCGTGGTGACGCACCGCGGCATCGCCGGCCTGGTCGCCAACCAGGTCGAGCGCTACGGGGCCGGCCCGGACAACCGCGTCGCGCAGCTCATCTCCCCGAGCTTCGACGCGAGCGTCTCCGAACTGTGCCTGGCCCTGCTCAGCGGCTCCTGCCTGGTGATCCCCCCGGGCGCCCTGGCCGGTGACGAACTCGCGGCCTTCCTCGCCGACCGGCGCATCACCCACGCGCACCTCACCCCGGCCGTGCTCTCCGGCCTGCCGCGGATCGAGCTGCCCGCCCTGCGGATGATCGTCACGGGCGGCGACGTGCCCCCGGCGGACGTGATCTCGTACTGGTCGCAGGGGCGCGGGCTCGTCAACGCCTACGGCCCGACCGAGGCCACCGTGGACGTGGCCTCCTGGGTGCACGACGCCCCCGGACGCCAGCCCGCACCCATCGGCCGGCCCATCGCCAACGCCGGTGTGTACGTGCTCGACCGCCACCTGCGGCCGGTCCCGCCCGGTGTGCCCGGCGAGCTGTACAGCACGGGCCCCGGCCTGGCCCGCGGCTACCTCGACCGTCCCGGGCTGACCGCCCAGCGGTTCGTCGCGAACCCCTTCGTACCGGGCGCCCGGATGTACCGCACCGGCGACCTCGTCCGGTGGGAACGCGACGGCCAACTGGTCTTCGTCGGCCGGGCCGACACCCAGGTCAAGCTCCGTGGCCTGCGGATCGAGCTGGGCGAGATCGAGTCCGCGCTCGCCGAGCAGCCCGGTGTCACCCACGCCGCGGCCGCCGTCCACGGCGAACGGCTCGTCGGCTACGCGGTCGCGGCCCCGGGGGAGACCCTGGACCCCGGCGGGCTGCGCGGGCGGCTCGCCACGGCGCTCCCGGCCCACATGGTGCCCGGCGTCGTCATGGTGCTGGACGCACTGCCGCTGAGCCCCAACAAGAAGCTCGACCGCAAGGCCCTGCCCGTACCGCAGGCGCCCGAGGCGACGGCCGGGCGCGACCCGCGCAGCCTGCGCGAGGAGCTCCTGTGCGGCCTCTTCGCCGAGGCGCTCGAACTGCCCCGCGTCGGCGTCGAGGCGAACTTCTTCGAACTCGGCGGCCACTCGCTGCTCGCGATGCGCCTGGCCACCCGGATCAGCGCGGCGCTCGACGTGGTGACGGACGTGCGGACCCTCTTCGAGGCGCCCACCCCGGCCCTGCTCGCCGCGCGGCTCGACGCCCCCGACGACACCGGGCCGCTCGTCGTGCTGCGCCGCGCCGCGGGCCGTCCCTCCCTGTTCTGCGCACCGCCCTCCCTCGGGCTGAGCTGGTGCTACGCCGGACTCCTGCGCGGACTGCCCGAGGACGTGGGCCTGTACGGCCTGCAGGCGCGGGGACTCGACGGACCGGGACCGCTGCCGCACTCGCTGGCCGAGTGGGCGCTCGACGCCGTGGAGCAGATCCGTTCCGTGCAGCCGCACGGCCCGTACCACCTGCTCGGGTACTCGACGGGCGGCAACGTCGCGCACGCCATCGCCACCGCCCTGCAGGAACAGGGCGAACAGGTGGACCTGTTGGCCATCATGGATGCGCGGCCGGGCGACCCCGGCCAGCAGGGCCCGGTGGAGGAACACCGGCTGCTCACCGCCGCCGACGTGCTCGCCCGGGTCAGCGACGACGCGGGCGGTGATCCCGAGGACCGCGGGGACGAGGCCGAACAGCGGGAACGGGGACTCACGTTGGTCGAGGACGTCCTCGGCGGCGCGGCCGACGAACGGCTCTTCGACGTCATGATCAACACGATCATGGTGGTCACCGCGCACCGGCCCGCCGCCTACAAGGGCGAGGTCGCCCTGTTCACCTCGGGCGGCGCGGAGGGGGGCGCGAAGCTGGCCGCCCACTGGGCCCCCTACGTGGACGGGGAGCTGACGACGATCCCGTACGACTGCGCGCACGACGACCTGCTGGACGCGACCGTACTGCGCGACGTGGCCACCCGTATCGCGGGGACCTTCGAATGCGGCCCGGAAATGGCCGTAATAGAAGACCGATAAGGCTGCTCAATACCGTAGTCCTCATTCCTGTTGTCCCGCAGATTTTGAGGCGGCTCGGTCATGCCTGACAGGCTCATAGCAGAAACTCCATTCGTCCGTCGTGCGCGGCGGACGAACCGGAGGATGCGTCTCTTCTGCTTTCCCCATGCGGGAGCGGGGGCGAGCGCCTTCGCCGCGTGGCCGGCGCTCTTCCCGCCGGAGGTGGAAATCGTGGCCGTGCAACTGCCCGGCCGCGAGGACCGCGTCGGCGAGCCGCACCCCGCTTCCGTCGCGGTCGCCGTCCGCATGGTCGCGGTGGCGCTGCGGCCCTACCTCCAGGGCCCGTACGCCTTCTTCGGCCACAGCGGCGGCGCCCTGCTGGCCTTCGAGCTGGCCAGGGCGCTGCGCAAGCGCGGCACCCAGCCCGGACACCTCTTCCTGTCCGGACAGGCCGCCCCGGGCGCCGACAGCGGCGCACCGGAGCTGCACCGGCTCTCCGACGAGGACTTCGGCGCCGCACTGCGCGGCCTGGACGGCACCTCCGACGGCGTCTTCACCGACCCCGAGCTGATGAAGCTGCTGCTGCCCACGCTGCGCGCCGACTTCACCCTCTGGGAGAACCACCGGCACAGCCCCGGCGAGCCGCTGGAGGTACCCCTCACGGCGCTCGGCGGGGACACCGATCCGCGCGCCCCCGTCAGCGCCCTCCAGGGCTGGCAGGAGCAGACCACCGGGGCCTTCTCCACCCGGGTCTTCCCCGGCGGCCACTTCTACCTCAACGACTCCGAGAAGGAGCTCACCACGATGCTCGGCAGCACCCTGCTGGGCCGGGAGCCCGCGCACGCGGGCCAGGGGGAACGGATCCGATGACGATGCCCGGACACGATGCGGTGGCCCTGCTCAGGGCCGCGGCCGAATCCGTCGCGGGGGTCGAGGAAGCCGTACCCCTGCTCCGCCGGGAGGCCCGGCTCGACCGGGTGCGCCCGGTCGCGCCCCGCGCCGCCGACGCCGCTCCCGCGGCGTCCGGAGTCCCGGCCCTCGCCCACGGCGGCGAGCTGCCCGCCGACCCCGACTTCCCGACCACCCTGCAAGAGGCCCTGCGCCAGGCCGCCGCGCTCGCCCCCGACCACGGCACCGTGTACCTGACGGAGGACGGCGAGCGCGTCCAGAGCTACGCGCAGCTGCTCGCCGACGCGCAGCGGCTGCTCACCGGCCTGCGCACCACGGGCATCGCCCCCGGCGAGTCCGTGCTGTTCCAGTTCGACGACAACCGCGCCTTCGTCACGGCGTTCTGGGCGTGCGTCCTGGGCGGCTACCTGCCCACCCCGGTCGGCGCCGCGCCCGGCTACGACCGGGAGAACGCCGTCACGACCAAGCTCCGCAACGCCTGGGAGCTGCTGGACCGGCCGCTGGTCCTCACCGACGCCTCCCTCGCCCCGGCGGTGGCCAAGCTCTCCGCCCTGTGGGGCGTCGACGACCTGCGCGTGGCCGTCTTCGAGGAACTGAGCGACGGCCCGCAGAGCACGGACTGGTTCCCGGCGACCCCGGACACCCCCGCCGTGCACCTGCTCACCTCCGGCAGCACCGGCGTGCCGAAGGTCGTCCGGCACGCCAGCCGCAGCGTCCTGGCCCGCACCCGGGCCACCGCGGCGGCCAACGGCTTCGACTCCGCCGAGGTCGCGCTGAACTGGATGCCCCTCGACCACGTCGGCGGCATCGTCATGTACAACGTGCGCGACGTCGTCCTGCGCGCCCGCCACGTCAACGCCACCATCGACGCCTTCCTCGCGGACCCGCTGCGCTGGCTCGACTGGATCGACCGCTACGGCGTCACCAACACCTGGGCCCCCAACTTCGCCTTCGCGCTGGTCAACGAGCGCGCCGAGGCCATGACCGGCCGGTCGTGGGACCTCACCACGCTGCGCCACCTCTGCAACGCGGGCGAGGCCGTCGTCAGCCGCACCGCGGACCGCTTCATCGAGCTGCTCACGGCGCACGGGATGCGGGCCGACGCGATGCGCCCCTGCTGGGGGATGTCGGAGACCAGCTCGGGCGTGACGTACTCGACGCTGCGCGCCGGGGACCCGCTCGCCGGCCGGCTGCGGGTGGACAAGGCCTCCCTCGGCGGGGCGCTGCGCTGGTCCACCGAGGCCGACGCCGACGCCGTCACCTTCACCGAGGTCGGCCCGCCGATCCCGGGCGTACGGCTGCGCATCGTCGCCCCCGACGACACCGTGCTGCCCGAGGACCACGTGGGGCGGCTCCAGATCACGGGGCCGACGATCATGGAGGGCTACTACCGCAACGAGGCCGCGAACGCGGAGGCGTTCACCGCCGACGGCTGGTTCGGCACGGGCGACCTCGCCTTCCTGCACGAGGGCCGGCTCACCATCACCGGCCGCGAGAAGGACCTCATCATCGTCCAGGGTGCCAACATCCTGAGCTACGACGTGGAGTCCATCGCCGAGCAGGTGCCGGGCACCGAGGTCACCTGGGTCGCCGCCTGCGGCTGGTCCGGCGCGGGCGACAGCACCGACAAGCTGGTGATCTTCTTCGTCCCCGCCGACGGCGACCGGACCGCGGTCCACGACACCATCACCGCGATCAAGGCACGGGTCGCCGAGGTCCTCGGCCTCCAGCCCGACCTGGTGATCCCGGTGGAGCGGGCCGACTTCCCCAAGACGGGCAGCGGCAAGATCCAGCGCGCCCAGCTGATCGCCGACCTCGACGCGGGCACGTACGCGCAGTGGGTCGACGAGCCCGACGGCTCCTGGTACTTCGAGCGGACCTGGACACCGGCCCCCGCCGACCGCGGCGTGCTGCCGCCCGGCCCGTGGCTGGTCAGCGGGGCGCTCCGGGAGGAGCTGGCCGCCGTACCCGGCGTCCCCGAACTCCGCGCGCTCCCCGCGGCCGGGGCCCCCGCGCCCGCACCGGTCGGCGCCGTGGTCCACCTGGCCGGGGGGACCGACGCGCAGAGCGTCGCCCTCGACGTGCTGCGCCTGGTCCAGGACCTGGCCGCACACGATCCCGCGCCCCCGCTCCTGGTCGTCACGAGCGGCGGTCTGTGGACGGCCGAGGGCGAGACCCTCGACCTCACCGCCGCGGGCCTGCCCGGTCTCCTGCGGACGGCCGCGGCGGAGCGGGCCCTGCCCTCCGTCCGGCAGCTCGACGTGGCCGACCCCGCCGCCCGGGCCGCCGCGATCGTCACGGAACTCGCCTGCCACGACGGGGCCGACCTCGTCGCCCACCGCGGCACGCGGCGCCTGGTGCCCCGGCTGCGGCCGATCGTCCTCGACGACCGGGGCGGCGACGCCTTCGTCACGGGCGGCCGCTACCTGATCACCGGCGGCCTCGGCGGCGTCGCCCACCCGGTCGCGGAGTACCTCCTGGCCGCCCACGGCGCGAAGCTGCTGCTGGTGGGCCGCGGCCCGGCCGACCAGGGCGAGCGCGCCGAGCGCCTGGAGGACCTGGCCGTCCTGGGCGACGTGGCCTACCGGGCGCTCGACGTGGCCGACCCGGTCGCACTGGACGCCGCGGTGCGCGAGGCGGAAGCGCGCTGGGGAGCCCCCCTGGACGGGGTGCTGCACCTGGCCGGCGCCGACGTCTCCCACCAGTGGGGACAGCTGGAACTCCACCAGGTCGTCCGGGAATCGCCCCGGGCCTTCCAGGACGCCTACCGGGCCAAGGTGAGCGGCACCCTCGCGCTCGCCGGGCTGCTGGAGGACCGCCCCCGCACACCGCTGGTGCTCTTCTCCTCGGTCAACGGCGAGTTCGGCGGAAGCTCCTTCGCGGCGTACTCCTCCGCCAACGGCTTCCTGCACGGCTTCGCCGACCACTGGGGCCGCGAGCGCGGCCGCCCGGTGCACTGCCTCGCGTGGAGCACCTGGAGCGGCCTGGGCATGAACCGGGGCGCGCCCGAGGGCGCCGCCGCGGCCCGCGGGTTCCGCACCCTCGACCCCGACGAGGGCCTCGCCTCGCTCCTCGCGGTGCTGGGCCAGGACCGGCCCACCGTGCTCGTCGGCCTCGACGGCCGCAACGAGCACATCGCCCGCGCCCTCGCCCCGGAGAGCCTGCACACGGCGGAAGCGATCGTCGTCTACACCGGCACCGCCTCCGAGGCCGACGTACGCGCGGCCGTGGCGCCGGTGGCCCGGGAGCTGGACCACCCCCTGCGCACCCTGCGCGTCGAGCGGCTGCCCGACGACCGGGACCAGCTGCTCACCGTCGCGGTCGCGGCGCTGGAACGCGGCGGACGGCCCTTCGTGGCGCCGGGCACCGAGCTGGAGAAGGCCCTGGCCGACCTCTGGAGCGGCGTGCTCGGCCACGAAGTCGGCCGCGACGACCGCTTCTTCGACCTCGGAGGCAGCTCGCTGCGCGCCGCGCAGCTCGTCAACCGCATCAACAGTGCGCTGACGGCCCGGCTGTCGGTGCACCACCTCTACGAACACCCCACCGTCGGCGCACTCGCCGCGGTGATCTCACCCCAGTTGGAAGGAGAACGAGTATGACCAATCCGTTCGAGGACGCGGACGGCACCTACCTGGTGCTCGTCAACGACGAGGGCCAGCACTCCCTGTGGCCGACCTTCGTCGACGTGCCCGCCGGCTGGCAGACCGCCCACCCGGCCGACACCCGCGAAGCCTGCCTCGCCCACATCGAGGCCCACTGGACCGACATGCGTCCGCGCAGTCTGGCCACCGCGATGGACGCGCAATAGCGCTATGACTCTGGCCATCGAGGTCGAGGGTCTGGTGAAGCGCTTCGGCGCCCACCGGGCCCTCGACGGAGTCGACCTCGCGGTACCCGCCGGGCAGGTCCTGGGCCTCCTCGGCCCGAACGGAGCGGGCAAGACCACGACCGTGCGCGTCCTGGCGACCCTGCTGCGGCCCGATGCCGGGCGGGCCCGGATCTTCGGGTACGACGTGGCGAAGGAGCCCCACCAGGTCCGCCGCTGCATCGCACTGACCGGGCAGTTCGCCTCGGTCGACAAAGAGATATCCGGCAGGGAGAACCTGTACCTCATCGCCCGTCTCCTGGGCGTACCCGCCCGGCGGGCACGGGCGCAGGCGAACGGGATGCTGGAACGGTTCCGGCTCGACGACGTGGGCGGCAAGCTCGCCCGGGAGTACTCCGGCGGCATGCGCCGGCGGCTCGACCTCGCCGCGTCGCTCATGGGCGAACCGAGGCTCATCTGCCTCGACGAGCCGACCACCGGCCTGGACCCGCACAGCCGCAACGAACTGTGGGCCATCGTGAAGGAACGGGCCCGCGCCGGCTCGACCGTCCTGCTCACCACCCAGTACATGGAGGAGGCCGAGGCGCTCGCCGATTCGGTCGTCGTCGTGGACAAGGGACGGGTGATCGCCGCGGGCACGGCCTCGGAGCTGCGGGCCCGCGTGGGCGGCCGCACCTTGGAAGTGCGGCCCGCACACGCCCGGGACCTGGAGGCCCTCGCGGGCAGCCTGACCCTCGAAGGGCTGGACGGCCGGATCGACCGGGAGGCCTGCCTGGTCCGGCTGGCGCTCGTGGAACCGGACGAACTGACCCGTGCGGTACGGGCCGTCACCGCCTCCGCGGTGGAGGTCCTGGCCGTGGACACCAGGGTCGCCAGCCTCGACGAGGCCTTCATCGAACTGACCAGGAGCGCCGCGTGAGCCCGACCACCGACATCGCGCCGACCGCCCGGGTACCCGCTCTCGCCGGCTCCGCCCGCAACGGACCGCGCGACACCCTGCGACAGTCGCTCGCCATCGCCCGGCGCAACATGCTCCAACTGCGCGGCGACCCCGGACAGCTCCTCGACTCCGTGGTCATGCCGATGGTCTTCACGCTGATCTTCCTGTACGTCTTCGGCGGCGCCATCTGGGGGGACCGGCCCGGTGACTACCGGCAGTTCCTGCTCCCCGGGATCATGGTGCAGACGCTGATGTTCGCGTCCCGGTCGACCGGCTACATGCTGGCCGTCGACTTCGACAACGGGGTGATGGACCGGTTCCGGTCCCTGCCCATCGCGCGCTCGGCGGTCCTGACGGGCCGGATCGTGGCCGACATGACCCGGCTCCTGCTGGGCCAGGTCGTCATGCTCCTCTTCGCGGTGCTCATCGGCTTCCGGGTGGAGACCAACTTCCTCTACGCGGCGGCCGCCGTCCTGCTCACCCTGCTGTACGGCACCGCGCTGGCCTGGGTCTCGGCCTTCATCGGCCTCTCGATCCGCAGCCCCAACACCGTCCAGTCGGTGGGCTTCCTATGGATGATCCCGTTCCAGTTCGGCAGTTCCATGCTGGTCCCGACCAGCACGATGCCCGGCTGGCTGCGGACCTTCGCCGAGGTCAACCCCACGACCCTGGTGACGGACGCGTGCCGCAACCTGCTCGGCGGGGGACCGGTCGCCGTGCCCGTCCTCGGCACCGTGCTGTGGAGCGTGGGCCTCATGTGCTTCGCGGTTCCACTGGCGATATCCCGTTATCGACGTCGCTGAAAAGTGATCGATAACGGGAGGGAAACCCTCCCGAATACATTTTCCCCATTCCAACTCCCCGAGTGGAGGAGTCCTCTCATGAGGTCCGGTCATACCGCCGTTCCGCGATGGCAGAGCACTGCCGGTGCGGCACCGGGCACGGCAAGCGTTCGCATTCCCTTGGATCGCGATCCGGAGCCGGCAGAGCTTCTTGCCGCCCACAGCAAGGTCGTCGCGATCCTCAGTGGTGAGGACGAGGTGGCCATCGGCCCCGCGCCCCACCTGGTGCCGGTGGCCGGCACCACCTGGGCCGGCCTGGTGGAGCGCGTCCGTACGGCGCCCGTCGCCCCCGACCACGGCTACGAGAGCGTGGTCGGCGCGACCTCCGACGCGCTGCCCGACGGCGTGGTGTTCGGGGTCCGCGCCACCGACGGCGCACTGGTACTGACGTACCGCACCGAGGACTTCGACGCCGAGCACGCGATGCGGGTCGCCGGCTACCACCGCGCCGCCCTGGACCTCATCGCCACCGAGCCCGGGGCGCCGCACGAGGGCCGCAGCCTGCTCTCCGCCGAGGAGCGCCACCACCAACTCGTGGGGATGGCCGGCCGGGACCGGGAGCTGCCCGACCGCCGCTTCCACGAACTCTTCGAGGACCGGGTGCGCCTGCACCCCGACAAGACGGCCGTGATCATGGGCGAGCACCGGATCAGCTACGCCGAGCTGAACGCCCGCGCCAACCGGATCGGCCGCACCCTCCTCGCCCACGGCCTCGCCGCCGAGGACTGCGTCGCCGTGGTCACCGAGCGCAACCTGGACTGGATGGCGTCCGTCCTCGCCGTGTTCAAGGCGGGCGGCGTCTACGTGCCGATCGAGCCGCACTTCCCGGCGGACCGCATCGGCACCACCCTCGACCGCGCGCAGTGCTCCCTCGTCCTCACGGAACCGGGGAGCGGCACGGGCCTGGAGGAGGCGCTGCGGTCCCGCCCGTCCGTCACCGCCCTGCGCGTCGAGGAGAGCGAGGACGCGGACCCCTCGGACCTCGGCCTCGCCATCGGCCCCGAGCGGCTGGCCTACATCTACTTCACCTCCGGTTCCACCGGCACGCCCAAGGGGGTGATGTGCGAGCACGAGGGCATGCTCAACCACCTCTACGCGAAGACCGACGACCTCGGGGTGGGCGAGGACGACGTCGTCGCACAGGTCGCTCCGCAGTGCTTCGACATCTCGCTCTGGCAGCTCGTCTCGGCCCTGCTGGTCGGCGGCACCACGCTCATCGTGCCGCAGGCGGCGATCCTCGACGTCGAGCGGTTCGTGGAGGTCGCCCGCGACGCGGACGTGGCCCAACTGGTGCCGTCCTACCTCGAAGTGGTGCTCTCGCACCTGGAGGAGCACGGCGGCGACCTCGGTCGCGTCCGCTGCCTCTCGGCCACCGGCGAGGCGCTCAAGAAGGAGCTGGTCGAGCGCTGGTTCGCGGCCTTCCCCGGCACCTCGCTCGTCAACGCCTACGGCCTCACCGAGACCTCCGACGACACCAACCACGAGGTGATGACCGAGCCGCCGCGCGGCGACCGGGTGCCGCTGGGACCCGCCGTCGCCAACGTACGGGTCTACGTCGTCGACCCCGCCCTCGAACCGGTGCCGCTCGGCTCGCCCGGCGAGATCGTGTTCGCCGGGATCTGCGTCGGTCGCGGTTACGTCAACGACCCCGAGCGCACGGCCGCCGCCTACGGCACCGATCCGCACCGCGCGGGCGAACGGCTCTACCGGTCGGGCGACTTCGGCCGCTGGTGCCCCGACGGCAAGCTGGAGTTCCTGGGCCGCCGCGACGCACAGGTGAAGCTGCGCGGCTTCCGCATCGAACTCGGCGAGATCGAGAACCGGCTGCTCGGCGTCACCGGGATCCGCGACACCGCCGTGATCGTCGTCGGCGAGAGCCTGGTCGCGTTCTACGCCGCCGCCGCCGACGTGCCCGTCGAGGAGCTCCGCGGCCGGCTGGGGGCCGCGCTGCCGGAGTACATGGTGCCGAGCCGCTTCCAGCGCCTGGACGCCCTGCCGCTCACCGCCAACAGCAAGATCGACAAGAAGCGGCTGGCGGAGCTGGCGGAGGTGGACGAGGACGGCCCCGAGCCCCCCGTCACCCCGACGGAACGGCGCATCGCCGAGGCCTGGGCGGCCGTCTTCGGCCTGGCGCCCGAACAGGTCGGCCGCGGCAGCCACTTCTTCGACTCGGGCGGCACCTCCCTCTCCGCCGTGCGCCTCGTCGTGAAGCTCGGCCGGGTCGTGTCCCTGAAGGACCTCACCCGCTACCCGATCCTGAGCGACCTGGCCGCATTCGTCGACGGGAGCGCGGCGGTCGACGAGGTCGGGACCGGCGGGCCGGGCGCGGCCGTCGCCCCGGACACCGGGACCGGCCACCTGATCCCCCTGCTGACACCACCCTCCCCGGCCGCCACCCTGGTCTGCTTCCCGTACGCGGGCGGCAACGCCGTCAACTTCCGGCCCCTCGCGGCCGCGTTGACGGACAGCGCGCTGGCCGTCCACGCGGTGGAGCTGCCCGGCCACGACCTCACGGTCGAGAACGAGCCCTTCGCCCCGCTGGAACAGGTCGCCAAGGCCGTCGCGAGCGAGCTCGGCCGGCGCCCCGCGGGACCGGTCATCCTCTGGGGGCACTCCTCCGGAGCCGCCCTGGCCGTCCTGACCGCGCGGCTGCTGGAGGAGCAGGGCCGCGGCCCGCTGGCCGTCCTGATCGGCGGTCAGCTGGTCGGCACCCCCGAGGCCCGGCGCGGTTTCACCGCCGAACTCGCGGCCCTGACCCCCCTGGAGATCGCCGCGCGGCTCGGCGGCGAGGGCGGCTACACCGCGCTGTCCGCCGCGGACACGAGCCGGGCGGAGCTGGTCGGCGCGGCGTACCGGCACGACGTCCGGGAGGCGAACGCCTTCTTCGCCGACGCCGTGGAACAGCCCCCGGCCCGCCCCCTCGCGGCCCCGCTGACCCTCGTGGTCGCCGCCGACGACCCCGCCACCCAGGGCCACGAGAGCGCTCTCGACGCCTGGCGCGTCCTCGCCCGGTCCGTAGAGGTCCGCGAACTGCCCGACGGCGGGCACCACTTCTTCCGCACCAGGCCGGCGCAGACCGCCGCCGTGGTGCGGGCCGTCCATGACACGCACGACAGAGAGCGAGTGTGAAAGTGCCGACGCACGACACGGATCCCTTCGCCGGATTCGACGGACAGCGTGAAGAGGGCCGCCCGGCCATCGTCACCGTGGCCGCCGCGGCGGACCCGGTGGCCTGGGCCGCCGAACACCGCGAGGCGCTCTACCGGGTCGTCGCCTCGCAGGGCGCCGTCCTGGTGCGCGGTCTGGGGCTGCACGACGCCGCCGGCGCGGCCGCGGTCCTGACCACCCTCGGGAAGGACCTCGTACCCGAGCGCGAGGCGTTCGCGCCCCGCTGGACCTACGACGACCGCATCTACTCGTCCTCCAAGTGGCCGCCGAACCAGCCCATGTGCATGCACCACGAGCTGAGCTACGCGCTGGAGTTCCCGGCCACCATGGCCTTCGCCTGCCTGAGCGCGCCCACCAGCGGCGGGGCCACCGCCCTGGCCGACGCGGGCCGCGTCCTGGAGCAACTGCCCGCGGACCTCGTCGAGCGCTTCGAGCGGGAGGGCTGGCTGCTGAAGCGCAGCTACACCGAGGACATCGGCGTCCCGTGGACCGAGGCCTTCGGCACCACCGACCGCGCCGAGGTCGAGCGGTACTGCCTGGCCAACGAGATCTCCTTCACCTGGCACGGCGACGACCTGCGCACCAGCCAGCGCCGCCCGGCCGTGCTGCGCCACCCCGCCGACGGCAGGCGGCTCTGGTTCAACCAGATCGCCTTCCTCAACGAGTGGACGATGGCGCCCGAGGTCCGCGAGTACCTCGTCGACGTCTACGGGCCCGAGGGCCTGCCCTTCAACACGAGCTTCGGCGACGGCGGCGAGATCACCGAGGACGTCGTCGCACTGATCAACAAGGTGTACGACTCCGTCACCGTCGCCGAGCCGTGGCGCCCGGGCGACCTGATGCTCGTCGACAACCTCCGCACGGCGCACAGCCGGCTGCCGTACGACGGGGCGCGCGAGGTGCTCGTCGCGATGGCGAACCCCACCACCCGATCCGCATCCGCATAGAGGTCCGAGGATCCAGATGACGAAGCACAACCCGACCTTCTCCGTGATCTCAGGCCGACAGGTGCAGCGTGCGCTGAGCGGCCAGGAGAAACTGGTCACGGAGATCATCGAGGCGGCGTACCACGCGCACGGCGAGGGCCGGACGGTCAACCCGCCCTCCTACTTCCTCCAGTTCCCCGACCGCCCCACGGCCCGCATCATCGCCCTGCCCGCATCGCTCGGCGGCGACGACGGCGTGGACGGACTCAAGTGGATCTCCAGCTTCCCGGAGAACGTGCGGTCCGGGCTGCCGCGCGCCTCCGCCGTCCTGATACTCAACGATCCGCGCACGGGGTACCCGTACGCCTGCCTGGAGAGTTCGATCATCAGCGCGAGCCGGACGGCCGCGTCCGCCGCGCTCGCCGCCGACCGGCTCACCCGCGAACGGGGGCGCCCCACCAAGGTGGGCTTCGTGGGCACCGGCCTGATCGCCCGCTACCTGCACACCTACCTGGCGGGCACGGACTGGTCCTTCGACGAGGTCGGCGTGCACGACCTGTCGGCCGACCACGCGGCGGGCTTCGCGGACTACCTGGACCGCTCCGGCGAGAGCGGCCGGGTGACGGTGCACGACACCGTGGACGAGCTGATCCGCGCCAGCGACCTGGTGGTCTTCGCCACCGTGGCGGGCACCCCGTACGTCACCGACCCGGAGCTGTTCGCACACCACCCGGTGGTGCTGCACGTCTCGCTGCGCGACCTGGCCCCGGAGATCATCCTCGATTCCGTCAACTACGTCGACGACGTCGAGCACTGCCTCAAGGCCAACACCTCGCCGCACCTGGCCGAACAGCTCACCGGGAACCGGGACTTCATCGCCGGCACCCTCCACGACGTGATGACGGGCCGCGCGACGGTCCCGACCGACCGCACGGTGGTCTTCTCCCCGTTCGGCCTCGGCGTGCTCGACCTGGCGGTCAGCGCCCATGTGTACGACCAGGTCTCGCGCAGCGGCGACCTGCAGGTGGTCGAGGACTTCTTCCACGAGATGAACCGTTACGGCGGCTAGGGGCAACTGCCCGAGAAGGGGAGGTAGCTGTGCCGATCATCTCAGAGGCGCAGGAGTACCACGAGGAGGACCTGTTCGTCGATCTACGGCGAACCTTCGGGCGCAGGCTCTTCCTCAAGTGCGAAGGGTTCAACTTCGCCGGTTCGATCAAGCTCAAGGCCGCACGGGCCATGGTCGAGGCCGCCGAGGCGAGCGGGGTCCTGCGGCCCGGATCCATCCTGGTGGAGTCGTCGTCGGGCAACCTCGGCGTCGCGCTGAGCATCCTTGCCGCCAGCAAGGGCTACCAGTTCGTCTGCGTCACCGACAACAGGTGCAACCTGGCCACCAAGCAGCTCATCGAGTCCGTGGGCGGCACGGTCTACACCGTCACCGAGCCCGCGGCGGAGGGCGGGTTCCTCGGGGCGCGCCTGCGCCTGGTGCGGGAACTGTGCGAGTCGGACGAGCGCTACGTCTGGCTGAACCAGTACGCGAATCCCAACAACGCGCTGGCGCACTACCGGTCGACGGCCCCGGCGATCGCCGCGCGCTTCCCCGACCTGAAGGTGGCCTTCATCGGGGCCGGTACCACCGGCACCCTCATGGGGTGCGCCCGGTACTTCAAGGAGAAGCGGCCGGACGTCACGGTCGTGGCGGTCGACGCCGTCGGCTCGGTCACCTTCGGCGGCCCGTCGCTGCCGCGGATGATCCCCGGTCTCGGCACCGGGGTGCGCCCGCCGCTGCTCGACCGCTCCTACATCGACGACGTGGTGCACGTCGCCGAGGCGGAGACGATCCGCGCCTGCCGCCGACTGGCCGCCCGGGGCTTCCTCTTCGGCGGCTCCACCGGAACCGTGATCAGCGGCGCCCTGCGCTGGCTGGACGAGCACGCCCCGGGCGAAGAGCTCACCGCGGTGGCGATCGCACCCGACCTGGGCGACCGGTACTTGGACTCGGTCTACCACCAGGGCTGGGTCGAGGAGATATACGGCAGCGCAGCGCTCGCCGACGAATTCGAGAGGCCCGAGGAAGTGGCGATGATGTCCAGTACGGGTGGTGTCCGATGACGGAGCTGCTGGAGAACGGCATCGGCGAGGAGACCGCCTTCGCGCTCGGCGGCGCGGCCGCCGCCCTGGTGGAAGCCGCCGCGCGGGAGCTGCTCGACGTCGCCGACGGCCGGGTCGACTCGCCCGAGTTCGTGGCGGCGGCCCGGGACGCGTGGGAGGGCCTGCCGGCCCCGCTGCGCCAGGAGATCCGCCGGTTCCGCCGGCACTCGGGCCCCCGGGGCCGACTGCTGGTCCGCGGGCTCCCCGTGGGCGACGACACCCGGGACACCCCCTCCGTCGCGGGCTCGGTCCAGCGGGAGTCCTCCGTCGTCGCCGCGACCCTCCTCATGGTGGCCTGCGGACTCGGCGACCCCGTCGGGTTCCTCCAGGAGAAGTCGGGCGCCCTGGTGCACGACGTCGTACCGGTCGCGGGGCTGGAGCGGTTCCAGGGCAACGCGGGCTCGGTCCAGCTCTCCTTCCACACCGAGAACGCGTTCCACGAGCACCGTCCGGACTTCGTCATGCTGCTGTGCCTGCGCGCCGACCACGAAGGGGTCGCGGGCACCCGCACCGCGTGCGTCCGCGAGATCCTGGACCTGCTCAGCCCGGCCGCCAGGAAGCAGCTGAGCCTGCCGGAGTTCATCACCGACGCCCCGCCCTCCTTCGGGCCGGGCTGCCAGGGCGCCGTCCACCACCCCGTGCTGGGCGGCGCGTGGGACGACCCGGACCTGCGGGTGGACTTCGCCGCCACCCGGGCGACCACCGAAGAGGGCACCGCGGCCCTCGCCGAACTGGGTGAACTCTTCGAACGGGTGTCGTCCACGTCCGAACTGATGCCGGGCGACCTGGTTATCGTCGACAATCACGTCACCGCGCACGGCCGCACCGCCTTCACCCCGCGCTACGACGGCAGGGACCGCTGGTTGCAGCGCACCTTCGTGCACAGCGCGCTGCGCCGCTCGCGGGGTCGGCGCCCGGACGACGGGTACGTGCTGGTTGAATGAAAGTCCGGTCGACGGCGCACCGCCGACCGCGAACGGGGGGAGCGCACAGTGCGAGTGGTCATCGCCGAGGACTCGGTCATTCTCCGTGAGGGCATGGTGGAGCTGCTGACCGCCCGTGGCTGCGACATCGTCGCCACCGCGGGCGACGCGGACGAACTGCTGGCCGCGGTGGCCGAGCACGCCCCCGACGTCGCCGTGGTCGACATCCGCATGCCGCCGACCCACACCGACGAGGGCATCCGCGCGGCCGTCCAACTGCGCGCGGACCACCCTGAGGTGGGCGTCCTCGTCTTCTCCCAGCACGCCGAGCCGTCATGGGCGGCCCGGCTGCTGGCGGGAGAGGCGTCGGGCGTCGGCTACCTGCTCAAGGAGCGCGTCGCCGCCACCGCCGACTTCGTCGAAGCGCTGCGCCGGGTCGCGGCGGGCGGCGTGGCCCTCGACCCGGAGATCGTCAGCCGCATGCTGAACCGGGGCACCCGCCCCCTCGACCGGCTGACCGCCCGCGAACGCGAGGTCCTGGACCTGATGGCCCAGGGCCACTCGAACCGCTCCGTCTCCGCCCTGCTCGTGATCTCGGAGCGGGCGGTGGAGAAGCACGCGGCCTCGGTGTTCGCCAAGTTCGGCCTCCCCGCGACCGAAGCCGACAACCGCCGCGTCAAGGCCGTCGTCGCGTACTTGCAGGAGGTCGGTCCCTAGACCGCCCCTCCCGCTGCGCGTGGGGGGCGGATATCCGAACCCCGAAGTCGGGAGGTAGCACCGTGGTCCGGGGCGGCCCAGCGGCCAAGAATAGAGACATGTCACCGAGCACCGAGACCCCTGTCCGGCCCACCGTGGAAACGGGTACGGGCCTTCGCGCCGCAGACCTGCACCGCTCGTACGGCCGTGGCCGCGGCGCGGTGCACGCCCTGCGCGGCGTGGACATCGGCTTCGAGCCCGGCACCTTCACCGCGGTGATGGGCCCGTCCGGGTCGGGCAAGTCGACCCTGTTGCAGTGCCTCGCGGGCATGGACCAGCCGACCTCCGGCACGGTCCACTGGGGCCCCACCGAGATCACCGCCCTGCCCGAGCGGCGGCTCGCCCTGCTGAGGCGGGCCGAAGCGGGCTTCATCTTCCAGTCCTACAACCTGATGCCCGCCATGACGGTCGAGCAGAACGTCGCCCTGACCGCCAGGCTGGCGGGCCACCGGGTGGACTGGGACGCGGTCCGCGCCGCGCTCGCCCAGGTGGGCCTCGCGGACCGTCGCAAGGAACGGCCCGGCCGGCTCTCCGGCGGCCAGCAGCAGCGCGTCGCCGTGGCGCGCGCCCTGTACGCCCGGCCGCGCATCCTCTTCGCCGACGAGCCGACGGGCGCCCTCGACCGGGCCACCGGCCGGGAAGTGCTGTGGTTGCTGCGCGAGGGCGTCGAGGTCGAAGGCCGCACCTGCGTGATGGTGACGCACGATCCGGTCGCCGCGAGCTTCGCGGACCGGGTCGTCATCCTCGCCGACGGCGTCCTGGTCGACGAGCTGGTCCGCCCCTCCGCCGCACTGATCGCCGAGAAGCTGGGTGGGCTGGGATGCTGAGGCTCGCCCTGGGAATCCTGCGGTCCAGGCCCTCCTCCTTCGCCGGACTGGCCGCGGCGCTCCTGCTGGCCGTCACCGTGATCACGCTCTTCGGCTCCCTCATCGCCACGGCGATCGACGGCGGCGGCGGCTCCCGGCTCGGACTGATCGGCGGAGCGTTCGGTGAGATCGCGATGCTGATGGCGCTGTTCGTCGTCGCCAACACGCTCGCGCTCGCCGTACGGCAGCAGGCCCGCGCCATGGCCCTGCTGCGGACCACCGGCGCGACCCCCGCCCAGATCAAGCGGCTGGTCCGGTGCCAGGTGCTGCTGGTGACCCTCTTCGTCTCGCCGCCCGCGTGGCTGATGGGCTCCTGGGGCGCGCGCTGGTTCCTGACCGAGCTGGTCGCCCGGGACATCGCCCCGGCCGGGGCGGCCGTGTCGTGGTCGGCCGGCCCCCCGCTGATCGGGACGGCCGCGACGCTGCTGGTCGGCGTCGGCGCCACCAAGATCGCCGCACGCCGCACCGTCCGCGGCCGGCCGTCCGCGGCGCTCGCGCAGACGACCGAACAGGGCCGCACCGGCTGGCTCCGGACCATCGCGGGACTGCTCGTCCTCGGCGGCGCCGTGCCCCTCGTGGTGTTCACCTCGCGCCAACCCGTGGACAAGTCCGTCCAGATCGCCCTGCTCGGCACCCTGCTCCTCATGATCGCGGTCGGGCTGCTCGGCCCCCTGCTGGCACGGCTCGCGATGGCCCTGCTCGGTCTGCCCTTCCGGCTGTCGGGCGCACGGCACCGCGGTGAGGCCGGTGGCGCCCTCGCCGCCGACAACCTGCGCGGACACGCCCACCGACTGTCCTCCGCGGTGGTGCCGATCGCCCTGCTGGTCGGGCTCTCGACCACCTTCGCCGCCGTCACCGCGACCCTCGAACAGGTCGCTCCGCCCGGCGCGTACGCCCGGAGCGACATCTGGTTGCGCGGGGTGGAGCTGGCCATGCTGGCCGGTTTCGGCGCGGTGGCCACGGTGAACACGCTCGCCTCCCTGACCGTCGCGAGGCGACGGGAGTACGCGCTCCTCACGCTGACCGGTGCCACCCGGCGCCAGCTCATGCGGATGCTGGGCACCGAGGCCGCCCTGACCGCCTCGGCCGGAGTCCTGCTGGGCATCGCGGTCGCGGCCCCCATGAGCATGGCCTTCTCGGTGGCCGCCACGGGCTCCCCGGTCCCCGTGGTCCCGCTCCAGACCTACGGCCCCCTGGTGCTCGGGTCGGTGGCCCTGACCGTGCTGACGATCCTGGTCACCGGCGCCCGGGCCACCTCCGAACCGGCCCTCTCCGCCGTGGCCGCGCCGTGACGGCGCCCCGCCCCGGCGACGGGGTGCGCGAGCCGTGGTGGCGGATCCGGCCGGGGGCGCTCGCCATGGCCCTCACCGGGCCGCCGCTCTCGGTGCTCGGCGCCGCCTACGTCGCGGTCGTCCTCTACACCGGCGGTCTGCTCTCGCTGACCCTGATCGGGTTGCCGCTGCTCGCGGTCGGCCTGCGCGGAGCCCGCCACCTCGGCCGGGCCCACGCCCGGCTGGTACGGGCGCTGCTCGGCGAGGTCGTCGCCGCCCCGGCGCCCCCGGTCGCCGCCGGCGGCCCGGTCCGCTGGGTCCGCGGCGCCCTGACCGACGTGAGCGCCTGGCGCGGGATGCTCTACCTGCTGCTCCGGCTGCCGGTCGACCTCCTGGCCTTCGTCGCGACCATCGGCCTGCCGGTCTTCGGCGTGTGGAGCGCCGTCTGGGCACTGTCCAGCGGCGAGCCGCCGTGGCTGGTGGCGGCCGCCGTCGCCTGCTGCCCGGCCGCGCTGGCGCTCACCCCGGTGGCGTCCCGCGCGATGATGGACCTGCACCGGCTGCTGGCCCGCACGCTGCTCGGCCCCACCCCCTCCCAACTGCGCGTCCGCACCCTGGAACGGGCGCGCAGCACGGCCCTCACCGAGAGCGACCGCAGCCTGCGGCAGTTCGAGCGCGACCTGCACGACGGTACGCAGGCCCAGCTCGTCGCGATCGCCATGACGCTCTCGCTCACCGCGGACGCGCTCGACGGCGCCCCGCACCTCGACCGGCCCCGGGCCCTGGTCGCCCGGGCCCGCACCCAGACCGACGCGGCCATCGCCGAGCTGCGGCGCCTGATCGACGGGATCAGCCCCGCCGCCCTCGACCGGGGACTGCTCGACGCACTGCCCCGACTGACCGAGCAGGCCGGTGTGCCCGTCACGCTGACGGTGGACGTGCCCGAGCGGCCGGACCCCGTGATCGAACGGGTGGCGTACTTCTGCGTCGCCGAACTGCTCACGAACGTCAGCAAGCACAGCGGCGCGACGCGGGCCTCGGTGGACGCGGACCTCGTCGGGAAGCAGCTGAGGATCACGGTCGCCGACAACGGCGCCGGCGGCGCCCGGATCGGGGCGGGCAGCGGCCTGCTCGGTCTGCGCGAACGGCTGGCCGCCGTCGACGGGACCCTCAGACTCGACAGCCCACCCTCGGGCTCGACCACCGCCGTGCTCGAACTACCCGTCCGGATCTGACCCCGGCCGATCCGGCCCCACCGGCGTTCGAGGCGCCGTTCTCCACCGGTCCGACACATCGGGCCGAGCCATGCCCACAGGAAGGGAAGCTGACCATGCGTGCTGCGCGGATCAGACACGGAATGCTGGTGGCCGCCGTCGCGGGGTGCATCGTCGCGTCCGTCAACGCCGCCACCGCCTCGGCGGTGCCCGGCCTGCCGACCGCCCCCCGGTACGCCGCCGCCGCGGCGCAGGACCTGCCCGGCCGCTACGCGGAGAACCGCCGCTACCTCGCCGACGCCGCCGCGGCGGCCGACCGGATGGGCGACACCGGACGGGCCGGGGTGCTGCGCGAACTCGGCGCCCCCGAGCGGAACTTCCTCGACGTCGACGCCACGGGCGACGGCCAGGCGGTGGAGGTGCTCGGCGACCTGGCGCACGCCCAGCGGATCGCCCTCCTGGTGCCGGGCGCGGACACCACCATCGACACCTTCGACCACCTCGGCTCCCCGCACTCCTCGGTGGGCGGCGGAACCCGCGCGCTCTACGACGAGATGCGCGCCCTCGACCCCGGGACCCGGGTCGCGGTCATCGGCTGGTACGGCTACCGGGCCCCCCGCACCAAGAGCCGCGACACGGTGACGCAGGACCGGGCGGTGGAGGGCGGAGCCCAACTGCGCGACCAGCTCCTGCGGCTGCGCGACCTCGGCCCGGACGCCTCCGTCGCCCTGTTGTGCCACTCGTACGGCTCCGTGGTGTGCGCGGACGCGGTGCGCGGTACGGACCGCTGGACGTCGTCCGCCCTGACCGGCGTGGCCGTCTTCGGCAGCCCGGGCCTGGGCGTCGATTCGGTCTCCGCCCTGCGGATCCCCGTCCCGTTCTGGGCCGGCCGGGGGAGCCGGGACTGGATCGCCAACGTGCCCCACGTCCAGTTCACCCTGGGCGGCGAGCGCCTGGGCTTCGGCGCCGACCCGGCGTCCCCGGACTTCGGCGCCCGGACGCTCCCCACCGGCGACAGCCCGCACGGCGGCTACCTGCGCCCCGGCGGCCCGGCCCTGCGGAACATCGCCCTGATCGGCCTGGGCCGGGGAGCGGCGGTGTCCCGTGGCTGATCTCCAGGTCCGCCCCGCCACCGTGCCCGCCCCCCGCCGGACCGCGCCCCGCCCCGCCCCCGCGGCGCCCGCCCGGCCGAGCGCGCGGGACCGGCTGCACCGGGCCGTGCTGCGGATCGACGCGGCGACACCGTCCTCCCGGGACCGTGCGGTCGACGCCTTACGGGCCTACTCCATCCTCGGCGTGGTGCTCGGCCACTGGCTGGTGAGCGCGGTGGTGCTCCGGTCCGGCGGTCATCTGGCCGGCGACAGCCCCCTGCGCCACGTCCCGGCCCTGACGCCGCTGACCTGGGTGCTCCAGCCGCTCGCCCTCTTCTTCTTCGTCGGCGGCCGCGTCGGATCCCAGAGCTACGCCTCGGCCGTCGCCGCCGGCACCGGCTACCGCGCCTGGCTGGCCCGAAGGCTGCGGCAGCTGCTGCGCCCGGCGCTGGCCCTGCTGGCCGTGTGGACCCTGGTCCTCATCGGGCTCGCCGCGGCGGGCGCGGCGTACGAGACGGTGCGCACCCTGGTGCAACTCGCCCTCTCGCCCCTCTGGTTCCTCTGCGTGTACGCGGCGATCACCGCGGCCACCCCGCTGATCCGGCGGTGCCCCGGCCGCCTCGCCCTCGCGGCCTGCGCCCTGGTCGCCGCCCCGGACCTGGCCCGAGCCCTGGTGGGCGACGCGGCAGGACCGGGCGCCCTCCGGTCGCTGAACGTCCTCGCGGGCTGGCTGGTCCCCTACGCGCTGGGCGCGCTCTGGGCGGCGGGCGGCCTCGCCCGGCGCGGGCACGCCGTCGCCCTGCTGATCGGCGGCGCGAGCACGCTGGCGGCCCTGGTCCTGTGGTGCGGCTACCCGGCGAGCATGGTCGGCGTCCCCGGGGCCGCGGTGTCCAACCTCAGCCCGCCGACCCCGGCGGCCGTCTGCTTCGGGGTGGCCCAGTGCGGCCTCGGACTGCTGCTGTGCGGAGCGCTGCGCCGCCTGACCGGGCAGCGGGAGCGGCCGAACCCGCCGCCCGCGGCGGGTGCGGGTGCGGGTGCGGGTGCGCCCGTACGGGCCACCGCCGGTCAGTTCCGCTGGGCGGCCGTGGCGTTGCTGAACCTCTCGGCCATGACGGTCTTCCTCTGGCACCAGACGTCCATGCTCGCCACCACCGTGGTGGCGCTCGGTCTCGGCGGCTACTGGTCCGGCCTGCACACCGCGCCGGACGGTCCGCTCTGGGTGCTCTTCCGCCTGGCCTGGCTCCCCGTCTTCGCCGGCGTGCTCGCCCTCTGCTGGCTGTCGTTCCGCGACCTGGAGCGATCGGCCCGGCGGCGACCCCGCGAGCACGCCGTGCACGTCCGTTGAACCCCACCAGCTGTAAGGAGAAATCTCGTGACCGTTTCCCAGGGTGTCGGGAGTTCCGCAGAGCGCTGTGTCCGCGGGGCCTCCCCGCGGCGTTCCGGTAGTCCCCTGCACGATCTGACCGTGGAATCCGTGGCGGCGCTCTACGAAAAGTACGCGAAGGACCTGCGCCTGGTCAGGGACGAGCAGCGGGAGTTCCTGACGTGGCGCGGCACGTCGATGAAGGCGCAGCTCGACGACTACGAGGCGGAGATCACCTATCTACTGCTGCGCGAGCACCGCCCCGGGACGGTGGTGGAGATCGGCACGTTCCACGGCTGGTCCACGATGTGGATCCTCAGCGCCCTGCGGGACAACGGCACGGGCCACCTGCACTCCTTCGACATCGTCGACCGGGTGCTGAGCAACGTGCCGGCGGAGCTCTCGGCGGACCGCTGGACCTTCACCAAGGGCGACGTCAGGGACCGGCTCGACGGGATTCCCGCCGGGACCGACTACCTCTTCATCGACGCCGACCACGGTGCCCGGTTCGCCCGTTGGTACGTCGAGAACCTGTTCCCGAAGATGCGCGCGGGGACCCCGACCAGCGTCCACGACGTCTTCCACGGGCGGCGCACGAAGCCGCTCAGCGAGGGGTCGGTGCTCGTGAAGTGGCTCGCGGAGCGGTCCATCCCCTACTTCACGCCGTCGGCCGCGAAGGCTCCCGAGGTCATCGAGCACCTCGGCGCGACGAAGCAGCGCCTGGGCCTCGACGTCCCGGTCCGCACCAGCGGCCACAACCCGATGGTGTTCTTCACCCTGCGCTGACGCGCGGGCCGGACACCGCCGCCGAAGACGGCCCTGGCGGCGAACACCCCCGCGCCGCCAGGGCTCCCGCACCACCGGCTCCGCCGCGTACCGTCCCCCGCTACGCGGCGCACCGGTGGGGCGACGGAGCGTGGGCGCGGGTGACCGAGGTCACGGACGAGTTCGGCAATATGCCGGTCACAGTGCGTCCGATCGCCTTCCGTTGAAGGATCCTGGACTGTCATGGGCTCCACTCTTGTCATCACCAACGACTTCCCGCCGCGCCAGGGGGGCATCGAGACCTTCGTCCACGCCATGACCACCCGGGTCCCGGGCGGTGACGTCGTCGTCTACACCTCGCACGAAGAGGGGGGAGCGGCCTACGACGCCACGCTCCCCTTCCCCGTCGTCCGGGACACCAGCGGCATGTTGCTGCCGACCGGTCGGGTCACGAAGAAGGCCGTCGAGATAGCCCGGGCCCACGGCTGCGACCGGGTCTGGTTCGGTGCGGCCGCGCCGCTCGCCATGATGGCCCCGGCCCTGCGCGCGAACGGCGTGCGGCGCATCGTCGCCACCACCCACGGCCACGAGATCTGGTGGGCCCGGCTGCCCGGTGCCCGGCGGATGATGCGCCGCATCGGTGACGGCGTGGACGTGGTCACCTACCTCGGCGAGTACACGCGGTCCCGGATAGCCCCGGCGCTCGGTCCGACGGCCGAGCTGAGCCGCCTGGTGCCGGCCGTCGACGCGGACGCCTACCGCCCCGACCCGGACGCGGGCGCCGCGCTGCGCGCCGAACTGGGGCTGGAGGGCAAGCGGATCATCCTGTGCGTGGCCCGTCTGGTGCCGCGCAAGGGGCAGGACAAGCTGATCGAGGCGATGCCGCTGATCCGTCGACAGGTGCCCGACGCGGTGCTGTTGGTGGTCGGCCAGGGGCCGCACGAGGCCCGGCTGCGCAAGCTGGCGCTGCGGCACGGCGGCGAGGACGCGGTCCGCTTCGTGGGCGGCAAGACCCACCGGGAGACCCCGCGGTACTACGCGGCGGCCGACGTCTTCGCGATGCCGTGCCGGACCCGCAAGGGCGGGCTGGAGGCGGAAGGCCTCGGCATCGTCTTCCTGGAGGCCGCGGCCAGCGGCCTGCCGGTGGTCGTCGGCGACTCCGGCGGGGCCCCCGACACGGTGCTCGACGGCACCACCGGGCGCGTCGTGGACGGCACCGACCCGGCGGTCGTGGCCGCCGTGCTGACCCGGCTGCTGCTGGACGCGGGACGGGCCGCGCAGATGGGCGCCGCGGGCCGCGAGTGGGCGCGGGAGTCCTGGTCGTGGGACGCGCAGGCGCAGCACCTGACCCGCCTGCTCGACCCGGCCCACGCGCCGGTCCCCGACGCGCGCACCTCCTGAGCCGGCGGAGCGCCGTCCCCGCACCGGGGCCCGGTGCGGGGACGGCGCACGGGACGGCCTAGCCCTCGATCCACCCGTGGCCCTGGGCCACCTGGAGGAAGCGGTTGCGGACCTGGACGATCTGGGCGCCGGTCAGGGTGGGCACCGACTCCAGGAGCACCTCGGTCACTTCGCGCAGGTACTGGCTGCGGCTCAGCGCGTCGCACAGGGCGTCGTCGCCGGTCGCGGCCCGCCCGGTGGAGGTTCCCGTGGAGGGCGCAGAGGTCGCGGCAGCCGCAGGCGGCGTCACGGGAGTGCCGTCCGGGTTCGTGGCGAGCCGGACCGAGGAGGCCTTCAGGCCGCGGTCCCCGTCCTCCACCTCGAATTCGAGCGCGGTCCCGGAGCGCACGTAGGACTCCGGGATCAGCATGTCGTTCACGTGGAGGAAGACGTCCTCCCCACCATCTTCCGGAGCGATGAACCCGTAACCCCGGGTACCGTCGAACCGGATCACACGACCAGAAACCACACCAACCCCCAATGGACTTCGGGCACCTGTGCCCGGACAACACCACCGGGCCACCCTAGTGCGCCGCGCGCCGGGGCGGGGGCGCCGCCGTGGTGATCCGTCAGCTCACACCGGCAACCCCGTCGGCTCCTTGATCCGTTTCATGATGATCTGCGAGTTGACCTCGGTGATCCCGGTCAGCGCGGTCAGCTGCTCGATCCACAGCCGTTCGTACGCCCGCAGGTCCGCGACCGCGATCCGCAGCAGGCAGCCGGGGCTGCCGAAGAGCCGGTAGGCCTCGATCACGTCCGGAATGTCCTGGAGGGCCGCCTCGAAGGCCTCGACGGACTCGCGGTCGCGGCGCACCTCGACCGAGACCAGCACCTCGAAGCCGCGCCCGACGGCGTCCGGATCGATCACCGCCCGGTAGCCCTGGATCACCCCGTCCTGTTCCAGCTGGCGGACCCGGCGCATGCAGGGGGAGGGGGTGAGGCCCACCCGCTGGGCCAGCTCCTGGTTGGTGAGCCGTCCGTCCTTCTGTAGCTCGCGCAATATTTCACGGTCGATGGCGTCCATGGAGCAATCATCACCCATCGCGTGTTAAATCCAGGGCTGAAATCGCAATCACATTGCGCGTAGATGTTCCTATGATTGCTGGATACGAATACATGTACGGGGGCTATGCGGGGAAAGGCGGGCAGCCGTGGGACGGATCGTCGTCATCAGCACCGGCGGGACGATAGCGAGCCGGTGGCAGGGTTCGGGATTCGCGGCCGACGCCGACGGGCGCGAGGTCATGGCCACGGCGCCGCTGCCCGAGGGGATCACGGTCGAGATCGTCGACCTGTTCAGCGTGAACAGCCCCCGGCTCACCACCGCCCACCAGCTGACCCTCCTGCGCACCGTGCACGAGGTGCTCGCCGACCCCGACGTCCAGGGCATCGTCGTCACCCACGGCACGGACACCCTCGAAGAGTCCGCCTTCCTGGTCGACCTGCACCACCACGACCCGCGCACGGTCGTCTTCACCGGCTCGCAGCTGCCCATGGGCGCCACGGACGGCGACGGCCCCGGCAACCTCTACGACGCCCTGCTCACCGCCGCCACCACCCGCGGGCTCGGCGTACTGATCGCCTTCGCCGGCCGGGTCCACGCCGCCCGCGGAACCGTCAAGACCCAGACGCTGATCGCGGACGCCTTCGCCGACCCCTCGGGCGAGCAGCTCGGCAAGGTCGGCTTCGGCAAGGTCACCGTGCTGCGCCACGCGGTGCGCCCGCAGGCGCTCGCCCTGCCCGCGATGCCGGAACTGCCGCCCCGCGTGGACATGGTCATGCACCACGCCGACGCCGACCCGGCGCTCTTCGAGGCCGCCCTCGCAGCCGGCGCGCAGGGCGTGGTCCTCGTCGCCACCGGTGCGGGCAACGCCACCCCCGAGATCGTGGAAGCGGTCCGCGCGGCCACCGCCCGCGGCGTGCTGGTGGCCCTGACCACCCGGGTCGCGGCCGGACCGGTCACCGAGATCTACACCCACGGCGGCGCCGTCGACCTGGTCGCCGCCGGAGCCGTGAAGAGCGGCACGCTGCGCGCCGGTCAAGCCCGGATCGCGGTCCTCTCCGCGCTGCTGGCCAGCCAGGACCCGGCCGAGCGGGTGCGGATCCTGCACCGCTCGCTCGTCACCGAGAGCCCGGTCCTCGTCGACGCGTGAGCACCCCGGATCCGGGTCGTCGTGCGACCGACCCGGATCCGGCGGATCCACCTCACGCTCCGGCGGGCCCGCCGCCCCGCCCGAAGGCCGCCAGCAACTGGTCCGCGGCCGAGGTCGCGGTCACCGTGCCCGCCCGTACCCCCGCTTCCAGGCCCGGGGCCAACTCCCGTACCGCCGGGTCCGCCCGCAGCCGCCCGAGCAGCTCGTCGCGGACCATCGACCAGGTCCACTCCACCTGCTGCGCCGCCCGCTTGGCCGCCAACCGGCCGTCCGCCTCCAGCACCCTGCGGTGCGCTTCGAGCCGCTCCCAGACCTCGTCCAGCCCCACCGACTCGCGCGCGCTGCACGTCAGGACCGGCGGGGTCCAGGCCGCGTCCACCGGGTGCATCAGCCGCAGCGCACCGGAGAGTTCGCGCGCGGCCGCCCGCGCCTCCCGCTCGTGCGGACCGTCCGCCTTGTTCACGGCGAGCACGTCCGCGAGCTCCAGGACGCCCTTCTTGATGCCCTGGAGCTGGTCGCCCGTACGCGCCAGGGACAGCAGCAGGAACGAGTCGACCATCCCGGCCACCGTGGTCTCGGACTGGCCGACGCCGACCGTCTCCACGAGCACCACGTCGTAGCCCGCGGCCTCCATGACGATCATCGACTCGCGGGTCGCCTTCGCGACCCCGCCCAGGGTGCCCGCCGAGGGGGACGGCCGGACGAAGGCCGCCGGATCCACCGCCAGGCGCTCCATCCGGGTCTTGTCGCCCAGGATCGACCCGCCCGTCCGGGTGGAGGACGGGTCCACGGCCAGCACCGCCACCCGGTGCCCGAGCCCGGTCAGCATCGTGCCGAAGGCATCGATGAACGTCGACTTGCCCACGCCCGGCACACCACTGATCCCGATCCGGCGCGCGGCGCCCGTGTGCGGCAGCAGCTCCGTCAGGAGCCGCTGCGCCAGCACGCGGTGATCGGCCCGGGTGGACTCGACGAGGGTGATGGCGCGCGCGATGTGCGCGCGCTTCCCGTCGAGCACGCCCTTGGCGTAGGCCTCGATGTCGATCTTCGGGGGCATCGGGTCGCCGCCCCGCCTACAGCTCGTGGCCGAGGTCGGCGGCCAGTCGCGTCACCAGGTCGTGCGCCGCGTCCGGGATGACCGTGCCGGGCGGGAACACCGCGGTGGCGCCCATCTCCAGCAGCGTCGGCACGTCCGCGGGCGGGATCACCCCGCCGACCACGATCATGATGTCCTCGCGCCCCTCGTGCGCCAGCTGCTCGCGCAGCGCCGGTACGAGGGTGAGGTGGCCGGCCGCCAGCGAGGACACGCCCACCACGTGGACGTCCGCCTCGACCGCCTGGCGGGCGACCTCCTCCGGCGTCTGGAAGAGCGGGCCGACGTCCACGTCGAAGCCCAGGTCGGCGAAGGCGGTCGCGATCACCTTCTGGCCGCGGTCGTGCCCGTCCTGGCCCATCTTGGCCACCAGGATGCGCGGCCGACGGCCCTCCGCCTCCTCGAACCGGTCCACCAGCGCACGGGTGCGCGCGACCGACGGGGACTCGCCTGCTTCGTTGCGGTACACACCGGAGATCGTACGGATCTGGCTCGCGTGCCGCCCGTACACCTTCTCCAGCGCGTCCGAGATCTCGCCGACGGTCGCCTTCGCGCGCGCCGCGTCCACCGCCAGCTTGAGGAGGTTGCCCTCCAGTCCCGCTCCCGCACCGCGCTCGGCGGCGTTCGTCAGCGCCCGCAGACAGTCCTGCGTCACCGCCTCGTCGCGCTCCTCGCGCAGCCGCCGCAGCTTGGCGATCTGCTGGGTGCGCACCGAGGAGTTGTCCACCTTGAGCACGTCGATCAGCTCGTCGCTCTCCACCCGGTACTTGTTCACCCCGATCACCGGCTGGCGGCCCGAGTCGATCCGCGCCTGCGTGCGGGCCGCGGCCTCCTCCACGCGCAGCTTCGGGATGCCCGCGTCGATGGCCTGCGCCATGCCGCCGGCCGCCTCGACCTCCTCGATGTGCTGCCACGCCCGGCGGGCCAGGTCGTAGGTCAGCTTCTCGACGTACGCGCTGCCGCCCCACGGGTCGATCACCCGGCAGGTCCCCGACTCCTGCTGGAGCAGCAGCTGGGTGTTGCGCGCGATCCGCGCCGAGAAGTCCGTCGGCAGCGCGAGCGCCTCGTCGAGGGCGTTGGTGTGCAGCGACTGGGTGTGCCCCTGGGTCGCCGCCATCGCCTCGATGCACGTGCGCGTCACGTTGTTGAAGACGTCCTGGGCCGTCAGCGACCAGCCGGAGGTCTGCGAATGCGTGCGCAGCGACAGGGACTTGGGGTTCTTCGGGTCGAACTGCTTGACCAGGCGCGCCCACAGCAGGCGGGCGGCCCGCAGCTTGGCGACCTCCATGAAGAAGTTCATGCCGATCGCCCAGAAGAAGGACAGGCGCGGCGCGAAGGCGTCGACGTCCATCCCGGCGCCCAGCCCGGCCCGCAGGTACTCCACCCCGTCGGCCAGGGTGTAGGCCAGCTCCAGGTCGGCGGTCGCCCCCGCCTCCTGGATGTGGTAGCCGGAGATCGAGATCGAGTTGTACCGCGGCATCTTCTGCGAGGTGAAGGAGAAGATGTCGGAGATGATCCGCATCGACGGCTTCGGCGGATAGATGTAGGTGTTGCGGACCATGAACTCTTTGAGGATGTCGTTCTGGATGGTTCCCGCGAGCTTGTCGGGGGACACCCCCTGCTCCTCGGCCGCCACGATGTACAGCGCCAGCACGGGCAGCACCGCGCCGTTCATCGTCATCGACACCGACATCTTGTCCAGCGGGATCCCGTCGAACAGCTGGCGCATGTCGTAGATCGAGTCGATCGCCACGCCCGCCATGCCGACGTCGCCCGTCACCCGGGGGTGGTCGCTGTCGTAGCCGCGGTGCGTCGGCAGGTCGAAGGCGACCGACAGGCCCTTCTGACCGGACGCCAGGTTGCGCCGGTAGAAGGCGTTGGACTCCTCGGCCGTCGAGAAGCCCGCGTACTGCCGGATCGTCCAGGGCTGGTTGACGTACATCGTCGGGTACGGGCCGCGCAGGTACGGGGCCACGCCCGGGTAGGTCCCCAGGAAGTCCAGGCCCTCCACGTCCCGCCCGGTGTACAGCTGCTTGACGCCGATGCCCTCGGGCGTCTCCCACAGCAGGTCCTCGGTGGCGGAGCCGGTGGACTCCTTCACCGCCGCCCGCCACTGCTCCTCGGACCCGGCGGGAGCGGTCCCGCCGAGCGCCAGCTCGGAGAAATCGGGGATGCTCACGTGGTCACTCCCATCCGGTCGAGTACGGAGGACAGCACGGCGACCGCGTCGCAGCCGGCGAAGACGTACTCGTCCACATCGTCCGCGCGGGTACCCGGTCGGCCCGCGAGGAAGACGGTCGTGGCGCCCGCGGCGCGCAGTGCGGCCGCCACCGCCCCGGCCCGCTCCTCGTACAGCGCGTCGCTGGAGCACAGCACGGCCATGCCGTCGGCGCCGCTCGCCGCGTAGGCGGCGGCCGCGGTGTCCGCGTCCACGGACACCGGGTCGTGCACCGCCTCGACGCCACCCGCCTGGAACAGGTTGGAGGCGAAGGTGGCCCGACCGGTGTGCGCCGCGGCCGGACCCAGCGCCGCGAGGAAGATCCGCGGCCGGGAGCCCGTCGCCGCGAGGTGCGCGTCGGACCGGGCGCGCAGCGCCTCGTAGGCCTCGTCGCGGCGGACCCGCGGCAGTCCGCCCGAGGGCGCGGCGGGGGCGCTCTCGCGCACCACCGGCTTCTCGGACAGCAGCGGGAACTCGCTGACACCGGTGATCGGTTCGCGGCGCTTGGCGAGCTTCTTGGACCGCTCGGCCCAGGTGGCGGCCAGTCGTTCGGCGACCAGACCGGAGCGCAGCGCGGCGGGCAGACCGCCCGACTTCTCCACGCTCTGGAAGAACTCCCACGCGGCGTGCGCGAGTTCGTCGGTGAGCTGCTCGACGTACCAGGAACCGCCCGCCGGGTCGATCACCCGGGCCAGGTGCGACTCCTCCATCAAGATGGTGGAGGTGTTGCGGGCGATCCGGCGCGCGAAGGCGTCCGGCAGCCCGAGGTCGTGGTCGAAGGGGAGCACGGTGACCGAGTCCGCCCCGCCCACGCCCGCGGCCATGCAGGCCACGGTGGTGCGCAGCATGTTCACCCACGGGTCGCGCCGGGTCATCATGACCGGCGAGGTCACCGCGTGCTGGCGCTGGGCGCCCGCCTGCGGGGCCCCGCACGCCTCGGCGATCCGGGCCCACAGGCGGCGCGCGGCCCGCAGCTTGGCGATGGTGAGGAACTGGTCGGCGCTGGCGGCGTACCGGAACTCCAGCTGCCCGAGGGCCGCCGCGGTGTCCAGGCCCGCGTCGGTGAGGGCGCGCAGGTAGGCCACGCCGGTGGCCAGGGACAGCCCGAGCTCCTGCCCCGCCGAGCCGCCCGCCTCGTGGTAGGGGAGCGCGTCCACGACCAGGGCGCGCAGGCCGGGCCACCCGGCCGCCGTCTCCCGGGCCAGCTCCACGGCCCCGGCGAGCTCCAGCGCCTCGCCCGTACGGGCCTCGTGGCCCAGCGGGTCGGCGCCGAGGTTGCCGCGCGCGGCCTCGGGGGCCACCTCGCGCTCGGCGTACAGGCGCAGCAATTCCCGCGCCGCCCCGAGGAATTCCGCTCCGGCGTCCAGGGCGACCGGTGCGAGGTCCAGGTAGACCCCGGTCAGCGCGCGGTCCAGCCCCGCGACCGGAACGCCGTCCCGGCCGACGGTCAGCCACAGCGAGGTGACCCCGTTCTCCAGGTCGGCGAGGACGGCCTCGTTCAGGAGCGCCGGGTCGGTGTGCGCGAGCCGTTGGCGCACGTCCCAGCCCGCGGCGGCCGTGCCCTCGGCCCGGCCCCCGCGCAGGAAGGGCGCGAAACCGGGCAGGCCGATGGCCCCGGCGTCTGCGGAGCCCCCGGAAGCAGGTGCGGTGTAGAGCGGGCGCGTACTGAGCCCGTCCTCGAGCGTGGTGGACAACGCGTTCTCAGCTGCCTCGCCGGATGCTTCCTTGCCCGACTTGCGCAGCACGCCCTCTACCAGGCGCTGCCACTGCTCATGCGTCGCGTCAGGGAACTCGGCGGCCAGGGAAAGCCCGTCATCAGGCAGGACCGTCATGGCTCGAATGCTAGGGGCGGGGCCAAAGCGAAGCCACCTTCCCTCTATGTGATCTGTCACTCTCGGTGCGTGGCGCTTCAGGCCGGACCCGCGGGATCCCGGAACAACGGACCCAGCAACACGGTCGCCGCGGCCTGGGGGAGCACGGCGGGCCCGGCGTGCGGGGCGACGATCCGCCCGGGGCCCGCCGACCCCGGGGACAGCTCGGCCGCCGCCGCGCGGATTTCATCCAAATAGCCTTCGTGCAGGACGCTCGACAGCTCGGAGACCACCATCACGGCCGGGTTGAACACGTCCAGGAGCAGCGCCGCCGCCCGCCCGACGGCTCGGGCCCGCTCGCGCAGTAGCGCGTCCGCGCGCGGGTCCCCGGTGGCCGCCGCGTCGACGACCAGCCCGACGGAGGGCTCCGGCACGATCCCCCGGCGCACCGCCTCGGCGCCGAGCGCCGTGTCGGACGCGGTGGCCTGGAGGCAGCCGGTACGTCCGCAGGCGCACGGCACGGTCGAACCGGGCACCGGCAGGTGCGCCACGTCACCGGCCGCGGCCCCGGGCCCCTGGTGGACGGCGCCCTCGATGCCGAAGGCGGCGTCCACGACATTGCCGATGAAGAGGTGGACCAGGCTGCGCCGGGCCTGCGGGTGCCCGAAGAGGATCTCCGCGTGCCCGACCGCGCGCGCGTGGTTGTCCACCCGGACCGCCACCCCCAGTGCCCGGGCCAGCACCTCGGCCAGCGGTACGTCGCGCCAGCCCAACGCCGCGTGCCGGACCACGGTCCCGGTGTCCGGGCGGACCCACCCGCCCAGCGCCGCGCCGACCCCGAGCAGCGGGCGCCCGCCGCCGAACTCGGCCAGGAACCGGTCCAGTTCGGCCGCGACCAGGCCGAGCAGCCGGTCCGCACCGAGACCCTCCTCGTGGGGCAGGGCCCGGCGGGCCAGCACCTGCCCGCGCAGGTCGACCAGCCCGAGGACGCAGGCCCGTACCCCGATGTGCAGGGCCCCGGCCAGCGGGCCGCCGACGGCCCCGGTGTGCAGGTCCAGCGGGATCCGGGGCCGCCCCGCCGCCGTCGCGGGCCCGGCCGGGGGAGCGGGCACCTCGCGCAGCAGGCCGCGCCGGACCAGCAGGGTGGTCTGCCGGGACACGGCCGCCGGACTCAGCCCGCACAGCCCGGAGATCGCGCTACGGGCGACGGGCCCGTGGTCGAGCACGGTCCGCAACACCGTGGCGGCATTGGCCACCGCCCGCCCGTCCCCGGCGCTGCGGGGCGCGGCAGCCCCGTCCCGCTCACTGGCCCCGAACCTCAAGCGATCTCCTAGAACGACGACGACCTCCCCCAGATCATGCCGGACCCCCCCACATACCAGCCCCGCCGCCATCCCGGCCCCGCAGTCGCCCAAAGCGCCCGCCCCCACATCCCCAGCCTCCAGTCGCGCGAGACGCCGGCCCTCCCATCCCCAGCCTCCAGTCGTCCGAGGGGCCCGCCCCGATTCCAGCCCCGCCGGCGTTTGAGGCGCCCCCGGAGGGCATGCGGACCCGCACCCGGCGTCGCACCCCACCCCCGTGTCGTGCGAACGCATGGCGGCCACGTTGCGGCGCCATGAAATCCACCAGGGTCGATCATGCGCCACCAGCCATCCCCCGCCCGACGCGCAGCCGCAATAACCCCAGGTCAGCCGGGGCGACACGGTCACCCCCCACCGGACCCGGTGGCTGGTTCGCACCCCTCCCCCAGGGGGTTGACCGGCGGCGGACCCGCTGACAGTCTCCGAGCCATGTCCGCGACCGAGCGAAACGTCTCGCGGCTCCACACCCCCGGTGCGTGTACCGCTCCGGGCGGATGTCCGGGCCGCTGTCCGGCCCCTTCCCGGGCCTGACCGCCCCCACCCGCGCCCCGCCACCCGCGCCCCGCGCCCAGCGCTTTGGTCGTGCCCCTTCCCCGAGCCACACCCGGGGGAGCCGGGCCCCCGGCCCCGCCACCCGGAGCCACCGGCCCAGGCCGACCCCCTCCGAGCGGCGCGCGGCCCGTAGCCGCCGTCCGTACCGCCGCGCACCCCACCGCACCGCGTCCCACCGCGTCCCACCACGCCCCGCGACGTCGCTGAGTCCGCCCGCCCATCCACATTTCTTCCGCTGCGGAAAGAATCCTCAGGAGGCTCTCATGAGCACCGCCACCCACCCCGCCCCCACCGTCACCGTCAAGAAGGTCGGCGGCCGGATCGGAGCCGAGCTCGGCTCCGTCCGCCTCGGCGGCGATCTTGGCCCCGAGACCGTCGCTCAGATCCGCGCCGCGCTCCTCACCCACAAGGTCGTCTTCTTCCGCGGCCAGGACCACCTCGACGAGGCCGGCCACGAGGCCTTCGCCCAGCTCCTCGGCACCCCCGTCGCGCACCCCACCGTCCCCTCCGCGGACGGGCGTTACGCCCTCGGCATCGACTCCCACCACGGGGCCCGTGCCAACCAGTGGCACACCGACGTCACCTTCGTGCCGGCCTACCCCGCCTTCTCCATCCTGCGGGCCGTCACCATCCCGCCCTACGGCGGCGACACCCTGTGGGCCAACACCGCCACCGCCTACGGCAACCTCCCCGCACCGCTGCGGGCCCTCGCCGACGGTCTGCGCGCCGTGCACTCCAACGAGTACGACTACGCCGCGCTGCGCCCCGACGCCCTCCCCGAAGCCCTCGCCCAGTACCGCGAGGTGTTCACCTCCACCACCTTCCTCACCGAGCACCCGGTGGTTCGCGTCCACCCCGAGACCGACGAACGCACCCTGCTCCTCGGCAACTTCGTCCAGCGCATCGAGGGCCTCACCGGCCGCGACTCCCGCGCCCTCCTCGACCTGTTCCAGGCGCACGTCGAGCGCCCCGAGAACACCGTGCGTTGGCAGTGGAGCGCCGGCGACGTCGCCATCTGGGACAACCGCGCCACCCAGCACTACGGGGTCGACGACTCCGACGACCACGAGCGCACCCTGCGCCGGGTCACCGTCGACGGCGACGTGCCGGTCGGCCCCGACGGCCGCTCCTCCCGCCTGATCAGCCCGGAGAGCGTCCCCGACCCGTCCTTCGGAATCCCCTCGGGCGCCTCCGTGACCGAGGCCCCCGCCGCCCCGGCCGCCGTCTGACCCCGCCCCGCACGCACGCCGCCCAAGGAGCCCCCGTGGCCAGCATCCTCGCCCTCACCGGCAGTCCCTCCCTGCACTCGCGCACCGCCGTCGTCGCCGACCACGTCCTGCGCCGCCTGTCCCACTCCGGATTCGCGACCTCGCACCTGGCCGTCCGCGAACTCCCCGCCGCCGACCTGCTCGCCGCCCGCAGCGGCCAGCCCGAACTGCGCCGGGCGCTGGCCGCCGTCGCCGAGGCGGACGGCCTGGTCATCGCGACCCCGGTCTACAAGGCCTCGTACACCGGCCTGCTCAAGGCTTTCCTCGACCTGCTCCCGCAGGACGGCCTGGCCGGGAAGACCGTCCTGCCGCTCGCCACGGGCGGCAGCCTCGCCCACGTCCTGACCCTCGACTACGCCCTGCGCCCGGTGCTCACCGCGCTCGGCGCCCGGCACGTCACCACCGGCCGCTTCGTCCTGGACTCCTCCGTCGAGCGCGGTGACGGGCCCGACCGGCTGCGCCCCGAGGCCGAACTCGACCTCTTCCAGGCCGTCGACGAGTTCGCCGAGGCCCTGCGCCTGCGCACCGCCCCGCACCCGCGCCCCACCCTGACCGTCGCCCCGTAACCACTCGCCCCACCGCCCCGCCCCACCGCCCCGAGAAGGACCAGCCATGCCCGCGACACCCACCCGGACCACCACCTCCCGGCGCCAGTTCCTCGCCCTGCTCGGCATCTCGGCGGCAGCGGTGAGCTGCGGCACGGCCACGGCCTCCGGCGGCGGGGGCGGGGGCGCGCAGGTCAAGAAGCTGAAGTACCAGGGCGCGGTCGGGTCGGTCACGTTGCCCGAACTCGCCGTGGACCTCGGCTACCTCGGCGATGTGACCCTCGACTGGGTCGGCAACACGATCAGCGGCCCCCAGGACATCCAGTCGGCGGCCACCGGCCAGACCCACTTCGGCGGAGCCTTCAACGGCGCCGTCGTCAAACTCGCGGCGGGCAAGGCCCCGATCAAGGCCGTCGTCTCCTACTACGGATCCGACCAGTACTCCTACGGCGGCTACTACGTGCTGGAGGACAGCCCGATCCGCTCCGCCCGCGACCTGATCGGCAAGAAGGTCGGCATGAACACCCTGGGCGCGCACTACCAGGCCCTCCTGGACATCTACCTCAGCCGCAACGGCCTCTCCAAGACGGACGCGGCCAAGGTCGAGGCCCTGGTCGTGCCCCCCGTCAACACCGAACAGTCGCTGCGCCAGAAGCAGATCGACGTCGCCGTGCTCAGCGGCGTCCTGCGCGACAAGGCGCTCGCGACGGGCGGCATCCGGCCCCTGTTCACCGACTTCGAACTGCTCGGCGCCTTCAGCGCCGGCACCTACGTGATGACGCAGCGCTTCATCAAGGAGAACCCGGACACCGTCCGCACCTTCGTCACCGGCGTCGCCAAGGCCATCGAGTGGTCCCGGACCACCCCGCGCGAGGAGGTCATCGCCCGGATGACGGCCATCGTCAAGAAGCGCGGCCGCAACGAGGACACCTCCACCCTCCAGTACTGGCACTCGTACGGCGTGGCCGAGACCGGCGGCCGGATCGGGGACAAGGAGTTCCAGCTCTGGCTCGACTGGCTGGGAGAGCGCGGAGACATCAAGAAGGGCCAGCTCAAGGCCGCCGACCTGTACACCAACGAGTTCAACGACTACCGGAAGGGGGCCTGAGCGACATGGCGAAGATCGTCTTCGAATCGGTCACCAAGACCTTCCCGTCCGCGTCCCGCGGCGACTTCACCGCACTGGACGGCATCGACCTCTCCATCGGAGCGGGGGAGTTCCTGGTCGTCGTGGGCCCCAGCGGCTGCGGCAAGTCCACCCTCCTCGATCTGCTCGGCGGCCTGACCCGGCCGAGCGGCGGCCGGATCCTGCTCGACGGCGAGCCCGTCACCGGCCCCGGACTGGACCGCGGCATCGTCTTCCAGCAGTACGCCCTGCTGCCGTGGCGCACCGCGCTGGGCAACATCGAGTTCGGCCTGGAGGCCACCGGCGTACCGCGCCGCCAACGCACGGCGAAGGCAAGGGAGTTCCTCGACCTGGTCGGCCTCACCGGCTTCGGCGACCGGCACCCGCACGAGCTGTCCGGCGGCATGCGCCAGCGCGTCGCGATCGCCCGCTCGCTGGCCTACGACCCCGACGTGCTGCTGATGGACGAGCCCTTCGCGGCGCTCGACGCCCAGACCCGCGAGTCCCTCCAGGACGAACTCCGGCGGATCTGGCAGGCCACCGGCAAGACGGTCGTCTTCATCACGCACAGCATCGAGGAGGCGGTGTACCTCGGCCAGCGCGTCGCGGTGATCACCTCCCGCCCCGGCCGGGTCAAGGAGATCGTCCCGGTCTCCTTCGGGGGCCGTGCGAACGGCCTCCTGGGCGAGGACCTGCGCTCCAGCCCCGAATTCGCCCGCTACCGCCACGAGATCTGGACCCTGCTCCACGACGAGGTGGCCCGTGCCCAGCAACTGGAGAAGGAGCAGGCCACCGCATGAGCACCGAGACCCACACCCCGGTCGAGCTGACCGAAGACCTCCCGGCCACCCCGACCGAAGCCCTCCCCGAGGCGGACTCCGCCCCCTCGGCCGCCGCGCCCTCCGTCGCCGCTCCCGCTCCCGCGCCCGCCGCGCCCGTCCCCGCCGCGCCCGTCCCCGCCGGTCCGCTCCCGGCGGCGAAGCGCCCCCGGGCCGTCCGACCGGCCGCGCTCGGCGGCCGGGCCGGGCGCTGGATCCGCGGCGCCGCCCTCCGCTCGGCCGCCCTCGTCGCACTGCTCCTCGTCTGGGAGACCGCACCCCGCCTCGGCCTGGTGGACCGGACCTTCCTGCCCCCGTTCAGCGAGGTCGCCGTCGCCTGGTGGGAGCTGCTCGCCGACGGACAGCTCGGCGAACACACCTGGGCCAGCCTGGTCCGCTCCTTCGGCGGCTTCGGGATCGCCGTCGTGGTCGCCGTCCCGCTCGGCCTGCTGATCGGCTGGTACCGGCCGGTCGCCGAGCTGCTCGGGCCGCTGCTGGAGGTGTTCCGCAACACCGCCGCCCTCGCGCTGCTCCCCGTCTTCGTGCTGCTGCTCGGCATCGGCGAGACCTCGAAGATCTCGATGGTCGTCTACGCCTGCGTCTGGCCGGTCCTGCTGAACACCATCAGCGCCGTCCGCGGCGCCGACCCCACGCTCGTCAAGCTCGCCCGCTCGATGGACCTGTCCACCCTCCGGCTGTTCCAGAAGGTGATCCTGCCGTCCTCCGTGCCGACCATCTTCACCGGCATCCGGCTGGCCGGGGCGGTCTCCATCCTCGTCCTCGTCGCCGCCGAGATGATCGGCGCGAAGGCGGGCCTCGGCTACCTGATCAACGCCTCGCAGTTCAACTTCGCCATCCCGCAGATGTACGCCGGGATCATCACCATCTCCGCGATCGGCGTGGGCTTCAACCAGATCCTCGTCTCGATCGAACGCCGTCTGAGCCTGTGGCGCGTCCCGGCCGCGGGCTGACCGCCCGCCCACTCCGCCCGCCCCGCCTTCCTTTGAGGACCCCGTCATGAGCACCGACTCCCGCCGCACCCTCCACCTCAACGCCTTCCTGATGAACGCCGGCCACCACGACGCCGCCTGGCGCCACCCCGACAGCAGCCCCGAGCGGATCACGGACCTGCGCTACTTCCAGGAGCTGGCGAGGACCGCCGAGCGCGGGCTGCTCGACTCCATCTTCTTCGCCGACGGCCTCGCCCTGTGGGGCAAGGCCCGCTACAACGCCCTCGGCGGCTTCGAGCCGTTGACCCTGCTCTCCGCGATCGCGGCCGTCACCGAGCACATCGGCCTGATCGCGACCGTGTCCACGACCTTCAACGAGCCGTTCCACACGGCCCGCAAGTTCGCCTCCCTCGACCACATCAGCAACGGCCGCGCCGGATGGAACATCGTCACCTCCGGCACCGTCGACGAGGCCCGCAACTTCAACCAGGAGGAGCACCTGGAGCACGGCCTGCGCTACGACCGGGCCCGCGAGTTCCTCGACGTGGCCACCAAGCTCTGGGACAGCTGGGACGACGACGCGATCGTCCTGGACAAGGAGCGGGGGATCTACGCCGACACCGACAAGCTCCACCCGGCCGACCACCGCGGCACGTACTTCGGCGTCGCGGGCGCCCTCAACGTGCCCCGCTCGCCCCAGGGCCACCCGCTCCTGGTCCAGGCCGGGTCCTCCGAGGACGGCAAGGAGTTCGCCGCGCAGTACGCCGAGGCCGTCTTCACCGCGCAGCAGACCCTCGCCGACGGCCAGACCTTCTACAAGGACCTCAAGTCCCGCCTCGCCCGCTACGGCCGGACCGAGGGCGACCTGCTCGTCCTGCCCGGCATCGCACCGGTCATCGGGTCCACCGAGGCCGAGGCCAAGGCCCTCGAACAGCAGCTCACGGACCTCCAGGTGCCGGAGTACGGCCTGGCCCAGCTCTCCGGCATGCTGGGCACCGACCTCACCGGGCACCCGCTGGACGGCCCGCTGCCCGAACTGCCCGAAGAGCGCGACATCAACGGCAACAAGAGCCGCTTCACGCTCGTCGCCGAACTCGCCCGCCGCGACGGCCTCACCCTGCGGGAGCTGATCGCACGGCTCGGCGCGGGTCGCGGCCACCGGGTCTTCGCGGGAACCCCGGAGCAGATCGCCGACCAGCTGGAGCAGTGGTTCACCCAGGGCGCGGCCGACGGGTTCAACATCATGGCGCCCGTACTGCCCACCGGGCTCACCGACTTCGTCGACCAGGTGGTGCCGATCCTGCAGAAGCGCGGTCTCTTCCGCACCGAGTACACCGGACGCACCCTCCGCGAGAACTACGGCCTGGGGCGCCCGGTCGGCCGGTACGCGGCGGCCGGGGCGCGCTGAACGCGGGCCGGAGGACCGCAGGGGGGTGGGGGGGGGGGGCCGGCCCCCCCCCCCCCCGCCCCGCGGGGGGGGGGGGGCGGGGGGGGGGCCGGGGGGGGGCCGGGGGGGGGGGGGGGGGGGGTTGGGGCCCGCCAGAAGCGCCGGAGGCC